>CANSYW010000003.1 GCA_947651395.1 uncultured Pseudoflavonifractor sp. | reverse complement strand
CCCCCCCACCTTTCTCAAAAAAAAAAAAAAAAAAACCCTACCCCACATCTTTTTTTTTTTTTTTTATTCCCGCCGGGGGCGGCCCCGGCGGCCGCCCCCCCCCCCTCCCCGCTTATCTTCGACAAGCCTGGTGCGGCGTCCGTTTTATACGATCCCTTGGGCCATCATGGCCTCGGCCACCTTCAGGAAGCCGGCGATGTTGGCGCCGGCCACCAGATTGCCCTCCATACCGTACGCTTTGGCGGCGTCGGCGGCGGCATTGTAAATGTTCACCATGATGTCATGGAGCCGCTCATCCACTTCCTCAAAGCTCCAGTTCAGCCGCAGGGAGTTCTGGCTCATTTCCAGGCCGGAGACTGCCACGCCGCCGGCGTTGGCCGCCTTGGCGGGGGCAAAGAGGACGCCTTTGGACTGGAACAGTGCCACCGCCTCGGGCGTACAGGGCATGTTGGCCCCCTCAGCCACGGCGATGCAGCCGTTCCCCACCAGGGTCTCAGCACTCTCCCCATCCAGCTCGTTCTGGGTGGCACAGGGCAGCGCCACGTCACATGCTATGTTCCAGATCCCCTTACAGCCCTCCACATATTGAGCGGAGGGGACATAGTCCAGATAGGTCTTGATCCGGGCCCGCTTGACCTCCTTAATCTCCTTGATGATCTTGAAGTCGATGCCCGCCTCATCCACGATGTAACCGTTGGAATCGGACATGGCCACCACCTTGCCGCCCAGGGCCGTGGCCTTCTGATTGGCGTAGATGGCAACATTGCCGGAGCCGGAGATGACCACCCGCTTGCCCTGGAAGGACTCACCCTTGGCGCCAAGCATCTCCTTGGTGAAATAACAAACGCCATAGCCCGTGGCCTCGGTACGGGCCAGGGAGCCGCCGTAGGTCAGGCCCTTGCCGGTGAGCACGCCGGTAAACTCATTGCGCAGGCGCTTGTACTGTCCGAAGAGGAAGCCGATCTCCCGGCCACCCACGCCGATGTCGCCGGCAGGCACGTCGGTATTGGGGCCGATATGGCGGTAGAGCTCGGTCATAAAGGACTGGCAGAAGCGCATGACCTCGGCGTCGGACTTGCCCTTGGGGTCAAAGTCGCTGCCGCCCTTGCCACCCCCCATGGGCAGGGTGGTCAGGGAGTTTTTCAGCACCTGTTCAAAGCCCAGGAACTTAAGAATGGACAGATTCACGCTGGGATGGAGCCGCAGACCGCCCTTATAGGGGCCGATGGCGGAGTTGAACTCGATCCGGAAGCCGCGGTTGACCCGCACCTTGCCGCTGTCATCCACCCAGGGCACCCGGAACTGGATCACGCGCTCGGGCTCCACCAACCGCTCAATGACGCCGTTTTTCTCCAGCTCAGGTCTGCGCTCCACCACCGGCTCCAGAGACTCCAGAACCTCCAGCACCGCCTGGAGAAACTCCGGTTCGTGAGCACTCTTGGCGGCCAAACCGTCATAGACATCCCTCAGGTACGCGTTGTTTAAAGCCATGCTCCATCAAACTCCTTTGCTGTGACGGGCCCACCCGTCCGAATATGCTCTCGCCCGCTTTTACAAGAGCGCAGTCGCCTTTGAAGATGATGGGTAAAGCGCTCCCCCGCCCGGCGGCTTACTGCGGTCATTATACGCTCTGCCACTTTAAAGTGCAAGAAAAACTTTTGGAAATTTCATTTTTATTTTCTCCTTTTTCATCCCCTTGTTGCCTATGGAGTGGAACTGTGGTAGACTTAGCCACAGGTGAAGCTTATGATACGGATCCAAAATCTATCTCTCCCCCTGGACTATGCCCCGGAGGAGCTCAAACACAAGGCCGCCAAAATCCTGGGCGTCTCTTCCGCCGCCCTGGGCCAGGTCCGTCTGCTGCGCCAGTCGGTGGACGCGAGGAAGAAGGGCCAGGTGCGCTATATCTGCACCCTGGGCGTGGAGGTGGAGAATGAGACCGCGCTGCTCCAACGCGGCCATGACCCCAACCTCAGCGCATGGACGCCTGTGCCCTATGTGTTTCCCGGCGTAAAGCGCACCTCCCCCCTGCCTCCCGTGGTGGTGGGTATGGGCCCCGCGGGGCTCTTCGCCGCCCTCTTCCTGGCCCGGAACGGTCTGCCTCCCATCGTTTTGGAGCGGGGCCGGAACGTGGACGAACGGACAGAGGATGTGGAATACTTTTGGCGCACCGGCTCCCTGTCCCGAACCTCCAACGTCCAGTTTGGCGAGGGGGGCGCGGGCACCTTCTCCGACGGCAAGCTGAATACCGGCACCCACGACAGCCGGATCTCCGCCGTACTGGAGGAATTTGTCCGTCACGGGGCCCCGGAGGACATCCTGTGGCAGCAGAAGCCCCATGTGGGCACCGATGTGCTCCGTGGGGTGGTAAAGTCCATCCGCCAGGAGCTCCTCTGCCTGGGGGCGGATATCCGCTTTGAGCACCGCCTCACCGGCCTGCGCGTGGAGGGCGGACAGTTGACGGGGATCTACTATGATACCGAGCAGGGCCCGGCAAATGAGGCCCTGGACTGCGACGCCCTGGTGCTGGCCCCCGGCCACTCCGCCCGGGATACCTTCCGCATGCTCCTTGACGTCGGAGTCCCCATGGAGGCCAAATCCTTTGCCATCGGCTGCCGCATTGAGCACCGTCAGGAGCTGATCTCCTTTCGGCAGTACGGCTCGGCATGGGAAAAGCTGCCGCCGGCGGATTACAAGCTCTCCTGCCATCTGCCCAATGGGCGGGGCGTGTTTACCTTCTGTGTCTGTCCCGGCGGTCAGGTGGTGGCCGCCGCAAGTGACTTTGGCCAGGTGGTAACCAACGGCATGAGCCTCCGGGCCCGGGACGGCAGCAATATCAACGGAGGTTTTCTGGTGGGTGTGACTCCCGCTGACTTTGGAGGCGACGGCCCTCTGGCCGGCGTGGCCTTTCAGGAGCGCTGGGAACGGGCCGCATGGGATCTGGGAACAGGAGGCCTCCCCCCCATCTACGCACCCGGGAAGCCCGTGTTCCGGGCCCCTGCCCAACAGGTGGGGGATTTCCTGGCCGGACGTCCCTCTGCCGGGCCGGGAGCCCTCTCCCCCACCTACCGCCCCGGCGTCACTCCCGCCGATCTGGAGAGATGCCTTCCCGCCTTTGTCACCGAATCCCTCCGCGCCGCTCTGCCTGTGTTTGACCGGAAGATCCACGGCTTTGCCGAAGACAATGCGGTACTCACCGGGGTGGAGACCCGCTCCTCCTCTCCGGTACGCATACTTCGGGATGAGACCCTTCAATCCGCCGTTCGGGGTCTCTATCCCTGCGGCGAGGGCGCGGGCTACGCCGGAGGGATCACCTCCGCCGCCGTGGACGGCCTGCGCTCCGCAGAGGCTGTGGCAGGGGCCGTCTGAATATTTATTTTTTCTCCTCTCCCCTTGTACCTCAAGGCGGAGAGGAGATTTTTTCTGTTCCACTCTTTCTTTTTCCTGCTATGAGAGGATAAAATTTTGAGATCCCATGCGGAAGAAAGGAGAAAGAACAGCATGAGCAGACGGGTCTACGAACGAGGTATATCCTACGACAGCGTCCGGCACACCTATTATCTTTACATGGATATGGGCAGGGACGAGACGGGCCGCCGACAGCGGCAGTATCGTACCTTCTCCTCCCTGGCGGGGGCCAGAAGAGCGAGGGACGCCCATCTGGCGGAGCGGGCCCGCTCCAGCCACATTCCCACCCTCTCCATGACTCTGGACGACTGGCTGGAGGAGTGGATGCGGGATATCATTTTGCCAAATCGTGCGGAAACCACCATCTACGGTTATCAAAAGATCATTGAGAACCATGTTTCACCCGCCTTGGGAGATCTGCCGCTCCAGGCCGTATCCCCCAAGGATCTCCAGCACTATTACGCCCGGATGATGCGGGAAAAGGGACTGGGGGCCAACTCGGTGCGGCGTCACCATGACCTTCTGGCCGCCGCCTTTCACGCCGCCCTGCGCCAGGACATGATCCTGCGCAGCCCCACCGACCGTGTGGAACCTCCCAGGGTCGTTCAAAAGGAGACCCGGTTCTATACCTCGGAAAATCTGAAGAAGCTTTACCGGCTTCTGGAGGGACACTGGCTGGAGACGGCGGTCCATCTGGCGGGGAGCCTGGGACTGCGACGGGAGGAGATCTGCGGTCTGCGGTGGGACAGCGTGGATTTCCAGCTCCGGAAGATCCATATTCGGGCCGCGCGGACAGCGGCGGGGGCCAAGATTATTGACAAGGAGACCAAAAACCGTTCCTCTGCCCGGGTCCTCCACATGGGGGACGACATTTTCACTTTACTGAAACGGGAGCGGCTGCGCCAAAACGAGACCAAGTTAGTTCTGGGCGGTGACTGGCCCGACAGTGGACTGGTGGCTGTGGACGGTATGGGCAAGCCCTTTTCCCCCAACTGCCTGTCCATGAACTTTACCCGGTTTATCCGCACCCATCCGGAGCTGCCTCCTCTGACCCTTCACGGACTGCGCCACACCTTCGCCACCGTGGCCTCCGCCCAGGGAGCCCCCCTTTTTGATATTGGAAAGGCCCTGGGACACTCCACCCCGGCCACCACGGGCAGGATCTACACCCACCTGGTGGATCAGCTCCATGCCGACACCCTGGAGCGAGTGGCGCAGGCTCTGCGCTGACATGAAAATCGCCCCTGAAGTCATGGCTTCAGGGGCGATTTTCAACACATTCAGATATCCTGTTTCCAAAGGCCGTGGAGGTTGCAATAGGCATAGACCGTCAGCGGCTTCTCCCCGGAGGCCAGGGCAAAGGCCGCCGCGGGCGCTCCGTCGACTTTCAGATCCTTTTTCTGAAAACCCTGATCGGTCTCCAGCACCACCCACTCAATAAGATGCTCGGCACCCATGGGATGGGCCGCCTCCCCCACATTGACCTTAACTGTCTCCCCTGTCACCATTACCTGCGGCACATGCTTTTCCTGAGCCCCGTCAGTGACGCCGGCCCTGAGCTCCTTCAGACCCTCGCTGTCGGCCGGGCCCTTGTTTCCACCCAGGATGGCGATGATGTTTCCGCAGTGTTCACAGATATAAAATTTCATGACAGCAGTCTCCTCTCCATATTACCGCTGTGTCAGCGGCAGATAGTCCTTGTGCTTGCCCACATACTGATAGGCGGGTCGAATAATCTTGCCCATATTGATCAGCTCCTCAATGCGGTGGGCGCTCCAGCCCGCCACCCGGGCAATGGCGAAGATGGGGGTATAGAGCTGCAGGGGCAGATCCAGCATGTGGTAAACAAAACCGGAGTAGAAATCCACATTGGCGGAAACACCCTTGTACATCTTACGTTCCCCGGAGATGACCTCAGGCCCCAGCCGCTCCACCAGGGAGTAGAGTCTGTACTCCTCCTCCCTGCCCTTTTCCCTGGAGAGCGTCTCCACAAAGGAGCGCAGCAGGTTGGCCCTTGGATCGGAGAGCGAATAGACTGCGTGCCCCATACCGTAGATAAGCCCCGAGCGGTCAAAGCTCTTCTTGTCCAAAAGGGCCCGGAGATAGGCGCGCACCTCGTCCTCGTCCGCCCAGTCCTTCACCTGTGTCTTCAGATCCTCAAACATCTCCACCACCTTGATGTTGGCGCCGCCGTGGCGGGGGCCCTTCAGCGAGGCCAGAGCCGCCGCCATACAGGAGTAGGTGTCGGTACCCGAAGAGGTGACCACATGGGTGGTAAAGGTAGAGTTATTTCCGCCGCCATGCTCGGCGTGAAGGGTCAGGCAGACATCCAGCACATGGGCCTCCCAATAGCTGTATTCCGAGTTTGGCCGGAGCAGATGCAAAATATTCTCCGCCGCCGACAGTTCGGGACGGGGGGCGTGGATGTAAAGACTGCTGCCCTCTCTGTATTGATAGGCCTGATAGCCGTAGACGCTCAGCAGCGGGAATACGGCAATGAGCTGCAGGCACTGGCGCATCACATTGGGCAGGGAGATGTCGTCCGCCTTGGGATCGTAAGAGGCTAGGTTCAGAACGCTGCGGGCCAGGGAATTCATCACATCGGCGCCGGGGGCTTTTAATATCACGTCCCGGACAAAGTTGTTGGGCAGAGTCCGGTAATAGCCCAACAGCCGGCGGAACTCCTCCAGCTCTCCCGCTGTGGGCAGGTGCCCCAATAGCAGCAGATAGGCGGTCTCTTCAAAGCCGAAGCGCTTTTCCTCCAGTGCCCCCTTTACCAGCTCCTCCACATTGATGCCCCGGAAATAGAGCCTGCCCTCACAGGGGAGCTCGGTGCCGTCAGGGAACTTATCCTTGGCGTGGATATCGGATATCTCGGTGAGTCCCGCCAGGACCCCCTTGCCGTTGAGATCCCGCAGGCCCCGTTTTACATCGTATTTGGTGTAGTCCCCCACGTTGATCCGGCTGTGCTTTTTGGCGTCCGAAGCCATTGTGCGCACCTCGGGAAGCATGTCGCTGTAATTGGGATTGGTTGCCATTTCTACCTCCTTCTCCGTATGTCCGATCCATAGTGTCGCCCGGCAAGGACGAAAACGAAGCCAGCACGCCCTTTGGGGCCCTCTTGGGCGTGTTTGCCCTTGTTAATCGAAGCTTATTATTTAGCATACCACAGAAATGTTTCCATTTTATGAATTGCCCCACGATGTTTTTTCTCTTCGGCAAAAAACAAGAGGCGGCCCTTCGGGCCGCCTCCAAAAGGTCAGGACAAAAGCAGCTTATCATCCGCCTCATCTGAGCCGGAGACCTCGCTGAACATAGCCAGGAGCCGCTCTACCGTAAGCTTTTTCTTCTCCTCACCGGACACGTCGATGGCCACACGACCCTCATACATCATGATGAGGCGGTTTCCGTGGGCGATGGCGTCACGCATGTTGTGCGTGATCATCAGGGTGGTGAGCTTATCCCGCTGGATGATGGTCTCGGTGGTCTCCAGCACCTTGGCCGCCGTTTTGGGATCCAGGGCGGCGGTGTGCTCGTCCAGAAGAAGGAGCTTGGGTTTTTTCAACGTGGCCATCAGCAGGGTCAGAGCCTGCCGTTGGCCGCCGGAGAGAAGACCGACCTTGGAGGTCATCCGATCCTCAAGGCCCAGGCCCAAGGTGGCCAGCAGAGTCCGGTAGGCCTCCCGCTCCGCCTTGTTGATGCCCACCCGCAGCCCTCTTCCCTGACCCCGGCGGGCGGCCAGAGCCAGGTTCTCCTCGATCTGCATGGTGGCGGCGGTGCCCATCATGGGGTCCTGAAACACCCGGCCCACATACTTGGCCCGCCTGTGCTCCGGCAGACCGGTCACATCTACTCCGCCAATGGTAATGGAGCCCTCATCCACCGGATATACCCCGGCAACCGCGTTCATCAGGGTAGATTTACCCGCCCCGTTTCCGCCGATGACCGTGACAAAATCTCCGTCGTTGAGAGTCAGATCCACCCCTCTGAGGGCAACCTTCTCGTTGACGGTACCAGCGTTGAAGGTCTTCCGGATATTCCTGATCTCAAGCATTTTGGGAGACCTCCTTCCGGACGCTCTTACTGAAGTACTTCCCCTTCCAATAGGGGATGGTGAGGAAGATCGCCACCACCAGGGCGGTGAGAAGCTTCAGGTCGGTGGACTCCAGTCCCAACCGGAGCACCAGGGTGATGACCACATAATAGATGATGGCGCCGATCACCGAGGAGAGCAGCTTCAGGGCGAAGTTCCGGAACACCTTGCTCAGCAGCACTTCTCCGATAATAACGGCGGCCAGGGCGATGGCAATGGCCCCCCGGCCCATGTCGATGGTGGAACTGCCCTGATACTGGGCCAGCAGGCCGCCGCCCATGGCCACCATACCGTTGGACACCACCAACCCCAGCACCTTACAGAAATCGGTGTTGATGCCCTGAGCCCGGGCCATATTGGGGTTGGCGCCGGTGGCCCGAAGCGAGGAGCCCATCTCAGTGCCAAAAAACCAATAGAGCAGGGCAATGACCACCACGGTAAAAACGATCATCAGCACCAACGGATTGTTGAGGGCCATATCCCGAATATACCGGGCGGACACCAGAAGATCATATTTATCCACGCTCACCGCCAGCGTGGCCTTGGTCTTGGCGCTGTCTCCGATGGCCATGATCCGCAAATTCACCGAGTAAAGAGCCAGCTGCGTCAAAATGCCCGCCAGGATGGCCGGTATGCCGCACACCGTATGAAAAAAGCCGGTGACAAAACCCGCCAGCATTCCCGCCAGTACCGCCGCCAGAAGCGCCGCCCAGGGATTCCATCCCATGGTGATGCACAGCGCCGCCACCGCGCCGCCAGTGACCAGAGAACCGTCCACCGTCAGATCCGCGATGTCCAGAATGCGGAAGGTGATAAACACCCCCATGGCGATCATGCCCCAAATCAGTCCCTGCCCCACCGCACCGGGCAGAGAATTTAAAAATGCCGTGAAGAAATCCAATGTTATCCCTCCAAAAATAAACCACCCACGCCGGGCCACACAGCAAAAAGAAGCGGAAAAGGAAGCACCTTTTCCGCCCTTTTGCCAAAAGGCATGTCAGTCCTCGATGGCCACATAGCCCTCCGGAACCGTGATGCCCAGGGCCTCACAGTTGGCGGCGTTATACTTTTTGTCCAGCGTGGTGTCGAAACCGATGGGAAGCTCAGATACCTTCTTTTCCCCCTTGAGGATATCCACCGCCTGCTGGCCGGTGATCCGGCCCAACTCGTAGTAGCTGATGGACAGTGTCACACAGCCGCAGCCCTTGCAGATGCCCTCCTCACCGGCCACCACCGGCACCTTGGCAGGCAGCACGATGTTTGCGATGGTCTCGGCATTGTTGGCGGCGGTGTTGTCGGTGGGAATATAGAGCACATCGGAGTTGTCTGCCGCATTCTGCGCCACAGAGGACAGGTCGTTCACGTCGGTAAAGGCATAGGAGGTGCATTCATAGCCCATATCCTCCAAATAGCCCTGAACGCTCTCTACCTGGAACAGGGAGTTGGCCTCTCCGGAACAGTAGAGCAACCCCACCTTCCCGGCGTCAGGGAACAGCTCCCGGAGCATCTGGGCCTGCTGATCCAGAGGGGCCAGATCAGAGGTGCCGGAGATGTTGCCCCCCAGGACTTTGTCCTCGGTGGTATCCAGATCCAGCGCCACACCGTAGTTGGTGACGGCGGTGCCCAGAATGGGGATCTCCGAGGTGGCGGAGGCCGCCGCGGTAAGGGCGGGGGTGGCGTTGGCCAGGATCAGATCCACCTTCTCCGCCACAAATCCGTCGATGATGGTGGCGCAGTTGGGCACCTCCCCGCCGGCGTTCTGCTCCTTGATCTCCACCTTGTCTCCAAATGCTTCGGTAAGGGCGTCGATAAAGCCGTCGGTGGCGGCGTCCAGGGCGGGATGGGGCGCCAGCTGGCAGATCCCCACCACATACTTATCCTCGGCCTGTGAGTTCCCGCCGCCGCAGGCGCACAGGCTCAAAGTAAGGGCGCCGGCCAGCCCGAGGGCCAACAATTGATTCTTTTTCATTCCAATCTCTCCCCTGTTTACTTTAGCGGTTAAAAGCGCTAAATTGCTATGTGTGCTATTATAGCACCCTATCTCCATTTGTCAACCGTCAAAATGAAAAAAGCCTCTTTTGGGGTTTATCCCACCGTTGACGGCGGAGCTGTTTTGCCGTAAACTAAGGAAAAGGATAAAAAATAAAGGAGTGGTATTATGAAGACCATCGGTCTGATCGGCGGCATGAGTTGGGAGAGTACCGTCACCTACTACCAGCAGCTCAATCGGCTGGTAAAGGAAAAGCTGGGAGGTCTCCACTCAGCCAGAATCGTCCTTTACAGTGTGGAGTTTGAGGAGATCGAGGCCTGCCAGTCCGCCGGAGACTGGGACAGAAGCGCCGCCATCCTCTCCGATGCGGCTCGGGCCCTGGAGCGGGCGGGGGCGGAGCTCATCCTCATCTGCACCAACACCATGCACAAGGTCTATCCTCAGATCCAGGCCGCGGTGAAGGTCCCTCTTTTGCATATTGCCGACGCCACTGCCGACGCCCTGGAGGGCGCCGGCATCTCCACCGTAGCTCTCCTGGGTACCAAATACACGATGTGCCAGGATTTTTACAAGCAAAAGCTCATTGATCGTGGAATTGAAGTACTTATTCCCGGCGAGGCCGATGTGGAGTTGGTGAACCGTGTCATCTTTGACGAGCTGTGCCTGGGGATACAAAACACAGCCTCCAAGGCGGAGTTTCTGCGTATCATAGAAGATCTGACCGCCCGGGGCGCCCAGGGCGTCATCCTGGGCTGTACAGAGATCGGTCTGCTCATCGGGCAGGCCGACACCTCTCTCCCTGTCTTTGACACCACCCTGATCCACGCCGGTCGGGCCTCGGAGCTGTCTCTGCTCCCCTGAGAAAAGCTCTTGACAAACGGTAAGAAGAGCCTTAAAATAAGAAAAAAGCGATGACGGGAAGAAAGCCTCAGAGCCCCCTCAGAGAGCCGGCGGTCGGTGCGAGCCGGCGGGTAAGTTCTTTGGCGTATACTGATCCCCGAGCTGTTCGGCCCAAACCCATCCGGGAAGTAGGTCGGAACGTCTGGCCCCGTTACCGGCCGCGGCCTTGTTGGAGGTCATGAGGGCTGTCCGGGAGAGCCGGCAGCTGAATCAGGGTGGTACCGCGTAACTTACGCCCCTGACCAGAGATGGTCGGGGGCGTTTTTGCACCCCCCGGCAAAAGGAGGAAGCACACAATGAAGCAAGGATTTGAAAAGTACATTCCCTTTGTCCCCCTCAAACGGGAAAGGCGTAGCTGGCCGGATCGGGAGCTGAAAAGCGCCCCGGTCTGGTGTTCGGTGGATCTGCGCGACGGCAACCAGGCCCTTATCGACCCCATGAACGTGGAGGAAAAGCTGGAGCTGTTCCACACCCTGGTGAACATCGGGGTCAAGGAGATCGAGGTGGGCTTCCCCTCCGCCTCCGAGGTGGAATATGAATTTCTGCGCACCCTCATTGAGGACGGCCATGTGCCCGACGACGTGACCCTTCAGGTTCTGGTCCAGGCCCGTCCTCATCTGATCAAGCGCACCTTTGAGGCCATTGAGGGCGCCAGGCATGTCATCTTCCACTTCTATAACTCCACCTCCACCCTCCAGCGTAAGGTGGTCTTCCACACCGACGTGGCGGGGGTCAAAAAGATCGCGGTGGACGCCGCGGAGATGATCTATGAGATGGCCCAGCCCATCATCGCCAGGGGGGTGGATCTGCGCTACGAGTACTCCCCCGAGTCCTTTATGGGCACGGAGATGGACGCCGCCGCCGAGATCTGCGCCGCCGTGCTGGACGCGCTGCACGCCGACAGTGATCACCGGGTTATCCTCAACCTGCCCACCACGGTGGAAAACTGTCTGCCCAACTACTTTGCCGACGAGATCGAGTATTTTATCGAAAAGCTTCCCGGCCGGGAGCGGGCGGTCATCTCTCTCCACCCTCACAACGACCGGGGCGAGGGTGTGGCCACCGCAGAGCTGGGTCTGCTGGCCGGCGCGGAGCGGGTGGAGGCCACCCTCTTCGGCAACGGAGAGCGCACCGGCAACGTGGATATGGTCACTCTGGCCCTCAACCTCTTCACCCAGGGCGTGGATCCCCAATTGGATTTTTCTCACATCAACACCATTCGGGATGTATACGAACGGTGCACCAAGATGAAGGTGGGGCCCCGGCAGCCCTATGCGGGTGAGCTGGTCTTTACCGCCTTCTCCGGCTCCCACCAGGACGCCATCAACAAGGGGACGCAATATATGCGGGAGAGCGGCTCCCAATTCTGGGAGATCCCTTACCTGCCCATCGATCCCGCCGACGTAGGACGGGAATATGAACCCATTGTGCGCATCAACTCCCAGTCCGGAAAGGGCGGCGCCGCCTTTGTCATGCAGCAGAGCTTTGGCTACGATCTGCCCAAGGCCATGCACCCGGAGTTTGGCCGCATCGTCCAGGCGGAAACCGAGCGCACCGGTCACGAACTGCCTACCCAGCGTATCCTGGAGCTCTTCCAGGAAAACTATATCGCCGCCACCGCTCCCTATCAGCTCATCCGGCACGCCTTCCGGGAGACGGTGGACGAGACCGGCAGATCCCATGTCTGTTTCACCGGCACCCTGCGGCATACCGACACGGTCTTTGAGGTCTCCGGAGAGGGCAACGGCCCCATCGACGCCTTCTTCAACTCCATCCACGGACAAAAGATGGATCGATTCACCTTCATCGACTACAAGGAGCACGCCATCTCCGATGGTTCCGACTCCATGGCGGTTGCCTATATCCACCTTCGGGACAAGGATGGCAAGGACGTCTTTGGCGTAGGCGTAGACCACAACATCAACCTGGCCCCCCTCCGGGGGATCCTGTCGGCCATCAACCGGGCCTGGACGGCAAGGCATCGCGCCTGACTTTACGGAATGTCCGCAGGCCTCAGCGGATCCGGTATCCGCTAAGGCAAGGGGGAACAAATATGCCGAAGTTGACACAGCAACAGCTGAAAGATGGAGTAAAGGCTCTATATCCCGGGTATCAATACGTGGTGGAGACTGCGGAGTATTCGGGAGAAAAGGAGCTGTGCATAAACTGTACCCAGCTTGACAGCCATATTGATCCGAGGTATGCCAGTGGGAAGGAAAAGCGGCGTGTACTGTCCGAATGGTGCGAGTTTCTTACCGAAAATCCAGAGGCCTTTACCTCGCTGGCCTTTGGAACAAGAATGCCGCAAGAGCTCTTCAACGCCGTTTGCCGCCAGAAAAATTTAAAAAGTCTCTATATAAAATGGGGCGTGTATCCTGACATTTCCGCTATCGCAGACCTTCGGGATCTGGAATATCTGCACCTCGGCTCCGGGGCCGGAGTGCTTTCCATCGAACCTCTGGCAGGATCAAGCAGACTGGTGGCGCTGTCCGTAGAAAACTTTCAGAAGATCAGAGACTATAGCCCCCTTACCGCGCTTCAGGATCTGGAGCTGCTCTCCATAGAGGGGGATGGTCTGTCCCCCCAGCATATCCATATCGACTCACTGGAGTTTCTTCACAGCATGAAGGGGCTGCGGGCCTTCTCATTGATGACAGCGCGAGTTGCCAGCAAGGACTATACACCTCTGCTGGAGTTGGAGGATATGGAGGCCCTTTGGCTTTCACCCCGCAAGGAGGTAAAGGCTATTTACAGCAGGCTGCTGGCCCTTCCCAAATTGAAATACGGCTCTCTTGTTGAACTTCCCCAGCTTTATCTCTGAAATAGGTTCTGTTTGATCCACACTTAACGAAAAACGGCGGCAGGGAGATGGTCCTCCCTGCCGCCGTTCCTTACGGGCAGCGCCGGTCATAGCAGACATGCGCCTGCACCAAACTCCGAATGGGGCGAAACAAACGTCTCCTGCCCATCCTTCCGTTTCAGGTCAAACGCATCCATTCGGTTCAGCCAACTCCCAAGTCCCTGGTGGCATACGCATTCAGGTCGCTTCCCGCCGTACGGCCCGCCAGATACTCGTAGTAGCCCTGGCTGCCGATCATGGCCCCATTGTCGCCGCACAGGCGCAGAGGCGGCAGAAACAGCCTGTCCCCTGAGGCCCTGCACGCCTTTTCCAGATCAGCGCGGATCCGGGAGTTGGCGCCCACGCCGCCGGCCACGGCCACCTTGCCGTAGCCCTTCTGTCGGGAGGCCTCCATGATCCGGGGAACCAGAATGTCGCTCACCGCCGCCTGGAAGGAGGCGGCCAGGCCGGGGCCGTCCAGTTCCTCCCCCTTTTGCTGGGCGTTGTGGAGCAGGTTCAAAACCGCGGTCTTCAGTCCGGAGAAGGACATATCCAGCGGATGGCCCTCCACATGGGACCGGGGCAAAACATACTTTTTGTCGTCTCCTCCCTGGGCCAGACGGTCCATGGGGCCGCCGCCGGGATAGCCGATCCCCAGCACCCGGGCCGCCTTGTCGAAGCACTCCCCCGCCGCGTCGTCCCGGGTCGCTCCCAAAACCTCCATGTCGGTATAACCGCGCACATCGGCGATCAGCGTATTCCCCCCGGAGACGCACAGACATACAAAGGGGGGCTCCAGCTCGGGATGGGCAATGTAATTGGCGGCGATATGGCCCCGGATGTGGTGGACGGGAATGAGGGGAACCCCAAGGGCCAACGCCGCCGACTTCGCGAAATTGACTCCCACCAGCACAGCTCCAATGAGGCCGGGGGCATAGCTCACCGCCACCGCGTCGATCTCTCCTCTGGTCAGTCCGGCCTCTCTCAGGGCCCGATCCGCCAGCCCTGCAATGGCCTCCACATGCTTTCGGGAGGCGATCTCGGGCACCACCCCTCCGTAGAGCGTGTGCATATCCACCTGGGATGCGATGGCATCGGAGAGGACTTCCCTGCCATCCCGTACCACGGCTACAGCGGTCTCGTCGCAGGTGGATTCAAAGGCCAGAATATTCATAGGATCACGCCTTCCAATAGGTTCTTAATCCTCCTCCACCCATTCGGGGGCAGGATGGATGGGCTCTCCGGGGGTCAGAGGGAGCTGGATATACCGCTCCATATGGGCGGGAGAAAAGTGGCTTGCATAGACCCCGCGGTGTATGGCCTGAATCCCCGCGTCATCCGTGCCGGGGCCCCAATACAGACACTTGAAATGAACGCCGAAAAGGGCACATTCATAGTTCAGCTCCCGAAACCCGTTTCGCAGGTAGAACCCGATGCGGCGTCGGCGCAGGTCATTTTCCGCGGCGTCTTCGGAATCGGGGATCTCCACCTCACCGAAGAGCTGACCGTACCGCTCCCCCAGCGTGGAGAGGATCTGCGCCCCCAGGCCGCCGTTCCGCTTACCCCGGAGCACACCGAGGTATTCCAGCAGCGCTCCGCCCCCATCACGGGGCAGCCACATCAGGGCATAGCCCAACGGCTCCTCTCCCTCCAGCGCCAGCAGGGGCTCATAGCAGCCCTTGTCCATCAAACGGAGCATGGCCCGCAGAGGTTTTAGCTCTGTTTTGGGAAAATCTCCGGCGATCTCAGTATTGTAGAGCGCGGTGAGTTCTTCCCTATTCAGCACTTTCAGTTTCATGTTCAAACTCCAATGTCATAATGATCGCGTCTTCCCTGGGGTTTTCATAGTAGTTTTTTCGCCGGCCTACCTGGGCGAAGCCGTGCTTCATATAGAGCTGAATGGCAGGCTCGTTGGAAGGACGCACCTCCAGGGTGAGAAAGGCCAGGTGCTCCCGGCCAAAACGGACGAATACGTCCACCAGGTCGTCGGCAATGCCGTTGCCCCGGTAATCCTCCCGCACCGCCACATTGTCGATATAGCCCTCATCTATCACCACATGGAGTCCCGCATAACCCAGCACCGCACCGTCGGGCCGCTGGGCCACGATAAAGGAGGCCAGCGGATTATAGAGCTCCTCGGTCAGTGAGGCCTCGCTCCAGGGATCGGAAAAGCACTCCCGCTCGATCTGGGCGATCTCCGCAATATGACTTTTGTCCATGGGAACCAATTTATAGTTCTTCATCCCTTGGCCTCCCCCCAGCTTTTTCCGACGGCGGCGTCCGCCCGAAGGGGCACGGCATAGCTCACCGCCCCCTCCATCTCCCGACTCAACAGGGCCCTGACCCGCTCCGCCTCCTCCTCCGGACACTCCACAATAAGTTCATCATGGACCTGGAGGATAAGCTTCGCCCTCAGTCCCTCCTCCTTCATGGCGTTCCACACCCGGATCATGGCCAGCTTGATCACGTCGGCGGCGGCGCCCTGAATGGGCATGTTCAGCGCCACCCGCTCTCCGAAGGAGCGCAGATTGTGGTTGGCCGACTTAAGCTCCGGAAGCCAGCGCCGGCGACCCATCAGGGTGGAAGCCCATCCCCTCTCCCTGGCCTCCTCTACCACACGCTTCTGGTAGGCCGCCACACCGGAGAAGGTGGCCAGATAGCGATCCATATACTCCTTGGCCTCCCCCATGCTCACCTTGATATCATCAGACAGCGAGAAGGCGGAGATCCCGTAAACGATCCCGAAATTGACCGCCTTGGCCCTGCGGCGCATCTCCGGGGTGACCTCCTCCACAGGGACGCCGAACACCTGGGCGGCGGTGGCGGTGTGGATGTCCTCCCCGGACCGGAAGGCCTCCTGCATGGTCTTGTCCCCGGCGATATGGGCCAGCAGCCGCAGTTCGATCTGGGAATAGTCGGCGTCCACCAGCAGATTTCCGGGGGCGGCCACGAACATATAGCGCAGCTGGGCGCCCAGCTCGGTGCGCACGGGAATGTTTTGCAGATTGGGCTCAGTGGAGCTCAGCCGCCCGGTGGCGGTGACCGTATTCTGGAAGGAGGTGCGGATACGTCCGTCCTCTCCGATGACCTTTCCCAGACCGTCCACATAAGTGGACTTCAGCTTGGCGTACTGCCGGTATTCCAGGATCCGCTCCAGAATGGGGTGATAGCCCCGGAGCTTTTCCAGCACCTCCGCGTTGGTGGAGTAGCCCGTCTTGGTCTTTTTTACCGGGGGCAGACCCAGCTTGTCAAAGAGGATATGCCCCAGCTGCTGGGTGGAGTTGATGTTGAAGCGCTCCCCCGCCAGCTCATAGATGGCCTCCTCGTCCTTTTTGAGCTGGGCGTCCAGCATCTGCCCGAACTCTGCCAGGGCCTTACGATCCACCAGCACCCCGGTGCGCTCCATCCCGGCCAGCACAGGGCACAGGGGGAGCTCCAGCTCATAGTAGACCCTGTCCAGCCCCAGCTCCCTGAGCTGAGCGTCCAGTTCCTCCCAGAGGGTACAGACAAGCGTACAGTGGGCGCTCAGAGCCAACTCCGCCGACGCCCGGTCAGCCAGAGGGGCAAAGGCCTCCGGATCCCGGTAATCCTTGGCCTTGGGATACTCCTGGTGGAACCGGGCCATACCCAGCTTGTCCAGATCATAGCTTCCGTCGGTAGGGGCCAGAAGATAGGCCGCCAGCTCGGTGTCAAAGCAAAAGCCTTCTGTGGACAGCCCCTCCCCCAGAAGGGCATACATCAGATCCTTTATTCCGTGAGAGACCTTTTTTACCCCGGGAGAAAAGAGGTCGTGCAAAAAACCGTTAAAGTCCTCCAGGCGGTCAGGGCAGAAGATCGCCGTGCGGAGATCGCTCTCGCTCTCCCAATGTCCCACCGCTACTGCGGCAAAGCCGGGGGCGACCACAACCCCTACCCAGGGGGCCTCCCGATAGTCCTCCAGCAGCTCCGCCGCCCGGGTGTCTCCCTCCACCAGCTCTGTGGACACATTGCCTGTAAAGGGTTTTTCCTTTGCGTCAGGCTCCTGGGCTCCGCTCAATCCCAGCCGCTCAATGAGCTTGGCAAATTCCAGCTTGAGCAGAAGGTCATAGAGCTCCGGCTTTACCGGCTGCCGGGCGGCGTCCTGAGGCTTGAAGGTCAGAGGGGCGTCGGTGTGGATGGTGGCCAGATCATAGGACATATAGGCGTCGGCCTTCCCCTCCTCCAGTTTTTTTACCACGCCGGGCTTGGCGGGGGTGTCGGGGGCCTGACAAATATCCGGCATATGGTCGTAGAGATGGTCGATGGAACCGTAGAGCTGGATCAGACCCATGGCGGTCTTCTCGCCCACGCCCTTTACTCCGGGGATATTGTCGCTGGCGTCCCCCATCAGGGCTTTCAGGTCGATGATATGGATGGGATCGAAGCCGTAGGCCTCCTGAAAGGCCGCCGGGGTCATGTCCTTTGTGGTGGTCTGCCCCATGCGGGAGGTGACCAGCTTTACAGTGGTATGCTGCGTGATAAGTTGAAGAGAGTCTTTATCCCCTGTGACCACCACCGTCTCCCAGCCCACCGTCTCATCCACACGGGCGATGGTGCCGATGAGATCGTCGGCCTCCCATCCGGCCAGCTCGTAGCGGGGAATGGCCATGGCGTCCAGCACTTCCTTGAGCAGGGGCACCTGCCTGACCAGATCCTCGGGCATGGGCTTGCGCTGGGCCTTATAGCCCGCATAGGCCTTGTGCCGGAACGTGGGCTCCTTCAGATCAAAGGTACAGCAAAGGGCTTCCGGCTTCTCCTCGTCAATGAGTTTGAGCAGAATGTTGAGAAAGCCAAAAACGGCGTTGGTGGGGGTGCCGTCCCGGGTGGACAGGGGCCGCACGCCATAAAAGGCCCTGTTTAAAATGGAGTTGCCGTCGATGACCATCAGCTTCATTGGAAGCCCTCCTTGGAAGGGACATAAAATTTCAAAATACAGTATACCATTTTCCCCCCATAAGGGCAAGAAAAACCGCCCCGTTTCCGGGGCGGTTTTCCGCCTGACTCTGTTATTTTCCGTCGATCGGGCTGACCTGAACAGCGCCGCTGGCGTCGGTCACCACATTGTAGCCGGTCATTCCCTCAGTCTCAGCCCCCTTCGGAGCCTCCACATCGACGACCACCTGATAATCCTCGTGGCCGCCCCCCTGACCGTCGACTGTACCCGGATCCTCAGTATCCACCTTGTACACCTTGCCGCCCCGGGCATCTGTGTCCTGGGTGGAGTAGGTCACCGTCATGCCGTTTTCTCCATGGGAGGTGACGACAGCCACGCCGTTTTTGTCCACCGCCACCTCAAAGCCGTCCCCCTCATAGAGGTACTCCCCCTTCCGGGTCAGCGCGTCGGTGACGTCGGTCTCCTCCTCATCTACCACCAATACGGTGCGGCCGTTCCGCTCCTCCACCGCCACGCTGGGCAATTTGAGCCCCAGCGCCGGGTCGCCCTTGGTGCTGACGGTAACGAATACAGTGGCAAAAAACTCCTTCACCGCGGGCAGTTCCGCGGCAGCGGCGGTGACACACAGAGCCGCGGCCATAGCGGCGGCCACCAAAGCCCCCCGGGCAAGACGGCGCGGGGTCCTCTTCTCCTGATTTTCAGTCATAGTGATCATCTCCTCGATTTTTCCCGTGTCCAGGGTCACCCTGTCACAGGCCTCACGATAAGCTCTGGGGTCGAACATAGCCTGTTCCCTCCTCTTCATCGCTCAGGGCCCATTTCAGCTTTTCCCGGGCTCTCTGGAGCCGGGTCTGCACAGTGGATGGATTGGCCCGCAGGATCCGCGCGGTCTCCTTGACGGAGCAGCCCTCGTAATAGTAGAGATAGACCGGCAGCCGGTACTTGGCCTCCAGGGCCAGCACTGCCTCCCAAACGCCGTTCTCCTCCCGCTCCGGGGCTGGACCGTCCCAGTCCTCCAAGGGCACCGTTCGCCTTCGCCACGGCGCCCGCAGCACCTTTCGGCTCTCGTTCACCGCCACCCGGAGCAGCCAGTATTTCATGTGTTCCCGGCTCTCAAAGGGCTCGGGATTCTGGTAGAGCCGCAGCAGAACGGTCTGGGTCACATCCTCCGCCTCATGCCGATCTTTCAGGGCATGGTAGGCCACCCGGAATATGCTGTTGGCGTAGTCCCGGACCGCCTGTTCAAATGCTTCATCGCTCATGGTGGGCCCCCTTTCACGGGTCTTGAAAGCGCTTTCACTGTGAATATCCCTCAGCAGGGCGAAAAATCTCATAACGAAAAAATTTTTAAAAAAAACCGGAGGCCGCCCTCAGGCGGCCTCCGCAAGGATGGGGCTTATGTGCCGTCGGCCATCCGGCCCATGGGGATATAGACCAGCAGTATCAGCGCAAGGAAGCAGGTCACTCCGCCCAGCACATTGGAGATGGGCTCTGCCAGGAACACGCCGTTTACCCCCAGCCCCAAAGCGGGTAAAAGCACCGTCAGCGGGGCCACGATAAAGGCCTTGCGGAACAGAGAGAAGAATACCGCGCTCCTGGACCGGTTCAGCGCCACGGAGATGGCCTGGCTGGTCTGCTGGAAGGCCTGGGCGAAAAAGGCCACGAAGTAAATGCGGAAGGCCGGCACCCCCGCCTCCAGAAGCTCCGGATCGCTGTTGAATATATGGATAAAAATGTGGGGAAAGGCCATCACCAGCGCCCAGGTCACCATTGTATAGCTCACACCGGCCAGAATGGTAAAGCGCATCCCCTCCCGGACCCGGCTGTAGAGCCTGGCCCCATAATTGTAGCCGATCACCGGCTGGGCTCCGTTGGTCACCCCCACCAGCGGGACGGTTACCACCTCCCGCACGGAGTTGATAACGGTCATCACACTGACATAGAGCTCCCCGCCCACCGACTGAAGGGTGGCATTGCACAGGGCCTGAACCAGAGAGTTGGTCATGGCCATCACAAAGCTGGACACCCCCAGGGACAGGATCTGGGACACCCGGCTCCATTGAAGTCCCAGGCTGCTCCGGCGCAGCCGCAGCAGGGCCCTGGGCCCTGTGAGGAAAAGCAGCACCCACACCGCCGAGCACCCCTGAGAGATGACGGTGGCAAACGCCGCGCCCCGAACGCCCATATGGAGCAGAAAGATAAAGATGGGATCCAGCACCAGATTTATCACCGCTCCCAGCGTCACCGTCAGCATTCCGATCTTGCCAAAGCCCTGGGCGTTGATAAAAGGGTTCATACCCAGGCCGATCATGACAAAAAGGGTCCCCCAGGCATAGACGCCCAGGTAGGCGTCCGCATAGGGAAAGCTGTCCGCCCCCGCGCCGAAAAGCCGGAGAATGGGACCTTTGAACAGGAGGATCCCCGCCGTCAGGGCAACGCCGAAGAGAAGCAGGAGTGTAAAGGAGTTTCCCATCACGTTCTCTGCCTCTTCCGTCTCCCCCTTTCCCCGGTGGATGGAGCATAGGGGGCCGCCCCCCATACCGCAGAGGTTGGCAAAGGCGATGAGGATCGAGATGATGGGCAGACACAGTCCCAGTCCGGTAATGGACAGCCGTCCGATCCCTTCCAGACGGCCCAGATAGATCCGGTCTACGATATTGTACAGGATATTGATCAGCTGCGCCGCCGTCATGGGCACAGCCATGGACAAAATATTCCGGGACATTTTCCCCTGAGAGAAGTCATTTTGGGCCACGTCCCTTCCCCCCATTCTGAGCCAATCATTCTTTCAGACAGAAGTATAGTCCTTTTTTTGCTCCGGGGCAAGTCCCGGTTGAAAAAGGAAACGCCCTCCCGGGAGAGCGTTTCCTTTTTGGGGGAATAAAAAAGAGACAGGCCCAGCCTGTCTCTTTTTCTTATGCACTTTAGCCCAGGGTCTTTTTGGCCAGCTCGGTGAGCTGGGTGAAGGCGGCCTTGTCATTGACGGCCATCTCAGCCAGCATCTTGCGGTTGATGGACACGCCGGCCTTCTTCAGGCCGTTGACAAAGGTGGAGTAGTTCATCCCGTTCATCTTGCAGCCCGCGGAAATACGGGTGATCCACAGAGAACGGAAGTCACGCTTCTTCAGACGACGGCCCACATAGGCGTACTTCAGGGACTTCATCACCTGCTCGTTGGCCATCTTGAAGTGCTTGCTCTTAGCGCCCCAGTAGCCCTTGGCCAGCTTGAGGACTTTATTTCTGCGCTTGCGGGTCATCATCGCGCCTTTAACTCTTGCCATTTTAGAAACCTCCTAAATCTCAGTGTACAGGAAAATTATTTGTAAGGGATCATACGCTTGATGGTCGCCGCATTGGTCACATCAGCGTAAGCGCCCTTGCGGAGGCCTCTTTTCCGCTTGGTGTCCTTCCCGTGCCCGTTGAGCAGGTGGGACTTGAACGCATGGGCCCGCTTGACCTTGCCGGTCTTGGTCAGATTGAATCTTTTCTTTGCCCCGGTATGGGTCTTCAGTTTCGGCATGGTAAAATCTCCTTTATCGTAAAATCGTCTTGCTTACTTTTTGATCTCCTTGGCGGACTTTGACGCCAGGAAAATGGACATGTGACGGCCATCCAGTTTGGGCTCCTTGTCCATGGTGGCGACCTCGGCACACTGCTCAGCGAACTTCAGCAGCAGCTCCTTGCCGATCTCGGTATGGGCCATCTCCCGGCCCCGGAACCGCACCGTCACCTTGACCCGATCTCCCTCCGCGAGGAATTTCTGGGCGTTGCGGAGCTTGACGTTAAAATCGTTGACGTCGATGCTGGGGGACATCCGCACTTCCTTGATCTCCACCACACGTTGGTTCTTCTTGGCCTCTTTTTCCCGTTTGGTCTGCTCAAACTTGAACTTTCCGTAGTCCATGAGCTTGCATACGGGCGGGACCGCGTTGGGAGAGATCTTCACCAGGTCCAGATTGGCCTCCTCCGCCTTCTCCAGCGCCTCCTTGGCAGTCATAATGCCAAGCTGCTCACCGTCGGCGGAAACAAGACGCACTTCCTTGTCCCGGATCTCCTCGTTGATCTGATGACCTTGCTTGCTGCTGATATGAACGCACCTCCGTTTCACACACGTGTACAGGAGCACAAAAAAGGCGGAACCTTACGGCTCCGCGCAACAGGACACAACAACGCCGCAGGGCGGCGAATGCTTTCCATGTTGACCTCTTTGCCCGTTGGCTGGAGGTGAGGACGAAACCGTTCCTTCTTTATTGTGCTCTGATAGTATAGCAGTCTCTCCGGCCCTTGTCAAGGATTATTTTTCCCGGGCCATGAACATTTTTAAGGGGTTTTTACAGGATGAGGCCCGGGATCTTTGTCCCGGGCCTCGCCTTTTCTCACTGAATATCGGTCACCTCATAGCCCGCGTCGGCAATGGCCTTTCTGATGGCCTCGTCGCTCACCTCTCCGGTGACGGTGGCGCTCTTGCTCTCCAGATCCACCGTGGCGGTAACGCCGGGCAGTGCGTTCAGGGCGTTGGTGGCATGCTTGACACAATTCTGGCACATCATGCCCTCAATGATAACGGTCTTGGTCATGGTTGTTTCCTCCTTTTGAATGATAGGCGCTTCAGGGCCGGAAGCCTCCGAAGCTGTGGGGGCGTCTATTCTCTCCCCGGCGTGCCGGGGCTTGAACAGCTTGAGACGCAGGGCGTTGGATACCACGCACACAGAGCTCATACTCATGGCGGCGGCGGCCAGCATGGGATTGAGCTGCGGCCCGCCGAACAGCGTCAGAAGGCCGGCGGCTACCGGAATGCAGATGGCGTTATAGAAAAAGGCCCAGAAGAGGTTCTGCTTCACGTTGCGAATGGTGGCCCGACTCAGCTCCACCGCCGTCACAGCATCCATCAGGTCGCTTTTCATCAGCACCACATCGGCGGACTCAATGGCCACATCGGTGCCGGCCCCGATGGCAAGACCCACGTCGGATCGGGCCAGAGCGGGGGCGTCGTTGATGCCGTCGCCGATCATCGCCACCTTTTTCCCCTTTGTCTGGAGTTCGGCAACTACCTTCTCCTTATCCTGAGGGAGAACTTCCGCCACAACATCTGTCAAGTCTAATCCCTTTGCAATGGCTTGGGCGGTGCGGCGGTTATCTCCGGTGAGCATGACCACCTCCAGCCCCAGTTCCCGCATCGCTCTGATGGCGGCCTGGGAGCTGGGCTTTACCGTGTCCGCCACTGCCACAAGGCCGATGAGCCTGCCGTCCTGCGCAAAGTAGAGGGGGGTCTTCCCCTCCCCCGCCAGGCGTCCGCTTTCCGCTCCCGCAGCGCTCAGATCCACCTTATGCTCCTCCATCATGGATCGGTTGCCGGCCAGGAAATCGGAGCCCTGAATGGAGGCGGACACCCCCTTTCCGTGGATCGCCTGGAAGTTCTCGGCGGTAACCAGAGGGATCGTCCGCGCCTCAGCCTCGGCGACCACCGCCTGGGCCAGGGGGTGCTCCGAGGGCTTTTCCAAGGAGGCCGCCAGGCAGAGCAACTCCGCCTCCCCCACATCACCCATCGGCATCAGGTCGGTGACCACAGGTTTGCCCTGGGTAATGGTCCCTGTCTTATCCAGCACCACGGTCTGTATCCCCCGGAGACTTTCCAGCGCCTCGGCGGATTTAAAGAGGATCCCGTTTTCCGCCCCCTTGCCGGTACCCACCATGATGGCGACCGGGGTGGCCAGTCCCAGGGCGCAGGGACAGGAGATCACCAGCACCGCCACCCCGGAGGTAAGGGCGCGGGCCACGTCGCCGGTGGCTATGAACCAGATGGCGGCGGTGAGCAGAGCAAGGCAGATGACCACCGGTACAAATACCCCCGCCACCTTATCGGCCAGCTTGGCAATGGGGGCCTTGGAGGAGGCCGCCTCATCCACCAGAGCGATCATCTGGGCCAGGGTGGTGTCGTCTCCCACCCGGGTGGCCCGGAAGATAAAGGATCCGGACTTGTTGATGGAGGCCGCCGCCACCCTGTCTCCCACGGACTTGTCTACGGGAATGGATTCCCCGGTAAGGGCGGATTCGTCGATGGCGGAGCTGCCCTCCACGATCTCCCCATCCACCGGGATGGACTGGCCGGGACGAACCAGGATCAGATCGCCCACCGTCACCTCCTCCACCGGGAGAATGACCTCTTTCCCGTCCCGGAGTACGGCGGCAGTCTTGGGGGCCAGATCCATGAGCTGGGCGATGGCCTCCCCCGTCTTTCCCTTGGAGCGGGTCTCCATATACTTGCCCAGTGTGATCAGGGTGAGAATGGTGCCGGCGGACTCAAAATAGAGATCCATGGCCCAGCTCTCCACCCTGGCCATATCTCCGTGGCCCAATCCCCAACCGATCTGATAGATCCCCGCCAATCCATAGACCAGCGCGGCGGCGGAGCCCAGGGCGATGAGGGAGTCCATATTGGGGGAACGGCGCCAAAGGGTCTTGAAGCCTACCTTATAATATTTATCGTTGACATAGAGGATGGGCAGCAGCAGCAAGAGCTGCGTCATGGCATAGACAAGCGCGTTTTCCGGGCCATGGAAGATACCCGGGATCGGCAGCCCCACCATATGGCCCATGGTCAGATAAAACAGAGGAATAAAGAAGATAAAGGAGAGAATGAGCCGCCGCCTCATGGCCTTCAGCTCTTCCTCCATATCCGGAACGCCGGCGCCGGCCGCCGCCTTCTTCTCCCCCGCCGAAGGGAGATACGCCCCGTAGCCCGAGGCCTCCACCGCGGAAATGATGGAGGCGTTGTTTTGCTGGTCGGGGTCAAAATCCACCTGCATGGATCCGCCCAGCAGGTTTACGTTTACCTCCGCCACGCCCTCCAGCCTGGAGACGGCCTTCTCCACATGGGCGGAGCAGGCGGAACAGGTCATACCGGTCACGGTAAATTTTTGTCTCATATACGATCACCTCACAGTAAGCTTGGATCCATCGGCTTCCCACGCACAGAGATCACTTTAAGATCTTATCCAAGGCAGCCACCAATTCCTCCACCTTTTCCTCCCGATCCTCGGCGGAGACCGCCTGTTGAACACAGCCTCGAAGGTGGGCGGAAAGCACCTCCCGATTCACCCGGTTAAGAAGGGCCTCGGTGGCCATAAGCTGCTGGGAAATATCAATGCAGTAGCGATCCTCCTCCACCATCTTCAAAATACCGTCCAGCTGCCCCCGGGCAGTCTTGAGCAGGCGGGAGACCTTTCCCCGGTCTGCCATCATTCGCCATCCCCTCGCTTTCATTAGATAAATAATACCCCCCAGGGGTGTGGTGTTATCATACCGCTTCCCTGGAATATTGTCAAGGGCCATGTAAACAAAACGTGCGAAAATGGAATCTGCTCTTGGTAGATTTTCCGCTTGTGATCCCGTATAATCATCCTATCAATTCCACACAGGAGGTAAAAAATGTCTTTGGGAAACAGCCTTTTCAACGCCCGAAAAAAGAGCGGCCTGTCCCAGGAGGAAGTTGCGGAAAAACTGGGGTGCAGAAAGATATAAAGAAGAGCCGCCGACTTTTGTCGGCGGCTCTCTCCATCCCGGCCCCGGCCGAGCCGGGGGGCCTTCGTTTCATGGTTTAAAAAATCGGAGCAAGCGTATTTACGCTTGCTCCGATTTGGTGCGGATGGCGGGACTTGAATTTCCACCTCCCTCTCTCTTCCCGTTCCCCTTACCCTCCTTATTCCCTGCGGCACAATGGCTTCATGGAATACTGCTGAATAACGTGGTACTGCGTGACCGCCTCTAAAGGGAAAACGAAAGGGAAAAAATCAGCGGGCAACCCACACCGGGCCGCCCGCTCGTTTTCTGCTTATGTCCTTCCCTCGCCCAGGGCGGCGTCCTGCGTCCTTCAGCCTGCCGCCGATGATCCGCACTCCGCTGGTCGATGCTGGGCCGTTGGGCCGTCCTCCCGGCCTCGGCGGCCAAGCTACGCCGCTCCTTCCAGACAATCACTTGTACACGTCTCCCCGGTTCCCGATGGTCAGAACCCGCACAATGAGTATATCGGCCTCAATGGCATAAAGTACCCGATAGGGGCCTACACGGAGACGGTATTCCCCAGGGTGACCCGACAGCGGCTTGACGTCACCTTCTCCAGGGAGCAGGTGAATAGCGGCAACAAGCCGTTTCTGCTGAGCTGGGGGCTGTTTGCGAAGGAATTTGACCGCCGCCTTCTCATAGACTATGCGGTAGCTCATAGAGCAATCCCCAGTTCCTGACAAAGCTCCTCCTCGGTCATGGTCTCTCCCTTGTCCGGGTCATTTTCATATTGCTGCCGGAGTTGCTCACAGAAGGCGTCGTCCTCCGCCTCCTCGGCAGTGATCCCCTGCACGTAGGCCAGAATATAGCCCATTTTATATTCCGGCACATTGTCCAACAGGGCAAGCACCTTTTCCTTATTGCTCATAGATACCCTCCTCGCCTATTCTGTGGCCCCAGGAGCAACTTTGTCCCGCTCGATGGTCTCCGATATCGCCCGGTTGATAAAGCCGTTCACGCTCTCGCCTTTGGCCTCTGCGTGGGCATGGATTTCTGCTTTACGCCCCTTCGGCATAGTCAAATTGATCCGATCCAGCTTTTCCGCAATCCAAGCATTTCTATACCCTGACTTTCCAGCCATAGCACACACCTCCCCTATCATCGCTTCATTATATCTGTTCTGTCAATCTTGCGCAATACACATAATGCACAAAAATATTGCGTAATATTTAGTCGTTCCGCCAATTGATATATTGCGCAATATATGTTATCATATTATTGTCAAGAGGGAGTGGGAAACGCTTTCCCAAGTACCGTGACAAGCTCCGGGAACGGACACACGCCCCGCCCCTCAAACCGCCAGAAGGAGGAACACACTATGAGCAGCACAGAGATAGAGAGCAAGGTCAGGGAGCTGCGACAGCTCCAGAGCCTCATTGAGGAGGCCCAGGCAGAGGCGGAGAGCATCAAGGACACCATCAAGGCCCAGATGGGCCAGGAAGAGGTCTTGCGGGCTGGGGAGTACACCATCACCTACAAGGCCGTAAAGTCCGCCAGGCTCGACGCCAAGGCCCTCAAGGAAACTCTGCCCAGCGTGGCGGCCCGGTTCATGGTAGAAACTACCGTCCGCCGCTTCTGCGTTGCGTGAGCAGCGACCACCTTCCGCCCCGGCAAGGAGCCGACACTGACCGGCAGAATGTAAAACCACTTCGAGCGGGTAGCCCCACCGGGCCGCCCGCTCGTTTCGTATTCTCCAGTGTCCGCTCATACCCTACGGGTAATTTGGACACCACTCGGCCCTGGCGGTCCCGCTGCCGCCCTTCAGGCCGCCGATGGAGATCCATCAGGCCGCCGGCCGAGGTCATGGAGCCGGGGCAGCCCTCCCGCTCATTTGGGGAAAATTTCTCGCGTGGAGGAGGCCTTGCGGTCTTCAGCCCCGAAGCGGAAACTTTTTGGGGGCGGGGGGACGGTCGCCCCTTCTCCCCGTTGAGCTTGCGGCGGTCAGTGCCCTGCAGGCAGCAACCAACCACGCACCCGCCCGAGCCTTCCCGGCGTGCTGCGCAAAACAGGCGCAAAAAATCAGCGGATTTTCCGCCTAAATCTCCCCGGCTTGGGCCGCCAGTGTGACCCGCTTCCCCGGCGTCTCCTCCACCTCTGCCGGACGTACCTCGGCCAGAAATTCCCGTTTGCACCGTGTACACCAGAGCGGCAGGGCCTTGGCCTCCGTGTCCGGCATGAAACCGGGAGCAAGGCGCTTCCCGCAGGCCGGACACCTGACCCACAGTCTCCCCAGACGCTCCTCGCATCTCGCGTTGATGATCTTGACCCCCATGGCGTCGCCATCCTTCCCGCCCGCTCGTGGGCGTTTTTCTCGTGGCCTTAGCATAGCACAGCGGCGGCGGGAAATGAACGGCTCATCGCCTTTTTCTCCGTCGCTGTTCTAAAGATATATCTTCTTTCAAGTCAGATGGAAGAGGCATTTCCCCCGGCGTCCGCGCTCTTCCATCGCGGCCCGGTCCCCGCTGATTATAGCGGGGTGGTATCCTGTATTTGATGTAGCGATAGCAGGCGTCCCGCTCCGTGGCCCCCCGCTCGGCCAGGATCACCACGCCTGGCGGGAACTCCAGCCCGGTATCATTGTCCACAAAGCCCGAGCTCTCCACCGGCTTCTTCAGGTTCCGGCTCGCCGTCCAGAGCTGCGCCCCCACTGGACGGCCACGCACCCCCTCCTTGGTCATGTACCTTGCCCAGTCCTCTGCCTCCCGGCTGCCTATGTATTCGATATCACAGACGTCACCATAGGCCCACAAGGCCCGGATAGCCTCTATGTCGTGCCCGGTGGCGTTGATAATGAGGTGATGATGGAAGCGGCCTTCCCCGTGCCGGTTCTCTGTCACATAGATATACTTCAGTGGCGGCTCCCCACGCCGTCTCCGCTGATCCCGCACAGCCCGGAAGAACTTCCCCAGCTTCTCCCTGGCCTCCTTCCGGCTCTTGGGCAGGTCCTCGTCCCGATAGGTCAGGGTGAGAAACAGGTCCCAACGGGAGAAGTTCCCCGCTATGTAGAACTCCAACCGCCGCACCGCCGAGCGGTCGTTCATGGCCCGCTGGGCCTCTGTGGTCATTTTGGACTTGGCCGCCCTGGTCAAGGGGCCGTCCAGCGGCTCCGGGGCCGTGTAGATCACCGCCTCCACCAAGCTGCCCGCCTGCCTGATCCGTTTTCTTTTCGCCATGCCTTCCCGTCCTTCCGTATAGAGACGGCAAAGCCGGGACGGGGATTTTCCCCGGCCCGGCGTTCCGTTTTTCAGTTACCTTTTCTGTCCTCAATCTGCCCCCTAGGCACGCCGTAGGCCCCAGCCCTTCCAGGAAACAGAGTTATGACCCGGCCCAGATGCGGGCGGCATATCGGCCAGCATCGCCTCCGCCGTCGCCCTCCAGCCCTCTGTCAAGTCCACCGGCGCAATATGCACCCGGCCCAGCCCCCATAGCCTGGCCACGGCGTCCAAAACCTCCGCCGTGTCCCCGCTCGGCAAATTGGCCTTGTCAAAGACCAGCCGGAAGGTGGGCGGCTCTCCCACGCCCACGGCAGAGATACACCGAAAGACCCGCCCCTTCGAGCGGGAGCGCCGGTCCAGCTTTCGGAGGAATAATTGGGCGTCCTCCCGCATCCAGAGCCGGGAGGTCTTGCCGGGGGCGCTGGAGAAGTCCAGCGTGGCCAGCACTGCCCCGGCGTCAAAGTTCGCCGCCAGGGCACGCTCCAGCCGCTGGGCGGTCTGCTCCGCCCGGTGGGCCAGATAGTAGGCCCGGTTATATTCCGGCGTGTTCCTCATTCTGCCCGTCTCCCTCGCCCAGCTCGCGGGCCAGTTGCATACCCAGCCGGAAGCCGTTGATAAAGCCGCACCGCTCTGTTTCATAAATAGCGTCAAAGACCAGGTCGTCCATGTTCATGATCGGCTCCGACCGGTCGCCGAAAATGGCGTCATAGAGGGCGGTCACCGCGCCGCTTGCCGCCTCTGTTCCCTGCCACAGGTCCTGGCCGGGGTCATTTTCGCTGGGACACATATCCGGCTGCGTTAGGGCGTCATAGACTTTAGACAGCAGTTCATAGCTCACCCTTGACACCCCCCGGCCCGGTGGGTTAAAATAAGCGCAGGATAAGGCGCTTGAAGGGTTGCCCGTTCCTCTGCCGTCCCGGTGTTCGCAGCGCCGGGGCGGCTCTCTTTTTCCCCCTGGATACAGTCGCATACCTCGTCGGGGTCTAAATGTGCCCCGCACTGGGGGCACTCTCTGAAATGATGGTCCATGTTTTATCCATAAACAGGTCTTCGAGTTCACTTCCCGGCTTTTGCCCCAGTTTGTCCAGCATGGCAATCACCCGGTCAGTGTCCTTCTCCTCCTCCGGGCTATCTTTTCCAAAATGCTCGAAGGCGTCTCCGCAGCTGCCCAAACAGGCGGAGAACAAGTCAGAGATCAATTCAAATTCCATGTTTTCACCTCCCTTCAGGTGTCCAATTTGGGCACCACTAACTCTACCGCTCTACGGCTCACTTCGCAACAATTCCCCAATGTCTACACCGATTGCGTTACATATGGCCACCATTTCGTCTGCCGGAAGCCTCCGCTTGCCCATCAGGGACCGAGAAATTTGGTTGACAGGGATCCCCGTCTTCTCCGAAATGAAGGAATACTTAACGCCTTTGCTATTTATTAACTCTCTTAAAGCTTTCGCCACCAATATCACCACCCCCTTTTCTTCAAGGCGAAGACTTTATTTTTAAAATACGCTTCAGAACGGAGAATGTCAACCCCCTATTTGAAATTTTTTTCTTCAGTTTGGAGAATTTTTTATTGACGCGATAAAATAAAGCGTGTATAATGGCGCTGAAGAGGTGAGTTTTATGGAAAATTCCATTATTGCTTCGTTCCTTAAGGCAAAACGGAAAGAATTAAAAATGACTGTATTGACTGTACAAGAAAAGCTTTCCGAATATGGTATCAGTGTATCGGGGAAAACTATATACGGATGGGAAAGTGGGCGCAGACAACCAGACGCAGAGATATTTGTGGCTCTTTGCAACATATATGGTGTCTCTTCCTTCTCTGAAATCGGCGACACGACCTCCCAATACCTTCAAGTTGACGGCGGTACCGTTGACGCCGTACGACTGACCGAAGAAGAACTCCAACTGGTAGAAAATTTTCGTCATGAAACGCCCGCCGACCAATGGCTCTTGGGCCTTCTCGCCTTTGCATTGAGAAAAGACCAACCACGCAGGGGCGACCCTATTGAAATCTTATATGAAAAAGTAAAATCACAAGATCCCGATGTTCCGCTATTCACCACGTCAGCTTCACCTGGTACAAGCGTCGGCACAGATGGGACATGATCCACCTCTGGCCCCGGCAGACAGCAAAAAAGCCGCCCCCTCAGCAGGGACGGCGACCCAAATTTCCAAACGTTTGGCAATTTCAGATAGAAAAACCGCTCCCGGAGTTGCGACCTCCAGGAGCGGCAGATGCAAAGACCCAAGCCAACCAAGACCAAGGCCTTTTTGCGCTCTTATTGTACCACAATGGAGCCGAGAGGGCAAGCGGAAAGGAGAAATTTCCATGGCCAGAAGAGCCGCCCCCGGCACCGGCACCATCCGCAAGAAGACTGTCACCCGGAAAGGGAAGCAGTATACCTACTGGGAGGCCCGGGCCACCGTGGGCCGTGACCCCGGCACTGGGCGGCAGATACAGCGGAGCATCACTGGCCAGACCCAAGCGGAGGTGGCCCGGAAGCTCACCGCCATGACCTCAGCCCTGAATGAGGGCGTCTACAAGGCCCCCAGCAAGCTCACCGTGGGGGAATGGCTGGACATCTGGGCCACCGAGTATCTGAACGACGTCAAGCCCCGCACCGTGGACAGCTACAATGGAACCATCGCCCGGACCATCAAGCCCGCCCTAGGCGCCGTGAAGCTGGAAGCGCTCAATGCCCCCACCATCCAGCGCTTTTACAACAGCCTTTCCGCCGAGCGGGCGGACGGCAAGCCGCCCCTCTCCCCCAAGACAGTGAAAAACGTCCACGGCATCCTCCACCACGCCCTCCAGCAGGCCGTCATGGTGGGTTACATCCGCTTTAATCCCTCTGACGCCTGTTCCCTTCCCCGCATCGAAAAGAAGGAGCTGCGCCCCCTGGACGAGGCGGAGACCCGTCGCTTCCTGGAGGCCATCAAGGGCCACCGCTTCGAAGACCTCTACACCGTCACCCTCTTCACTGGTATGCGCCAGGGGGAGGTGCTGGGGCTATGCTGGGACCGGGTGGACTTTCAGAAGGGCACTCTTCTGATTGACCGCCAGCTCCAGCACCCACGCCAGGGGAACCGGCAGTACGGCCTTGTCTCTACCAAGAATGGCAAGGGGCGCACCGTCACCCCGGCTCCTTGGGTCATGGCCCTGTTGAAGCGTCATCGGGCCGCACAGACCCAGCAGCGGCTCCGCGCCGGGGATCTCTGGGAAGGGTCTAACTTCGTCTTCACCGATGAAATAGGCCGCCACCTCACCCCGGCGATGGTCTACGAGGCGTTCAAAGACATAGTGACCTCCATAGGCCGCCCCGACGCCCGTTTCCACGATTTGCGGCACAGCTACGCCGTGGCGGCCATCCGGGCCGGGGATGATATCAAGACCGTGCAAGGCAACCTTGGCCACGCCACCGCCGCCTTCACCCTGGACGTCTACGGTCACGTCACAGACCAAATGAAACAGGACAGCGCCCAGCGTATGGAGAAGTACATAGCGGGCGTCCTGGGCCTCTGACGGCCCCACAGAGTCTCCAGAAAGAAAAAAATAACCACTTCGAGCGGGTGACCCCACTGGGCCGCCCGCTCGTTCCATTTTTCCGGCATCCAATCTGGACACCACCTCTCCCAGCTGGCTGCTGTCGCCCGGTGGAGATATAGCACGCCGCCGAGCTGACACCGGGGAGCTGCTGCCGTCCTCCAGGCCGCCGGTGGAGATCCAGCACGCCGCCGGTCGACACCGGGGAGCTGCCTCGCCCTCCGGGCCTCTGGTGGGAATCAGAACGCCGCCCCGAGCGGGTGGCCACTGCGTCTTTCCCGGTGTCCAGTTTGGACACCAGGCCCCGAGAAGGTCCCCGGCTTTTCAGCCCCAAAGGGAAAACGAAAGGGAAAACAGCCCCCAAACGGGCAAGAAAGAAGCCTGTAACCATTGCAGTTACAGGCTTCTTTCTTGGTGCGGATGGCGGGACTTGAACCCGCACGCCCAATTGAGCACCAGCACCTCAAGCTGGCCAGTCTACCAATTCCAGCACATCCGCGTTTGCGCCCCATTTGGGGCACCATGCTATTATAGCGGCCTGGAAATGGTTTGTCAAGTCCTCATTTTGAAGTCCCTCCCGGGATCCGAAATTTGTCTGAACGGTTTCTTTTCTCATAATAATAGCAAATGTAAGCAAAAATAGGGAGAGCCTGTTTTGAAAATTTCAGCCGGCCGCCGCTCATTCCTTTTTTTGCCGCAAAAAGTCGTTAAAAAAGTTGACAAGTCGGGATAACTGCTTTATAATCAATTTGTTAAACTACGCGGCGCTCTGTCCATGTGCGTGTGTCGTGGATAGGAGGATGGGGATGAAAACCTTCAGCGTGGCATTTTTTAAGCGCCTCATCCTGGTGATCCTGGCGCTGTTGATCCTGATCCCCACCGCGCTTGCCATCATCTTCGGCGTCCGGTATTCCAATTTAAAAAAGCGGATGGATCAGCTGGAAGAGATCTCTCTGGCCCTTCCCGACTATTCCGCGCTTCTTGGCCCCGACCAGGCCGACGCTCTGGCCTATCAGGAACTTTTTCCCGAGCTGTACGGCGAACGGGCTATTCCCGCCAGGCGTGTCCCGGCCTCCAAGACGGTCTACCTCACCTTTGACGGCAGCCCCAGTCCCAACACCCGGGACATTTTGGACACCTTGGACGCGTATGGTGTGAAGGCCACCTTCTTTGTCTCCGGTCAAAGCGACGCCGATTCTCTGGCGCTCCTCAAGGAGATCGCCAACCGGGGACACGCCATCGGCCTTCGCGGCTACAGCCTTTCTTATCAGGAGATCTACAACTCCGTTGAGGACTATCTGGCGGATTTTCAAAAGATCTACGACCTGGTCTACCAGACCACAGGTCAAAAAGCGCAGATCTTCCGCTTCCCCGGCGGCAGTATCAACGCCTATAACAGCGGCATCTATCAGGAGCTTATCGCCGAAATGCTCCGCCGAAGCTTCGTCTATTTTGACTGGAGCGTGTCGGGCGAGAGCACCCGGGGCGGTCAGAGCGTCGATCAGATCCAGGCCAATGTGCTCCAGGGCATGGAGGGCAAGGACCGGGGCATCGTAATGCTTCAGGACAGCTACGGGAAAGAGAATGTGGCCAAGGCTCTGGAGGGGATCCTCGAGGGGCTGCGGCAGGACGGCTACAAATTCCAGCCTCTGACAACGGCAGTGTTGCCGGTGGTATTCAGTTATAAAAGCGCACCCTGAAAGACAAGCGGGCGCGGGAGAGTTTGCACAGATGGGAAGGTGCGGTAAATGGCCAGTAATAAAGAAAATATGAGACAGGCGATGAAAGAGCTCCTTGGTCTGGTTGGCATGACCAAGGAAGAAAAGGCCGACGAGGGCTTTGAGACCGATCTGGACGCCACCAGGCAGGAGGTCGCCCAGACGGTTGAAAAGACCCTTTTCCAGGAGTCTCCTGTGGAGATCACGGTGGAACCCCGGGTAGAGGCCCGCAGGGAGCCCCGTGTCGCTACCCGTGTGGCAGAGCCCCAGCCGCCCAAGCAGGAGCCTACCGCAGAGTTGGAGACCCGGCCGGAGCCCCAGCCCGCCCGGAGCGGTTTCTTTGGCATCGGTCGTTCCGTCACGCCTCCCCCCTCCCCTGTGGCGGAACCCAAGCCCGAGCCCTTCGCTTCTCCTGTCGACGAGGATGAGGACGCGGTTCGCGCTCCCTTCATTCGTCCCAACGCCACCGTGATCGCCGCCGGCGCCTCCTTTTTCGGAGACCTGCGGGCCGAGGGTGACGTGGAGGTTCTGGGTAAGCTGAAGGGCAATCTGGAGGCCACCGGAAACGTGCGCATCAGCGGCAAGGTGCTGGGCGACGTGAAGGGCGCCGCCGTTGTTCTGGCCGGTTGTGCCGTGCAGGGCAACATCACCTCCACCTCCTCTGTGTCGCTGGACGCCAGCGCCATGGTGGTGGGCGATGTGCTGGCCACCGACATTGAGTCTGACGGCAAGATCAAGGGCAATCTCCAGATCGCCCGTGCCGCCACCTTCTTCCCCGGCTCCGTGCTGGCGGGCAATGTGACCGCTTGCACCATCGCCATGAACCAGGGCGCCCGCATCCAGGGCTCTATGCGGATCGCCGAGGACCCCGAGACCAACGCCCTCTTCGGAGATGGCTTGGAGATCTGATCAACTGCCGAGGAGGGCCGCACACAGGTGCGGCCCTCTTTTTTATCCAAACGGGAACCCCATCCTATATTTGAGGTGACTTCTTATGAAACAAGTGGCGTTTATCGGAACCGGAAACATGGGCGCAGCCCTTCTCCGGGCGGCCTGTAAGGCCGTTGGGCCCCAGGAGGTGATCTGCGCCAACCGTACCGCCGCCAAGGCGGAGGCTCTGGCGGCGGAGACCGGCTGTTCCTTCTGCCCAACCAACCAGGAAGCGGCCCGGCAGGCAAACTATCTCTTCCTGTGCGTCAAGCCCAAACAGATCCAGGCCCTTCTCGCTGAGCTCTCCCCCCTTCTCCCCGGTCAAGTGGTGGTCTCGGTGGCGGCGGGCGTGACTCTGTCCGATCTCCAATCCTGGGCCGGGCCGGATACCCCGGTCCTGCGCGTCATGCCCAACACCCCCTGCGCCATCGGAATGGGCATGAGCGCCCTTTGCGGCGCAGAAAGCGCCAAGGAGGGACACTTTACAGATGTGAAGGCCATTCTGGCCGCCTCCGGTCGGGTGGAGCTCATTGAGGAGGGACAGATGGACGCTTTCAGCGCTGTGGCCGGCTGCGGTCCCGCCTTCATCTTCCCCTACATTGAGGCGCTGGCAGACGGCGGTGTGGCCGCCGGTCTCCCCCGGAAGCAGGCGCTGACCTACGCCGCCCAGATGACTCTGGGGGCGGCAGCCATGGTGCTGGAGAGTGGAGAACACCCCGGCGCGCTGAAGGATGCGGTGTGCTCCCCCGGCGGCTCTACCATTGAGGGTGTGGCCCAGTTGGAGCGCCATGGGCTGCGCGCCGCGGCCATCGATGCGGTACTTGCGGCCTGGAAAAAGAACGGTACGCTGGTCAAATAGCCCTTGCCCCGCTGTTTACCCCTTCTTTTGACGGAAAAACATCCCTTTTTGAAAGAAAAACTCTTGCCTTTCCGGGCAAACTGTGGTAAACTACCATGGCATGTGATTACGCACACCTGTGGACGAGGGGCCAGGTGCCGGGGCGACCCGGTTGGCCGGCCTTGGATGAAGCGGGTGGAGGAATCAACAAATAAAGGAGGAAATTTGAACTATGGCAGTCGTATCTATGAAGCAGCTTCTCGAGGCGGGCGTCCACTTTGGACATCAGACCCGTCGCTGGAACCCCAAGATGTCTGCGTATATCTACACCGAGCGCAACGGCATCTACATTATTGATCTGCAGAAGACCGTGAAGAAGCTGGAGGAGGCCTACTCCTTCGTCCGGGATATGTCCGCCGAGGGGGGCACCCTCCTCTTCGTGGGCACCAAGAAGCAGGCGCAGGAGGCCATCAAGGAAGAGGCCGGCCGCTGCGGCATGTACTGGGTCAACGCCCGCTGGCTGGGCGGTATGCTCACCAACTTCAAAACCATGCGCGGCCGTGTGGATCGTCTCAACCAGCTCAAGAAGATGCAGGAGGACGGCACCTTCGACATGCTCCCCAAGAAGGAAGTCATGAAGCACCTGGGCGAGATCGCCAAGCTAGAGAAGTACCTGGGCGGCGTGGCCGAGATGCGCAAGCTCCCCGGCGCTCTGTTCGTGGTGGACCCCCGCAAGGAGCGCAACGCCATCAACGAGGCCCGCAAGCTCCACATCCCCATTGTGGCCATTGTGGACACCAACTGCGACCCCGACGAAATCGACTACGTGATCCCCGGCAATGATGACGCTATCCGGGCCATCAAGCTCATCTCCGGCGTTATGGCCAACGCTATCCAGGAGGGCCGCCAGGGCGTGGACGCCGCTCCCGCTGAGGCTGCCGCCGAGTCCGCCGCTGAATAAAAAATCCCTTGGAAGCGCCCGTCCCGCGCGGGCGGGCGCTCCTTTATTTTTAAAATAATTATAGGAGGTCATTGATATGGCAATTACCGCGAAAGAAGTACAGGCCCTCCGGGAGAAGACCGGCGTGGGCATGATGGAGTGCAAGAAGGCCCTGGTGGAGTCCAACGGCGACATGGATAAGGCCGTGGAGTTCCTCCGCGAGAAGGGTCTGGCCGCCTCCATCAAGAAGGGCGGCCGTATCGCCGCCGAGGGCGCCGCTTATGCCACCGTCATCGACGGTGTGGGCGTGGTGGTCGAGGTCAACGCCGAGACCGACTTTGTGGGCAAGAACGAGAAGTTCGTGGAGTTTGTCCACGGGGTTGCCGCCGCTGTGGTGGCCAACAAGCCCGCTGACCTGGACACCCTCATGGCCGCCCCCTACGGCAACGGCCGCACCGTCCAGGAGGAGCAGCAGGAGATGGTGCTGGTCATCGGCGAGAACATCAAGGTTCGCCGCTTCTTCTTCTTCACCGAGGGCGTCAGCGCCCCCTATGTCCACGCCGGCGGCAAGATCGGCGTGCTGGTGAACTTTGACACCGATCTCTCCGCCGACAAGGTGGAGGCTATCGGCAAGGACGTGGCCATGCAGATCGCCGCCATGAACCCCCGCTTCTGGGACAAGAGCCAGGTGGACGACGCCACTCTGGAGGAAGAGAAGAAGATCATGCTGGTGCAGATGGCCAACGACCCCAAGATGGCCGCCAAGCCCGACAAGGTCAAGGAGGGCATCGTCACCGGCAAGTTGCGCAAGTTCTATGAGGAGAACTGCCTGCTCCAGCAGGCCTTCGTGAAGGACGGCTCCATGAGCGTGGAGGCCTATATCGCCTCTGCCGCCAAGGCCGCCGGCGGCAGCCTCACCTTCAAGAGCGCCGTGCGTTTTGAGAAGGGCGAGGGCATTGAGAAGAAGCAGGAGAACTTTGCCGAGGAGATCGCCAAGCTCCAGAAGTAAGAGATGTATGTAAAAAGAAGCTCTGGAGCCGAAAGTGCTTCAGAGCTTCTTTTTATAAAGGAAAGGGATGACTGTGTGGATCGGCTGGAACTGATTGAAAAGCTGTTGTGGGAGTGTACGACATCCGCCACCGCGATCTCCGACTTTATGAATCGCCCCCGGAAATATGCCGCAGACGACTCCCTGTACATGAAAGAAGTTCATTTTGTGATGGCCCTGGGCTCAAGGGAACGTCCTTCCATGAGTGAAGTAGCTGAGCTTTTGAACGTAACCCCCGGCGCGGTGACGCAAATGGCTGCCAAACTGGAGAAAAAGGGCTATGTGATCCGCCTGAAGTCCAGCCAGGACAAGCGGCAAACCATCCTCTCCCTCACGGAAAAAGGCAAAGGCCTGTGCGCCGATCACATTGCCTATGACCGGGAGGAACATCTTTTTGTCAGTGAAAAATTAGAGGAGTATTCTGACGCTGATCTGGAAGACCTCATTCGATATGAACAAAGGATACGGGCAATATTCACAAGTGACAGGTAACTTTTCTATTCAAAGCGGCAAAAAGCGTCTTCTTGTATTGACAGGAAGACGCTTTTCTTTTATAATTATTTTAGCCGCTAAAGCAGTTTTCTTTTTGCTTAATTCCTTTAGCTGCTAAAGCACTTTGCGGGAGGTGAGGAATGGGCGCCTGAGCGGGAAATATTCCAAGGGAAGAAAAATGAGGAGGAATCAAATGAAGTACGATTTTGACCATGAGGTCCAGCGTTTTGGAACCTACAGCATGAAATTTGATGATCCCGGCTATTTCCGGGCTATCGTTCCGGAGATCCGGCTGGACAAGGACACGGTTCGTCTTCTTCTGGCAGATATGGACTTTAAAGCGGCTCCAGCCATTGTACAGGCCATGCACCGGGTCGCCGACCACGCCAACTTTGGCTACACGACGGCGGGAGCGGAGCCGGGATTCAATCAGTCCATTGTCAATTGGTACCGCCGACGCTATGGATTTGAGCTTAAGACCGAGTGGATCATCTACTCCAACGGCGCTTTGGACGGCGTGGGCCAGACCATCAACGCCTTTTCTCAGCCGGGGGATGGTGTGATCCTCTGCTCCCCTGTCTACAGCAACTTTACCAGCACTATCAAGCATTTGGGCCGCAAGGTCGTCAACTGCCAAAAGCTCCACCCTGCCGTTGGCGTCTATGAAATGGATTGGGCGCGGTTTGAACTGCTCTGTGCCCAGACAGAGAATGGATAACAAAAAGCTAAATGTGTTTGACCTGACTTCCATTGGCGTTGGCACGATCATCGGCGCCGGCCTCTTCTCCATGTTGGGCTATGGCATTGCCTATACCGGCCGGGGCATCGTTATCGCCCTGTTCCTGGCCATGGCCCTGGTGGTTCTCCAGTCCATCCGCTATCCCATCCTGGCCAATGTCTTTGAGCTGGATGGCGGTATGTATGCCTATAACGCTCTGACCTGTCCCCGGGTCTGCGCCGGCTTTACCGCCGCTCAGGATGTGTTCTTTAAGCTGGGTACCCAGTCGGTAACAGTTCTTGCTTTCGCCATGTATCTGGAAATGCTCTTCCCTGCTCTGATCCCCTACCGCAAGCTGGTGGCTATCCTTGTACTTACCGTCACGTATATCTGCGTGATCGCAGGCACCAAGTTTGCCGCCCGGGTGCAAAATGGGATGTGCATATCCAATCTCAGAAGGAATACCGGGAAACCGCGGATGTATGAAACCACAAAAAGGAGGCTGTCAGCAAACGCTGACAGCCTCTCTTTTGCGCTCTTCCGTCACTGGGGCGGCCACTCCTCCGGTTCCCCCGCCTGCTCCCAGAGATAGCGGGACAGGGTCTGGAAGGTGGTGTAGAACTGCCTCCGGTTTTCGTGGATCGAACCGACGCGCTCCATCGGATCGGTATAGGGGAAACGTGGCGCGCCTTCGCGGGACCAGTTGAGGATCATGGCCCCCAGCCATTGATCCGCGGGCAGATCAAAGTCCGCTGCAAGCCAGCCCCGGCGGTTCTCCGCCCCCATGGGATAGTTTACCCGGCCGGTGATGGCCTGGTAGGTCGACGTTCCGAAAAAGCCTGTGGAGGTACGCTCCCCCATGGTCAGCTCCGGAATGGGGGCGATCCAGCTCTCCCCCTCCCGCTCATAGAGCAACGCTCCACTGTAGGTCAATTCCTCAGCGGACTCCTCCGTACGGAATAGAAAGCCGTCGGCCCAGAAGGGACCGTGGTCGACCCCATAGGCCATGCTCTTCCACTGAAAGAACACAAAGGTACGAAAGTGATGGCCGGGCAACTCTACCGTAGCCGAGGTCACATCCAGATTGATCTTTCCCGGCGCGTCCACATACTGATAGACCAGCCCGTAACTGTTCTTCTCCGGCTCGCTGTGAGGATCGAACATCAAAAGCTCCCGGGACACGTCCACATAGATCGCTCCGGACAAGCCCTCCAGTTGTTCATCCGGCAGGTCGGCAAGCTGCTCCTCCGGAAAGCCAAGCGTCAGCAGCTCCTGACGCACGCAGGCGCTCCGGGCCCCGGTGTCCGGCGCCGCCTCCAGGGGGATATGGGCGGCGAGGAGGCTCCCTCCTGTAACGATGACCAGGCAGAGGAGGAGATAGGCCAGCCGTACGGCGTTGTCGCTCAGCCGCACCGGGGCAGCGGTGAGGGCGTAGCCCGCGTCGGAAAGCTTCTCCGGCAGGTGATAGAGGGCTTTGAGGGCGTAGATATAGAAGCCCAGGGTGGGGATGACCGCCAGCCAGCTGTGGGACAGGGGCGACAGCGCCAGGGCCGCCATGACCGCAGACAGCGCCGCCAAAAGGAGCAGCGGATCCTTTTCCCGCTCCACCCCGGCCTTTTGGAATACCTGATCCAAGGCCTTGCGCAAAATGAGGAAAAAGCCGACCTGAAGCCCTGTCGCCAGAACCGCGCTCAGCGGCGTCATCTCCCCTGCCGCTCCGCTTCGGGGAAGGGCGGCGCCGACGAGCTCCGCCAGCCAGCCGGCCAGTCTGTACAGCGTAAACAGCCAGCCAAGGAAAAACCATCGATTCTCCTTGCGCAGGGTGCGGAAGCCCAAAAAGAGCAGCAGCAGACCTACCGTGGGCAGAATGTATTCCAGCCAGAACATATTCAGCTTGATGGTGGTGAGGGCCAGGCCCATGGCGATGCGGGTCACCGGCTCCTCCCACGGATTGGTCTGCTCCACGATCTCGTCATCGGGAGGCAGGCTGTTCAGCTCCCGGGTCAGCAGGGCCTCCAATTCTCTGTCCTTTTCACTCACAGCAGCTCACCTCCCAATTCACGGCGCAGTCTTTGCCGCAGACGATAAAGCCGTCCCTCCACTGCCCGCTCTGTCATGCCCAACTCGGCGGCGATCTGGGCGGTGGACTGAAAATAGTAGTACTTTCGGTAGCATAACATCCGTTCCTTCAAGGGCAAGGCCAGAACGGCGGAACGCAGGCGCTGCGCGCGTTCCCGCCGGAGGACCTCCTCCTCCGCGGAGGGCGTCGCCGCCGCGGAGCTCTCCAGAGGTTCCGTCTCCACATCCCGGACTTGTCTTTGATTGAGGGCGGCATTGCGGGCTACGGCGGTGAGCCAGGTGGACAGCTTGCCTTTTTCCGGGTCATATTGGCCGATCTTGTCCCAAACCCGCAGATAGATCCCGTTCACACACTCCTCCACATCCCGGTCATCCTTCAAGATGCCCCGAACCACATAGCGGATCAGATTGCCGTACTGAGCCTGAAGCAGGTGCAGACCCGCCTGCTCCCTTGCGGTAAGCTGCTTCAAAATATCCTCGTCCATCCGATCACCTCCCCTGTCTCTCTATGTTATGATACAGCCTTTCCCGGGAAATCCCACGAAATTTTTATAAAAAGAGCGGGGCAGCTTCCGCCCCGCTCCTTTTTTCGTCATGGTTCTCCACTCTCCTGGCCGGCCATCGCCTGGTCAAAGTGGCGGTTGATCTGGTCGGTAAAGGCCTGGGCGGCGTTGTACCCCATCCGCTTATGGCGGTTGTTCATGGCCGCCACCTCAATGATCACTGCCAGGTTCCGCCCCGGCTTGACCGGGATGGTGGCCGAGGGCACCTCCACATCCAGAATGGTGGTGGTCAGCTCCTCCAGACCCAGCCGGTCATAGACCGCTCCGTCCCGCCAGGGCTCCAGATTCACCACCAGGTCGATGTTGGCCTCATCCTTGACGGCGGAAACGCCGAAAAGCCGCCGCACATCCACTACGCCAATGCCCCGCAGCTCCATATAGTGGCGGATAAGCTCCGGGGCGCTGCCCGTGAGACGATAGGCCCCCATCCGCTTGATCTCCACCGCGTCGTCGGCAATGAGTCGATGGCCCCGCTTGATGAGCTCAATGGCGGTCTCGCTTTTGCCCACTCCGGACTCTCCGAAAATGAGCACGCCCTCGCCGTAGATCTCCACCAGCACACCGTGCCGGGTGATCCGGGGGCACAGATAGTTGCGCAGGCCGGTGATGAGCGCGCCCAAAAAGCTAGAGGTGGGCTCCTGGGATCGGAGAACGGTCCGGTCATACTTCTCCGCCATCTCCATGCATTCGGGAAAGGGCTCCATCCCCCGGGTGATGATAAGGGCGGGAATGTCATAGGACATAAACTGCTCAAAGACCTTCCGCCGCTCCTCCGGGCTCACCCCCTCCAGGAAGGTGTGCTCCACCTTGCCCAGGACCTGGAGCCGCAGAGGGTCAAAGTAGTCAAAGAAACCGATGAGCTGCAGGCCCGGGCGATTTACGTCCTGGGTGCGGACCTGGTATTTTTCATATCCCTTCGCCGCCCGCAGTACCTCCAAACGGAAATCCTCCGCCAATTGGGCCAGCTTCACGCTGTAAAGGCTCTCCATAGCAGCGCCTCCTCTCTTTTACCTGTTTTTACAGTATAGCATCTATGACAGGGTTTTTCAAGACATGCCCACCCCTCCGGACGCATACATTTTCCAGAGGGGGTGAGCGCTGTGGAGTGGAGCTTTGACGGACCCAATGGAGTGATAACCGTACGCCGGGAGGGAGATCAGGCCCTCTGCCGGGCCATACATCCCGACTCCCGGGGCGGACTTTGGAAGGCGTGGCTCCTGGGCACAAACGCTCGCTTTCTCCTGGGTACCCTGATCCCGGAGGGAGGCGCGCTGCGTTTGCGCAGGACAGTCACGGTGGAGCAGCTGGAACGCCAAGGGGTATGGCCCCCTACAGGGGCAGAGCTGGTTGAGCACAGCGCCCCGCTGCCGGATGCCCCTCCCCCAGGCTGGCGGTGGGCAGATTGTCCAGGCCGCCTGATGGGTGAGCCGGGGGTCCGTCTGGCCCTTCAGGATACCCACCGGGCCCTGCTCCGCCGGGAGGAAGAGGGCTTTCTGCTGGCCCTCCCCTTTGGGCCCGGGCTCCCCTTCCCCATCCCCTCTCTCTTCTGCCTGTGCCGGGTGGAGCGGTTGGAGGGCAAAAACCACGCCGTCTTTCGCTTTTCCCGCCGGGGCTGTCCCATCCTCTTTGAATAAATCCAGGTCACTGGGAAAAACTACCCTCGAAATCACAAAGGAGGGAAGCCATATGCCCAATCTCAGTGCCAAGGAGCTCTCGGGCCTCAGCGATCAGCTGAACTTCGAGCGGGTCCTCTGCGCCAAGTACCAGGCCGCGGTCCAGGAAACCGAGGACGCTCAGCTCAAGACCAGCTTTCAGCAGTACGCCGATCAGCACCGACAGAATTACGACTGCCTGCTGAACTTTTTGCAGTAAGGAGGCCCGGACTATGAATGACCAGGAACGGATCACCGATTTGATCCTCACGGAAAAGAAGATGACCGCCAACTATGACACCTTTGCCTCGGAGTGTGTGGACGACAAGCTCCGGGACGAATACCTGAAGCTGCTGAACCAGAGCCACATGACCCAGACGGCCCTGTTCAAGGCCGCCCAGTCCAAGGGCTGGTATCAGGTGGAGAGCGCCCCTCAAAGCAAGATCAGCGAGACCTACAACAAATTCAATTCTCAAAAACCCTGATCAAAAGGGCCGCCGGGGATGATCCTCGGCGGCCCTTTTGTGTTAAGAAAACCAGAGTTCCACATTTCCCAGAGAGGAACCAGCCTCGATCTGCTTTTCCCCATTTCCTCCACGGCAGAAGAGCTCCCCCATACCGCCGCTCTGCTTTTCTCCGTCTATGGACAGTTCGCCCATATTGGTCTCCAGCTCCCAGTAATAGTCCGCCCTCTTTCCCGGCAGGTGGAGCTCCACATCGCCCAGGTCCGTCTCAGCTTCCAGGGTGTCGGCAAGAAGATTCTGGCAGATCACATCTCCCAGATCGGTGGACAGTTCCGCCTCGTTGACCGTGAGGGCCGCCTGCGCCTCCACATCTCCCATATCGGTAGACAGCTCCAGCCTGTCCAGCCGGGTCCCGGCGGGAAGGGTGAGAAGGACTGTACAGTCAATGTGGAAGTTGTCGGGAAGTTGACTGTGGCCCCAACTCTCGCTGGTGACCTTCAACGTCCCCTCCTCTATTTCATACCCGATGGCGTAATTGGAGAGGTTCCAATTCAGATCCACAGAGGGAGTCTCCCCTTCCTGGACCCGAATATCGGCGCAGTCCACATCCACCTGGACGGCGGTAATATCATCCAGTGATATGGGGTAAGTTCCGCCGCTTTCTCCGTAGGAGCCGCTCCCTTTGCTGCCCGGAATATGCCCCAGCAGTTCCTCCTGATGTCGGTCCAGCTGTTCGGCATGGTCAAAGAGATCCTCCACACGCTCCAAAGCATCATCCCAAGGGCTTCCGGACCATTTTTCCCGGAAATACCGGTCGCTGTCCGCCCGGCCCCCCATCAGGGCGCCCACCGCCGTACACACCAGCCCCAGCATCAGAAAACCTCCTGCCAGAGCCAGGCAGAGCTTAAGCGTCCGCTTCATATCCGTCCCCCCCTTCCACAAACCCATGGTAGAACCAGTCAACAAGCTTTACCACACGCCAAACCAGCCACAGGGCGGCTGTCAGCAGCAAAAGTCCCACCGCTATGGCGATGAGGCCGCCTCCTCCCTGATAGAGAAGACCGGCAAAGGAGAAGGTTCCGATCCCGGATATCAGAAGACCGGCCCCAACGACAAAGCACACCAGGCCTCCGATCCCAAATCCCAACACAAGTCCCAGAAACAGCGGCCCCGCAAAAATGACCGCCCCGATCAGCAAAAGAACAAATGCCCACCCGGGTATTCTGCTGCCGGCCTGGGGCGCATACTCGGCCTCCTGAACGCCATAGGTATACCCTTCCAAGCCCGGCGCCATGCTCTCCTCCACAGACCGGCCCAGGATCCGCTCCGCCAGCCGTTGGGGAGAACCCAGCTCCGTCATCACTTCCCGCTCACGCTCCGGGCCCGCATCCTCAAAATATTCGGTATAGTAGCGCAGGATATCCTCCAGCTCCTCCCGGGGCAGATTCCCGGTCAGTTCCGCCCGCAGAAGAAGCAAATATTGTTCTCTGGTCATTTCTCATCGCCCCCTGACAAAATTTTGGCCACACGGTTGATATAGTCCGTCCAATCCCCTCTGCACTCGGCCAGCAGTTCCCTACCCGACTGGGTGATGGTGTAATAGCGCCGGTTCCGACCCTGAAACTGCTGGTCGTAAACCTCCAAACACCCCTCCCGCTGTAATCGCCGCAAAATGGGATAGAGCGTAGATTCCGAGATGTCGACCTCCTGCTTGAGCCGCTGGGTCAGACTGTAGCCATAGGCGTCCCCCTGCTCCAGAACGGCCAGTACGCAGCCGTCCAGCAGCGGCGTGGTCAGTTGAAAGATCACCGCCCCTCCCCCTTTCTTTTGATTTTACAATACTATATATTATATAATATTGTTTGTCAACATTTTCTTTTGTCTCTCATTTCCGGAGGCCCTGGCTCTTTCCTTCCAATTCCGCATGAAATAAACAGTTGTCAATCGGCATTTTTTGCGCTAAAATATAGGCTAACCAACTATTTGTGAAATGAGTTTCAGAGGTGTATACATATGAATCTTCGTGTTGGGATCGACATTGGCTCCACTACCGTCAAGGTGGTCGTGCTGGACGAGAACGACGCGCTCCTCTTCCGCTCCTATGAGCGGCACTTCTCCAAGACCCGGGAGCGGGCTGCCGAGACTCTGCGCTCCATTCAGGAGATGCTCGCCGGGAAGAATGTACACATGGTCATCACCGGCTCGGCCGGTCTGGGCGTCAGTAAGGCCAGCGGCATCGACTTTGTCCAGGAGGTCTACGCCACCGCCGCCGCCGTCAATACCTTTGTGCCCGGCACCGACGCGGTGATCGAGCTGGGGGGCGAAGACGCCAAGATCATCTTCTTCGGCGGCGCCCTGGAGGAGCGGATGAACGGCTCCTGCGCCGGAGGTACCGGAGCCTTTATCGATCAGATGGCCTCCCTGCTCAACGTGTCCATTGACGAGCTGGATGAGCTCTCCCTCCGGCACGAGAAGATCTACCCCATCGCCTCCCGGTGCGGCGTGTTCGCCAAGAGCGATATCCAGCCCATTCTCAACCAGGGCGGACGCAAGGAGGACATCGCCGCCTCCATCTTTCAGGCGGTGGTGGACCAGACGGTGGCCGGCCTGACCCAGGGCCGGGAGCTGAAGGGCAAGATCGTCTTTCTGGGCGGGCCTCTCCACTTTCTTATGGGCCTGCGGGAGCGGTTTGTGGAGACCCTGCAGCTGGACGGAGACCACGCCGTCTTCCCGGAAGACGGCGACTGCTTCGCCGCCATGGGCGCCGCCCTGTGCTCCACCGATTACACCCCCCGCCCCTTTGAAGAGTGCCTGAAGCTGCTGGAGGAGAGCGTGGACGTCACCAGCGCTTTGGACGTGATGCCTCCCCTCTTTACCGACGAGGCCGATTACGAAGCCTTTCTGACCCGGCACAACGCCAACCGGCCGCCCCAAGCCGATCTGAGCGCCTATACCGGGGACGCCTGGCTGGGGATCGACGCCGGCTCCACCACCACCAAGATGGCCCTCATCGACCCTCAGGGCGGGATCCTTTACAGCTACTATCACTCCAACCAGGGAAACCCTGTGGCCATCGTGCTGGAGCAGTTGAAGGAGATCTACAGGCAGTCCGGCGACCGGGTGAAGATCAAGGGCGCCGCTGTCACCGGCTACGGGGAAGAGCTGATCAAAAACGCCTTCCAATGCGACCTGGGCCTGGTGGAGACCATGGCCCACTTCAAGGCTGCCGCCCACTTCAATCCCCAGGTCGATTTTATCATCGACATCGGCGGCCAGGACATGAAATGCTTCAAGATCCGCAACGGGGCGGTGGACTCCATCATGCTCAACGAGGCCTGCTCCTCGGGCTGCGGATCCTTTATTGAGACCTTTGCCAAGGCCCTGGGATATGATATCGCCGCCTTCTCCAGGTTGGGGCTCTACTCCCCCCGGCCGGTCAATCTGGGCTCCCGGTGCACTGTGTTTATGAATTCCTCGGTCAAGCAGGCCCAGAAGGACGGCGCCAGCGTGGAAGACATCAGCGCGGGTCTATCCATCTCCATCGTAAAGAACGCCGTCTACAAGGTCATCCGGGCGGCCAACGCCGACGACCTGGGCAAAAACATCGTGGTTCAGGGAGGCACCTTCCTCAACGACGCGGTGCTCCGGGCCTTCGAGCAGGAATTGGATCGGAATGTAGTACGGCCCACCATCGCCGGACTCATGGGGGCCTTTGGCGCCGCCCTGGCCGCCCGGGATCTCCACCTGGAGCGCTCTGATCTGTTAGGTAAAGAAGCTTTACAGTCCTTCGCCCACAGCGCCAAGCCCGCCACCTGCAACCTGTGCACCAACCATTGCTCCCTCACCGTCAACCAGTTTGACGGCGGACGCCGGTTCATCTCGGGCAACCGCTGCTCCCGTCCTCTGGGCAAGGAGAAGCAGGCGCTGCCCGATCTGAGCGCCTATAAATATCAAAAGCTGCGCGCCATGGAGGGGAAGGGCGAGGGTACCGGCGTCCGTGGCAGAATGGGGATCCCTTTTGGCCTCAACATGTATGAGAATCTGCCCTTCTGGTATGAATTTTTTACCCGCCTGAACTTTGAGGTGATCCTCTCCCCCGAGTCCTCCCGGAAGCTCTATCTCAAGGGCCAGCACACCATCCCCTCGGACACGGTGTGCTACCCCGCCAAGCTGCTCCACGGTCATGTGGAGGCTTTGGTGGAGATGGGCGTGGACGCCATCTGGTATCCCTGTATGTCCTATAACTACGACGAGGGCATCGGGGACAACCACTATAACTGTCCGGTGGTGGCCTATTACCCCGAGCTGCTTGCCGCCAATGTCCCTCTGCTCAGGCAGACCCGCTTCCTCTTCCCCTATGTGGGCCTGTGGCGGCACAAGGACTTTGAAAAGCGCATCTCCGCCATTATGGACGAGGAGTTCTCCATCCCCAGGAAAGAGACCGTCTCCGCCGCCCGCGCCGCCTTTGAGGCCTATGACGCCTATAAGAAGGATCTGTGGGCCAAGGGACAGGAGTACGTCTCCTACGCCAGAGAAAACGCCCTGCCCATCCTGGTCCAGGCGGGCCGGCCCTATCACATCGACCCGGAGATCAACCACGGCATCAACGACCTTATCACCGGTCAGGGCTTCGTCCTTATCACTGAGGACGCGGTGAGCCATCTGGAGGGCTATGAGAGCCGAAAGGTCCTCAACCAGTGGACTTTCCAGTCCCGGATGTACAACGCCGCTCGGTATGTGTGCTCCCAGCCGGACATGCAGCTGGTTCAGCTGGTCTCCTTTGGCTGCGGTACCGACGCCATCACCGCCGACGAGGTACGCGATATCCTGGAGGAGGGCGGCAAGCTCTATACCCAGCTGAAGATCGACGACATCAACAACCTGGGGGCTGTCAAGATCCGGATCCGCTCTCTGATGGCCGCCATGGATGCCCGGCAGGCCCGGTAAGGGCATCTCCTGAATGAGAGATCCTATGGAGATTTATAAGATTTCCGCCAATAAGAAGCGGTATTTGCCCCTTCTCCTCCTGGCAGACGAGCAGGAGGAGATGATCGACCGCTATCTGGAGCGGGGTACGATGTACGTACTGGACGACGGCGGAGTCAAGGCCCTGTGCGTGGTCACCGATGAAGGCGACGGTGTGCTGGAACTGAAAAATCTGGCCACCTGGCCGGAATATCAGGGCCGGGGGTATGCCTCCCGTCTCATCCACTTTCTTATCCAAACCTACCAAGAGCGCTATACCGTTTTTCAGGTCGGCACCGGAGACAGTCCGCTGACCCTCCCCTTTTATGAGCGCCGGGGTTTTGTCCAAACCGGCAGGATCAAGGACTTCTTCCTGGAGCACTATGACCACCCCATCGTCGAAGCGGGAAAACAGCTCACGGACATGGTCTGTCTCCAAATGCCCCTGAGCCACGCACCGTCCCACGAGAAAGGAACCTGAGTTATGGCAGAATTAGTTTACGACAAGACCGGTCGACTCCTCTTCACCAAAGCGATGAAGGAGGAGTACACCCTGCTGATCCCCCAGATGCTCCCCGATCACTTTGCCATGCTGGTCAGCATCATCCGCGGGGAAGGCTACAAGGTGGAGATGCTGGAGAATACGGGCCGCCCCGTGATCGACGCAGGTCAGAAGTACGTCCACAACGACGCCTGCTACCCCGCCATTCTGGTCATTGGCCAGCTCATCAACGCCGTCCAGTCCGGCAAATATGACCCCCACAAGGTAGCATTGGTCATCACACAGACCGGTGGCGGCTGCCGGGCCTCCAACTACATCCACCTTCTCCGCAGAGCGCTGGAAAAGGCGGGGCTCAGCTTTGTGCCCGTCATCTCCGTGAACCTCTCCGGCCTGGAGTCCAACCCCGGTTTCAAGCTGAGCCTGGGCCTGTTGCGCAAGGTGGTCTACGCCGTTATCTACGGCGATCTCATCATGAACGTGGCCAACCAGGTGCGTCCCTATGAGATCACCCCGGGTCAGACTGACGAGGCGGTCAGACGCTGTATGGATTTCCTCCTTCGGGATATGGACGCGGGTAAGGGCATGAGTTTCAAGTCCATGGTCCCTAACTTTGACCGGATCACCGCCGCCTTCCGCGCCATCCCCGTCTCCGGCGAGGAGAAGGTCCGGGTGGGGGTGGTAGGTGAGATCTATGTGAAATACGCCCCCCTGGGCAACAACGACCTGGCAAACTTTTTGCTGGCGGAGGGTGCGGAGCCGGTGATCCCCGGGTTAATGGACTTTATCATTTTTAAGGTCAACAACCGTGAGGTGGATGTGGGGCTCTATGGCGGCAAGTGGATCAAGGAGCGCTTTTGCCGCTGGCTGCAAAATTACCTTATGAAATACCAGCACGCCATGATCGACGCTTTGAAGCGCGGAGGCTTCCGTGCCCCCGGCGACTTTAACGAGCTCCACAGCTACATCAAGGGCTATCTGGGCGACGGAAACAAGATGGGCGAGGGCTGGCTGCTCACCGCCGAGATGCTGGAGCTCATCCACTCTGGCGTTCCCAATATCGTGTGTACCCAGCCCTTTGGATGTCTGCCCAACCACATTGTGGGCAAGGGCATGATCCGCAAGATCAAAGACGACTATCCCTGGAGCAATGTGGTGGCCATCGATTATGACCCTGGCGCCACCAGGATCAATCAGGAAAACCGCATCAAACTGATGCTTGCCAACGCCAGGGCGCTCGAAAAGGAGCAAAAAGAAAAGGAGGCCCCCTCCCATGCTGACCCCCTCCCCACTGCCTGACGACCTTCGCTTTGTGGATGCATGCACGGAAGCCCACTTTGCCGCCATGTCCCTGATCCACGCCCTGGGCTGGCGGGACACCTATGTGGGCCACGTGCCCCAGGACTATCTGGATCGTGAGATCACCGACCACCGCTGGGTAGCGGCATTCCGGGAAAATTTCAGGACGGGCTCCTGTCACGGTCTTCTCCTTTACAGGGGAGACGTCCCGGTGGCCTGTATCAATTATTGCCGGGCCCGGAAGGCCAATTACAACACCGGCGAGATCTGCGGATTTGACAATACCGGATATGAGGACTACGGCGAGATCGCCTCCTTCTACACCCATCCCGCAGAACGGAGCAAGGGATATGGCGGACTTTTGATGGAGGAGGCCCTGCGCAGACTGCGGGAGGACGGATATCAGAAGGTCTTTGTCTTTGTCCTTCGGGAAAATGAAAAGGCCAGACGTTTCTATTCCGCCCACGGCTTTGCCTGGGACGGCTCCCACAACGACATCCCCTTTCCTCCCGACACTGTCTGCGTGGATCTGCGATACGTCCGGACGCTGTGAAAATGAGACGCGGGGACGACCTGAGGGTCGTCCCCGCGCATTTGTTTTCCTTTTGACATCTTTTGTGTCCGGTTTGTTGTTGTCTCTCCCGGCCGGGACAGGTATCATAAAGATGTACCCCTATGATCAAGAGGAGGTCAATGCCTTGAAGCCGGTTTTTTCTGTATGCCTTGCCTGCCTTCTTACCCTCAGCGCCTGCGGCGCCCAGACTCAGCCCGTGCCGCCCCTCCAAACCCTCCCCGAGGTGGTGGAGACCCCTGTCCCCCTGCTGTCTGTCTCTCTCTCCGCCCTGGAAACCCAGTCGGCCCCCTGTGACCTCCCCCTCTCCCGACTGCCCCTTCAGCCTGTAAAGGACAGCAGTGAGGTGTGGAGCGGAGAGGAGATCTATCTGTTTGCCCAGCTCCCTCAAGAGGAGGTCTCCCTCTATGGGCTCGGATCCGGCGAGGAGCTTATTTTACGCAAGGGAGACGCCTTGACAGCCTTTGCCCTGCCTTGGCACAACTCCCCCCGGTCCTATCTGCCTCAGCTTCACGCCGGAGATCCGGACGGCGACGGTCAAACTGAACTGATCCTGCTGACCTATACCAGCGGAGGCACCGGCGTGGACGCGTGGAGCCTTACTGTTTTCGAGTCCGGGTCCGAGGGCTGGAGGGCTCTCACCCTCCCGGAAGCCTCCTATGAGGCGCTCTCCTCCCTTCTGACCTGCACGCCCACCGCTCAGGGGGACGCCATCCTGAGCCTGGGCTCTGACCGGCTGGAGATCCATCCGGACAGCGGTGTGACTTCGGAAGCCCCTTTGGAGCCCTATACCGGAACCATCGTAAACTACCGGGTAGAGGAGGATACCATTGCCGTAAAACTGGCCGTGGGCCTCTATCAGGAGGACACCCTCCCCTATACCCTCTATTACCCCGCCACGCTGGAGGCGGAGCTTTGCTACAGTGGCGCCGGTCTTTCCCTGGCCTCACCCCGCCTCCTCCCCGCTGAGGGTTAGGGAAACAGGAACGGAGCAAGCCAGACGTTCTCTCCCCGAAAAAAGCAGGCACGTCCCGGAAGGTTCCGGGACGTGCCTGCTTTTTTCACATTTTTTCTCAGAGCTCAGCCTTACCGGAGTCCTTGCCATTGACGACATAGTAGGCAGCGCCGTCCTCGGGCTTCACATAGACCTCCAGGGACTTGAAGCGCTTCTTTCCAGTGGCGGCCTTCACGGCCTCCAGAATGGCGTCCATGTCCATCTGGCGGCCCTGATACTCCACAAACACCTTGGTGGTGGGAACGGCGGCCTTGGGGGCCTTCTTGACCGCAGGCTTCTTCACCGTCTTCTTGGCTGCGGAGGCCTTGGCTTTGGGCGCCTTGGCGGCAGTCTTGGCCTCCTTCACGGCGGCCGGCTTGTTCTCGAGGGTCTTGACGGCCTCAACGGCCACAGGGGTCTTTACTTCCGGGGTCTTCGCGGGGGTATCTGCCTTTTTCACAGTTTTAGCCATTTTTGTCGAACTCCTTCATCCACGGCACGGAGGCCGTTTATTCGTATTTTCTATTTTATCAGAAATTTTGAGAAATGGAAGTAGAAAAACGACTATTTCCCAAAATTTTTCCAAATATTTTCCGCCACATGGAGCACTTTGCGCCTTAAAAAGGGAGAGAAAAAGCCTTTTGTGGGCCCGCCTCTCCTCCACAGCCGGGTCACACCCTTTGAAAGGCTCCGGCGTAAACTGATTTAAAGGGGGGATCACGATGAAATCCTGCCCCACAGGCGGAAACAATCAAGGTCTGCTCCTGCTGGCCGCACTGGCCGCGATCCGGATCGCCCAGGGGCTGGATCCGGATCAGATCGAGTTACTGTCCGCTTTTTTTGAGGTGCTGGGAGACGATCTCGCCCTTCTTATCGCCCCCTCCTGGAACGGCTCCTGTAGCCATCAGGCAGAAGACGCGGTGGAATGACCACCGCGTCTTCTGCCTGATTATTTTTGGCTGAGGTACTCGTCCATGGCCTGAGCGGCCTTTTTGCCCGCGCCCATGGCCAGGATCACGGTGGCCGCGCCGGTGACGGCGTCGCCGCCGGCGTAGATCCCGTCCCGGGTGGTCTTCATGGTGTCCTCATTGACCACCAGACAGCCCTTGCGGTTGGTCTCCAGGCCGGGGGTGGTGGATCGGATGAGAGGATTGGGGCTGGTACCCAGAGCCATGATCACCGCGTCCACAGGCAGGAAAAAGTTGGAGCCCACCACTTCCTTGGGGGCGCGGCGTCCACTCTCGTCAGGGGCCTGAAGACGCATACGCACACACTCGATCTGACAGACCTTGCCCCTTTCGTCCCCCAGGATACGCACGGGGTTGCACAGGAGCCGGAAGTCGATCTCCTCCTCCTTGGCGTGGTTGACCTCCTCCCGGCGGGCAGGCATCTCCTCCTCATCCCGGCGGTAGAGCAGATAGACCTTCTCCGCCCCCATGCGTTTGGCGCAGCGGGCGGCGTCCATGGCCACGTTGCCGCCGCCCACTACCGCCACCGCCCTGCTCCGCTTCAGGGGGGTATCGTGGTCAGGAAGATAGGCCTTCATCAGGTTGACCCGGGTGAGATATTCGTTGGCGGAATACACCCCCGCCAGACTCTCCCCCTCAATGCCCATAAACATGGGCAGACCGGCGCCGGAGCCCACAAAAACGGCCTTGTAACCATCCTCCATCAACTCGTCGATGGTGACGGTACGGCCCACCACCACATCCAACTGGAGATCCACTCCCAGCGCCTTGAGCTTATCCACCTCGCTCTGGACGATGGCCTTGGGCAGACGGAACTCGGGGATACCGTAAACCAGCACGCCGCCGGCGGTGTGGAAGGCCTCAAAGATGGTGACCTCATAGCCCCGCTTGGCCAGATCGCTGGCGCAGGTAAGGCCGGCGGGGCCGGAGCCCACTACCGCCACCTTGATCCCGTTGGACTGGGGCTTTTCCGGCTTGGCGCTGATGTTTTTCAGATACCAGTCGGCCACAAAGCGCTCCAGGCGGCCAATGGCGACCGCCTCCCCCTTGATGCCCCGCACACAGCGCTCCTCACACTGGTTCTCCTGCGGACAGACACGGCCGGAGACACAGGGCAGGGCGTTGGTATCGGAGATGATCTCATAGGCGGCCTTGAAGTCCCCCTCAGCCACCTTGGCAATAAACTCAGGGATATGGATATTCACCGGACAACCCGCCACACAGGGCTTGTTTTTACAGTTCAGGCACCGGCGGGCCTCCTCGATGGCCTGCTCCGGCGTATAGCCAAGAGAGACCTCCAAAAAGTTTTGATTCCGCACAAGGGGCGCCTGCTCTTCGGCGGGCGTCTTGGTAAGGCTCATATTCGGCATGATTCATCTTCCTCCTTTAAGGGATCAGCTTCTTGCCCATCTGCTCCAGCCGGCAGGCGTGGTGGGGCTCCTCCCGCTGGACAGTCTCCTCATCCCGGTAGACCGCGTTGCGGTTCATCAGTTCGTCAAAATCCACCTGATGGCCGTCAAAGTCGGGGCCGTCCACACAGGCAAAGCGCACCTTCCCCCCCACGGTGCAGCGGCAGCACCCGCACATGCCGGTGCCGTCGATCATCAGGGGATTGAGGCTGACAATGGTGGGGATCTGATAGGGCTCGGTGGTCTTGCACACGAACTTCATCATGGGGATGGGGCCGATGGCGATCACGGCATCATACTTCTTTCCGCTGTCGATCAGTTCCTGGAGCTTCTGGGTCACAAGGCCCTTCTCCCCATAGCTGCCGTCGTCGGTCATCAGATAGAAGTTGTCGCAGTTGGCCTTGAACTCCTCCTCCAGGATCACGATATCCCTGGAGCGGAAGCCGGCGATCACGTCCACCTTCAGTCCGGCGGCGTGGTTCTCCTTGGCCTGGGGGAAGGCGATGGCACAGCCCACGCCGCCGCCGATGACGCAGATACTCCCTACCCGCTCCGGCAGCTCCGTGGGCGCGCCCAGGGGGCCTACAAAATCCAGTATGGAGTCCCCCTCCTCCAGATCACCCAGCAGCTGGGTGGACAGGCCCACCTTCTGGAAGATGATGGTCACAGTCCCCTTTACCGGATCATGGTCGGCGATGGTGAGGGGCACGCGCTCCCCGTACTCATCCACCCGGAAAATGATAAACTGGCCGGGCTTGGCCTTCTTCGCGATCAGGGGCGCCTCTACCTCCAGCAGAGTAACGGTGGGGTTAAGCTCCTTTTTCCTTACGATTTTTACCATTTGAAAACGACCTTTCTCGTTGGTTGTTTCGATTCGCACATCGTTAAAACTTTAGCAGTTTCCGGCTCCATTGTCAAGCAAAAAAGGCGAATTTCCAACCTTTCCAGGTGGAATCCGCCTCTTTTTTCACAAAAAGCTATACTAAGCAGTTTAATATTATGGGTTTCTGATTTGGGTCCTACCGCCGCCAGGTCAGGAGCACGGAAAAACTCTCCCCGGAGAGCTCTGCCCGGGCCCGGCCCTCCATCCGCTCCGTCAGGGTCTTCACAATGGCCAGCCCGAGACCGGTATTCCGGCCGGAGCGCGTCTGATCCGAGGTAAAAAACCGGTCAAAGACATGGGGGAGCTCCTCCTCCCTCAGCCCCGCGCCTCCATTGGCAAAACAGGTCTCCACCTCCTGAGGCGTGACCTGGGCGGAGATGGTCAGGGTTCGGCTGCCATGCTCCAGGGCGTTGCGGATCAGGTTGGTATAGACCCTCGTCAGCGCCGGACGGTCCCCCCAGATCAGGGGAAGATCCTCGGGCAGATCCACCGTCACCTCAAACCGGCGCTCCAGCTCGTCATAAAAGGCGGCCAGCAGCTCCCCGATGACCTCCCGCAGATCCACCTGTTCCCGGATAATGGGGTATTCCCCCGCCTCCAGCCGGCTCAGATCATAGAAGCCGGTGATCAGTCCCTGGAGCACCTGTGCCCGGCTTTTGACCACGCTCAGATACTCCCTGCGCTGGGCCTCGCTCAGATCCTCCGCCTCCAAAAGCTGCAGGTAGCCCAGGATGGAGGTCAGAGGGGTGCGCAGGTCGTGAGAGACGTTGGCGATCTGACGCCGCAGGGCCTGCTCTCGCCGTCGGAAGGACGTGCGCTCATCCTCCTCCGCCCGAAGCAGCGCGTTCACCTGGGCCATCAGCGCCTCAGCGGCGGCATTGGGCGCGGCGAGGCGGAGGGGGGCTGAACCTCCCTCCGCCTTCCGTTCCTTTAACTGCTTTGCCCCCTGACGCAGGTTTTTCTCCAGAGTATAGACCCGCAGCAGAAGTGATCCGCACACCGCGGCCAGAATGAAAATGATAACAGGCATATGGGTCACTCCTCCTTGCTGATCAGCGGATCTCCCGCCGACGGAAAATGAGCAGTCCCGCCCCGGTGGTCACCGCCAACCATATCAGTCCCACCACCGCGCCGTAGAGCAGACCGTTTCCTCCAAGAAGCGTGGGCAGGATCCCGTCCGCAGGACCGCCGATAAAGGTGACCTGGATGGGGGTGGTGTAAAACAGCTCCATAAGCACCCGGAACCACAGTTTCAGATCCTCTCCCCCTCCCCCGGCCACTGTGAGGGCGATCGGAGTGACAAAAAGAGTGGTCAGATAATTCACGGCCAGGGCCGCGGCGGAGCTCTTCAACAGCATCAGCAGAAAAAAGACATAGGAGAGAACCGCCAGCCAGATCCACCAGTGGAGCGCAAGCACATACAGGACAGTCCGGAGCGCCTGGAGACCATATTCGCCGGGTTGGCCCACCAAAAAAGCCAGAAGCAAATACCAGCCCACAGCCAGGGCCGCCACAGCGGTGCCGGCAATCAACGCCGCCGTCAACTTTCCCAGGTAGACTCTGCCACGTGAGATCCCGAACACGATCTCGTTTTTTATGGTGCCGCCGCCGTGCTGATCATCAAAGACCATGGCGGTGATGATGGGGACGATAAACACCCCCACATTGACAGCGGCCACCAAAAAGCCGTAGAGGACGTCACGACGGATGGACATGTCCGGATCCACCCACAGAAAGGGCAGAAATACCAGGCTTTCCAGAAGGATCAAAAGGAGGACGCCCACATAGAGTCCCTTATGGAAGCGCAGCTTATAAAGCTCGGCGGAAATATAATTGAGCATCAGCTGATCTCCCTTTTCCGGAAGGTGATCAGTCCTACAGCAGTGGAGACCAGGAACCAACCCATCCCCACCGCCCAGGCGTGGGGGACGTCCATCTCCATGGGCATCTGTTCAAAGGGGGTCTGAAGCAGCAGTGTCTGAAGGAAGGCAGTGGCCTCATATATTCTGGGAATGGCCATTCCCAGAAGGCGCAGGATCGTACCCAGTCCGGACACCAGCAACACATAGATCACGGTGGCGGAAGTGGAGCCACGCATGAGGAACAGGAGCATCTGAAACAGACCCAGTCCGCCCAACCACAGGGGAAAGGCCAGAGCCAACGCCCTTCCAAGGGTGGGCAGCTCCTGCCCGTTTAAGCCCTCCGAGCCCACGGGGAACAAAAACCAGGCCAGCGCCAGGTAGAAAACCACAATGACCAGGCAGAAGATCACGGAGAGAATGATGGAGCAGCTCAGCTTGCCCAGATAGATCCGTGCCCGGGGCAACCCAAAGGACACTTCGTTTTTCAGGGTGTTGTTCTTGTACTGATCGGAAAAAACGATATCACAGCCCAGCAAGGAAAAATAGAGTCCGGCCGAAAAGAGCATACACAGGACCGAGACGAAGAAGCCAAAGGTGGCCCCAGGCCCGCCCAGCCCTTTCATCATGGCAAAAAAGGCGGCAATGCAGCCCAGTATCACCGCCAGGGCGCCCAGGGTGTACGTCTTTCGGTGAATGGCCTTATAGACCTCCGCATTCAGATACTTACCCATGGCGGACACCCCCGATCAGGTTCAGGAAGTAGTCCTCCAGATTGGCCCCCCGATGCTCCATCCCATAGAGGGAGATCCCCTGGGACACAAGCAGATTGGTGATCCGCTGGGGGGCTTCCAGTCCCTCGTAAAGACGGATCGCGCCGCCGGGAAGCACCTCAAAGTCCCGGAAGGAGAGCTCCCGCTCCAGCAGGGCGGCGGCCCGGGGGGCGTCGTCCACCCTCAGCTCCAGACAATCCCGGCACTTCTCCGCCAGCTTTTCGGCACTGACCTCCTCCAACATGCGGCCCTTGTCAATAAAGCCGTAGCAGGTGGCCAGATTTTGCAGCTCCGAGAGAATGTGGCTGGAGATAAGGATGGTGGTCTGATATTGACGGTTCAGCTCCAGCAGCAGGTTGCGGAACTCCACGATCCCCTCGGGATCCAACCCGTTGATGGGCTCGTCCAGAAGCAGAAGCTCAGGGCGGTTCATCAGCGCCAGGGCCAGGCCCAGGCGTTGCTTCATTCCCAGGGAGAAGGCCTTGAATTTCTTCTTTCCGGTATCGGCCAGATTTACCTGCTCCAACGCCTCCTCCACCACATGTCTGCCGGCGATCCCCCGCTGACGGCGGTAATACTCCAGATTCTCCCGGGCGGTGAGATAGGGATAGAAGCTGGGGATCTCCACCATGGCCCCCGTACGGGCCCGGGCGGCCCGGAGCTCCATCTCCCCCGTTGCGCCGAACAGCTCCAGCTCACCGGAGGTGGGCAGGGTCTGGGCGGACACCATACGGATGATGGTGGTCTTCCCCGCCCCGTTGCGGCCCACCAGGCCGTAGATATCTCCCTTTGAGACCGTGATGTTGGCCTGATCCACCGCCACCGCGCTGCCATAGCGCTTGGTGAGGGATCGGGTCACCAGAATACTTTCTGCCATTTGGCAAGACCTCACTTTCTTGGTGTGCCCTAAGGATAACAGAAAGTCAACAAGATAGCTTGAAGCCAAAGTGAAGAAAAAGTAAAGAAGGCTCGTCCATCCGGACCGGCGTGCCTATGCTCACGCTTCTTCTGTCATTTTGAAGCCGATCCCCCAGACCGTTTTGATATATTCCCTGTCACTGGCCTTGGAGAGCTTGGAGCGGAGGTTGGAGATGTGGACGTTCACCGTGTTGTCGTCCCCCATATACTCCTCCCCCCAGACCCGCTCATAGATCTGCTCTCTGGTAAAGACCTTCCTGGGATGCTCCATCAGCAGGGCCAGGATCTCGAACTCCCGGGCGGTGAGACTTACCTCCCGCCCCTCCGCGGTGACGGTGACCCCCTCACGATCCAGCACCAGACCGCCGCAGGTAAGCGTCCCCGACGCCTGGGCGGCGGAAAACTTCTTGTAGCGGCGCAGCTGGGCCTCGATCCGGGCCAGCACTTCGGCGTTATCAAAGGGCTTGGGGATAAAGTCATCCGCCCCCAGTCTGAGCACATTCACCCGATCCTCCAGCCCCGCCTTGGCGGACAGGACGATGATGGGCATGGTCTTGCCCCGGCGAAGCTGACCGATGAGCTCCTCCCCGGTGAGGCCGGGAAGCATCAGATCCAGAAGGATCAGGTCATAGCTGTATTTTTCGGCGAGAAGGGCGGCCTCGCTGCCGGAGAAGGCGGGGCGGCAGTCATAGCCCGCTCCGGTGACGATCCTGCACAGCAGGTTGTTGATATCCGGATCGTCCTCCACCACCAGAATATGAAAGGTCTCCATGACAACTTCATCCTTTCCCGGCCTTTTTCCCTATTATAATATAGAAAGGGGCGGAAATTTCTTAATTTTTCCTAAGTTTTTCTCACTTTATCCGCAGCCGCTTCGCCAGCTCCCGGTCGGGCTGGACCATGATGGTCTGATATGTGGTGTAGATCACCATACCCGGCCTTGCCCCGGCGGGCTTCTTCACATATTTCACCGGAGTATAGTCCACCGGCACCTTCCCCGCGTCCCGGCCCTGAGAGAACCAGGCCGCCAGCGCCGCCGCCTGGGCTATGCTCACCTGGTCTGGCTCAGCCCCATCGGTCCAGAGGATCACATGGGAGCCGTGGATCTTCTGGGTGTGGAACCACCAGTCCCACTTCCCGGCCCGCTTTGTGGTGAGCTGGTCGTTCTGGGTATTGTTCTTGCCCACACTGATGCGCAGACCGCTGTCGGTGCGAAACTCCATGGGCTTGCCGGAGACCCGGCGGACGCCTTTTTTATCCGTCTTCCGCCGGCGCAGATATCCCGTCTCCTCCAGCTCCTGGCGGATCTCCTGGAGATCCCGCTCTCCCTCGGCCAGAATGACGCTCTCCAGCACACTGTCCAGATAGGCCAGATCTCTTTCCCCCTTTTCGATCTGGTCGGTCAGCGCCCCTTCCGCGTTTTTGGCCTTGTTGTACTCCTTATAATATTTGGCCGCATTCTGCTGAGGGGTGAGAAGGGGATCCAGAGAGATCTCCACCTCTTCCCCCTGGGGGGCATAGTAGTTCTGGACCCGCACGGAACAGGCCCCTTTCTCCATCCGATGCAAATTGCTGGTGAGGAGATCGCCCATCCGGCGAAGCTGCTCCCGATCCCTGGTCTTCTCCAGCTCCAGGCGCTGGTTCCCCAGCTTTCGGGCCACACGCTCCCGGGCGGAGCGCACCGAACGCAGCAGATCCTCTCCCCGCTGTCTGGCCCGCTCCTGCCGCTCCCTTGTCTCGTAGAACTCGTCCAGCAGCTGCCCGAAGGAGGGGTATTCCCGCAGTTCGGTGTCCGGGCCGTATTGAAGAATGGGCAGGAAGGAAAAATCCACCGGCTTCCCCTCCCGCAGGAGCATAACAGGTGTGGAGGGATATGCCTTTACAGTCTCCCACACCCGGGCAACGGACTCCTCCAGAGGCCCGTTTTCTCCCCGGAAGCGCAGCTCCCGCTCAATGAGGGGGGGTACGCCGAACCGGGGCTGCGGCGACTGATAGAAGAGCCCGGGCAATAGCTGACGGGCTCCGGTGGTAATGTCCCCCTCCACCCGGCGGGCACAGTCGATGATGCGTCCCTCCCCGTCCAGCAGCAGGAGATTGGCGTGGCGGCCCATAGCCTCCAGCACCAGGGATCGCTCCACCCGATCCCCCAGCTCATCCAACGCCTCCAGCCGGAGGGTGACCGTCCGCTCCATATAGGGCTGCTCCATACCCAGGATCCGGGCCCCGGTAAGGTGCTTGCGCAAAAGCATGCAGAACATGGGGGGCTTGTCCGGATTCTCCCGCTCCAGCGTGGTCAGGTGGAGCCGGGGATGGCTGGGATTGGCTGAGAGAAGCACCTTCACATTTCCCGCCGGCCCCCGGACCGCGAGGATCAGATCCTGGGGCCCCGGCTGATGGATCTTGTCGATCCGCCCGCCCTCAATGGCGGTGCGCAGCTCAGTCAATATGGCGGACAGACACAGTGCGTCAAGGGCCATTTAAGCTTCCTCCATCATCAGGGCAAACAGGAAATTGAGCCTGTCCTTCTCTCCCCGGAGCCACAGCCAGCCGAAGAGGGCCTCCAGGGCGGTGGCGGTCTGGTACTCCCCCCTGCTGGCATTCTGGGGGATGGAGTGGGGGGAGGCGTTGCGGCCCCGGCGGAACACGTCCAGCTCCTCCTCGGACAAAAGGGGTCTGATCCGCTCTGTCATCCGGGCCTGAGCGGGGGCAGAGACATAGTGGACGGCGGCCTTGTGGAGCCCCTTGGCGGTGACCTTGCCCCGGAGGCAGAGCCAGGAGCGCACCATCAGCTCATAGACGGCGTCCCCCAGATGCGCCAGGCCCAGGTTGCTGATCTGATCCATAGTCTCCTTGGGGGCGGTGAGATCAAAATAATCGGTCATGAAGGTCTTCCCTTCCTTCTGTGTAGTCAAAGCAAAGTATACCCCAAAACAAAAGAATAGGCAAGGGTCTCAAAGAGACCCTTGCCTGAGAGATCGGATCAGTTTTCCTGGGATGACGCCAGCGGATCGATGACCTCCCGCCGGATCTTTCGGTTGAAAATGGTGCACATCACCACCGCCGAGAGCTCCGCGATGGGAAAGGCCAGCCACACCAGCTCCAGCCGCCCGGAAAGGGACAGAAGATAGGCCACCGGAAGGAGCACCACCAACTGACGGACAATGGAGACCACCATGCTCAGCACCCCGTGTCCCAGTGCCTGGAACACCGAGCCGGAAACGATGCCGTAGCCGGCAAAGATAAAGCAGGTACACACGATACGCAGAGCCGGAACGCCGATCTCCAGCAATTCGTCGGAGGCCTCGAAGATACTCAGCAGCCGGGCGGGTATTATCTCTGCCACGGCCAGTCCCACCGCCATGATCCCCACCGCCGCATAAATGGCCAACCGCCGGGCCCGAAGGATGCGCTCCCGGTTCCGGGCCCCGTAGTTATAGGCGATGATGGGCACCAAACCGTTGTTCAGACCGAACACCGGCATAAAGATAAAGGACTGGAGCTTGAAATAGATACCGAATACGGCGGTGGCTGTATCGGTAAAGCCCATGAGGATCTTGTTGATCCCGAAGACCATCACGGAGCCGATGGAGTTCATCACAATGGTGGGTACACCCACGGAGTAGATCCGCTTGATCACCTGGGCCCTGGGCCGCAGATACCTGAACCGGAAGGTGAGCTCCTTGTTCACCGCCAGATTGAAGATGATTCCCAGGATCCCGCCCACGATCTGACCGGCCACCGTAGCCACGGCGGCTCCCGCCACACCCATGGCCGGGAAGGGGCCCAGGCCGAAAATGAGCACCGGATCCATAATAATATTGATGACGGCGCCCACACCCTGCGTGGCAAGGGTGTAGATGGTATTTCCCGTGGACTGGAGCAGCCGCTCGCACATAATGCCGATGTAGAGACCCATAGACCAGGTACAGCAAATGGTGAGATATTCGGTGCCCTGTTCCACGATCCCCACGATATCGGTCTGCACCAGAAAGAAGGTCCGGGGCAGCACGAGGCCCAGAACAATGGTGACCAGACCGCTGATAAAGGCCAAGACAAGGCCGTTTCCGGCCGCCGCGTTGGCTGTTTCAAAGTTCTTTTCGCCCAGACTCCGGGAGAGCAGGGCGTTGACGCCCACCCCGGTGCCCACCGCCACGCCGATCATCAGATTCTGCACCGGAAAGGAAAGGCTCACCGCGTTGAGGGCGTCCTGGCTGATCTTGGCCACGAAATAACTGTCCACTACATTATAAAGAGCCTGCACCAGCATAGATATCATCATGGGCAGGGACATGGTAAACAGGAGCCTACCCACCGGCATGACCCCCATCTTGTTTTCCCGGATCTGTTCAGACATAAAAACCTCCTGTTTCCAACAACAAAAGGCCGCAACTTCTGTTGCGGCCCTTCCGGACATTCACATTATTTGTTATTATACAGGAATCTATTTTTTTCGTCAAGTGGTTGTTTCCCACCCGTCGTTTATGCTACAATAGAATTGTGAAGTTTTTCACCTGTGCCTTTCCCCTTGCGGAACTTTGAACTCTGTGGTATAGTTTTGTAGAGTGATCCAGACTCTGATCAGAGAGGGATTTTTATGACTGTACAGACGCTTGTTGACCGGCTTTCCCTTACTGTATTTCATCTGGCCCAGCCGGAGCGGACGGTCTCCGGCTGCTATTGCGGCGACCTGCTCAGTTGGGTCATGGGCCGTGCCCCCGCCGACTCCGTCTGGTTGACCATCATGTCCAACGGCAATGTGGCGGCAGTGGCCTCCCTGGCCGACGTCTCGGCGGTGCTCCTCACCGAGGCCGTCACACCGGATCCGGATCTGCTCCGCAAGGCCCAGGCCCACGGAGTCAATGTGTTGGGCTGCGGCGAGGGCACCTACGAGGCCGCCCTTCGCCTCTCCGAAGTATGGAAGGCCCGGCCATGAAGGTCTCCTTCGATCTGCATATGCACTCCTGCCTTTCCCCCTGCGGCGGAGAGGACAACACCCCCGCCAATCTGGCGGCCATGTGCGCCCTGGCGGGGCTTCAGGCAGTGGCCCTCACCGACCACAACACCACAGGCAATTGCACGGCCTTTCAGCGCGCCGCCCGGCGAAATGGCCTGCTGGCTGTCCCGGGCATGGAGCTCACCACCCGGGAGGACGTCCATGTGGTCTGCCTCCTTCCCGATCTGGAGGCCGCCTCCCGCTTTGACGCCTATGTCCGTAGCCGGCTGCCCGATATCCCCAACGACCCGGACAATTTTGGCGACCAGCTTTTGATGGACGACGAAAGCGGCATTCTGGGCCGGGAGACCGCCTTCCTGGCGGGGGCCGCCGACATCGGGATCTACGAGGTTTCCGCCCTGGTGGATACCTACGGTGGCGTGGCCTTCCCCGCCCATATTGACCGCCCCGCCTTTTCCCTCTTGGGAAATCTGGGTCTGTGGGATCCCGATATGGGCTTCTCCCTGGCGGAGATCACCTCCCACTGTCCCCCTTCCCTGCGGCAGCGGCCTGATCTGCGGGAGGCGCCGATGATCGTGAACTGTGACGCCCACTATCTGGATCAGATCCCCGACGCCCATCAATACATGGATCTTCCCCGGTTGACTGTTCAGGAGGTTCTCCAATGGCTTCGCCGGGGTTGCCAATAAGCTTTCCCACTGATGTCTGCTCTCATTTTTAAGCGTAAGGAGTGAGTTCAAGAATGCCCAACGTCAAAACGTCCGTCCCCTACCGGGGCACACCGGAACAGGAGGCCCGGCTCAGGGAGATCATCGCCCTCCACAAGGGGCAGCCCGGCTCTACCATGCCGGTGCTCCAGGCCGCCCAGGACATCTTCGGCTATCTGCCCGAGGAGGTTCAGATCATGATCGCCGAGGGCCTGGACATTCCCCTGTCCGAAGTATACGGTGTGGTGTCCTTCTACACCCAGTTCAGTCTGAACCCCAAGGGGCGTTACCAGATCTCCGTATGTCTGGGTACCGCCTGCTATGTAAAGGGTGCCGGTACCATTCTGGAGGCGGTACAGAAAAAGCTCGGCATCGGCCCCGGCGGCATCACTCCCGACGGCAAGTTTTCCCTGGACGCCTGCCGCTGCATCGGCGCCTGCGGACTGGCCCCCGTCATGATGATCAATGAGGACGTGTACGGCCGTCTCACCCCCGACCAGATCCCCGGCATTCTGGACAGCTATCAATGAAGGAGCTATCCCTTCACCTGCTGGATATCGCAAAGAACTCCACCGCCGCCGGAGCCACCCTGGTTCGGATCGAGCTTACGGAGTCGGCCCAGCGCCTGCTCACCATCCGCGTTGCCGACAACGGCAGAGGGATGCCCCCCTCCCTTCTGGCCGCCGTGTCCGATCCCTTTACCACCACCCGCACCACCCGCAAGGTCGGGCTGGGTATCCCTCTGTACCGCATGGCGGCAGAGCAGACCGGAGGCAGTGTGGAGTTGGAGAGCGCCGAGGGATCGGGCACTGTTGTGACCGCCAGGTTCCATCTGGATCATCTGGACTGCGCGCCTCTGGGCGACCTGCCCGGAACCTTCGCCCTCATCATTCAGGGCTCACCCCAGGTGGATTTCCTATTCTCCCACACCACCCTCCGGGGCGGCTACACCCTGGACACCAGGGAGATGCGGGAGATGCTGGGCCCCGAGGTCGCTTTGGATGCCCCGGAGGTCTTTGCCTGGATCACAGAATATCTGTGGGAGCAGGAAGCCGGACTTTGAATCAAAATGACCGCCCCGCCCGAACGGCGGGAGCTTAAAGGAGTGGAATAAATTGAAGAGCTTGGAAGAATTGAAGGCCATTCGGGAGCAGATGAAAAAGCAGCTGGACGTACGCGACCAGTCGGATAACAATATCCGTGTGGCGGTGGGTATGGCCACCTGCGGCATCGCGGCCGGAGCCAAGCCGGTACTTACCGCCTTCCTCCAGGAGGTGGACAGACGCAACCTCCGCGGGATCTCGGTGACGCAGACCGGCTGTATCGGCGTGTGCCGTCTGGAACCCATTGTGGAGGTCTATGTCCCCGGCCAGGAAAAGGTCACCTACGTGAAGGTCCAGCCTGAGATGGTACCCACCATTGTCACCGAGCATCTGGTCAACCGTCAGGTGGTCACCAAGTTCACCATCGGCGCGGCAGAACGGGAGGAGGAGAAGGCATGAAATTGATCCGCACCCATGTAATGGTATGCTGCGGCACCGGCTGCACCTCCTCGGAGAGCCCCAAGATCGCCGACGCCTTTGAGACCGAGCTCAAGCGGGCCGAGCTTCAGGACGAAGTAAAGGTGGTTCGCACCGGCTGCTTTGGCCTGTGCGCCGCAGGCCCCATTGTAATGATCTTCCCCGACGGGGCCTGCTACAGCCGGGTCACGGCGGCCGACGTACCCGAGATCGTCCGGGAACACCTGGTGAAGGGACGCATCGTGGATCGGCTCCTCCATCTGGAGGGTGACGAGGGCTCCACCGCCACCTCCCTTTCCGATACCCAGTTCTATAAGCATCAGACCCGTATCGCCCTGCGCAACTGCGGCGTCATCGACCCGGAATCCATTGACGAGTACATCGGCGCCGACGGCTATCTGGCCCTGGGCAATATCATTGAGAACCACACCGATCCCCAGGCCATTGTGGACGCCATCAAGACAAGCGGCCTCCGGGGCCGGGGCGGAGCGGGCTTCTCCACGGGAATGAAGTGGCAGTTTACCAAGGATGCCCAGAGCCCCGACGGAGTCAAATACGTCTGCTGCAACGCCGACGAGGGCGACCCCGGCGCCTTTATGGATCGCTCCGTGCTGGAGGGCGACCCCTTCTCCATTCTGGAGGCCATGACCATTGCCGCCTACGCCGTGGGAGGCACCCAGGGCTACATATACGTCCGGGCGGAGTACCCCATCGCCGTCAAGCGGCTCCAGACCGCCATTGGCCAGGCCCGGGAGTACGGGCTGCTGGGCGAGCATATCCTGGGCAGTGACTTCTCCTTTGACATCGAGCTGCGTCTGGGCGCCGGCGCCTTTGTCTGCGGCGAGGAGACCGCCCTTATGACCTCCATTGAGGGCCACCGGGGCGAGCCCAGGCCCCGTCCCCCCTTCCCCGCTGTCAAGGGTCTGTGGCAGCGGCCCACCCTTCTCAATAACGTGGAGACCTACGCCAATATCACCTGGATCCTGAATCACGGCGCCGACCAGTACGCCGCCATCGGTACCGAGGGCTCCAAGGGCACCAAGGTCTTCGCCCTGGGCGGCAAGATCGTCAACACGGGCCTGGTGGAGATCCCCATGGGCACTACCCTGCGCACCATTGTGGAGGACATCGGCGGCGGCGTGCCTCACGGCAAGAAGTTCAAGGCCGCTCAGACCGGCGGCCCCTCCGGCGGCTGTATTCCCGCCGAGCTCATCGACACCCCCATCGACTACGACTCCCTCACCGCCATCGGCTCCATGATGGGTTCGGGCGGCCTTATCGTCATGGATGAGGACAACTGTATGGTGGATATCGCCAAGTTCTTCCTGTCCTTCATCGTGGACGAGTCCTGCGGTAAGTGTACCCCCTGCCGCATTGGCACCAAGCGGCTCTACGACCTGCTGTGCAAGATCACCGACGGCAACGGCACTCTGGAGGATATCGACACCATTGAGGAGCTGTGCTACCACCTGAAGGAATCCTCCCTGTGCGCGCTGGGACAGTCGGCTCCCAACCCGGTGCTCTCCACGCTGAAATACTTCCGGGAGGAGTACATCGCCCACGTGGTGGAAAAGCGCTGCCCCGCCGGGGTGTGTAAGAACCTGGTGTCTTACCACATCATCCCCGACAAGTGCAAGGGCTGCACCCTCTGCGCCAAGAACTGCCCGGCCGACGCCATCACCGGCGCCATCCGCGCGCCTCACACCATCGATCCCAACAAGTGCATCAAGTGCGGTGTGTGTCTGAGCAACTGCCGTTTTGACGCCATCGCGAAAATATAAAGGAGGGGCGGAAACATGGAACCGAAAACGGTCAATCTTACCATCGATAATATCCCCGTCGCCGTCCCGGAGGGCACCACCGTTCTGGAGGCCGCCCGCAGCGCCGGCATCAAGATCCCCACTCTGTGCTTTCTGAAGGACGTCAACGAGATCGGCGCCTGCCGCATCTGCGTGGTGGAGGTCAAGGGGGCCCGGAGCCTGATGGCCTCCTGCGTCTACCCCGTGGCTGAGGGCATGGAGGTCTTTACCAACACCCCCAAGGTCCGCCACTCCCGCCAGCTCACCCTGGAGCTTATCCTCTCCAATCACCGGATGGACTGCCTGACCTGCTCCCGGAACGCCCACTGTGAACTGCGGCAGCTGGCCTCCGACCTGGGCATTGACGCCGTGCGGTACGCCAATGACCAGCTTCCGCCCCAGATGGAGACCACCGCACTCCATCTGATCCGGGACAATTCCAAGTGTATCCTCTGCCGCCGGTGTACTGCCATGTGCCGGAAGATCCAGCAGGCGGGGGTCATCGGCCCCAACGACCGGGGCTTCGCCACCCATATTGGCTGTGCCTTTGACCGGGATCTGGCGGAGGTGGACTGTGTGTCCTGCGGTCAGTGCATCGTGGCCTGTCCCACCGGCGCCCTGGCGGAGCAGGATCATACGGACATGGTGATGGAAGCCCTTCACGATCCCACCAAGCACGTGGTGGTGGGCCCCGCCCCCTCCGTCCGGGCCACTCTGGGCGAATGCTTCGGCATGCCCGTGGGCACCAACGTGGAGGGGAAGATGGTCACCGCCCTCAAGCGGCTGGGCTTTGACAAGGTCTTTGACGTGGACACCGCCGCCGACTTCACCATTATGGAGGAGGGCACCGAGTTCATCCACCGCCTCCAGGGCGACGGTCCCCTCCCCCTCATCACCTCCTGCTCCCCCGGCTGGATCCGCTACTGCGAGCAGCACGCCCCCCAGTTCCTCCCCAACCTCTCTTCCTGCAAATCCCCCCAGCAGATGTTCGGTGCTCTGGTAAAGAGCTATTACGCCGAGCAGGCGGGCGTCGACCCCAAGGACATCTACGTGGTGTCCATCATGCCCTGCACCGCCAAGAAGTACGAGGTTCAGCGGGAGGAGCAGCGGATGGCAAACGGCTGTATGCCTGTGGACGTATCCCTCACCACCCGGGAGCTAGCCCGGATGATCACCCAGGCGGGCATGATGTTCGACCATCTGCCCGACGGGGAATTTGACCCCATGCTGGGCGTCTCCACCGGCGCCGCCACCATCTTCGGCGCCTCCGGCGGCGTGATGGAGGCCGCTTTGCGCACCGTAGCCGAGGTGCTCACCGGCCAGGAGCTCAAGAGCCTGGACTTCACCGACGTACGGGGTATGGAAGGGGTCAAGGAGGCCAGCTATGACATTGCCGGACGCACCGTCAAGGTCTGTGCCGCCTCCGGCCTCACCAATGTAAAGAAGGTGCTGGACGGTCTGGCCGACGGCAGCCTCCACTATGACTTCATTGAGTTCATGGCCTGCCCCGGCGGCTGTGTCAACGGCGGCGGCCAACCCCTCCACTCCTCGGATACCCGCTCCTTTACCGACCTGGCCGGACTCCGGGCCAAGGCCCTCTACACCCAGGACGCGGGCCAGACCTACCGCAAGAGCCACGACAACCCGGTGGTGAAAAAGGTCTACGCCGAGTATCTGGGCGAGCCGGGCAGTCACAAGGCCCACGAGCTGCTCCACTGCACCTACAAGGAGCAAAAGCGCTACCGCACCGACGACTGAGCCCGGACCCCACAACGAAAACAGAACAAAGCGGAGGCCGCCTTTGAGAGGCGGCCTCCGTTTTTTCTTTTGTGGGCTTTTACTCCGCCGCGCTCTGAGCGCTCGTTCGGGCCAGCTTGGCGCAGGCGGCGATAAGACCGAAGAGAAAGAAGTAGACAAACATGTTCCGGGCATAGAACCAGGTGTATTCCGCCACAGAGATCAGCAGGATGCCGCAGAAGCCCGCCATCGCGGCGGCCAGCAGGTTCTTCAGCCGCTTGTCGGCACACTGGGTATAGGCCCGGATCCCTGTCTTCACCTGGCTGAGGAGCATACCGATAAAGACCGCCACCGCTCCCAGCCCCATCTCCGCCCAGACCTGGAGATAATTGTTGTGGGTGTGGATGGGAAAGTTCCCGTCAAACATGGGCGGGTAGCCCTTGAAGGTCTGCTTCAAAATATCGCTGCCCAGCCCCACGCCCCGGCACCAGTAATCCTTCATCAGCACGCCGCTGGCCTCATAGATGGCAAAGCGGTAGCTGGTGGAGGAGTCCTTGGTGTTTCCAATGGTGAGGATGCGGTTATAGATGGTCTCCGGCAACAGCGGGATGCAGCACACACCCAGCACCACAAGCAGCGGGATCAGCCTCCAGTTGCAGAAGGCGATGAACACCACCGTGGCCAGAGCAAAGCCCAGCCAGCCGGAACGGGAATAGGTGTAGGCCAGGGCGATGCCGCACACCCCAAAGGAGAACAGGGCCCCCAGCTTCCCCCGCCAGGTCCTGGCGTTGAGGAACAAAGCGTAGGTCAGGGGCGCAAGCATGACCAGCAGCTCGGCAAAGTTGTTGGGATTGTCAAAGAATGCATAGACCCGTCCGGGCATCCCCTTGTTCACCAGCATGTCCTGCTGGTTGGCCACCACATCCACCCCGATGACTCCCTGATAGCAGCCGTAGAGGGCGGCCACGGTAAGCCCCGCCACCACCATCACGGCCATGATCTCCACCTGCCGGTAGTTCTCCACCGCGCTCACCGCCAGCAGGCACAGCAGGAAGGCCGCCAGGTAGAAGCCCACGAACCGCAGGGACATCTTCCAGGACAGAGATGAGAGGAAGGCATAGCACACAAAGGCCATAAAGAGGATCAGCCAGGGCCCCAACGCACCGGGCTCCAGCCGGCTCTTGGGCTTCCTGGCACAGCCCAGAGCAAAAAGCACGGTCAGCGCCAGCGCCGCCATCAGCGCCCAGCGGTTGTCCCAGCGGTCATGGGGCACCATGAGCATCAGGGCCAGAAAACCGCCCAGGCAGAGATAGGGCATTGCGCCCAGACCGGCGACCGCCCGGAAGATCAGGCTGCCGTCCCATAGCTCTTTGCCCAGGCCGTAGATCCACCGGCACAGCGCACAGGGAATGTTCAAAAAGAAGGTCAGGAACCGGCAGGTCAGGCTGCCGCTCCAGCTTCCGGGCAGTGTCCCCTCCCGCCAAAGGAAGGCACACACCGCACTGCTCTGAACGCAGTGGGCAAAGCTCCGGCCAAAGGCACGCATAGCATTTCCCACCCGGCTGCTCTCCCAGGCGCCAATGAGCGCCCCCCAGAGGGTCAGGAAAAAGCGGCAGACATAGCTGCTTTCAATCATGGTCATAGACAGTTTCTCCAAACTCAGCCCTTCAGGGCTTTTTCATAGACGCCGTAGGTCACGTCGGCAAAGTGGTTGATCTCGAACTTCTCCAGGATGGTCCTGCGGGCCCCCTCCCGGCACCGGGCCAGGAAGTCAGGCTCCTCCAGCAATACTTTCATGGCCCCCGCCATGGAATCAGGATTGTCGTACTCCACCAACAGGCCGCAGCCCGCGTCGTCGTTGACGATGTCGGAGTTGCCCCCCATATCGGTGGCGATGACAGGCAGGCCGGCTGCCATGGCCTCAATGATGGCGTAGCTGAGCGCCTCGTGCTGGGAGGAGTTGATATAGAGGTCGGCGCCCTTGTAAAGGTTTTTGATGTCCTTGCGGAAGCCCAGGAATTTCACCTGCTCCCCGGTCAACCCCAACTCCTTTACCTGGGCCTTTGTGGGCTCCAGCAGGGGGCCGTCCCCCGCCAGCACCAGGGTAAAGGGCACAGGGCACAGCTCGGTGAGCCGCTTGACGGAGTCGATGAGATACTTGTGCCCCTTGTCATCGGCGAAGCGGGAACCGCAGAACATGACGAACCGATCCTCCGGAATGCCCAGCTCGGCGCGGATGGTGGACTCGCTCCGGTCTCCCGCCCAGGCCGCCGGATCCACGGCGTTGAAGACCACCTGGATGTGGTCGCCGTTCCAGCCATTGGCAATGAGCTGTTCCCTGCCCCGGTTGCATACGGCGATCATCTGATCCTGCCGCTTATCCAGCAGTCGGTTGGAAAGCCGGGTCACGGCGTCGTTGGGGATGACAAAGTGGTTGGTGTAGACCACCCGGATCTTCTTATTATAGCTTTTCGCCAACATGGCGATATAATTCTCCCGCAGGTAGTGACAGTGGATCAGATCAATGTCCCACTCTCCGCAGAGTTTGGCCAGTGCCTTGGCCGCCTTCCAGTCAAAGCGGCTTGACATGACCACCTGCCGGACAGGCACTCCCATGGCCTCCAGCCGCTCCACCAGGAGCCCGCCCTCATGATAGGCAAAAAATGGCTTGATCCGCCCGTCGGCGGAGAGATACTTCACCAGGGTCTCTACATACCGTTCCGTCCCCGCCTTCCCGGCGTGATTGAGCAGATAGAGTACATTCATAAAGAGGTCCTCCCTCTCAAAATTTTCATAGCAGGTTTATTGTACAGGAAAAAGCCGGGAAAATCAACCGTTTCTGACAAAGGAAAGGGCCCCGCAATGAGGCGCGCCTCATTGCGGGGCCTGACACTCCGGGCAGGGGCATTTCCGATCCCCGTTACAGTGCCGCCCTCAGCGCCTCCACCTGATTCGTGCGCTCCCAGGGCAGATCCACATCGGTGCGGCCGAAGTGCCCGTAGGCGGCGGTCTGGCGGTAGATGGGCCGGCGGAGATCCAGGCTCTTGATAATGGCGCCGGGCCGCAGATCAAAGACCTTTTTCACCGCCTCGGAAATAGCCTCGTCAGAGACCGTGCCGGTCCCGAAGGTGTCGATGAGCACGCTTACCGGCCGGGCCACCCCGATGGCGTAGGCCAGCTCGATCTGGCACCGCTTCGCCAAACCGGCCGCCACGATGTTCTTCGCCACATAGCGGGCCATATAGGCCGCCGAGCGATCCACCTTGGTGGGATCCTTTCCGGAGAAACAGCCGCCACCGTGGGGGGCGCTGCCGCCATATGTATCCACAATGATCTTCCGCCCGGTGAGGCCGGAATCCCCCTGAGGCCCACCCACTACGAACCGACCGGTGGGATTGACGTAGATCTTCACCTTTCCGTCCAGCAGCTCCCCGGGGATGGCGGGTCTGATGACCAGTTCCACCATGTCCTTCCGGAGCTGCTCCAGCTCCACATCAGGGCTGTGCTGGGTGGAGAGGACCACCGTATCCACCCGCACCGGGGTTCCCTGCTCGTCATACTCCACGGTGACCTGGCTCTTGCCGTCGGGCCGCAGGTAGTCCACCAGGCCCTCCTTGCGGACCTGAGTCAGCCGGCGGCACAGCTTCTGCGCCAGAGACAGGGCCAGAGGCATCAGCTCCGGAGTCTCGTCGCAGGCATAGCCGAACATCATACCCTGATCCCCGGCGCCGTTGTCCAGGCCGTCGTCGCTCTCCCCTTCCTTCGCCTCCAGGCATTTGTCCACGCCCAGGGCGATGTCGGGGGACTGTTCGTCGATGGAGGTGATGACAGCGCAGGTATCGCAGTCAAAGCCAAACTTGGCCCGGTCATAGCCGATGTCCCGCACCACACCCCGGGCAATGCTGGGAATATCCACGTAGCAGGAGGTGGTGATCTCCCCCATCACATGGATCAGGCCGGTGGTCACAGTGGTTTCGCAGGCCACCCGGGCAACGGGATCCCGCTCCAGGATGGCGTCCAGCACCGCGTCGGAGATCTGGTCGCAGATCTTGTCGGGGTGCCCCTCTGTCACCGATTCCGAAGTAAAAAGTCTGTGTGCCATGTTCTTTGCTTCCCTTCTTTTGTTTCAAAACAAAAACGCCCTGTCATAATCGACAGAGCACAGGAGTTTCCCATCCTCATCTTTCGATTATCTCGCCGGATTTGGCACCTTGCTTGCGCAGGTTGCCGGGCTTCATCGGGCCGTTCCCTCCACCACTCTTGATAAGGCGCTATTGAATTGTAGCACTATTATATCATCTGTCCGCCCTTTGTCAAGAGCTCCCCGGGGGAAAGGGACAAAAGAATCGGCCTGACAGAAAAGTTAACACTTTCTTCCTTTACTTTTCCCTGTAAAGCGGGTACAATCAATCTATCCGATTCTGTATTCATAGGAGGGCCAAGCCTTGCGTGCCATTGAAAATCGCATCTACCGCTTCTGCCGGGAGCACCCCCGCTTCGGCATTCCCAATTTGATGAATCTCATCGTTTTCGGCACCGCCATCGTCTATCTGCTGGACATGTTCAGCGGCTATATGGCCTCCAGCCTGGTGGGCTTCAGCTCCTACGCCATCTTCCATGGCCAGATCTGGCGGCTGGTCACCTTTGTCTTCGAGCCCCTCAACACCAGCCCCCTCTCCTTTGTCCTCTCCCTCTACTTTTACTGGTGGATCGGCTCCACGTTGGAACGGGAATGGGGCACCCCCTACTTCAACTGCTTCTATCTGCTGGGGGTGGTGCTGAACATTCTCTTCGGTCTTATCACAGGCTATGCCGGCGTCACCTTCCTGAATCTGTCCATGTTCTTTGCCTTTGCCGTGCTCTATCCGGACATGCAGGTGCTGCTGTTTTTCATCATCCCGGTGAAGATCAAATGGCTGGCCTGGCTCGATGCCGCCATTTTCGGCGGCTCAGTGCTGCTGAACCTGATCCACCTGGATATTGTGGGTGCCCTTCTGCCTTTGATCGCCATTCTCAATTTCTTCATTTTCTTCTGGGGAGATATTTCCGAGCGGATCGGCTACCGCAAACAGCGCTTCCAGCATCAGCACTCCAAGCAGACGGTGGACTTTAAAAAGGCCACCAAGACGGCCTATCAGCAAAAGGGTTATATCCACAAGTGCGCCGTCTGCGGCAAAACGGATACGGAATTCCCCGACATGGAGTTCCGCTATTGCTCCAAATGCAACGGTTACTACTGCTACTGTATGGAGCATATCAACGACCACGAGCACATTCAGTGAGCGAAGTGAAGATAGAAAAAGGGCGGGGCCTGATGGCCCCGCCCTTTCTGATCTCTTATTCCTTTTCGAAAACGTCCTTGCCCATGCCGCATACGGGGCACTCCCAGCTCTCGGGAACTTCCTCCCAGGGGGTACCGGGGGCGATGCCGTTGTCGGGATCGCCTACAGCGGGGTCATAGACATAGCCACAGGGGCAGACATACTTATCCATGCTCACGTACGCCCTTTCTCAGCCGAAGTAGCGCTTCAGCAGCCCCTCGAAGGCCTTGCCGTGGCGGGCCTCATCCCGGGCCATCTCGTGGACGGTGTCGTGAATGGCGTCCAGGTTCAGCTCCTTGGCCAGCTTGGCCAGCTTGAACTTACCCTCGGTGGCGCCGCACTCGGCGTCTACCCGCATCTCCAGATTCTTCTTGGTGGAGTCGGTGAGCACCTCGCCCAACAGCTCGGCAAACTTGGCGGCGTGCTCGGCCTCCTCCAGAGCGGCCCGGCGCCAGTACTCGCCGATCTCGGGATAGCCCTCCCGGTGGGCCACACGGGCCATGGCCAGGTACATACCTACCTCAGTGCACTCGCCCTGGAAGTTCTCCCGCAGACCCTGGAGGATCTCCTCGGGAGCGCCCTGGGCCACGCCCACCACGTGCTCGGCAGCCCAGGTCCGCTCACCGGCCTGCTGCACAAACTTCTCCTTGGGAGCCTTACAAACGGGACAGACAGCGGGAGCCTCAGGACCCTCGTAGACGTAGCCGCAAACAGAACAAACCCATTTCATATTGATGTACCTCCTAAAATTATTTTATGTCATCAGATTAAACAGTAATCATTCCTGTTTATGTTCATAAGATATCATATCACCTTTGCCCTGTCAAGTGTAAATTTCTCTTTTTTTCAAAAACTTTTCCATTCAATTTCCTTATTCTACCGTCACCGATTTGGCCAGGTTCCGCGGCTTGTCGATATCACAGCCCCGCTGAAGGGCCACATAGTAGGCAAACAGCTGGAGGGGCAGCACATCCAGGCTGGGCAGGAGCATGGGATGGGTATCGGGGACCCGGATGGTGTGATCCACCGTTTTTGCCATATCGTCGCCACGGCTCTCCACCGTCAGTCCCAGAACGTCGGCCCCCCGGCTCTTCACCTCCACCACATTGCTCATCAGCTTTTCAAACAGCGGCGTATAGCTGGCCAGGGCCACCACCAGGGTGCCCGGTTCAATCAGGGAGATGGTCCCGTGTTTGAGCTCTCCGGCGGCATAGGCCTCAGAGTGGATATAGGAGATCTCCTTGAGTTTCAGCGAGCCCTCCAGCCCCACGGCGTAGTCCAGATTACGGCCAATGAAGAAAATGGACGGGTGGTTGAAATAGAGCGAGGCCATGTACTGAATGCGCTCCCGCTGCTCCAGTACCGCCTCCAGCTTGGTGGGCAGCAAAAGCAATTCGGAGACGACGGCCTCATACTCCTCCGGAGAAATGGTACCCAGCAGATCGGCAAAATAGAGTCCGACGAGGTAGGTCACCGCCAACTGGGTGGAATAGGCCTTGGTGGTGGCCACGGCGATCTCCGGCCCCGCCCAGGTGTAGATCACGTCGTCGGACTCCCGGGCGATGGTGGAGCCCACCACATTGACGACAGAGAGCACCCGGGCGCCAAGCCTCCTCGCCTCCCGCATGGCGGCCAGCGTATCGATGGTCTCGCCGGACTGGCTGATGACCAGAGTCAGGGTATTCTCCGTAACGATGGGGTCGCAGTAGCGGAACTCGGAGGCCAGGGTCACCTCCACCGGCTTGCGCAGGAGTTTTTCCAAATTGTACTTGGCCGCCATTCCCACATGGTAGGAGGAGCCGCAGGCGATGACGTAGAGCTTATCCATCCCCCTGAGGTAGGCCTGGTCGAAATGGAGATCATCCAGCACCACCCGGCCGTCCTTCAGCCTGGGAAATACGGTCTTGCGGAAGGCCTCGGGCTGCTCCATGATCTCCTTGGCCATAAAATGCTCATAGCCGCCCTTCTCCGCGGCGGAGATCTCCCAGTCCACATGACACAGTTCCTTCTCTGTGGGCTGGAGATAGGCATCATAGACCTGGACGCCGTCGGTGGTGAGTACGGCCACCTCTCCGTCATCCAGGTAGCTCACCTCCCGGGTATACTTGATCACGGCGGTGACATCGCTGGCCAGAAGGTTGAAGCCCTCCCCATGGCCCAGGATCAGGGGGCTGTCCTTGCGCACCGCTACCAGCTTGTCCGGGCAGTCGGCGCAGATAATGCCAAAGGCATAGGCGCCGTCGATGCGGTGAAGCACTTTGCTTACCGCTCCCAGCAAATCACCGGTATAGTAATATTCCAGCAGCTGGGCCACTACCTCGGTATCGGTCTGGGAGACAAACCTCACGCCCTTGCGCTCCAGAAACTCCTTGATCTCCACATAGTTTTCGATGATCCCGTTGTGCACCACGGCAAAGCGTCCGTCTCCGGAGACCTGAGGGTGGGAGTTCACGTCCGACGGTTCACCATGGGTGGCCCAGCGGGTATGCCCCAGTCCCACCGAGCCATGGATCGCGGCGCCTCCCTGGGTCAGATCGGACAGTACCTTCAGCCGACCTTTGGCCTTCACCACCTGAAGGCCCTGTCCGGCGCCATAGATCGCCAGACCTGCCGAGTCATAGCCGCGATATTCCAGGCGGGAGAGCCCATCCAGAAGAATAGGGCCCGCCTCCTCGGCGCCGATAAAGCCAACAATGCCACACATGGGCAATTCCTCCCGAAAAGTAGGTTTTCGCACTTTTCTTATTATAACGAGTCCTGACACGATGCGCAAGATTTTTCCGCCGCGCTACCGCTTTCCCCGCCGGGACGGAAGATGGGGGGCGTCGGCCTCCACCAGGATGATGTCCTCACCAAAGCGCCGGACCGCCGACCAGGGAAAGATCCGCTCCGCCTCCCGGCCCAGCAGTCCGAACAGCCGCAGCCTGCCGGGAACGATGAGGGTGCGGATCTGCCCGGTCTCCAGATCCACCTCCGCATCCCCCACATAGCCGTACCGACTGCCGTCGGTCACGTTGATGACCTCCTTGCACCGCAGCTCTCCCACTCTGGTATCCATGGCCGCCCCTCCTTTTTGTAAGGATATGGCCCCCCGGCCTTGTCCTATGCGCCGCACCCCTTTCTCAGGGAGGGCATAGGATAAACAAAAAGGAGGTATCCATATGCCCATCATATATCTTTCACCCTCCACCCAGGAGAGAAACCTCTATGTCAACGGCGGCACCGAGGAGGAGTGGATGAACCGACTGGCCGACGCCATGGTCCCCTACCTCACCGCCTCCGGGATCCGTTATACCAGAAACACCCCCCAGATGACCGCCGCCTCCTCCATCCGGCAGTCCAATCAAGGCAGCTATGACCTCCACCTGGCCCTTCACTCCAACGCAGCCCCTGAGGGCCTCTACGGGCAAAAACGGGGGATCATCGTCTTCTATTATCCCGGCAGTCAGCAGGGAAAGCGGGCAGCCACCATGATCGTGGACGGGCTCAAGGAGATCTACCCGCTGCCCAACGATGTACGTGCCGAACCCTCCACCACCATCGGCGAGGTCACCAAGCCCATCGCCCCCTCTGTCTTCATTGAGCTGGGCTACCACGACAACAGAGATGACGCGGCATGGATCAAGGACAACATCGAGACCGCCGCCCGAAACATTGTTTTGTCCCTGACGGAGTATTTCGGCACCCCCTTCCTCTCCCCTGTCCCCTACCGGGAAGGCGTGGTGGACGTGAACTGGGGCAATCTGAATCTCCGGGATAAGCCCAGCGTATCCTCCTATGTGGTGACCCAGGCCCCCAACGGAGCGCGACTGACCGTCATCAACCAGTACCGTGACTGGTATGTGGTACGCTATGAAGGCGTAGTGGGCTGGGCCTACGGCGACTTCATCACTCTGGTGTGAGCCTATGGAGATCCATGTGGTAAGGCCGGGAGACTCCCTCTATTCTATCGCTTTGGAATACGGCGTCCCCATGTCTCAGATCGCCCTGGACAACGGCCTGGAACGCCCTGAGCGCCTGGTGGCGGGGCAGGCTCTGGTGATCCGCTTCCCCAGGGTCACCCACACGGTCCGCCCCGGCGAGACCCTCACCGCCATCGCCCAGGAGTACGGCGTGAGCCTGCGCCAGCTCTTTCAGAATAACCCCATCCTCACAGGGCGCAGTGAGATCTGGCCCGGAGAGACCATCGTTATCTCCTATCAGCAGGAGCCCGGCCCCCTCATCTCTGTCAACGCCTATGCATACCCCTATATCAGTGATGAGCTCCTCCTCTCCACCCTCCCCTATCTGACCTATCTGACCCCCTTCACCTATGGGTTCACACCCTCCGGAACTCTGGTGGAACCTGAGGACGCACGGCTCATCACCTCCGCCCGGCGCTTTTCGGTGGCCCCTCTCATGCATCTGTCTACCCTCACCGAGGAGGGTAGCTTTTCCAATGAACTGGCCCACCTCCTCCTCAACGATCCCCAGCTTCAGGAGAAGCTCACCGACAATATTATCGTCAAGCTTCGTGAAAAGGGCTACAGCGGTCTGGACGTGGACTTTGAATATGTCTTCGCCGAGGACGCCCCGCGATATGCAGCCTTCCTGCGCGCTCTGACCCGGCGGCTCAACCCCCTGGGCTATCCCGTCATCGCCGCCCTTGCGCCCAAGACCTCCGCCGACCAACGGGGCGCCCTCTATGAGGGGCACGACTTCGCCGCCATCGGCGCCGCTGTCAATAAAGTATTGCTAATGACCTATGGATGGTATCTCTTAACACACAGACCGAAAAGCATTGATATAACTGGATCTAAGCGGTGTCTGCACACCTGTTTGAGCGTGTTTTTGGGTAGTATTCAGCAATACACATTTGGGAATGGTTAAGTACACATTCTCAGCTATTACAACGCAAATGATATCGTCAAAGTCCGCGCCAGCATGGAATTTGTAGTACAAATTCACTGGTTAGGGGCTAACGCCCCTAAAACCCCATAGCAGAGGGGACAACGGAAGTCAAGGGTGTTACAAGCGGGCTTCGCCCGCCCTTGACTTCCATTGTCTCCTCTGCTTTTTCGGTAACTAAGGCGAGCAGGCCGCGGTGCGGCTGCGGGCCCTTTTTTTATTCAGGCAGAAATGTACCTCAAATTGAGGTACATTTTTATGTCTCAAATGGAGACGCAATTTCCGAACCAGTAGAGAGAAGGGCGGCAAGCCGCTTTGCGGCCTTGCCGCCCTTAGTGACAGAAAAGCACAGAGGTGGAAGGCGCTCAAGGGCGGGCGTAGCCCGCTTGTATACCCTTGACCGCCTTCCGCCTCTGTGCTACCGGGGGTATTAGGGGCCTCGCCCCTAACAAGCGGAGTTTTGCTGTCAAAACTCCATGCTGGCGAAATCATTGACTGGTCGTTTGTGGTTTTCGATATACCAATCTTCAACAAGATATGTTATAATGCTTTTATCCACATGAGGGGAGGGGATTCCCATGACAGCCGCCGAGCAGAGAGCCGCCGCAAAACAATTCGCCGCCGACTGGAAGGGACGGGGTGATGAAAAGCAGGAGACCGCTCTTTTCTGGACGGCCCTGCTTTCCAAGGTCTACGGTGTGGCAGAGCCAGACAAGTATATCTCCTTTGAAGTCCCCGTCAAGCTGGATCACACCAGCTTTATTGACGGTCTGATTTCCGCTACCCATGTTCTCATTGAGCAAAAGGGGGCGGACATTGACTTGGCAAAAGGCTACAAGCAGTCCGACGGCTCCACCCTTACCCCCTATGGGCAGGCCCGCCGCTATGCGGGGAACCTGCCCCACAGCGAGAATCCCCGCTGGATCGTGGTCTGCAACTTCCAGAGCTTTGAGATACACGACATGGACCGGCCCAATGACGAGCCGGAAACTGTCCTGCTAAAAAATCTGGAAAAGGAATACCACCGCCTCGCCTTTCTGGTGGATATGGGCAATGAGAATATAAAAAAGGAAATGGAAATTTCCCTGCAAGCCGGTCAGCTTGTGGGGGTGCTCTATGACGCTCTTTTGAAGCAATACAAAGACCCCGGCGACCCGGAAACCCTCAAGAGCCTGAACGCCCTGTGTGTTCGTCTGGTGTTCTGCCTGTACGCCGAGGACGCCGGGATATTCGGCCATCGGCTCATGTTCCACGACTACCTAAAGGCCCACACTGCCGAGCCACGTTTGGCTCTTATCAACCTGTTCAAGATTCTTGATACGAAGGTGGAGGACCGGGACCCTTACCTGGACGATGACCTGCTGGCCTTCCCCTACGTCAACGGCGGCCTGTTTGCAGATGAGAATATCATCATCCCCCGGCTGGATGAAGCCATTGTCGGCCTCATTCTTCACAAGGCCAGTGAGGACTTCGACTGGAGCAATATCAGCCCTACCATTTTTGGAGCCGTGTTTGAAAGCACGTTGAACCCGGAGACCCGCCGGAGCGGTGGGATGCACTATACCAGCATTGAGAACATCCACAAGGTCATAGACCCCCTGTTCCTAGACGAGTTGAGGGCCGAGCTGGAGGAAATCAAGGCCACAGCGGTGGAAAAGACCCGCCGTGGAAAGCTGGAAGCCTACCAGAAGAAGCTGGCCTCTCTGACCTTCCTTGACCCGGCCTGCGGGAGCGGAAACTTCCTGACAGAGACCTACCTCTCCCTGCGGCGGCTGGAAAACGAGGTCATTTCCGAATTGAACCGGGGCCAAATTATTATGGACTTCGGCAACCCCATCAAGGTATCCATCGGGCAATTCTATGGGATAGAGATAAACGACTTTGCCGTGACGGTGGCAAAGACCGCATTGTGGATCGCGGAAAGCCAGATGATGAAGGAGACCGAGGACGTGGTGCAAATGTCCCTTGATTTCCTCCCCCTCAAATCCTACGCCAACATCACCGAGGGTAACGCCCTGCGGCTGGACTGGGAAAGTGTTGTCCCGAAGTCAAAACTCAACTACATTATGGGCAATCCACCTTTTGTGGGCGCAAGGATGATGGACACGGCTCAAAAGGATGATTTGAACGCCGTCTTTCCCGGCTGGAAGAACGCCGGGAATTTAGACTATGTGTCCTGCTGGTATAAGAAGGCGGCGGAGCTGATGGAGGGCACAGAGATTCGCTCTGCTCTGGTGTCCACCAACTCCGTTTGTCAAGGCGAGTCCGTGGCGAATCTGTGGAAGCCGCTCTTTGATTCGGGGGTACACATTGACTTTGCCCATCGGACATTCCGCTGGGACAGTGAGGCAAAAATCAAAGCCCATGTTCATTGTGTCATTGTAGGATTCAGTGTTGCACCTAATGACAGACCAAAGGTAATATATTCATCAGATAGGCCCCAGATAGCAAAGAATATTAACGCCTATCTTTTCGATGGTGATAATGTATTCATTGAAAACCGAAAGAAACCTATATGCGACGTTCCTGAGATGGTATTTGGAAACACCCCTATTGATGATGGCAATTTGATTATTGAGGCTGACGATTTAGAATCTTTTTTGAGGGAAGAGCCGGAAGCCCAAAAATACATTCGTCAATTAGTTGGTTCACGCGAATTTATTAACGGCTTAAAACGATATTGCTTGTGGCTTGTTGGTGCAAATCCAGCAGATTTACGAAAAATGCCAACCGTTATGAAACGTATACAGGCAGTACAAGAGATGCGGGAAAACAGCAAGCGAGGAGCAACTGCGAAACTTGCGGATACACCAAGTCTTTTTGGAGAAATTCGTCAGCCAACGACAGGCAATTATTTGATTGTTCCGCTTACCTCCAGTGAGAGGAGACGATACATTCCGATTGGGTTTCTGCCTTGTTCTGTCATCACGACAAACCTTGTGCAAATGTTGCCTGATGCAACTTTGTATCATTTTGGAATACTTACGAGCAATGTAAGCAACGCTTGGATGCGTACAGTTTGTGGTCGCTTAAAAAGCGATTATCGTTATACTATCACAAATGTCTACAACAATTTTCCTTGGCCCACTCCTACGGAGGAACAGCGGGCTAAAATCGAGCAGACCGCCCAAGCCATTCTGGACGCCCGGGCATTATATCCCGATTCCAGCCTTGCCGACCTCTACGACGAGACCACCATGCCCCCGGAGCTTCGCAAGGCCCATCAAGAAAATGATAAAGCCGTCATGCGGGCCTATGGTTTCGACGTAAAAACCATGACCGAAGCCACCTGCGTAGCGGAACTGATGCGCTTATACTCGGATATGACAAAACCTTAATGTTACAAAAGGCCTGCATCCTGTTTTGGGATGCAGGCCTTTGAGTTGTCAAACTTTCGCTGTTACATCTTCTACGCAGTCACATTGATCTTCAATATCAGCAATATATTCCAAAATCTCTTTTGTCAGTTGCTTCGCATTCTCATGTTTTGTCCTTTTTAAGAAAAAGTATGCAACACCGCAACCGACAGCGATTGCAGGAGAAACTACATAGGAAAAAACACTTAAAGCTGAGCCGTCGAGTTTTATACCGGCAACCAAAGCATTAAGAAAAACGCCTAATAGCAGACTTGCAACACTTAAAAATATTTCCTCAAAGGGAAATGTCGTTTCTTGAATTGCTTGACACTTCTCGCAGATTTTATCTAATACTGTAATATCAACAGCAATGACCGTTTTCCTTTTGGAAACACGAAGATTATATTCCTGAAAATATGTTAGGTTTTGAGATGCTTCGGCGTTTCCTATGTCATTTGATGGAGTATAATTATTTGAAAAATCAGATTCTCCGCCGTAAATGCCGCTGTCTGGCATACACAACACCTTACTTCCTGAGTGGACTTCTGTAGTTCATAGAGTTCATTGATAAATATACCACAGTAAAACCTCAAAAGCAACTTTCTTATGTATATTTTGCCATAGTATCTTTTCAAATAATAAAAATGCACCTCAAATTGAGGTATATTTTCACAATACAGAGACCGCTTGCTTTGTGAAGCAGGCGGCCTTTTGTTGTTTTTAGGTTTTCTGTGACTTCTTATCCCGAAATTTTGAAAAACTGCCCATCTGCAACTGTGATAATAGCAGGGCGTGGCGGAGAATAGAGATAGGACACCCCAATTTTGTTTCAGAGGTGTTCTATATGGAAAGTCAAGCGCTTCATAAAAACGACGAAACCCTCAAATGCGGAAAAGCCGAGGTGACAGTATTCCACTCAAAGGTTGGCCCGGCCCTGCAAGATCAGCTAATTTGTGTTCTCCACTCCCACATGACGAAAAATCCAAAAATTTGACAAGATTTCAGATGTTTGCTATCATAATATTGCAGACATCGTTTCGCAAATTCGGCTTTTCAGCAGAAGGGAGCGTAACATGACCTTTGTGCGAAACGAAGCAAAAGAAAAGACTGTTTCCGAAAAGGAATGGCGGCTGGGCGCCTATACTCGCCTGAGCAAAGAGGACGGCGACAAGCCCCAGAGCGACAGCATTGAAAACCAGCAGAAGATCATCAACAACTATATTGACTGGATGAGGCGGCAGGGGGAGAACGTGGCATCGGTGACGCTCTACACGGACGACGGCTACGCCGGTGGTAGCTTTGATCGGCCGGACTATACGCGGATGATCAGAGACATTGAAGCCGGGGTCATCAACTGTGTGATTTTCAAGGACTTGTCCCGCCTGGGCCGCAACTACCCGGAACTGGGACGGCTGCTGGAGGACTATTTCCCCAGCAAAGGCGTACGTGTCATCTCCATCCTTAACAGTCTGGACAGCGTGAAAAGCCCGGAAACCTATTGCAGCTCCATCGTGTCCTTCTCCAACATTGTCAATGATGACTACATCCGCCAGCTCTCGGTGAAGATAAAAAGCACGTTGAACATGAAGCGTAACGCCGGGGAGTTCATCGGCAACTACGCCCCCTACGGCTATGTGAAGAGCGCGGAAGATCGCCACAAGCTGGTCATCGACCCGGAGGCGGCAGAAGTGGTGCGGATGATCTTCGACTGGTACACTGATGGAGCCAGCGCGTCGGCCATTGTAAAACGGCTTAATGCCCTTCATATCCCGCCTCCCTCTGTCTATAAGACAGCAAAGGGCTGTAAAGGCTTTTCCCATCACTCCAGCGGCGGACAAAAGCAGAGCGTATGGAGCATTACCTCAGTCAACAACATTCTGAAAGACGAGGCCTACATCGGGAATTTGGTACAGGGAAAGTACAAAAGCGCCTCCTACCGAAGTAAGCGAATGGTGCCCAACGAGCCGTCAAACTGGACGGTCATCGAGGGTACCCATGAAGCCATTATCTCCGATGGGCAGTTTACCCTTGTTCATGAGCGGTTCCAACGACACACCCGTGTTTCCACCGGGCGGGAGGAACCCTATCTGCTGTCCGGCTTTGTGTTCTGCGGCTGCTGTGGGCGAAGGATGAACCGCTGCGTATCCGGGGGCTATGCCCGGTTTCGATGCCAGACCCGGACATACGCCCCGGAGAAGTGCCAGGGGGAATCCATCTCCGAAAAGCAGTTGGAGTGTATCGTCCTCCAAGCGGTCAGAGCGCAAATATCCGAGCTGGCAGACGCCCGCGCCGCGGTTGTAGCAGCCCAGGAAGCCGCCGAGGGGGTATCAGACACCAACGAGTACACCACGGCTATCAACCGGGCAGAGCGGGAGAAAAAGCGGCTGACAGAGGCCAAATTCAAGCTCTATGACAGCCTCCAGAGCGGCTTGATCGACGAGAACGAATATGAGCAGTTCAGAAGCCAGTACACAAGGGAGATTGCTACACAAGATGAGTACATAACCAAGCTGCAAGAAGCCGCCCAAGACCTCCAAGAAGCCCGGAGAGCCGATGATGAATTTGTGGAGTTCTTCCGTCAGTATGGCAATATTCAAGCCCTTGACCGAACCACCGTGATCCACCTGATCGACCACATCGTTGTCCATGACCGGGAGCATATCGAGATACACTTCAAATTCTCCGCCGAGCGTGAAAAACTGCTGGATTTAGCGAGAAATAGCGAAGAAAGCGAACAATACCCGAAAGCTATGTAATTGGAAGAAATATCCATACGAATGGGGCTATACCTACGGCCCGCCCATGGCGGTGGCCCCCATCCCCAATGTCCGCCAGGTGGTGGAGTACGCCCTCACCGAGATCCCCGCCGGCAAGATCTGGCTGGGGATACCCAACTACGGTTATGACTGGCCCCTGCCCTTCGTTCAGGGAAAGACCCGCGCCACCTCTATCTCCAGTCAGCAGGCAGTGGCGCTGGCCCGGCATTACGGCGTCTACATCCAATATGACCCACGTGCCCAATCCCCCTGGTTTCGCTATATTGATGAGGAGGGCCGGGAACATGAGGTCTGGTTCGAGGACGCCAGAAGCATTCGTGCCAAGCTGGCCCTCATCCCCGAATACGGCCTCACCGGGGCGGGCTATTGGAATCTGATGCGGGAATTCCCTCAAAACTGGCTGGTTTTGTCCTCTCTCTACCAAATTCGCCAGGGGCTGAACTGAATCATTCACAATTTATTCACGGGAAGTTCCCAAACTGTCCATCACTTTCCCTCCGGATATGGTATTCTATACTCGTCAGGACAGACAGCACAAAGTACCAGAACCTCCTCTCTTTTCCTTTCTCTCTCAAAACGCTGTCCCCCATGGGCGGCAATCGTCGCCCATGGGGGAACAGACCAAAATCTCCGTGCCAAAGGGCACGTTTTACGGGGACGGCCTGAGCCGCCCCCTTTTTCCATCTGTTTTTTGAAAAAATTTGGATTCAAGCCTTTACAATTGAAGTTGGATTTGCTATAATAATTAAGCACGTTTCAGACGCGCCCGTAGTTCAATTGGATAGAGCGTCAGATTCCGGTTCTGAATGTTGGGGGTTCGAGTCCCTCCGGGCGTACCAAAAAGAAAAGACACCCTTTAGGGTGTCTTTTCTTTTTGCTTCCTGCCTGGTCGGAGGGGAACCCTTTAGGGTTCGATCTACCGCCTCTTAATGAACAAAGAGAGTTTAGAGGCAGTTGTCGGCACAGCCGATACCCTCCTGGCGTACCAAGAACACCCCTTTCATATTAACGAAAGGGGTGTTCTTGGTTAAAAGACAGGACCGCTTCATATGAAGCGGTCCTTCTTTATTATTCCTCAGTTGCAGCCTCGGCGGTGACGGCGACCTCCACCGGAGCGTACTCGGGAGCGGTCTCCTCCTCGCTGGCGACTACAGGATCCTCCACTCTGTCGTACTGACGGTACTGGGACAGCCCGGAGCCGGCGGGGATCAGCTTGCCGATGATCACGTTCTCCTTCAGGCCCAGCAGGTGATCCACCTTGCCCTTGATGGCCGCCTCGGTAAGCACCTTGGTGGTCTCCTGGAAGGAGGCCGCGGACAGGAAGGAATCGGTGGCCAGAGAGGCCTTGGTGATACCCAGAAGCAGACGGGAGGCCCGGGGAAGGACCAGATCCAATCCGTTCTCCCCCTTCTCTCCCGCGTCGATGCGGGCCTGAACCGCCGCCTTGGCGTCCAGGAACTCCACCAACTCAATGGTGGAGCCCGAGAGCAGGTCGGAATCTCCGGCCTCCTCTACCCGCACCTTACGCATCATCTGACGGGCAATGACCTCAATGTGCTTGTCGTTGATATCCACGCCCTGCTGACGGTAGGGCTTCTGGACTTCCTGAATAAGGTAGTCATAAACCGCATGGATACCGCGGATCCGCAGCACATCCTGGGGATAGAGCGCGCCGTCGGTAAGGGCCATGCCCTTCTCCACCACGTCGCCGGTCTTGACCCGGACCCCCGCGGAGTGCGGCAGGGCGTAGGTGACGGTCTCCCCGTCGTCGGCCACGATGGTCACATCGTACATGCTGCCGCCCTTTTTGGCCTCCTCCACGGTGACCTTGCCGGAGATCTCCGCCAGCTGGGCCATCTTTTTGGGCCTGCGGGACTCGAAGAGCTCCTCCACGCGGGGAAGACCCTGGGTGATATCTCCGCCGGCAACGCCGCCGGTGTGGAAGGTACGCATGGTGAGCTGGGTACCCGGCTCACCGATGGACTGTGCGGCAATGATGCCTACGGTCTCGCCCTCGCCCACGGGCTCACCCGCGGCCAGGTTCACACCATAGCACTTGGTGCACACGCCGGTGCGGGACTCGCAGGTCAGCACCGAACGGATCTTGACCTCGTGGATGCCGTGGGCCTCCAGCAGGTCGGCGGTGGCGGCGCTCATCATCTCATCGTGGCTCACCAGGAGCTCGCCGGTCTTGGGATCCACCACATCCTCCACAGGATAGCGGCCGCTCAGCCGCTCACCGAAGGTCTCAATGACCTGGCCATTTTCGCTGATCTCGCTGACCATAATGCCGTCATGGGTACCGCAGTCGTGCTCCCGGATGATGACCTCCTGGGACACGTCCACCAGTCGACGGGTCAGATAACCCGAGTCGGCGGTACGCAGAGCGGTATCGGCCAGGCCCTTCCGGGCGCCTCTGGCGGAGATGAAGTACTCCAGAACAGACAGGCCCTCACGGAAGTTGGCCTTGACGGGGATCTCAATGGTACGGCCCGCCGTATCGGCCATCAGACCACGCATACCGGCCAGCTGACGGATCTGGGCGATAGAACCACGGGCGCCGGAATCGGCCATCATCCAGATGGGGTTGTAGCGATCCAGGTTATCCATCAGGGCGTCGGCCACGTCCTTGGTGGTCTTCTCCCAGGCCTGCACCACCAGGCGGTAGCGCTCGTCGTTGGTGATAAAGCCCCGGCGGAACTGGCGCTCGATCTTCACCACTTCCTGCTCGGTCTCGGCGATCATTTCCTTCTTGGACGGAGGCACCGTCATATCGTAGATGGAAACAGTGAGAGAGCCCTGGGTGGAGTAGTGATAGCCTCTGGACTTGATGGTGTCCAGCACCCCGGCGGATTTGGTAAATCCGTGCTTGCTGATACAGTTGTCAATGATCTTGCCCAGCTGCTTCTTGCCCACCATAAAGTTGATCTCAGGCTCAAAGATATTCTCGGGATCGCTGCGATCTACAAAGCCTAGATCCTGGGGGATCCCCTCATTGAAGATGAGGCGGCCCACCGTGGTGCGCACCAGCTTGTGGCGCTCCTCCCCATCCACAATGGCATAGCGGCGCACCAGAATGGGCTCGTGGAGATCCAGCGTGCCCTCGTCATAGGCCAACCGCGCCTCCGCCTCATTGGAGAAGGCGTGGAGGATCTCTTGGGGCAGCTCCCCGTCGGGAGTCTGGGCGCAGATGCCCGCGTAAGTGGGGATATCGTCCGGGTCGCCGGGCTTCCTGACCCAGATATAGCTGTCCTCCGTGAGGGTGCCCTTCTTCAGGGCGGCCTTTACCGCCTTCACATCCTCATAGGTGTCTTCAGCGGCGTGGTCGGGGTACTTGATATAAGTCAGATAATAGGAGCCCAGCACCATATCCTGAGTGGGTACGGTGACGGGACCGCCGTCCTGGGGCCGCAACAGGTTGTTGGCCGAGAGCATCAGCAGCCGGGCCTCGGTCTGGGCCTCAGCACTCAAAGGCACGTGGACGGCCATCTGGTCGCCGTCAAAGTCGGCGTTAAAGGCGGTACACACCAGGGGATGGAGCTTGATGGCCCGGCCCTCCACCAGCACCGGCTCGAAAGCCTGGATGCCCAGACGATGAAGCGTAGGGGCACGGTTGAGCATCACGGGGTGATCTTTAATGACGAACTCCAGGGCGTCCCACACCTTAGGATCGCCCTTGTCCACCTTTTTCTTGGCGGACTTGATGTTGTTGGCGGTGCCGTCTTCCACCAGCTTCTTCATGACGAAGGGACGGAACAGCTCCACCGCCATCTCCTTGGGTAGACCGCACTGATAGATCTTCAGTTCAGGTCCCACCACGATGACGGAACGGCCCGAGTAGTCCACACGCTTGCCCAGCAGGTTCTGACGGAACCGTCCCTGCTTGCCCTTGAGCATGTCGGACAGGCTCTTGAGGGCCCTGTTGTTGGCGCCCACCACGGCCCGGCCACGGCGGCCGTTGTCGATAAGGGCGTCCACCGCCTCCTGCAGCATCCGCTTCTCATTGCGGACAATGATGTCAGGGGCGTTGAGCTGGATCAGCCGCTTCAGACGGTTGTTCCGGTTGATCACCCGGCGGTAGAGATCGTTGAGGTCGCTGGTGGCAAACCGGCCACCGTCCAGCTGGACCATGGGGCGGATCTCCGGCGGGATCACGGGCAGTACGTCGATGACCATCCACTCGGGCTTGTTCCCCGAAATGCGGAAGGCGTCCACTACCTCCAGCCGCTTGACGATGCGGGCCTTCTTCTGGCCGCTGGCCTCCTTCAGCTCGGCGCGGAGGGAGACGCTCAGCTCCTCCAGATCCACCTGCTGCAGAAGCTTTTTCACGGCCTCGGCGCCCATGCCGGCCTCAAAGTCGTCCTCGTACTTCTCCCGCATATCCTGATATTCCTTCTCGGACAGGATCTGGTTCTGGGCCAGAGGGGTGTAGCCGGGGTCGGTGACGATATAGGCGGCAAAGTAGAGCACCTTCTCCAGGATCCGGGGGCTGATGTCCAAAAGCAGTCCCATCCGGGAGGGGATCCCCTTAAAATACCAGATATGGCTCACAGGGGCGGCCAGGGTGATATGCCCCATCCGCTCCCGGCGAACCTTGGCACGGGTGACCTCAACGCCACAGCGGTCACAGACCTTGCCCTTATAACGGATCTTCTTATACTTGCCGCAGTGGCACTCCCAGTCCTTGGTGGGGCCAAAGATGCGTTCGCAGAACAGGCCGTCCCGCTCCGGCTTCAGGGTGCGGTAGTTGATGGTCTCCGGCTTCTTCACCTCGCCGTGGGACCACTCCAGGATCTGTTCCGGGGAGGCCATGCCAATGCGGATCGCGTCAAACTCAGCGTAGCTCATATTCTCGTCCTCCCTCTCTTATTCCTCGTCCTCAAATTCGCCGTCCATGTCGTCGGAAAACTCCTCTTCCTCACCCTCCGACGCGTCGGAGACCACCAGGTCGTCCTCGTCGCTGTTTTCCTTGAGGGTGTATCCGGCGGCGGCAAACTCATTTTCATCCCGGTACTGGTAGAAGTCATCGTCCTCCCGGACACGATCGGGGGGATAGGTGTCCTCGTCGTCCTCCTTGAGCTCAATGACCTCGCCGGTGCGATCCAGCACCTGCACGTCCAGACACAGAGCCTGGAGCTCCTTGACCAGCACCTTGAAGGCCTCCGGCACACCGGGCGAGGGCACGTTGTGGCCCTTCACGATAGCCTCATAGGTCTTCACACGTCCGGTGACGTCGTCGGACTTCACCGTGAGCATCTCCCGGAGGGTATAGGCCGCGCCGTAAGCCTCCAGGGCCCACATTTCCATCTCGCCGAAGCGCTGACCGCCAAACTGGGCCTTGCCGCCCAAGGGCTGCTGGGTGACCAGAGAGTAGGGGCCGGTGGAACGGGCGTGGATCTTATCGTCCACCAGATGGTGGAGCTTGAGGAAGTAGACATAGCCGGTGGTGACCCGGTTGTCGAACTTCTCGCCGGTGCGGCCGTCGTACATATCACTCTTGCCGTCCTCGGCCAGGCCGGCCTCCCTGAGCAGCTCCTGAATGTCACTTTCGTTGGCGCCGTTGAAGATGGGGGTGGCCACCTTCCAGCCCAGGGTCTTGGCCGCGTAGCCAAGGTGGACCTCCAGCACCTGGCCGATGTTCATACGGGAAGGCACGCCCAGGGGGTTCAGAACGATATCCAGGGGGGTGCCGTCGGGCAGGAAGGGCATATCCTCCTGGGGCAGAATGCGGGAGACAACGCCCTTGTTGCCGTGGCGGCCGGCCATCTTATCGCCCACGGAGATCTTCCGCTTCTGGGCAATGTAGATCCGCACCACCTCGTTGACGCCGGGATTGAGCTCGTCGCCGTTCTCCCGGGTGAACACGTCCACATTGACGATGATACCGCTCTCGCCGTGGGGCACCTTCAGGGAGGTGTCCCGGACCTCCCGGGCCTTTTCGCCGAAGATGGCGCGGAGCAGACGCTCCTCAGCGGTGAGGTCGGTCTCGCCCTTGGGGGTGACCTTGCCCACCAGGATGTCCCCGGGACGGACCTCGGCGCCCACCCGGATAATGCCCCGCTCATCCAGATCCTTCAGAGCGTCCTCGCCCACGTTGGGGATGTCCCGGGTGATCTCCTCGGGGCCCAGCTTGGTATCCCGGGCCTCTGTCTCATACTCCTCAATGTGAATGGAGGTAAATACGTCATCCTTCACCATCCGCTCGTTGAGGAGGATGGCGTCCTCGTAGTTGTAGCCCTCCCAGGTCATAAAGCCCATCAGGATGTTCTTGCCCAGTGCGATCTCGCCGTTGGAGGTGGAGGGGCCGTCCACGATGACCTCCCCCTTCACCACCCGCTGGCCCACGTTCACAATGGGGCGCTGGTTGATACAGGTGGTGTGGTTGGAACGCATGAACTTGGTCAGCTTGTGATCCACCACCCGGCCGTCGTCATAGCGGACGGTGATGTAGTCGGCGCTGACCCGGGTGACCTCACCGTCATCCTCAGCCAGAATGACGATCTCGGAGTCGACACAGTTCTTATACTCCTGGCCGGTGGCCACGATGGGCGCCTCAGTGGTCAGAAGGGGCACGGCCTGACGCTGCATGTTGGCACCCATCAGGGCCCGGTTGGCGTCGTCGTTCTCCAGGAAGGGGATCATGGCGGTGGCGATGGACACCATCATCTTGGGAGAGACGTCGATATAGTCCACCTGCGTCCGATCCACGCTGATGATCTCGTTGCGGTGACGGCAGGTGATACGCTCATTGATAAGGCAGCCGTTCTCGTCCACCGGCTCGGTGGCCTGAGCCACATTATAGGGATCCTCCACGTCGGCGGTCATATAGACCACCTCTTCGGTGACCCTGCCGGTGGCCTTGTCGATCTTCCGATAGGGCGTCTCAATAAAGCCGTAGCGGTTGACCTTGGCATAGGAGGCCAGATAAGAGATCAGACCGATGTTGGGACCTTCGGGCGTCTCGATGGGGCACAGACGACCATAGTGGGAGTAGTGGATATCCCGGACGTCGAAGGAGGCACGGTCCCGGCTCAGACCGCCGGGGCCCAGAGCGGACACACGGCGCTTGTGGGTCAGCTCAGCCAGGGGGTTGGTCTGATCCATAAACTGGCTCAGGGGGCTGGAGCCGAAGAACTCCTTGATGGCGGCGGTGACAGGACGGATGTTGATCAGGCTCTGGGGGGTGACGATGTCCAGATCCTGGATGGTCATCCGCTCCCGGATCACCCGCTCCATCCGGCTGAAGCCAATGCGGAACTGGTTCTGGAGCAGCTCGCCCACACAGCGCAGGCGGCGGTTGCCCAGATGGTCGATATCATCGGGGCTGCCCACGCCGGAGGCCAGACAGTTGAGATAGTTGATGGAGGCCATGATGTCATCCACAATGATGTGCTTGGGCACCAGGTCGTCCACATGGTCGGCCACCAGTTCCTTGAGCGCCTCCTGATCGCCGCCGGCCTGCTGGATGAGCTCCATAAGCACCTTGCTCCGGACGCTCTCCGTAATGCCGCACTCCTCCGGATCGAAGGAGACCAGCGGGGCCATATCGATCATGTGGTTGGAGAAAACCTTTACCGGCCTCCCCTCCACATCCAGCACCACCTCATTGACGCCCTTGCCCTGGAGCTCCCAGGCCCGGTCATAGGTGAGGGTCTCCCCCGCCTCGGCCAAGATCTCGCCGGTGGCGGGATCGGGCACGGGCTGGGCCAGGGTATGCCCGATGATACGGGGAGCCAGCGCCAGCTTCTTGTTAAACTTATAGCGGCCCACAGCGGAAAGGTCATAGCGCCGAGCGTCAAAAAACAGGGCGTTGATGAGGCTCTCGGCGGAGTCCACCGTGGGAGGCTCGCCGGGACGGAGCTTGCGGTAGATCTCCAGCATGGCCTCCTCATAGGTCTTGCAGGTGTCCTTCTCCATGGTGGCCACGATGCGGGGATCCTCGCCGAACATCTCCAGGATCTCCCCGTCGGTCCGGGCGCCCACAGCCCGGATCAGGCAGGTGATGGGGATCTTCCGGTTCTTATCGATGCGGACCCAGAACACGTCGGACAGGTCGGTCTCATACTCCAGCCAGGCGCCCCGATAGGGGATGACCGTGGCGGCATATGTCAGGTTATCGGCCTTATCGGCGTTCCTGGCGTAGTAGATACCGGGAGAGCGGACAATCTGGGAGACAATGACCCGCTCCGCGCCGTTGATGACAAAGGTACCGGCCTTGGTCATCAGGGGGAAGTCGCCCATGAAGATCTCCTGCTCCTTGATCTCCTCGGTCTCCTTGTTGCGCAGACGTACCCGCACCTTAATGGGGGCGGCGTAGGTGGCGTCCCGCGCCTTGCACTCGTCCACGTCGTACTTGGGGGCCTCGTCCATCGTGTAATCGATGAAGCTCAGCTCCAGATTTCCGGCGTAGTCGGTGATGGCTGCCACATCCCGGAACACCTCCCGCAGTCCCTTCTCCAGGAACCAGCGGTAGGAGTTCTTCTGGATCTCCAGGAGATTAGGCATCTCCAGGGGCTCCCGATGGCGGGCGAAGCTCTTACGGAGGGTCTTGCCGTAGTAGACGTCCTTTACCATGTAGAAATCACACCTCATTTTTTGAGATTTTCGGCGGGAAAGAGAGGTTTTCCCCCTTTTTCCCCGCTGTATATCCGGATATTGCCGTCAAATCCCACAATTCCCCGACCTCTTTCGCGTTTGAAACGCCCGGCGGGGTTGTCAGTTTATGTTCAAACGCCTCTTGCAAAAGAGATCGTCCTATGCTACACTGACATAGCTGGATTTGAGAAAGGGCATACTATGCCCTTATAGATAGTAGCGTTTAAGTGTACCATGAAATTTATGTAAAGTCAATAGCCTTTTCATTTTTGGTCTGGAGAAATCCAGATTTTTTTATTCTCTTTGAGGTGATGGCCCATGACTACCCGCAAAGCCGGCTCCGCCGCCCGTCTGGGGCTGCTCCTGACCGTACTGACCCTGGTGCGCTGCTGGGGACTGGAAAAGGATCCTTTGAGCCGGCTCCTTCTCCCGCTCTCCTTTTTGGCTCTGGGGGCTTTCTCCGTCTGGATCCTTCTGCGGGAGGGTTACAGCGGCAGGGCGATCGCGGTGGTGCTCCTACCCATCGGGCTCGCCCTTTTGCTGCGCGCTCTGCTGCTCCCCCACGCCACCCTGGACTATCAGGACTTTCTCTCCCAGTGGGTGGAGCATTTCCGGGAAAACGGAGGTCTGCTGGCCCTAAAGGATCCGGTGGGCAACTACAACGTGCCCTACCTCTACCTGCTGGCCCTTATCTCCTATGTGCCCATCCCCGACCTCTATCTCATCAAGCTCTTTTCCATCCTCTTTGACCTGCTTCTGGCCTGGGGCGGGCTTCGGCTGGCTAAGACGCTCACCCGGGATGAGGCGGCCCCTCTTATGACCTTCACCCTTCTTCTTTTGCTGCCCACCGTTTTGCTCAACGGCTCCTGTTGGGGGCAGTGCGACAGCGTCTGGGCCGCCCTGTGCGTCCACGCCCTGGCCGCCGCTCTGGAGGATCGCCCCAAGACCTCTCTGACCCTGCTGGCCCTGGCCTTTTCCTTCAAGCTTCAGGCCATCTTTCTCATTCCCCTGTGGTGTGCGCTGTGGTTTATCCGGCGGGTGAACCTCCGGCAGCTGCTGGTCTTTCCCGCCGTCTTTGCCCTGACCATGGTCCCCGCCCTGCTCTTCGGCAAGCCTGTGGAGGACATGATCAGCGTCTACCTGTCCCAAGCCAGCGACAGTGTGGGCTGGCAGACCCTCAACTACAATTCCCCCTCCCTGTTCTCCCTGATCCCATACGGGGTCCAGCTCCAACCCAATGCGGCCAAATTGGCCATTTTCCTGGCCTTCCTCTTTATGTCCGTCGTGCTCTTACTCCTCTTTATCCGCCACGCTCAGGCGGATAACACCGCTCTGGCCCTGGCCGGAGCGGCCCTGAGTCTGGGCATCCCCTTCTTCCTGCCCTATATGCACGAGCGGTACTTTTTCCTGGGGGGCGTCCTCCTGTGTGTGCTGGCCTGCTCCCTCCCCTCCCTGGTCCCCGCCGCCGCGGCGGCGGAGATGGCCTCATTGGGCGGTTACCACGCCTATCTGATGAAGCGCTACCTCATGACCCTGACCCTATTCGGCGTCACCTGGGCCCAACTGGCAGAGGGCGTGCTGATGGTGGCGGCCGTGAGCCTGACGGTGGGCGCTCTGGCCCGGGAGCTGGGCCTTATCCCCCAGCGCCCCCCACAGCGGGAAACATGATCACAAAAGGAAGCGCCCTTCCTAAACGGGAAGGGCGCTTCCTTTTTCCCATACTCACATCACCTGTCCCCAACAGAGGTACCGGTAGAGGAAGGCGCACTGCAGCAGCCCCATTCCCAGCAGAAGAGCCGCCGTCACCCTGGGCCGCCCCTCCAGCTCATCGGCGGCAAAGAAAAAGCAGGGCACGGCACAGGCCAGATACCGTCCCGCGCTGAGCAGCCAGGACAGACAGTAGTTGAGGATAAAATAGACGAAGGCATACAGGGTGAGCATGCTCCTGTGTTTTTTCCAGCTTCGCCACAGCAAACAGGCGAACACCGGAAAGAGGAGCAGCTCCGGCAGCCACATCTCCCACCGGGTGGTGACAGTCGGCCAGGTCAGGGCGTTTTTCGCCAGATAGGACAACACCCCGGGAAACCACATAAATCCCTGACTCCAATGCCGCTGCATATCCGTAAAGGCAAATGGGTTTCCTGTCACATGAAAATTCAGGCTAAAATAGACCAGACTTCCCAGCACCGGCGCGCAGATAAGGGGGAGCTTTTTTCCCATGTTCCAAAACGCCCTTCTCCTCTCTATCCCCCGCAAGGAAAATAGCTTTACGGAATTGCACAGCTCCGCCATTGCCGCCCCCACAAGGAGCACCCCCTGCATCCGGGTCATAGCGGCCAGAACACCCCAGAGGGCCGCCCACCCCCACCGGTGACGGCGGATGTGGTACAGCCCCGCCGCAGTGGTGAGCAGAAACAGGCTTTCCGTCATGATCCCTCCATAGAAAAAGGCGAAGGGAAAGGCCCACAGCAGGGCCAGCGCCCTTCGGGCCGTCCTTGCCCCATATTCCTCGCAGGCGAGTCGATAAAAATAGACGCACCCCCAGGCAAAGCAGAAAAAGCTCACTCCCATCCCTGCCAGCGCGGTGTCCGGAACAAGCAGCGACGCCCCCCGGGTCAGCCACACATACAGGGGGAAAAACACCAGAAACAGCGGCTGTCCATCCTCCAGATATCCCGCGTATCCCAGTTCGGCCAGTTTGACATAGTGGGGACTGTCCCATCGGCTCCACAGCCCGGGAAGGGCGGTAAGGGCCACCCCTTCTCCCGACAAGGCGTTATAGAGCAAAAGGCTTCCCAGGGCAACCACGAAGCGAAAGAGCAGCGCGGCCGCGAATACTTTCCACAGCACGATCCGGTCCGGCGTCTCCCACCTCCGCGAAGGCAAAGGCCCGGAAAAGGGAGCCGGGAGCTCCGCACCGCACTGGGCCAGCCAGCGCAGAACCAGGGCTCCGGCAGCTGCCAGAAAGGCCCCCGTGGCCAGTCCGCTCCACAAAACCTCCATGTCCTTCCCTCCTTTTTTCTCAGTATACACGTTTTCCTCCCGGAGCGCATCAAAAAGCTGGAAAATATTTCTCCTTTTTTCTCCCCTGGCCGTGTTGACAAATCGGTATCAAGGTGTTACAATTTGGTAACAAGATTTGAAACCGTTTTGTAACAAAGGAGGAAGTTCCATGGCAGACCAGAAGAAGGACATCCCCCTGACCTATAAGGGCCACCCCCTGCGCAGGAAGGATAACCTCATTTATTACGGCAGCATGGCCGATAAATACATTATCGCGCTCCAGATCCTCTCTTCCGAAAAGGAAGGGGACATGGACGTGGCCACCAAGGTCTCTGTCCAGCTCCAGCTCACCGACCCCGATCTAAAAAGCCGGGATCGCGTGGTAAAGAAAAGTGAGAAGCAAAGCCTTTACGATGCCATGGACGTGGGCGCCGTTTGGCTGGAACGGGCTCTGGCCGGAAAGTGAGCCCTCACTACGAAAGAAGAGAGACAGAAAGGAAGGAACCCCCCATGTCTTTGACCGGAAAGCTCCTGAGAACAACATTTGTCACCTTCGCCCTCTCCGCTCTTTGTGTGGTGGGCGCCTCCGCCGCCAGTCTGGGCGTCGGGACCGTTACCGCCGACGCCCTTCGGATGCGTTCCGAGCCCAGCACCGAGTCCTCTATTCTGGCTACCGCCTCCCAGGACGACCGGGTGGTGATCCTGGAGGAGGCCGCCGAGGGCTGGTATAAGGTGGATTATCAGACCGTGGAGGGCTATATGTCCGCGGAGTATCTGGAGGTGGCGACCCAGTCCAGCGACCCCATCGGCTACGGCCTGGTCCACACTGACGGCGCCACTCTGAATGTCCGCTCCGGCCCCGGCACCGACCACGAGCTGCTCTTTGTCCTCTACAACAACACGGTGGTCAACATCACCGGGATCGACAACGGCTGGTACGTCATCGAGCACAAAGGCAACACCGGCTATGTCTCCAGCGACTACATGATCACCTGCAAGGATTCCGCCGGTTCCCGCGGCGACGGCCAGGGCCTCAAATCCGGCGGCGCGCTGGGCCAGCAGGTCGTGGATTACGCCGCCCAGTTCCTGGGCAAGCCCTATGTCTGGGGCGGCAACGGCCCCAACAGCTTCGACTGCTCAGGCTTTACCAAGTATGTATACAACCACTTCGGCTACACGCTCAACCGCACCGCTTCCGCTCAGCTCAGCAACGGCGTGGCCGTCTCCTTTGATGAGCTCCAGCCCGGCGACCTGATCTTTTTTGACAACGGCCGGGTCTCTACCCCGGTGTCCCATGTGGGTATCTACGTGGGCGGCGGTCAGTTCATCCACGCCTCCACCAACTCCTACTGTGTGCAGTATGACAATCTCTTCTCCAGCTACTACAGCCGGGTCTTTGTCTACGCCCGCCGTATCTTCTGATCCTGCTTCACGGTAAAAAAACGCCGCCCAGATCGGGCGGCGTTTTTTTACGCTGTTTTTTATTCTTCAGGCTTGTCCTCAGCCAGAGGCTCCACAGGGGCGGTGGGCACCACGGGGGCCGGTTCGGCGGGAATATCAGGATCGGCCTCCACCGTAAAGGTCTCTGCGTCCACAATATTGCCGTCGGCCTTGATCTCCTCAATACGGCTCTTGTTCTCCTCGATGTTCACCTTGGCGGCGGTGATCTTCTGGCACAGGGCCTCATAGGCCGCCTCAGGCGCCATGCCCCGCTCCGCGTAATAGAGCTTTCCGATCTCGATGTAAGCCTTCTTAATGGCGTCCTCTTCACCCAGGTTTGCGGTCTTCAGCTTGGCGATCTCCGCCAGCTGCTTGGACTTGGCCACGCCGGTCTGGGCCAGATCCATCGCCCGATCCTTCAGGCTGTCCAGATTGTCAAAAAAAGCCATGGGGCATTCCCTCCTGTTTTTTGAGATACATCCTCATTTTATCCTCTTTTTACGCCGGACGCAAGGGTATTTAAGATAAATTAAAAATTGTTTAACAAAATCTCCCCTTTCACCCCCTTCCTCCCCATGCCATACAATGGGTTGGGCAGGCCCTCGGGCCTTCCCCACTATGAGATTGGAGTGTTTTTTATGACCCCTGAGACCTATATGCGCCGCTTCCACGCCCTGGAGCAGTCTCTTGAGGGCGAGGCATGCCCTCTGACGGCGGAAGAGGTCTACCCCTGCTGCGCCCTGGGCAATGACGCCGGCTGTGCCGTTCCAGACCTTCCCGAGACCGACAACTGCTGCTGTAAAGCCTCTATGGCAGAGGCCCTTCAGCTCCTGTGCGGAAACGTTCTGGGCTCCCTGGTGGACTTTGACGCCTTCTTCTTCCTCACCGACTCCCTGACCCTGGGCAGCGCTCTCACCGTTCCCGGCGGAGATACGGACAATATCGGCGTCCCCGGCGCCTCCCTGCGCCGGTTCTCCCCCTGCAACTGCGATCTGCTGGATGTAAGCGGCACCGCCTATTTTGCCATTCCCGGCCAGGCCGAGATGGCCTTGGAGGCCGTGGATCAGCTCAGCCTCTGCTCAGTCAAGGCCGCGGCCTTCCAGCTCATCGACGACGCCGATGCCGAGGGCGAGGAGACTGTCTATCGCCGGGCGGTGCGCGCCATCCGGCGGGCCATTCAGGCTGAGGGCGGCAGCACCGGTGGCTGCGGCACCTGCCAGGCTCACTGCGACTGCGACGACTGCTGCTGCGCCTCCGGCATCCTCAGCGAGCTTTCCACCCGCAATCTGAGCCGCACCGCCACCCTCGCAGCCGGATCTTTGCTGCTCCAGAACGTCACCGTCTTGGGCTCCGTCGGCTCCGTGCTGGTGCTGGCCAGCGAAGAGCTCAGCCGGATCTATTTCGTCTGTGCCAATGCGGTAGAAGTTCTGGGCTGAAACAAAAGCGGAGACGGCCAAGGCCGTCCCCGCTACATATCGAAAAAGGTCAGTTGGGTCTCATAGGGCCCCTTGGCCGCCGAAATGATCTTCCGCATCTCATAGTGAACGCCCCGCTCTCCGCACCGCTCGGAAAAGGCTTCCCAAAGCGATTTTGCCCCGGGGCTGGGACACTCGTACCGATCGCCGTATTGCTTTTCATATTTTGCCCGCACCCCGGGAAAAAGCCGGTCAAGCCGGTCATAATAATAGGCCCTCTGCCGATCCCGCAGGGTCATACCGAAGGCGGGATAGACAAATTTTCCCCCCGCCTCCGCCACCGCGTCCACCACGGCGCAGACGCTCTCCGCGCTGTCCGTCAAAAAGGGTAGCACCGGCATCAGCACCACCCCGGCAAAAATCCCCTGCCTGGACAAGCCCTCCAGCGCCTTCAGCCGGGCCGCCGGGCCTGGCGCCCCCGGCTCGATCCGGGCCGCCAGGGCCTCATCCACCGTGGTTACGGTCAGCTTACAGATCACCGGCGCCCGGGTTTGGATATCGGCATAGAAATCGGCGTCCCGCAAAATAAGGTCGGACTTGGTACACACCGCCACCCCATGCTCATAGGCATGAATAAGCATCAGCGCCCTTCGGGTCAGCTCCAGCTCCCGTTCAAAGGGATTGTAGGGGTCGGACATGGAACCCATAGCGATGAAGGCGGGCCGCGTCTTTCGCCGCAGCTCGTTGCGCAGCAGCTCCAGGGCGTTCTTTTTCTCCTTCACCACATCGAAGCTGTCGTCTCCATAGCATTCGCTGCGGCTGTCACAGTAGATGCAGCCGTGGCAACAGCCCCGATACAGGTTCATGGTGTGGTCGGCGCCAAACCAGGCGGTGGACTTGTTCCGGGTCAGAATGTGTTTCGCTGGAACCTGCTCCACGGCCCTCCCCCCTCTCCCGCCCATCTTACCACACTCCCCCCTGTCAAACAACTCTATTTGAAATTTTTTCATTTATATCTTTCTTTTTTTGCGGAAATATAGTATGATATTTCCAGTGTTTTGAAGCAAAGGAGGATCTCTCATGCAAAAAAAGAAGCTGAACCTGTCCATTAAGATCCTGATCGGGCTGGCGCTCGGCATCCTCGCGGGCCTGTTCCTGCCCGCGGAGATCGCCAATACCTGGGTCAAGCCCTTCGGCACCCTGTTCCTGAACATGATCAAAATGGTGGTAGTGCCTCTGGTGTTCGCCTCCATCGTGGTGGGCACCTGCGGCCTCAACGACGCCCGCTCCCTGGGTCGCCTGGGCGGCAAGACCGTGCTCTACTATCTGTGCACCACCGCCGTGGCCGTCACCATCGGCCTGGTGGTGGCCAATATCTTCCCTGTGGGCCGGGAGCTGGCCTTTGAAATGGAGGAGCTCTCCGTCAATGAACCTCAGAGTGTGGTGGACACCCTGCTGAACATCGTCCCCACCAACCCCATCGACGCTCTGGCCAAGGGCAATATGCTCCAGGTCATCTTCTTCGCCATCGCCCTGGGCATCGGCATTTTGCTGTGCGGGGAAAAGGGCAAGCCCCTTCAGGATGGCATCGGCTCCCTGGCCGAGGCCATGTACGCCCTCACCGGCGCCATTATGAAGCTGGCCCCCTTCGCCGTATTTGCCCTGGTGTGCCCCGTGGTGGCGGTGAACGGCCCCAAGAGCCTGCTGCCCATGCTGGGTCTCATTCTCTCGGTTTACGGCGCCTGCATCTTTCACGCCGTGGTGGTCTATTCCGCCACTGTGGGCGGCATCGCCCACATCAGTCCGGCCCGCTTTTTCAAGGAGGCGACTCCCGCCATGATCTTCGCCTTCTCCTCCGCCTCCTCCGCGGCCACCATTCCCTTCTCCATGGAATCCAGTGAGCGTATGGGCGTGCCCCAGTCGGTGCGCTCCTTCGTGCTCCCCCTGGGCGCCACCATCAACATGGACGGTACCGCCATCTACCAGGGCGTGTGCGCCCTGTTCATCGCCAACGCCTACGGAGTGAATCTGACCATCAGCCAGCAGCTGACCATCATTCTCACCTGCACCCTGGCCTCCATCGGCACCGCCGGCGTCCCCGGCGCGGGCGCGGTGATGCTGACCATGGTCCTCTCCTCCGTGGGTCTGCCCGCCGAGGGCCTGGCCATGGGCATGGTGCTGGGCATCGACCGGATCCTGGACATGGCCCGCACCTGCGTGAACATCACCGGCGACATCGCCTGCTCCGTGGTGGTGGCCGCCTCGGAAAAGCAGCTGGAGAGCACGCCCAATCACTGAATCCCAACCGCTGCCCATTTTACAGACAAGGAGCCCGGAACTTGAGTGTTCCGGGCTCCTCTTATTTTTCTTCTTTTTTCTCCTCTGTCCTCTCCTCTTTCTGCCCCTGCTTTCCGCTCTTTCGAAAGGCAAAAAACCGCTGGCCGAAGTAGTTGAGCACCGTGTAGAGCCCCATGCAGATCACCAGTGAAACGTTGTTGGCCCACTTCTCCACAAACACCGCCTGGAGCCTGGCCGCCAGCCAGGGCTGGAGCAGCGGATGGGTCACGGCCCAGAGGACGACCACATTGAGGGCAAATTTCACCGCCGAGCGGCCCAGCTCCTCCTCCGAATGGAAGGTAAACCAGCGGTTGAGGAAAAAGCTCATGACGGCCCCCAGCAAATACCCCACGGCGGAGGCCAGGACAGGATCTACCCCGCCCAGATTGTAGAGGCCGAACTCAACGGCCATGGACAGCAGGGTATTGCCCACCCCCACCAGCAAAAAGCGCAGAAAGCTGCTGCGCAGCACCTTATCCCGCATCGTCCAGCACCTCCCGGATCAGGAACCGGGGCCGACCCTTGGTCTCCAGATAGATCTTGCCGATATACTCCCCGATGACCCCCAGGGAGAGCAAAATGAGGCCGCCGATGGCCCACACCGAGCAGATGACGCTGGCCCAGCCCGCCACCGTCATTCCCAGGGCCCACTTGACGATGAAGGTGATGAGCATGATGATGCTCACCAGGAAAATGAGAAAGCCCAGGCCGGTGATCCACTTCAGCGGCTTGGTGGACAGGCTGGTGATGCCCTCCATGGCGAAGGCAAGCATCTTTTTCAGCGGATACTTGCTCTCCCCCGCAAACCGCTCTCCCCGCTCATATTCCACCGTCCCCGTCCGGTAGCCCACCATGGGCACCATTCCCCGGAGGAAGAGATTGACCTCCTTAAACTCCGCCATACCCTCCAGTGCCCTGCGGGACATGAGCCGGTAGTCGGCGTGGTTGAACACCGTCTCCGCCCCCATGGCGTTCATCACCCGGTAGAACCCCTCGGCGGTGAAGCGCTTAAAGAAGGTATCCTTCTTCCGGGAGGAGCGTACACCGTAGACGATGTCGCACCCGGCGTAGTACTCCTCCACCATCCGATCCACCGCGTCCACGTCGTCCTGCAGGTCGGCGTCCATGGAGATGGCCATGTCGCATTTGTCCTTGGCGGTCATGAGCCCCGCCAGCAGGGCGTTCTGATGGCCCCGATTCCGGGTCAGATCCACCCCGGAGAAGATGGGATCGGCCTCATGCAGGCCGGCGATCAGCTCCCAGGTGCGGTCTCTGGAGCCGTCGTTGACAAAGAGCACCCGGCTCTTCTCGCTCACCTTCCCCGCCCCGATCAGGGCCGTCAGCTTTTCCCTCAGCCGCCTGGAGGTCTCAGGCAGCACCTCCTCCTCATTGTAGCAGGGTACCACGATATATAAAATCTCCTTCACGGGCTCAGCTCCCTCTTTTGTAATTGCAGGCTTATTATACCTCTTTTGGACGAAAAAGGGAACCCGAAGGTTCCCTTTTTCCCCTGATTTTATTCATTCCACACGGTAATACCCACATTGTCCAGTCTGTAAACATAGGGATACATGGCCATGAGCCGGGCCAGATAGTCGTCGGTGGCAATGATCTTCCCCTCTCCCGTCATTACGGCAAACGCCTCCATGGAGGGCGCAAAATAACCGGCAGGCTTCATGGTCTTGATGTCGAAGCTCCCCGGGGTATACAGCCGGATCTGTACCGCCTCCAGGTTCCCGTAGTCGTCCCACCCCTGGGAGAGAAGAAATTTCGTGTCCTCCCGGCAGGTCTTGGGCACCTCCGGGATAGCAAAGCGGCCCTCATACCAGCACTCTTTTCCCCGGTGCTGATGCCACTGACCCACGACCTCTATCTGTGTTTGGCCCACCCGTTCCCCAGCGGTGGTATAGACATAGGCATCCACTACCCGGTCAATGTCTGTCACCTGAATTTGAAGTCGGCCCCAGAGGCCCATGGGTCCCAAAACGAAGCCCGCCAAAGCGGCAAAGAGAATTATTCCAGCCAAATTCCGGCGGATCATGCTCCTCGCCCGAAGCATGGCCAGCTTGGCCCCCTCCCGAATAAGCTCATTATCATCCATCGCCGCCTGGCCCCGCTCTCCCCGCAGCAGCTCTGTCACTGTCAGGCCAAGAGCCTGGGAAAGGGGCTCCAGCAAGGATATATCAGGAAAACCCGCTCCCCGCTCCCATTTGCTCACCGCCCGGTCAGAGACGCTGAGGCGCTGGGCCAGTTCCCTCTGCGTCATCCCCAGCTCACGCCGAACCTGGGCGATCAGAGCGCCTGTCTTCTTTGTATCCATGGGTATCACCTCTGCCCCAAGGATAGCACACCGCCCTGCCCGCGTCAACAAACGGAGCGTTTGGCGTTACGCCCCCAAGGCCTCCCGGAGCCTTGCCACCGCCTTGCGCTCGATGCGGGAGACCTGAACCTGGCTCACCCCCAAAATTTTGGCAGTCTTATCCTGGGTGAGGCCCCGGAAGTACCGCAGAGCCACCACCTGCTTTTCCCGCTCCGGCAGAGCGGCCACCGCCTCCCGGAGGGCCAGCTTTTCCAGGACGGCCTCCTCCATGCCCTCGTCCCCCATGAGCTGCTCCAAAGTCAGCCCATCCCCCAGATCCATCTGGAGGGAGGATACCGGAGCGTTGGCCGTCTCGGCGGCGGCGATCTCCTCGGGCTCCAGGCCTGTCTCCGCGGCCAGTTCGGACAGGGTGGGCTCTCTCCCCAGGGCAGACTGGAGCCTGTCCCTGGCTTGGCGGATGCTGCCCCCCCGCTCCCGGAGCCCCCGGCTCACCTTTACCGCCCCGTCGTCCCGGAGGAAGCGGCGGATCTCTCCGGCGATCTTGGGCACGGCATAGGTGGAAAACTGGGTGCCGAAGGCGGGGTCAAAGCCCCGTACCGCCTTTACAAAGCCCAGACAACCCAGCTGATAGAGATCCTCCGGATCCACACCCCGGCCAAAATACCGCCGGGCCACGCTCCACACCAGCCCGGAATTCTCCTCCAGCAGGCGGGTACAGGCCTCGTTGTCCCCCTCCCGAGCGGCCTCCAGCAGAGACAGGGTCTCAGCGATCAAGCCTGAAGCCGCCTGGAGATGCGGCGGCGCATGGTCACTGTGGTACCCTTCCCCGGGACAGAGCGCACCTTCAACCTGTCCATAAAGCTCTCCATAATGGTAAAGCCCATACCGGAGCGGTCGTCCCCGCCGGTGGTGTAGAGGGGCTTACGGGCCTTTTCCACATCGGGGATGCCCACTCCGGAGTCCTTCACCAGGATCTCCAGGGTATTGTCCTCAAACAGCCGCAGGCGCAGGGTCACCAGCCCCAGCGCCTCCGGATAGGCGTGGACGATACAGTTGGTCACCGCCTCGCTGACAGCGGTCTTGATATCGTTGATCTCGTCCAGAGTAGGATCCAGCTGGGCGGCAAAGCAGGCCGCGGCGGTACGGGCAAAGCCCTCGTTGGCGCTGCGGCTCAAAAAGGTGAGCTTGGCTTCATTGACCGGCTTCATATGTATTTCCTCCTTATTCATTCCAGGCGACCAGCTTGTCCACCCCCGCCGCCTTGAGCACCTTGGCCGCCTGTGGGGGAACGCAGCGCAGGGTCATGCTCCCCCCCAGTTGACTCATCCGCTTCCAGGTACGCAGTACCACGGCAATGCCTGAAGAGTCCATAAAGGTCACGCCGCCCAGATCCAGCTCCAGCCGTCCCGGCAGCGCAGCGTCCACCCGTTGACCCAGCTCGGTCATCAGCGCTCTGGCGGCGTGATGATCCACCTCGCCGGACACGCTGACAGTGAGCACCCGTCCCGCTTCCTCGCATTGTATCGGCATATTGATCCCCTCGTTTCTTTCGTTCTGTGAGGCTTGACCTGTGGTCAGCCCCCATTCTTCCCGCCTGTGGGGTGGGACCACCGGGCACGCCCTCCCCCGTCAAAAGAAAAAAATCGCTGTATACCAATTTCTGGTATACAGCGATTATAGCCTGTCTCTATTGCTTTTTCTGTCAGAATATGGCTTCAAACTGGGTAAAGACCCATTTGTCACCCACTTTTTGATAGGGGAACTGGTAGACCTGGGTGCCGGTCACCGTGGGCTCCACAGCTCCGTCCGCCCACTCCAGCAGCTCCACCTCCGCCCGCACCAGGCAAAGTGCCGGGGTCTCCGGCGATCTCACCACCGAGAGGACGACACCACCCTTGGTGACGTCGCTCCCCCGCCCGGCGGGCAGGGCATAGAGGCCGTTTTCCGTCTCTATAAAACAGCCTGTGGAGAGCAAAGGATCCACGATCTCGTCAGAAAACAGCTGCTTCAGGTAGCCTCGAAGCTCGTCCATGGTATTCCAGTCGGATCGGCTTACCCGACAGTAGGTCAGATCTCCCAGGGTCACCTGATCCTCATAATTCAAGGCCAGATCTCCGCCGTATCCGGCGAACCAGCTCATCACATTCGCCGCTTCCCGATAGGCGGCCAGGACCTCTTCATCGGAGATCTCCGCCTCTCCGGAAGGCGTGACCACAGGCATGGGCAGAGGAGCCTCCGGGGTGGGCGTAGGCGCCGGGGACGGAACATCGCCGCTCCCGGTGGGTTCCGGAGTGACCGCGGCGGGGGGTGTGGGCTTGGGTGTGGCCGCGGGAGGCGGGGTGGTATTGGGGCTCTCCGCCGGCGCGGGGCTCACCGGAGTCCGGGTCACAAGGGGGGTGACGGCAGGTGCGGGTGTGGAAACGGGATTTTTTGTGACTGCCACGGCGGGACTGGATACGGGCTGCGCTGTGGCGGGCGGAGTCTCCTGGGAAGGCCTCTGCCCGCAGCCGCCCAGCCCCAAGAGCACAGCGGCTGTCAACAGCGCCAATAACTTTCTCATGATCATGCCCCTCCTTCGGGCGGATGGGTCGGTTTTACGCGGTACTGCCGCATCGTGTACTTTATTTTATCCGCCCAGGGCGCAAAGCGCAACTACAACTTTATGACAAAATGGTCTCAATATGGCAACAGCCTTATCCCAGAGAGGCCAGAGACTCCTCCAGTTTAACGATCAGGCCCCGCAGCTCCTCGGCCCGGGCCCGCTGACCCTCCACCACCTGGGCGGGGGCCTTGCTCACAAAGCCCGGATTGCTGAGGCGGCCCTCCAGGCCGGCCAGTTCGCCCTTCCGGGCGCCCAGTTCCTTCTCCAGCCGCTTCTTCTCCTGCTCCAGATCCACCAGCTCCGCCAGGGGCATGAAGATCCGGGCTCCGAAGGTGACCACCTCCACCATGCCCTGCTTGCGCATCTCGTCGCTGCCGGAGGCGCCGGCCATGCCCACCACCGTCACGTCGCTGGCCCAGGCCAGCCGCTTCAGAAGGGGCGCCCCCTGCTCAAAGACGGCAGTCTCCTCTGTGGCAATGGTGAGATGGGCCTTTTTGGAGGGAGGCACGTTGAGCTCGGAGCGCTTGGCCCGGACGGCCCGGGTGGCCTCGATGATGAGATCCATGGCCTTCTCCTCCGCCGGGAAGCTCAGCTCCCGCTTCTGCTCCGGCCACTTTTGGAGCATCAGATAATCCCCCTCGTGGGGCAGGGACTGCCAGATCTCCTCGGTAATAAAGGGCATAAAGGGGTGAAGGAGCTTCAGGGTCTCGGTGAGCACATAGCACAGGACCTGCTGGGCCTGCTCCTTGGCCCCGGAATCCTCTCCCTGGAGCCGGGCTTTGGTAAATTCAATATACCAGTCGCAGTAATCGTCCCAGATAAAGTCATAGACCTTCTGGGCGGCCACACCCAGCTCATAGGCGTCCATATTCTCTGTGACGGCGGGGATCAGGGAATTGAGCTTGGAGAGCACCCACTTGTCCTCCATGGTCAGCGTCTCAGGCAGCTCTACCTTCTCAATGGTCAGATTCATCTGAACGAATCGGGAGGCGTTCCAGATCTTGTTGGCGAAGTTGCGCATGGCCTCACACCGCTCGGGGAGGAAGCGCATGTCGTTTCCGGGGGAGTTGCCGGTGACCAGGTTGAAACGCAGGGCATCGGCCCCGTACTGCTCGGCCACCACCAGAGGATCCACGCCGTTGCCCAGGCTCTTGGACATCTTCCGTCCCTTGTCGTCCCGAACCAGGCCGTGGATGAGTACGGTGTGGAAGGGGGGCTTTCCGGTGTGCTCACAGGCGGAGAAGATCATCCGGGCCACCCAGAAGAAGATGATGTCATAACCGGTGACCAGCACGTCAGTGGGGAAGAAATACCGGAAATCCTCGGTATCCTCCGGCCAGCCCAGGGTGGAGAAGGGCCACAGGGCGCTGGAGAACCAGGTATCCAGCACGTCCTCCTCCTGAAGGATATTCCCGGAGTGGCAGTGACAGCACTCTGTGGGATCGGTCTCGGAGACCGTCATCTTCCCGCAGTCCTGACAGGTCCAGGCGGGGATCCGGTGTCCCCACCAGAGCTGACGGGAGATACACCAGTCCCGGACGTTCTCCATCCAGTTGATATAGGTCTTGGAGAACCGGTCGGGAACAAACCTGGTCTCCCCTTCCCGCACCACCCGCAGGGCCTCTCTGGCCAGGGGCTCCATCTTCACAAACCACTGGGCGGAGATCAGGGGCTCCACATCGTTGTGGCAGCGGTAGCAGGTGCCCACATTGTGCTGGTGGGGCTCCACCTTCACCAGCCAGCCTCCGGCCTCCAAGTCGGCAATGATGGCCTTCCGGGCCTCGTAGCGGTCCATGCCGGAATAGCGGCCATAGCCCTCCACGATCTTCCCGTTGTCGTCCAGCACCCGGATGGTCTCCAGATTGTGGCGCAGACCCACCTCAAAATCGTTGGGGTCGTGAGCGGGGGTCATTTTCACACAGCCGGTGCCGAACTCCATATCCACATACTCGTCGGCCACGATGGGCATCTCCCGGTTCACCAGAGGAAGAACGCACTTCTTCCCCACAATATCCTTGTAACGGGCATCGTTGGGATTCACCGCCACGCCGGTGTCACCCAGCATGGTCTCCGGCCGGGTGGTGGCCACGATGACATATTTGTCCTTCTCCCCCTGGATGGGATAGCGGATGTGCCAGAGATTTCCCGGCTTGTCCTGATACTCCACCTCCGCGTCGGAGAGGGCGGTGACGCAGTGGGGGCACCAGTTGATGATACGGCTGCCCTTGTAGATGAGCCCCTTTTCATAGAGACTGACAAATACATGGCGCACCGCTTTGGAAAGGCCCTCATCCATGGTGAACCGGGCCCGATCCCAGTCGCAGGACACGCCCAGCTTCTTCTGCTGCTCTACGATACGGGCGCCATACTTGTGCTTCCAATCCCACACCCGCTCCAGAAACTTGTCCCGGCCCAGGTCGTAGCGGGTAAGCCCCTCATTCTCCCGCAGGGCCTCCTCCACCTTGATCTGGGTGGCGATGCCGGCGTGGTCGGTGCCGGGCACCCACAGCGCGGCGTAGCCCTCCATCCGCTTGAAGCGGGTAAGGATATCCTGCAAGGTACAGTCCATGGCATGACCCATGTGGAGCTGACCTGTCACGTTGGGGGGAGGCATGACGATGGTGAAGGGCTTCTTCGACTGATCCCGGTGACCCCGGAAGCAGCCGCCCTTCTCCCACATTTCATAGATACGGCCTTCCACCTCTTGGGGCTCATAGGCCTTCGGCAATTCTTTTCCCATTGTTCTCTTCCTCCCTTACAGTTTCACCGGGGTCACACGCTTCCCGGTCTTTTCTCCGATAAAGGCGCCGAATTCCTCCGGCCGCCCCTTCACAAAGCCGTTTTTGGGCAGAATATAGCCGGAGCGGGGATCCAAAAACAAAACGAAGTATCCCTCGCTCTCCGCCACGGCCATAAAGTCCCCATAGCCGTGGGAGAGCTGCCGGCCTCCGGCCACAGCGGCCATGTTCTCCTCACCGAAAAAGAAATCCTGCTGAAAATCGGCGGGGGTCTTCTTTGCCATCTTCCCGGCTGTGTAGTTGTACCACATCCCACCCATGGTCAGACACAGGGCGCTGAGCAGGATCCCCAGCATCACAAAAAGGGTCATCCCCGCCGCCCCGAGGGCCACCGCGCTGAGGGTAAGGCCCATGACGCCCGCCAGTATCAGCGAACCCCGGAGCACGAGCGTCCTCTTCTTCAGAACGCTCCTTCCCGCCATCTTCTGATAGGCGATAAGGGCCTCGGCGTTCAATACGGTCTTTACTTCAAATCCCATTTCCCAACCTCCTGATAAAATAAAACGCCCTGAGACCAACGGTCTCAGGGCGAAGACACACTCCGCGGTACCACCTGAATTGCTTCTCATTGTCCCGTAACGAGGGAGACGGCAGATCTTGGCATGCCGATGAGACCACCGGTCAAGCCTGGGATCCGCGGCTCCGGGGCGACCTTCCGTTCCAGGGTCACGGAGCCTTGCACCTTCCGGCTCCTCTCTTCGCTTCCCCCGGGGCGTACTCCTCCCCTTCACTGCCTTTGTCTGGTAGTATACGCAATTTCCGAAAAAAAGTCAAGTGGGGATGTCCCCCCCTTATCGAAGGGCTTTTGTCGACCCTCTGTCAGCCTTCCGCCCCGGACTTTCTCCCCTTCCCCAAAAAGCTCAGCTTGGTCTCGGAACACACCACCGCCACAAAGATGAGGGCGAAGCCCGCCAGAAGTTTTGGGGTCACGGGATCGTGATAGAAGAGCACCGAGAAGAGCACCCCGAATACAGATTCCAACGACAGAATAATGGCCGCCGAGGCCGGATCGGACCAGACCTGTCCCACATTCTGAAACAACAGGGCCACCGTGGTGCACATGACAATGAAATAGCCCATCTGCAGCAAAAAGTCCCCATTGATGACGGATGCCGAAGGCAGCTCCTGAAACAGGAAGCCGCCGACCCAGGCATAAAGCCCCGCGAAGGCAAACTGGAAGACTGTGAGCAGGTAGATATCCTTCTCCGGCGACACCTTTGCCACAGCTACGATATGAGAGGCGTAGAGCACCGCCGCGACCAGAGTCAACCCATCCCCCACGGTAATGGAAAAGCCCTCGTTCAGCGACACAAGTCCCACACCCACCACACAGAGCACCGCCGCCAGGAGGTTGTACACATCCGGCCGCTTCTTCATCGCCAGCCAATGGAGGAAGGGCACCAGCACACAGTACACCGCCGTCAAAAAGGCGCTTTTTGACGGCGTGGTCCAAATCAGACCAAAGGTCTGCACCGAGTAGGCCGCGAAGAGAAAGCCTCCGATCACAGCGCCTCTCCACAGATAATCAGCGGTGACTCCCTTCCACTTTTTCCAGCAAAAAAGCCCCAGCAGCACCGCGCCGCCGGTGAAGCGTATGGCCAGAAGGAAAAAGACGGGGATCACGTCCACCGCCCCCTTCATCATAAAGAAGGAAGAACCCCAGATCAGTGCCGCCGAAAAAAGCATGGGCTTGGCCAGACGGCGCATCATAGTTTCATTCACGATTGTCACAGCTCCTTGGTTATGGTATCATGTAGAGGAAAGCGGGGGAAATCAGATGGAAAAGCTCGCAGATCGCTTCTATGACCGTGACACCCTCACAGTGGCCCGGGAACTTCTGGGCAAGCACCTGGTTCGGATGGTCGACGGCGTTCCGCTCTCCCTGCGGATCACGGAGACCGAAGCCTATATCGGTCGGATGGACAAGGCCTGCCACGCCTATGGCTATAAGCGGACCAAACGCACCGAGACTCTGTTCGCCCCTCCGGGAACCGCCTATATCTATCTTATCTACGGCATGTACCACTGCCTTAACTTTGTCACAGAGGCGGCCGGTGAGCCCGCCGCCGTCCTGCTCCGGGCGGGAGAGCCGGTGAGCGCCGCGGACGCGGCGGCCATGTCTGTCAGGCGTTTTCACTGTACACCATCTGAAATGTCTGCCTATCAGCGAAAAAATTTCCTCAACGGCCCTGGAAAGCTCTGCAAGGCCCTCGATCTCACCGTCGCCCAGAACGGCCTCTCCCTTCTGGGTGACGAACTCTATGTGCTGGATCCCGGCCGGCGCCCCGGACAGATCCATGTGAGTAAGCGGATCGGCATCGACTACGCCGAAGAGGCGGTGAATTTCCCCTGGAGGTTTTATCTATGAATCCTGAGATGATCTTTTTGGATCTGGACGGCACCCTCATCGACTCCAACGGAGTCTGGCTCCAGGTGGATCACGATTTTCTGGGCCGCCGGGGACTGCGGGTGACGGAGGAGTACAGCTATGTGGTGGGCCACTCCATCTTCCCTGTCGCCGCCCAATTTACCAAGGACTACTATCAGCTTCCCGACAGCCCCCAGGCCATCATGGATGAGTGGCAGGCCATGGCGCAGGACGCCTATGCCCACACCATACCCCTGAAGCCCGGGGCTCAGGCGTTGCTGGACAAGCTGCGTCGGGAGGGCCATCCCATGGCCCTGCTCACCGCCGGGCTCCCCGCTCTGGCTATGGCGGCAGTGGAGCGTCACGGGCTGGAGACCTATCTTCAGGGCTTTTTCTTCGCCCAGGAGGCCGGGCTGGAAAAGCGGGATCCCCAGGTCTACCGCCTGGCCGCGGAGCGCTTTGGCGTCCCCTGTGAGCGCTGTGTTCTTCTGGAGGACGCCCCCCATAACTGCGCCGCCGCCAGGAGCGTGGGGTTCCGGGTGGTGGGGGTCTATGACGATTTCTACGCCAAACAGTGGGACAAGGTGGTGGAAAACAGCACCCTGGCCGTCAAGAGCCTCACCGAGCTCCTTTAAGCTTCTGTAAGCCCTCCCCTCTATGAGCACTGCGATAAGAAAACTTTGTAAGGGCGCATGGTATGCGCCCGGGGGCGGCGGATAGCCGCCCCTACAGGGGATTATTAACGCAACGCCCTATGGAGGGAGGGCTGTTTTTTCTCAGGACAGCTTGGTCATGTATTGCTCCGCCGAGCGGAGCATCAGCTTCTTGGTGCCCACATTATCAAAGGCCACCTCAATCAGGGCGTCCCCTCCCATAGGGGTCAGCGTGAGGATCATGCCCTTGCCGAAAGCTTTGTGCATGACCATCTCTCCCTTGTGGAAGTCAGGCAGCGGCGGCTGACTGGGTCTCGCAATCTTCCGGCCGGGGGCCGCCGGCTTCCGGGGTGCGGCCGGAGTGCGGCCGCTCTGCGCCCAGCCGCCGATACGGCGGTCATCCTCACGGCCCACAGAGCGTCTGCCTCCATAGGCCGGAGAAAAGCTCTCCTCCCGCTCGTCATCCTCCCATTGATCATAACCATAGCTCCGGCGGGCCCCGGCGGGTTTCTCCATCTGCCAGGTTCCGCCGCTCAAGGGGCTGCGTCCCGACTTCTCCACCCGTTCCTCAGGGATCTCCCCCAGGAACCGGGAAGGCAGGTTGGAGGAAGTGCGCCCATAGAGCATCCGCTGATAGGCGCTGGTCATATAGAGCCGCTCCTTGGCCCGGGTCATGGCCACATAGCAAAGCCGCCGCTCCTCCTCCATCTCCTCGGCGTCGCCAATGGAGCGCAGGCCGGGGAAGATCCCCTCCTCTACCCCCACTACAAACACCACAGGAAACTCCAGTCCCTTGGCCGAATGCATGGTCATCATCACCACGCTCTCCTCGTTGGGATCATGGTTATCCAGGTCGGTATAGAGGGCGATCTCATCCAGGAAGCCCGCCAGAGAAGGATCCAGAGCGTTATCCAGATAACTCTGAATGGAGGACTTCAATTCCCGTACATTCTCCAGCCGGGTCCGGTCCTCCACCGTGTCCTTGGCCTCCAGCGCCACGGCATAGCCCGAATCGGCACAGACCACATCATAGAAATCGGTGAGCTCCATGGTCTCCATCTGCTCCCGCAGGGTGCGGATAAGCTCACAGAAGGCCGCCAGCTTCCCCGCCGCCTTCTGGAGATCAGGATACTCTCTGGCGTTGTTCACCACCTCCCAGAGAGAGCAGCCCCTTTGGGCGGCCAGCTGCTGGGCGGTGTCAATGGTCTTCTGTCCGATCCCACGGGGGGGATTGTTGATGATGCGCTGCAGACGCAGATCGTCACCGGGATTGTTGACCACACAGAGGTAGGAGAGCATGTCCTTCACCTCCGCCCGGTCAAAGAACCGGGTGCCGCCAATGATGCGGTAAGGCACGCCGTTGCGCTTGAAGGCCATTTCCAACTCACGGGACTGGGCGTTCATCCGGTAAAGGACGGCAAAGTCCTTCCAGTGACGGCCCTGGCCAAAGCCGGCCAGGATCTCAGAGGCCACGTACCGGGCCTCGTCGTCCTGATCCATGGCGGTATAGAGCTGGAGCTTGTCCCCCGCCCCGTGCTGGGTCCACAGCTCCTTCCCCTTCCGACCCTGGTTGTTGCGGATCACATGGTTGGCTGCCTCCAGGATGTTCTGGGTCGAGCGGTAATTCTGCTCCAGCCGGATGGTGCGGCAGCCGGTAAACTCCTTTTCAAAGGAGAGGATATTCTCAATGGTGGCCCCCCGGAAACGGTAGATGGACTGGTCGTCGTCTCCCACCACACACAGATTCCGATACCCACCCGCCAGCAAAGTAGAGAGCTGATACTGGAGGTTGTTTGTATCCTGATACTCGTCCACCAGCACATAGCGGAACTTCCGCTGATAGTAGTTTCTGGTCTCCTCGTCCCGCTTGAGCAGAAGCACCGTCTGAAGGATCAAATCGTCAAAGTCCAGGGCGTCGGCGGCCTTGAGCCGCTTTTCATACTCAGTATAGATCTGGGCCATCCGCCGCAGACGGTGGTCGCCGGTCTTGGCGCACTGGGCCTCGTAGTCGGCAGCCAGCTGCATGGCATCCTTGGCCCGGGAGATATAACCCAGCACCGTCTTGGGGGGAAAGGCCTTGTCATCGACATTCAGAGCCTTGAGCACATCCTTCACCACCCGCTCCGAATCGACGGAATCATAGATGGTAAACGAGGTGGAATAGCCCAGCTTCCCAATGTCCCGCCGCAGGATGCGGGCACAGCAGGAGTGAAAGGTGGAGGCCCAGATATCATTGGCCGAGGGCCCCAGCATCTTTTCCAGACGGGCCTTCAACTCCCCGGCCGCCTTATTGGTAAAGGTGATGGCCAGAATGGACCAGGGCGCGGCGGGATCCAGCCTGCAAAGCCGCTCCGCCTCCTCCCGCCCCTCTTCCCCAGGCTGGGCCGCATAGGCCTCCAGAAAAGCCAGATCCTCAGGCGTGGCCCAGTCGGGAGCCTGATCGCTGTCGGAGGCCCTTCCGTACTTCATCAAATTGGCCACCCGGTGAATGAGAACGGTGGTCTTCCCGCTCCCCGCCCCCGCCAGCAGCAGCAAAGGGCCCTCGGTAGAGAGCACCGCCCGCCTCTGCTCGGGATTCAGATGGATAAATTCTCCCTCAATAACCTTTCTTCTCGCCTTACAAAATTGAAGTTCCCGCGCATTATCCAGCATAATTTCTCTCCGTTCTCACTGATTCACAGGTTTTCGGCATAGCTTATCTATTTTAGTACAGAACCGTCCCCAGGTCAACGGCGGTTTTTCCTGTTTTTTCGTCATTACCCCTTGATTTTTTCTCCGGGGGTGTGTATACTATTGACAATTTGAGCCGAGGAGGAATGACCATGCGACACCTGATCAGCCCCATGGATCTGTCTGTCCAGGAGACAGACCAGCTGTTGGCCCTGGCCGACCGCATCATTGCCGACCCCAAAGCCTATTCTCACAAGTGCGACGGAAAGAAATTGGCCACTCTGTTTTTTGAACCCAGTACCCGAACCCGTTTGAGCTTTGAAGCTGCCATGCTTGAGCTTGGGGGCCAGGTATTGGGTTTTTCTTCCGCCGACTCCTCCTCTGCGGCCAAGGGGGAGACTGTGTCGGACACCGCCCGGGTGGTCTCCTGTTACGCGGACATCATCGCTATGCGTCACCCCAAGGAGGGCGCGGCCACCGTGGCGGCGGCCAAAGCCACGGTGCCTGTGATCAACGCCGGAGACGGCGGTCACCACCACCCCACTCAGACCCTCACCGACCTGCTGACCATTCATCGCCTCAAGGGCTCCTTTGACGGGCTCACCGTGGGGCTGTGCGGCGACCTGAAGTTCGGTCGCACCGTACACTCCCTCATCAAGGCCATGTGCCGCTATCAGAATGTCCGCTTCCTGCTGGTGAGCCCCCCGGAGCTGCGGGTCCCCGACTATATCCGGGACGACCTTGTCTCCGGCGGCTTCGCCTTTACCGAGGTGGAGCGGCTGGAGGACGCCATCAGCGACATGGACATCCTCTATATGACCCGGGTCCAGCGGGAGCGGTTCTTCAATGAGGAGGACTATATCCGCCTGCGGGACAGCTACATTCTGGACAGCGAAAAGATGAAGCTTGCCAAGCCCGACATGATCGTTCTCCATCCTCTGCCCCGGGTCAACGAGATCGCCGCCGAGGTGGATGACGATCCCCGGGCCAAATATTTTGAGCAGGCCCTGTACGGCAAATATGTCCGTATGGCCCTGATCCTGAAGCTGCTGGAGGTGGAATGAGATGAATGTGGACAGTGTAGAGCGCGGCCTGGTCATCGACCATATCGCCGCGGGCCGAAGCCTGGAGATCTACCGTATTCTGGGGCTGGATAAGCTGGACTGCTGTGTGGCCATCATCAAAAACGCCCGGAGTCAGAAGACCGGGCGCAAGGACATCATGAAGATCGAGGATCGCATCGATCTGGATCTGGACGCTCTGGGCTTCCTGGATCCCAACATCACCGTAAATATCATCGACGGCGGAACCATCGTGGAGAAAAAGAAGCTTCGCCTGCCTGAGACGGTCACCGACGTGATCCACTGTGCCAACCCCCGGTGCATCACCTCTGTGGAGCACGGTCTGCCCCACGTCTTCCATCTGGCCGACCGGGAAAAGGGGATCTACCGCTGCGCATACTGCGATCAGGCCCATGACCGCCGAAAGGATCAATAAAACCGCAGAAAAGCCTGCTGCCGGAAGGCAGCAGGCTTTTTCATGCTTTCAGGACTAAAACAGCGTGATCTGGCTGGTCTCCGGCATCTCGTCAAAGGCTCCGGCGGCCTTGAGCTTTTCAATATGGGTCCTGGAGACTTTGGGACAGGCGTCGGAGAACTCCTCGATGGAGATAAACTCCTTCCCCTCCCGCTGCTCCACAATGGACTGGGCCGCCGTCTCTCCCAAGCCGGGAATGGCGGTAAAGGGCGGAATGAGGGTGTCCTCCCCCTCCATCATAAACTCTACCGCCCCGGACTGGTAGAGATCCACCGGCCGGAACTTCAATCCCCGCAGATAGAACTCATAGACCACCTCCAGGGTGGTATAGGTATCCTCTTCCACAGCGGTGGCCTTCTTCTCGTCCATCTTAGCCTTGATGCTCTTCATGTTGGCCTTCACCGTCTCCATTCCCTGACACATGATGGTGGCGTCAAAGGCCTTGGCCCGGATGGAAAAGAAAGCGGCATAGAAGGCCAGCGGCCGATGGACTTTAAACCAGGCGATGCGGAAGGCCATCATCACGTAGGCCACGGCGTGAGCCTTGGGGAAGAGATAGCCGATCTTGGCCAGGGAGTCGATGTACCACTCGGGCACATCGTGGGCCCGCATATCCTCGGCCCAGCCGGGCTCAAAGCCGCTCTTCTTCACCTTGCCCTTTCGCACCGACTCCATGATCTTAAAGGCCACCTTGGGTTCCATGCCCTGCTCTATGAGGTAGAGCATGATATCGTCACGACAGCCCACCGTCTCCAAAACAGTGGCGGTTCCGTTGAGGATCAGGTCCCTGGCGTTGCCTGCCCACACGTCGGTACCGTGGGAAAAGCCGGACAGCCGGACCAGGGTGTTGAAATCCTGGGGCTGGGTATCCACCAGCATCTGACGGGTAAAGCGGGTGTTGAATTCCGGGATGGCCACCGCCCCGGTGGGGCCCAGGACGGGGTCATCCACATAGCCCAACTTCTCCGAGGAGATGAACAGGCCCATGGTGTCCGGATCGTCCAGGGAGATATCCGTCCGGGCGTTCACCCCCGTCAGATCCTCCAGCTTGCGGATCATGGTGGGGTCATCATGGCCCAGCATGTCCAGCTTCAGCAGGTTGGACTCCATGGAGTGATATTCAAAGTGGGTGGTGACAATGTCGGTGTTGGGGTCGTCGGCAGGGTGCTGGACGGGACAGAAGTCGTAGATCTCCCGATCCTGGGGGATGACCACCATGCCGCCGGGGTGCTGTCCGGTGGTCCGCTTGACCCCTGTACAGCCCAGCGCCAGCCGGTTCTCCTCCGCTCCTGTGGCACGCTTTTCCCGCTTTTCCAGGTATTTCTTCACGTAGCCGTAGGCCGTCTTCTCGGCCACGGTGCCAATGGTACCCGCCCGGAACACATGGGTCTCCCCAAAAAGCTCAAAGGTGTACCGGTGGGCCTTGGCCTGATACTCGCCGGAAAAGTTCAGATCGATATCGGGCACCTTCTCGCCGGAAAAGCCCAGGAAGGTCTCAAAGGGGATGTCGAAGCCATCCTTGACATAAGGCGTCCCGCACTCAGGGCACACCGCGTCGGGCATATCTGCCCCACAGCCGTAGCCATTGGCCCTGCCAAACTCAAAATCGGCGTGCTTACACTTGGGACAGCGGTAATGGGCGGGCAAAGAGTTGACCTCGGTGATGCCGGAGAGAAAGGCCACAATGGAGGAGCCTACCGAACCACGGGAGCCCACCAGGTAGCCGTGCTCCAGCGAGTTCTGCACCAGCTTCTGGGCGGACATGTAGATCACGTCGTATTTCCGCCGGATAATGCCGGGCAGCTCCAGATCGATCCGATCCTGCACCACCTTGGGCAGATTCTCTCCATAGAGCTCATGGGCCTTGTCGTAGACCAGCCGCTCCAGCTCCTTGTCGGAGTCCTCCAGCTTAGGGGCAAAAAGGCCCTGCGGCAGAGGATCGATCTTTTCGCACCAGTCGGCAATGATATTGGGGTCCCGGATGACCACCTTCCGGCAGTCCTCGGTACCCAGATAGGCGAACTCCTCCAGCATTTCGTTGGTGGTCTTGAAATAGATGGGCAGGGACTTGTCACAGTCCTCAAACCCCTTGGTATCCAAAAGGATATGCCGGTAGATCTCCTCCTCGGGATCCAGGAAATGGACATCACCCGTAGCGCACACCGGCTTGTCCAGCTCCTTGCCCAGGGCCAGTATGGTCCGGTTGAATTCCCTGAGCTCCTCAATGCTGCCAGCCACAGCCCGGCCGCTCTTCTTGTCGGGTTGAAGCAGAAAGAGATTGTTGCAGATGGGCTGGATCTCCAGGAAATCATACCAGGACGCGATGCGCTTGAGCTCAGCCCAGTCCTTACCGTGACACACCGCGTTGTAGAGCTCCCCCGCCTCACAGGCCGAACCCAGGATCAGCCCCTCCCGGTACTTCTCGATCTCGCTTTTGGGCATGATGGGATAGCGCTTATAGTGGACAAGGAAGGAGTCGGAGATCAGCCGGTAGAGATTGCGCAGACCCAGCTGGTTCTTGGCAATGACGATCAGATGCTTGGGCTGACGCTTGGCCTTTCCCCTTCCCCGGAGGGCGGTCATGGCCGGATTGATGTCCTGCAGGGTATGTACTCCCATATCATCCAGCATCTGAAAGAAGGGGGGCAGCATATAGCCCACCGTGGCGGCGTCATCGCTGGCCCGGTGATGGTTGAACATGGGCAGGTTCAGCCGGTCAGCCACCGCGTCCAGCTTGTGCTTGCTCAGATCAGGCAGCAGATTCTGGGCCAGGATCAGGGAGTCGATCCAGGGGTTGGGCAGTTCCCGGCCCATCCGCTGACAGGCCGCGGCGATAAAACCCATGTCAAACTCCGCGTTGTGGGCCGCCAGAGGCCGGTTTCCGGCAAAATCCAGAAAGGCGTTTACCGCCTCTGCCTGACTGGGTGCTCCGATGAGCATTTTGTCGGTGATGCCGGTAAGCTCCACAATCTCCCGGGGCAGCTGGCGCTCGGGGCTGACAAAGGTATTGAACCGCTCCTTCACCTCACCGTCCCGCAGCACCACCGCGCCGATCTCAATGATCACGTCATCCCGCTTGCTCAGACCGGTGGTCTCAATATCAAAACAGACGATCTCCCCGCGGAAGTTCTGCTTCACCTGGCCGTGAACGGCCACCCGGTCGTCCACATCATTGAGAAAGTAGGCCTCCACGCCATAGAGGACCTTGATATCCTTGGCGGCGTGCCAGGCCTCGGGGAAGGACTGGGCCACTCCGTGATCGGTGATGGCGATAGCCCGATGTCCCCAGCTCTCCGCCCGCTTGACCGCCGCCTTGGTGGGGGTGAGCGCGTCCATGGCGGACATGGTGGTGTGGAGATGGAGCTCCACACGCTTCTCCCAGCCCGCGGAGTCCACCCGCTTCTCCTTTTTCCCCTCCATCACCGCAAAGGGCTCCAGCACCATATCGTTGGTGTACCGATCCAGGTTCAGCTTTCCCTGGATAATGAGGTGCTGCCCCTCCTTCACCCCGTTGACCAAGGCCTTGGCCTCGTCTCCCAGGAAGAATTTGCTCACCCGGATGGCCCCGGTGTAGTCGGTGACGTCAAAGCTCACCACCCAGGCTCCCCGTTTCTTCAGCTCCCGGTGATTGACGGCGAATACGTCGCCCTTGACGATCACGGTACCCATATCCAGATGGAGATTTCCCATCTCCACCGCGTCGCCCTTGATCTCCCGGCGGCCATAGATGATCTTTCCGGCGCTCTTACCCGAGCCTTTCCGCTCCCCCGCTCCGGCAGAGGATCTGCGCAATGCCGCCAGGGTCTGGCGGCGGATGGCCTCCGTGCGCTGGAAGGCGTCCATCTCCTCCGGCTCCTCCGATACGGCCGCCTCAGGAGGAGGCGGCTCAGGCAGCGGGACGTCCTCGGGCGGCGGTTCGGGCAAAGGGGATTCCTCCCCCGACGGAGCATCCTCTGCCCAAGTCAGCTCCAGCTCCACACGGGCCACGCCGTAGGCGGCGGCCAGCTCAGATTCCACCCGGGCACTGAGCTCCCGAAAGACGGGATGATCACACCCGACTTTGATCCGGATGGTTCGGCTGGCCTTGTCCACCACCGCCTTCTCCACCCGCCAATTCACCACCTGGATCAGCACGTCCCGTTCCGGGCGGTAGGCGCCAAACAGCTTTAAAAATGGGGGAAATTCCTGTGCCATGCTCTCAAACTCCTTGGTAAAAAGGCGGCCTTCCGCCTTTGATCTTTCGTTACAAGCGCTCTCGCTCCGCTCTCACAGGGCGTCGATCAGCCTGAAAAGCTCCTCCACCAGCATCTCCTGAGGAACCTTCTTTACGATCTGACCCTTTCGGAAGAGAAGTCCCTCCCCTACGCCGCCGGCGATCCCCACATCGGCGGCGGCGGCCTCGCCCGGGCCGTTGACCACGCAGCCCATCACCGCTACCGTGATGGGCTTGTCCACCCGGTCCAGCCGCTCCTCCACCTCATTGGCAAGGGCGATAAGGTCGATGCGGGTACGTCCGCAGGTGGGACAGGATATGAGCTCCGGGCCCTCCCGCCGAATCCCGGCCGCCTTCAAAATGTCCCGCGCGGCATAGACCTCCTCCACAGGATCCGCGGAGAGCGAGACCCGGATGGTGTCTCCCACGCCCAGGGCCAGCAGGCCGCCAATCCCTACGGCGGATTTCAGAATACCCATTTTCGGCGTTCCCGTCTCGGTGACACCGATATGTAGAGGGTAGTCACTTTTCTCGCTCATCAGACGGTAGGCCGCCATGGTAACGGGCACCGAGGAGGACTTGAGGGAGACGCAGATATCCTCAAACCCCCGCTCCTCCAAAAGCCGGATATGGCCGAAGGCACTCTCCACCAAGGCCTCCGGTGTAACCGCGCCGTACTTCTCCAGCAGGGCTTTTTCCAGAGAGCCCCCGTTGACCCCGATCCGGATGGGGATCCCGCGCTCTCTGCAGGCGCTGGCCACCGCCGACATCCGATCCGCCCCGCCGATGTTGCCCGGGTTGATACGCACCCCGTCACAGCCCTGAGCCACACATTCCAAAGCCAGCCTGTAGTCAAAGTGGATATCCACCACCAGCGGAATGGAGATCCGCTTCCTGATCTCCCCCACCGCCCGGGCGGCCTCCAGATCGGGCACCGCCGCCCGGATGATCTGGCAGCCGGCCGCCTCCAGCCGCCTGATCTGGGCCGCGGTGGCCTCCACGTCCTGGGTGGGCGTGTTGGTCATGGACTGAATGGTGACCGGGGCGCCCCCGCCTACAGGAACGTCCCCCACTCTGATCTGTCTTGTCATTTTCCGTTCACCTCAAGTGCTTGGGTTCATATGCCGAATTGCTTCAAAATATCACTTACCGTCACCGCCAGCATCAACGCCATCAGACAGGCAAAACCGGCGGCAGAGACCCATCCCTGGTACTTGGGATCCAGCTTCCGGCCCCGGATGGCCAAAAGGAGTCCGTTGATGACCATGAAAAACACCTGCCCCCCGTCCAAAGCCGGGATAGGCAGCAGATTCATCACCGACAGGTTGATGGAGATGAAGGCCACAAACCACAGGATCTCAACAGCGGCCCCCAAAAGGGCGGACTTTCCGTCCTTTTCGGCGGCCTGGGCCCCCTCCTGACCGAGGTCTCCCACCATGTCCACAATGCCGACCACTCCGGACACATCCCGAAAGCCCACCGCCCCGGTGACCAGATCTCCCAGGCTCATCCACACCATGCGGACATAATTCAGGGACTGATACCAGGCGTTTTTCAACACTGTGGGCAGGGTGTTTTTCTCCAGTACGGCGTTAATGCCCAGTTTCAGCGCTCCCTTTGTCTCCATCAGGCGATAGTCGGACAGGGTGAACCGCGCTCCATCCCGCTCCACCTCCAGATCCACCAGATCATCCCCGCCCCGGGCGATGAACAGGGCGATATCGTCCGTCTGATAGACGGCGTGGCCGTCCACAGAGCGAATCCGATCTCCCGGCAGCAAAAGCTCCTGGGCCGCGGGGCCGGTGGGTTCAGCCACCACCGGGAGCGAAAACTGCTCCACGGGAAGGAAAAAGCAGAAAATAATAATAAAGCCGGTGAGAAAATTCATAAAGACCCCGGCCAGCAGGATCACGAGCCGCTGGTACCAGGGGCGGTTGGGAAAGGCCCGGGGATCGTCGGAGACCCCCTCCTCTTCTCCCTCCATGGCACAAAATCCACCGATGGGCAGCGCCCGCAGCGAATATTCGGTCTCTCCCCGCTGTCTGTGAAAGAGCAGGGGGCCCATGCCGATGGAAAATTCGTTTACCCTCACCCCGCAGAGCTTGGCCGCGGCAAAGTGACCGAATTCATGAAGGGCGATGAGCAGACCGAACATGAGGATGGCAACGAGAATATAGAGCATGGATGGGCCTCCCTTTCAAAAGTCAGGACAGGGTCCCTGCAGGATCACTGTCCCAAAACCGCCCGCCGCGCGGCGGCGTCCGCCTCCAAAGCGTCTTCCAGGCTCCGGCACGGCGTGGCGGGTATCATGCGACAAGCCCGCTCCACCCGTGTGAAGATCTCCAGAAAAGCGATCTCTCCCCGCAGGAACAGTGAAACGGCGGCCTCATTGGCGCCGTTGAGGATCGCTGTGGCCGTACCGCCCGCCCCCGCGGCCTCCATGGCCAGCGCCAGGCAGGGGAAGTTCTCCGGATCCGGCGGGGCAAAGGTCAGGCTGGGACAGGAGAGCAGATCCAGGGGCTCAGCGGATCCGGGCACTCTGTGGGGCCAGGTGAGGGCATATTGAATGGGCAGACGCATGTCAGGCGTCCCAAGCTGAGCCAGGACGGCATTGTCACAGTATTCCACAAGAGAGTGTATGATACTCTCCCTGTGGATGACCACTGAAATTTTTTCAAGCGGCATACCATACAACCGCATGGCCTCAATGACCTCCAGCCCCTTGTTCATCATGGTGGCGGAGTCCACAGTGATCTTGGCGCCCATAGCCCAATTGGGGTGTCTGAGCGCGTCCTGAAGGGTGACCCGGGCCAGCTCCTTCCGTTCCTTTCCGAAAAAAGGCCCGCCGGAGGCTGTGAGGATCAGGCGCTTGACCTCTCCCCTGTCCCGGTTGCCCTGAAGACATTGGAAAAGAGCGGAATGCTCAGAGTCCACAGGGAGGATCTCTCCTCCGTAAGCCTCCGCAGTCTGCATCACCAGTTCTCCGGCGCACACCAGCGTCTCCTTATTGGCGAGGGCCACCCGCCGCCCCAGCTTCAGGGCGGCCAGCGTGGGCCGAAGACCCACCATTCCCATCACAGCAGTGAGGACGGTGTCGGTCCCCTCCAGCGTGGCGGCCTCCAAAAGCCCCTCCATACCGAAGGCCACTTTGACCGGGGTGTCGGCCAGTTTGATCTTCAGGGCGCCGGCAGCTTCGGGATCCATGCAAACCGCCAGTCGGGGCCTGAATTTGCGGCATTGGGCCTCCAGGAGCTCCACACTTCGGTTGGCCGTAAGGGCGGAGACTTGGAGGCCCAGCGCTTCAATGACCTCCAGGGACTGTCGGCCGATGGAGCCGGTGGAGCCCAGGAGGGAGATGGTTTTTGTCATAGGATCACCTTATTTAAGAATGGGAAGAAAATGGAGCAGCAGCTCCACCAGCGGAGCGCAAAAGATCACACTGTCGAACCGATCCAGGATCCCGCCGTGTCCGGGGAGAATGGTGCCGAAGTCCTTAATGCCGTACTCCCGTTTGATGCAGGAGAAGGACAGGTCTCCCAACTGGGACACGCAACTCCCTACGCCCCCATAGAGGGCCAGGGCGAGATAATTGACGCTCCAACCGTCCAGACCCAGGACTTTATCCCAGAGCAGACCGTAGGCCATAGTGAACACCACCGCTCCCATAAAACCGCCCACAGCCCCCTCCACCGTCTTCTTGGGCGAGAGCACGGGGGCCAGCTTGTGCTTACCAAAGAGCATACCGGCAAAAAGGGCAAAGGCGTCGGAGAGAAAGGCCACCACAAAGGGCAACATAATGGTAAGCTGCCAGTCCGGACGCAGCCGCAGCCGCACCATGGCGCTGAGGAACCAGGGGATGAACACCGTCAGGAAGAAGGTCCCTCCCAGTCGTTCCAGCCCCAGAGTATTCCGGCTGTATATGGCCTCGGCAAAGAGAAGGGTCACATAGATGAAAATTCCCGCCAGGGCATAGGTGGTCTGGGCGCCGCTGTATTCCCACAGGGGGATCAGAGCCCCCAGAGCAATGGAGTAGGCCGCGATACGGGTATGCTTCAAAAAACCGGTGGCGCGCAGGGCCTCAGAGACCCCAACGGCGCAGACCCCCGCCATGGCAATGGGTACCGCCACGGCAGGCAGGGCGTAAATGATGAGCAGAATCAGCGGAATGAAGACCACCGCGACCATGACCCGTTTGAACAATTCAGATCCCTCCAAACCGGCGTGAGCGGCTCTGATAGGCCGCGATCGCCCTGCGAAGCTCCTCTTTACTGAAGTCAGGCCAGTTCACGTCGGCAAAATAGAACTCAGAATAGGCTGACTGCCAAAGGAGGAAATTCGAGATACGCTTCTCCCCCCCCGGACGTATGACCAGTTCGGGGTCGGGCAGGCCCGTGGACCAGAGATAGCCGGAAAGGGCCTTTTCCGTCAGCTCCTCAGGCTCCCTTTTCCCCGCGGCACATTCGGCGGCAAAAATTTGGGCTGCCCGAACCAGTTCGTCCCGACCGCCGTAGTTGATACAGATGTTCACCTGGCAGCCCTCAAATCCGGCGGAATCGCGCTGTACCGCCCGGCACAGCTCCCGAAGCTCCGGAGGCAGCGGAGTCAGATCGCCGAAAAAGACAAAGCGCACCTTCTCCTTTTCCATGTCCCGAACGGCCTCCAGAAGGTACTTTTTCAGCAGCCCCATAATAGCGGAGACCTCCTGGGCCGGGCGCTTCCAGTTCTCTGTGGAGAAGGCATAGACCGTCAGGTATTCAATTCCGATCTCCCGGCAATAGGTGGCGATGGTCCGAAACGTCTCCGCTCCGGCGGCGTGACCCGCGGTGCGCGGCAGTCCCCGGGCCTTGGCCCATCGTCCGTTTCCGTCCATAATAACAGCAATATGCCGGGGCAGGCGAGAAAAATCCACCGCCGCCTCCTTTTTTCCAAAGAGAGCCAAAAAATCACCCCTTGTCAACGGACAAGGCATTCCCGCCGGGGAACCGGCGGGAATGCTTTGCGGATCAGACTGCCATAAGCTCCTTTTCCTTCTTGGCGCTCATATCATCCAGCTGCTTGCAGTACTTGTCGGTCATGTCCTGAAGCTCTTTTTCACAGTCCTTGCGGTCGTCCTCGGTCATCTCGCCCTTTTTCTCGGCGGCCTTCAATTTATCCATGGCGTCCCGGCGGATGTTGCGCACCGCCACCTTGCCGTTTTCAGCATATTTCTTGACCTGCTTGGTCAACTCCTTACGGCGCTCCTCGGTGAGCTGAGGAAAAAGGAGACGCAGGACCTGACCGTCATTCTGGGGATTGATGCCCAGGTCAGAGGTCTGAATGGCCTTTTCGATCACCTTCAGCAGGGATTTGTCCCAGGGCTGGATCATCAGGCTACGGGGGTCCGGGGAGGAGACGGTGGCCACCTGCTGAATGGGGGTGGGAGTGCCGTAGTAGTCCACGGCGATCTTATCCAGCACAGCGGCGTTGGCACGGCCCGCCCGAACGGAGGCGAAGTCTCCGGCCACCACGTCTATGGTCTTTTGCATCTTGGCGTCAAATTCCTTGTTGAATTCCTGCATAACGATCCTTCCTTTCCTTTATCCTGGTTTTCAATTCTTCAAGAGGAGTTTTTATTCCCGGATCACAGTCCCGATCTTTTCTCCCATCACGGCCCGGTAGATATTCTCCGGATCCTTCAGCGCAAAGAGGAGCACGGGGATCTTGTTGTCCATGGACAGACTGGTGGCGGTGGAATCCATGACCTGAAGGTGTCTGGAAAGCACCTCGTCATAGGTGATGGCGTCAAACTTCACCGCGCCGGCGTCCTTCCTGGGATCGGCGGAGTATACCCCGTCAATATTTTTCGCCAAAAGGATCACATCGGCGTCGATCTCCGCGGCCCGAAGCACCGCGGCGGTGTCGGTGGAGAAGAAGGGATTGCCGGTGCCGCAGCCAAAAATGACCACCCTTCCCTTCTCCAGATGGCGAATGGCCCTGGAGCGGATATAGGGCTCGGCGATGGCGCGCATCTCGATGGCGGTCTGGACCCGTACCTCCACGCCGTTTTGCTCCAGCACATCCGCCACAGCCAGGCAGTTGAGGGTGGTGGCCAGCATACCCATATGGTCGGCCCGGGTACGCTCCATCCGATCTCCGCCGTCCTTCACTCCCCGCCAGAAGTTGCCGCCGCCCACCACAACGCCCACCTGGACGCCCTGGGCGATACACTTCTTGATCACCTGGCAGACCTGACCGATCACGTCAAAGTCCAGGCCCCGCCCCGCGGCCCCCGCCAGGGCCTCTCCGCTGATCTTCAACAGAACTCTGTGATACGCAGGCTTTGACATATCCGCGCCCCCTGTTCATGGTTTGGTAAGCTCTCTCTATTTTAATATAGTTTTCTCCTTTTGCATAGGGGGAAAGGGAGAATTTTTACAAAATGTTTGCCTTTTCCAGACACACAAAGGCCCCGGAGCACTGAGCTCCGGGGTCCTTGACCGCTTTTCAGCTATGGAGGGCAATGAGCTCCCGCAGTGTAGCGCACAGTTTTTTCATATCCTCCTCAGTGCCCACGGTGATGCGCAGGTAATTGGAGATGCGGGGCTTATCCCACCAACGCACCAGGATCCCCCGCTCCCGCAGTCCATCCAGCAGTTTCTTGGCACTTACCTTTTCATGGCTGACAAAGAGGAAGTTGGCCGCCGAGTCGCACACATAGAAGCCCATATGCTCCAGCTCGTTGGCAGCATAGGAGCGGGTGTTCATGATCTTGTTTACCGTACAACGGAAGTATTCCACGTCCTGAATGGCGCCCAGCGCGCCCGCCTGGGCCAGCCGATCCACCGGGTAGGAGTTGAAGGAGTCCTTCACCGTGTTGAGGGCCGCGATCAGGTTTTCATTGCCCACGGCAAAGCCTACCCGCAGTCCGGCCAGAGAACGTCCCTTGGAGAGGGTCTGCACCACCAGCAGGTTCGGATATCGACCGATCAGCTCTACTGCCGAGCGCGCTCCGAAGTCTATATAGGCCTCGTCCACCAGTACCACCCGATCCGGACAGCTCTCCACGATGGCCCGCAGATCGCAGAAGTCCATCTCCTTCCCTGTTGGGGCGTTGGGATTGGCAAGGACAACGCCGCCGCAGGGCTCCATAAAGGGCGCTCTGGGCAGGGCAAAGCTCTCATCCAGCGGGATCTCCTCATAGGGGATCCCGTAAAAATCGGCAAAGACCGGATAGAACGAATAGGTCACATCGGCAAAGCGGATAGGCCGATCCGGCTCAAAAAAGGCGGAAAAGGCCAGGGAGAGCACCTCATCGGAGCCATTGCCGACAAAAACCTGTTCGGGATCCACGCCCAGCTCCTGGGCTATGGCCTGCCGCAAAACGGTACAGCTCGGGTCAGGATAGAGGCGCAGCGCACCGTCTCCCAGCGCCTCCCGGATCGCCTTTACCGCCAGCGGAGAGGGCGGATAGGGGTTTTCATTGGTGTTGAGCTTGATGAAATGTCCATCCTTGGGCTGCTCGCCGGGCGTATAGGGAACAAGCTCACGGCAGTGCCGGCTCCACAATTCCTTCATTCTTCCGCCTCCGTCCGTATGACCTTTTTTACGCTTTTCTCCGCCTTGGCCCGGGCGATCATGAGCTCATGCCCACACTGATCACAGCGCAGTTTGAAGTCCATGCCCACCCGAAGCACCTGCCAACGATGGCTTCCACAGGGATGGGGCTTTTTCAGCTCCAGCACGTCCCCTACCCGGATATCCATGGCCCCTCCCCCTTTTTGTAAAGCTGCTATCATTATAAGTGTCCTTTTTCTCTGTGTCAATTCCTCTTGTCCCTTTGCATATCATATCCCAGCCAGAAAATTGCAGTGCGCAAACGGAAAGGATTTGGTGAATTTGACGAGGCGTTTTCTCCCGGAGGGCCGCCTGCTCATGACTGAGGGAAACCAGGCGCTGTGCGCCACGGTGGAGGGACTGCGGCAGGCCAAGGCAGAGGGGGTCGTTCTGGAAGGGACGGCCCTGCTCAGCGAGGAAAACCACGACCTTATTGTAAGGGTTGGTCCCTTTACGGGACGCATTCCACGGGAAGAGGCCGCCCTTGGCATTGCCGAGGGCACCACCCGGGACATCGCTATTCTGTCCCGGGTGGGAAAGGCGGTCTCCTTTCTTGTCCTTGACATAGAAGGCCCGGAGGAGTCCCCACAGCTCCTCCTCTCCCGCCGACGGGCCCAGGAGCTTGCCATGGATCACATTCTGACTCACTGGACGCCCGGGCTGGTGGTGCCTGCCACCGTGACCCATCTGGAGCCCTTCGGCGCCTTTGTGGACATTGGCTGCGGCGCCCCCTCCATGATCGGGGTGGAGCGGCTCAGCGTCTCCCGCATTGCCCATGCGGAACAGCGGCTGCGGCTCGGACAGGAAATCTACGCCGCGGTGCTGGGCATTGACCGGCAGCAGCGGCGTGTTCAGCTCACGCACAAGGAACTGTTGGGCACCTGGGAGGAAAACGCCGCCCTCTTCCGCTCCGGAATGACCGTTCCGGGCTATGTCCGCGGCATCAAGGACTATGGAGCCTTTATTGAACTCACCCCCAACCTGTCCGGGCTGGCCGAGTGCAAGGCGGGGCTCCGGGAAGGCGGACGGGTATCGGTATACATCAAATCCATCCTTCCGGAGCGGATGAAGCTGAAGCTGCTGGTCATCGACCTGCTCCCCGCCCCGGACGGTCCGGAGCCTCCCCGCTATTTTATTACCCAGGGAAAGCTGGAGCGGTGGAGCTATTCCCCGGAGGGCTGCGCCAAGGCCGGCGGCGTCACGGTATTTACCGACCCGCTGTAATTTTCCAACCTGATAATAAAAGGCGACGGGCGGGACCAGATCGGTCCCGCCCGTCGTATTATTTACCCTTGATCGCTCAGCAGCAGCCGTTGTTGCAGCCACAGTTGTTCCCACAACCGCAGCCACAGCCGCCCCAGTTCCCGCCACCACAGCAGCAGCAAATGATGATGAGAAGCAGGATGATCCACAGGCAGCTTCCGCCGCCCCAGCCGCCACAACCGTTATTGCAGCACCCCATAGAGAAGTACCTCCCAAATAAGGATTTGAGTCCGGCAGGTCCTTCCTGACCGGCTCTGATACATCTTATGCGCCACAGACGGATGGGTGCGTCAGTCCTCCCTTTTCTCCTCGACCTTTTCCGCGGGAAGCTCCGCCATGGTGCCTACACAGCGGTTGATGGGGGTGCCCATCTGGTAAAACTTCTCCTCATAGTCGGTCATCACTCCTGTGGGACCCTGGGCGTGAAGATCCCGGGTCACCTCCGAAAGGACAAAGCCCGCCTTCGGAAACTGAAACAGGGACCACTCAAACAGGTCGTGGTTGTCTGTTTTAAAATGGATCTGCCCTCCGGCGGAGAGGATCTTCCGATCCTTGAGCAGGAATCCGGGATGGGTCAGCCTCCGCTTGGCATACCGGGCCCCGGGCCAGGGGTCGCAGAAATTGATGTAGACCCGCCCCACCTCGCCGGGGGCAAAGTAGGCCTCCAGATCAGCGGCGTCGGCGTCAATAAAATAGACGTTATTGAGCCCCAGCCCCCGGGCCCGCTCCGCGGCGATGACCATGGCGTCAGGCACCCGCTCAATGGCGATGAGAAGCACATCGCTCTCCGCCTGGGCGGTGCCCACGGTGAACCGGCCCTTGCCGCAGCCCAACTCCACCCGTACCTCCCGGCAGCCGGGCATCAACTCCCGCCAGCGGCCCCGCCGCTCCTTGGGATCGGTGATCACAAGCGCCCCGCAGGCCTCCAGCCGCGGTATCAGATTGGGTTTTTTCCGCATTCGCATAAAGCTCTTCCTCGCTTTGTATGGTCTGATTTATTGTTTAGCATACCACAGGCAAGAAAATCTTGCAATAGCCGGAATTTTATCTTATAATAGGCTTTGTCATCCGGGTGTAGCCTATCGGTTAGGCACTTGGTTTGGGACCAAGCCCAGGCTGGTTCGACTCCAGTCACTCGGACCAAAAGCCCTCTGAAATCATTGATTTCAGAGGGCTTCTCTTTGTATATTGTATATTGCGGTGCAGGATTTGATGGTTCTGTACAAAATAGACTTGACATTGTATAAAATATACGCTACAATGTCATCGTAATACTTAAAGGGAGGATGGATATATGGAACGTATTATGTCTTGGAACAATAAAGGCGGCACCGGAAAGACCAGTCTGACATTTCAAATCATTTGTGAATATGCACGTCAAAACCCAGCAAAAAAAGTTTTGGCAATTGATGTTTGCCCTCAGGCGAATCTTTCGGAGTTGCTACTTGGAGGTTTAAATCAGGGCGGAAGTGATAATCTTTTGAAGCGCCAAGGAACTTCTCCGCGTGCAACAATCGGCGGTTATTTCCAAATGCGCCTTCCCTCTCCTTATTCGGTGCCAGCCTTCACTACATCAGATTATATCACAACGCCTGCGGAGTTCAACAATTACATACCGAAAAACATCTACTTGGTGTGTGGAGATCCTTTGCTGGAACTTCAGGCGAACGCAATTTCCACCCTGGCCAATAACCAAATCCCCGGCACCAATACTTGGCTGGCAATTATTAATTGGCTCAACGATTTTCTTGCCAATCTTGAAGAAGAGTACGATGTAGTTTTCTTTGACGCGAACCCCAGCTTTTCCATCTATACACAGATTGCAATTGCTGCTTGCCACAAAATCGTTCTTCCTGTTATGGCAGATGACTCTTCGAGACGAGCAATTCAGAACGCTTTTTCTTTGGTGTATGGGTTGAAGCTCCCTTCTGAAATTTATACCCGATATGCCTTTGCAGAAAAGATGAGGGAAGCGGGAAATGAACTTCCCAAAGTTCATATGATTCTAAAGAATCGTTTAACACAGTACATGGGACCTGCATCAGCCTATTCTACTGTGCTGAGCGCAATTGATCGTGATGTCGAGTCCCTGCTAAAAAGCCACCCTGAAATTTTTACCTTTTCCAAAATTGAGGATGGTGTAACCAATGTTCGTGACTTTCAGACCACCGGTGTTGTCTCGAGTGCGCGTGGCTGTCCATTTTATACACTCAGCTCTGGACGCCTGGATGTCCTTGGTCAACGCGTTCAGGTAAAAGAAGAGTATCGCCAAAACTGCATAAACAACATCCAAGATGTTGTTGCAAGAATTTTTTAACCTTTTCCCTTTAATGAATATGACCAAAAAGGGCATGGAATAATCCACGCCCTTTTTGTTGTGTATTACCTCTTTATCTTCCGCTGCTTCAGCTCCGCCAGTTCCGCCTTCATCTCCACAATCAGCACTTTTAACTTCTTCTCACACTCTTCGCGGGTGTGGGTGTAGACATTTCTGGCATGTTTCTTACCATTAATCCATGTGGGTGAATATCGCCCCTCCCACAGATTTGGGTCCTTCTGGCCGATATAGCCGGTACCCGGCTTACACATTTTGCCGATGTATGGTTGGAAGGTGGTCATAGTTCGTTTCTCTTGCGGCTCTGCGGGTTGCTCCTGCGGGGCCGCTTTTCCTATGCCCTGGTCGATTTTAGCGGCCGCCTCGGTCTGTATGGTGTCGGTGACATGGGTATAGATGTCCAAGGTAGTAGCCGCCGACACGTGGCCCAGCATGGCACGTCCATCCCGCTGCCCAGGGCCGTGGTGGCAAAGGTATGCCGCAGATCGTGGAAGCGGATGCTGGGCAGTCCCTCCCTTTTCAAGATAGCCTTCATATGGTAATAGGCTGAGTGGGGATTGGTCGGCTCCTCCGGCTTCAGCGGCTGGGGGGAATATCCACTCGGTCAAGGCGGTTTTCTTCCGCTCCCGGAGTATCGCCGCTGTTGTGGCCGGCAGGACGATCTTTCGGTTCCCCTTCCCTGTCTTGGGTTCGCCTACGTCCAGGGCACCTTCTCTCCTAACATGGACAGTGCGCTGGATCTTCAGCGTCCCCGTTTCCTCATCGAAGTCCTCCCACTTCAGCCCGCAGAGCTCGCCACAGCGCAGGCCGATAGTCAATTCAGTGTAGAAGAAATCCCTCCAGCCCTCGTCCCGCTGGATTGCTTCCATGAACTTGTCCAGTTGCTTGTCATTGAGGGCGCACTCACCCAACCTTTGCCGCTTTCCATCTCGCCGCATCCAACTCCAACTTTCTGAGCTGCCGCCGGTGGTACAGCTCCACCGCTTCCTGAATGGGCTGGATGGTATACCGCAGACTTCCGTTGCGCTTGACACCCTTCTTGGTGATGACCGTAGTGTTCTCCGTAGAGATGAGGCCCTTGTCCACCAGCTCGATGATGTACTTCCACACCGTCTTGGGTGAGAGGCCCACCTCTTTCGCGATCCTCTTGTAGGACGGCCAGCACTGATGGGTCTTGCGATCCTCGCAGTAGAGCAGGTAGGCGTAAATCGAGATTTCCGCAGAGTTCAGCTCCAGTGAGAACAGTTCATTGGGCAGTGTGAACCGCCGCTTGAGCAGATCTTGCTTTTGCCATCCGTTCATCACTTTGTAGCACCTCCCTTCGTGTGTCCCTCTACCCACTGGACGAACTTCTCCTTTGGCACCACCATCCTGTTGCCGATGCGGAGCGTTGGGAACTCCGGCTCGTGCATAGTTCGTAGGCACTCGATGGGGCAATGTCCAGTACCTGAGCCACCAACTCCGCATTCAAAAACAGCGGCAGGTCGTCGTAGGACTTGTACTTGGATTCTTTCACAGTGTTGCTCCTTTCGATTTTGTTATTTTGCACTTCGTTCTCTATCTCTGTCGCTCATGGTAGCACTGTGCTTGACATTCGTCAATGGGTTTTGTATCATATAGATGCATACACTATATTGGTCGGATTACATTATCTACTGGGAGGACACCGCCATGGGCGTTCTGGGAAAAGATCTGTTTGACATTGACCGTCCCCGCACTCACGTAAAAGTGCAGTTTGGCATGGATGGCTACTGGGTAGAGGACGATCCCTCTATGATCCCTTACGGTGCCGCGCTGACGGTGCTACTCAATTACGGCAGCGGTGACACTGCTGCGCTCCACAACAGGATCGTGCGTCTTTACCTCTCTGTTGGTGAGGACGTGACAGCAATCCGGGAGCGCTACGCTTGGTTCCTGGAGGATGCGTTCCCGCGGGTCTTTGAGAAAAAGAAAGGTCAGAGGAAAAAAACTCTGGCCCAGCAGATCTATGAGAGCGGTTTGGATGCGTTAGTGAGTGGTGTGAGCCTGGGGAAGTCGCCGGAGGTGGATGCGCCTCAGGTGAACATCCAGTACGCTGTGCTGGAGATCGACGAGGATCACCACGAGTTGGTGGAGAAACTGTACTTTGACCGGCTGGCGGACTTCGTCTATGTGGAGCTGATGCGGGGACTGCAACGGGGCTTCGTGCCCAAGCGGTGCGCCAACTGCGGCCGGTGGTTTTTGCAGACGCCAGGGGCCAGCTACAACTACTGCGACCAACCTGCACCCAACAGCGAGGATGGCAAGACTTGCCGGGAGGTCGGCTCCACTAAGAGCTTCCGGGCCAAGGTATTGAACCACCCGGTCTGGGCCATCCACCAGCGGGCGTATAAGAAATACTTTGCCCGGACAAAAAAGGGTACCATGAGCAAGGCAGACTTTTTGGCATGGGAGATGGAGTCCGAGCGGCTCCGGGATGAGGTACTGACGGAATATGACCGGGTAAGGACAGAGGAGGATAAAGCTGCTATTGTGGAACGGCTACAGGAGGAATTGAATCAGATATAAACGTAAAGCAAGGCCAGGGGCGGATGGATCGAACCGCCCCTGGCCTATTCATTTGCTTACTGTAAGGTAGCTGTTTCCTATTTAAGATTTGTAATTATTTTAATAATATTTTTAAAATAATTTTCATTATGATTGACAACCAAAAATCGACACGATATAATATATTTAGAAAGGTTGTGATAAGATGGACACACAAGAAAGTCGGCGCGAAAAATTTGTGCGAATTGTAGTTGCGCGGACAAATAAAGCCGCCGAAATGATTCGCCTAATCGGAAACTGCGCAAACACATCATCTTATGACTATTCAGAAGAAGATGTGAAAAAGATTTTTACATATTTAGAGAAAGAGCTTAAGAGTGCTCGAGCAAAATTTAGCGGTAATGAAGCTGAGGAAGGAAAGTTCACCTTGGAATGAAGTTATCCAAGCCCCAAATACAAGATACATTAGAAAGCAGGGACTCATATGGGAAAAATATGTTGGGATTTTCCTTTAAAGGGATCAGGAAATGAGCAAGGTTATACAGACAGCGGTATAGAGCTTTTTAAGGGCAAAGAGCTTCTCGAAAATTTGGCCAGAGAGATTTGCCAAAATTCTTTGGACGCAAAGGATCCCGATGCTGATGGACCCGTTGAGGTTACGTTTTCTCTCCGAATGATACAAAAGGAAAAGCATGCGCTCTTTTCTGAATACAGTCAATGCCTTGAGAGTTGTAAAGAAAATTGGAAAGGGCGGATGGATAATCGTCTTAAAGATTTCCTTTCCGCCGCCGAACAGATGCTGGCAGGAAGTGAAATTCCTGTCCTGGTCGCAAGCGACTTTAATACAAAAGGCCTAACTGGCGCCTATGCTTCTGAAGATGAAAAATCACCATGGCGCGCACTTGCACATACGGATGGAGCTTCAGTAGCAAAGGATAGTGATAGCGCCGGATCGTATGGCATTGGCAAAAATGCACCTTTCGCATGCACCGCATTAAGCACGGTTTTTTATAATACGTTTGCCATCGACGGATCTCGGGCGTTTCAAGGGACTGCGAGAATGGCAACATTAAAAATTAATGGAAAAAAGACCGTGGGAACCGGACACTATCTTTATCTTGTTGATGATGAAAATTGGCGTCCAATTAAGATGGGAGACGGATGTTCTTTCCTTGATGAATTCTCAAGAGAAAGGCATGGGACCGACATTATTGTCGTCGGCTTCAATGAGGTGGATAGCTGGATTGATAGGATGGTACATGCCATAGTGTCCAATTTTTTCTTGGCTATGAACTTATCGGACTCGGCATTGGACAGACCGTCCACCTCGTTCCAGTTGGCGGTGGTGTCGCTGCTGGCATAGCGCAGAACGATGGTGTCCTCCGTCTCCACGGGGCCGTCGTTGCCACCGACAGCCTGGCTCTGCGTAGGCTCAGCGGCCTTGCTCTCAGCGGGGGTGGGAGTGCTGGCGGTGCTGCCCAGGCTGCAGGCGGTCAGCGAGGCAAACATTGCCAGGACCAGCAGAAACGCAACATTTCTTTTGACGTTCATAGTTTTCTCCTCCTCATTTTTACGCTGCCGTCTCTCCCATCGGATCAATCCCAGTGAAGGGCCCGGCAGCTTGTATCATAAAAATACATCTTGCCCCTCCAATTGTCAAGACCGTTTTGTCGTTTTTGTGGTTAATGGCCAAATCTTCCAATTAATTTTGTCTCTTTTGACAATTCCTATATTTAAAAAATACAGGAATTGTCTTTGCATATAACAGGTATTGGAAAACAGAAAAGGAGCTGCCGAAAAATATCGGCAGCTCCCACTATGATCTCTCTTTTCACTTCAGAAAATCCGCAAAATATTGGCTGTAAATCTCCCGGATCCAGTCACAGTGCTGCAGCATATAGAGATAGGCGTAGTCCTCCTCGCCCCGCTGTATCGCCTGGAAGATACGCTGATGCTGTTTCCCCGTCTCATCCTTTTGACGTTCGCGCTGGGTAGGCGGCACCAGCGGCAGCTCATTGATCAGTGCGGAGGTATCCGCCAGTCCCTTCCACATATCCATCAAGATCGGATTATGAAGGGACAGCCAGATACAGGTATGGAAATCCACATGCTGATTGGTCTTCCCCAGTATGGGGTAAAGCCCCATCTCCTCATCCCTGACATGAAGCGCAAGCTCCATGCGCGCGATATCCTCCTGCGTCGCGCTGTGGGCCGCCTGCCGGGCGATCACCGGCTCAATGAGCCGCCGGGCCTTGGTGGACATGAAGAAGGTCTTCTGACACTCCTCCGCCTTGCTGTGGAGTTCGCCTTCCAGCACTCCCTTCCAGTCCACCGCCACTACGCTGCCTTTCCCTTTTCGGGTCTCAATGATGCCGGCCTCCGCCAGCTGTTTCAGGGCCCAGCGCACAGTCACCCTGCTCACGCCCATCATCTCAGCCAGCTTATTTTCTCCGGGGAGCAGGTCGCCCTGCTTCAGAGAGCCTGTCCGGATCATCTTCTTGATGCTTTCAAATGCCTGCTCCCGCAGGGGCTCTGAAACGATTTTAGTCATTCTCTCAACGATCCCTTTCCTGTATTCTCCGTATCATTATCCCTGTATTACTAAAATACATCTCATTCCGCTCCCTGTCAAGCCGATTTTCCTTTTTGCAGGTTTTTACCCCTTACTCCGAAAGCTCCTCCTCGATCACACATTTCGTCTTCAGCGTCCCCACCAGGCTCTCCAGGGCGGACACCACATGGGGACGGATGTCTCCGCCTATCAAAACATACATCAGGTCGTCCCCCACCGAGAGCTCTCCCCGGTTGAGCCACACCCGAACGTAAACTATCCCAGGCAGACGTTTCGCCTCCTCCACCGCCATGGCCACTTTCTCCTCATCGTAGCCAAAGCGCATTCCCCTCACCGGAGGGCGCTCCTCCCCCTCCCGTACCTGGGCCCGGGCAGTGGCCCGCACCACTCCGTTGTGGGTGAGATACATGCCTACCCCCTCGCTCCCCAGCGCTGCCTTGGCCTCCCGAAGCCAGGCGTCCATAGAGGGCGGTCTCTCCCCCCGCCGGGGCACAGTCGGCTGGGCGCAGTCGGCAGAACCCTGGGACAGAAGCATCTCCACCCCGTGGTCAATGGCCGGAAGCACCGCGGTCAGATTCTCCCTGGCCGCCTTTTCACTGCCCGGAAGATTTACGATCAGGGTCCGGGCCCGGATGCCGGCCGTGGCCCGGGACAGACAGCCCCGATCCGTCACCTTCATGCTCTCGGCGCGCATGGCCTCGGGAATACCGGGGACTATCCGGTCTGTCACCGCCTGGGTGGCCTCAGGGGTCACGTCCCGCGGAGAGAAGCCGGTGCCCCCGGTGGTGACGGCCAGGGCCAGACCCAGTTCATCGGCGCAATGGATGAGCTGGGCCTGGATCAGCTCTTTTTCATCGGGAATTATGGCGGTGTACTCCACCCGGAAACCCGCCTCCTCCAAAAGGGCCTTTATCGCGGGGCCGCTGGTATCCACCCGCTTGCCCGCCGCCCCCTTGTCGCTGACGGTGATGACAGCCGCTGTTTTCATGCCTCTTCCTCCTTTCGGTGATAGTCCCCATGGACGCCGCCGGTCTTCTCGACCAGCCGGATATCGGAGATGACCATATCCCGCTGCACCGCCTTGCACATGTCATAGACCGTCAAGGCGGCCACACTGACGGCGGTGAGGGCCTCCATCTCCACTCCGGTGCGGCCGTCGCAGCGGACGGAGGCCCGGATCTCCACGGAATGGCGCGCCTCGTCCAGTTCCAGGCCCAGCTCGACCCCATCCATGAGAATGGGATGGCACATGGGGATCAGGTCAGGGGTACGCTTCGCGCCCATAATACCCGCGATCTGCGCCACGGTGAGCACATCCCCCTTCTTCATCCCCCCGGTTTGGATCAGCTGAAAGGTCTGCCCATTTACCAGCACCCGCCCCGCCGCTACGGCAGTGCGACAGGTGGGAGACTTCTCCCCCACATCCACCATTCTGGCCCTTCCCCGGGCGTCAAAATGGGTAAAATCCTTCCGATTTTCCATGATGAGATCCGTCAACTCCTCTATATCGTCAAATCCAAACCGGGGCACCGCCCCGGTCTCTTCCTCTCCGTCGGTGACCACGGCGATATAGTCCTCCACCGGGCGGGGAAAGCCCTTTCCCGTGGCCTTCCGGCAAAGTCCGATCTGAGGGATATCCTCCCCCTTCCAGCCCTCCACCAGAATGATATCCACATCTCTGATCCGGCCCAGAAGCTCCCGCAGTCCGGAGCCCCGCCCCTCCATCAGCGCCGTCTTCTCCGCTGAGGTGACCGCGGTGACCGCCGCGCCCGCCTGGGTAAATCGCCAGGAGTCCTTGCCAGGATGATCGATCTCAAATTCATGCCCGTCGTGCTTCACCGCTCCCACCCGAAGGCCCCGGCCTGTGAGGGAGGCGATGAGCTTCTCCATCAGGGTGGTCTTCCCGGTGCCTGAATAGGCGGAAAGGCCCACCACGCGCAGATCATCCATACTTATCCTCCGATCCGGTTCATCTCCCGGCCCGCCCCGCTCATCTCCGAGGCGGAGAGCGGCTCATGGCACCGGGGCTTGGCCAAAGCGGCCTGACGCAGGACCTCCTCCATCCCAGCCCGATCCAGCCCCTTGAGAGAGAGCTCCGCGTTGGAGTGGAGACAGGGCTTCACCTTCCCGTCGGCGGTGAGCCGCAGCCGGTCGCAGGAGGCGCAGAAGTGGTCGCTCACCGGGCTGATGAGTCCCACATTTCCCAGAGCGCCGGGAAGGCGGTACAGCCGGGCCGTCCCGCCCTTTTCCGGGACCCGCTCCAGTTCGGGCAGCCGCTCCAACACCGCGGCGCAGGGCAAAAAGGCCTCGGGGGGGAAGCCCTCCGTCATGGGCATCAGCTCAATGAAGCGCACATCAATGGGCCACCGGAGGGTGAGCTCCGCCAGGGCGGTGATCTCATCGTCGTTGAAGCCGCCGATGAGCACCACGTTGAGCTTCACCTTCTCAAATCCCACACTCAGCGCGGCCTCAAGACCCGCCAGAGCTTTGTCCAGTGTTCCGACCCTTGTAATGGAGGAATACTTGTCGGGATCCAGGGTGTCCAGACTGAGATTGACCCGGTTCACCCCCGCCGCGCGGAGCGCACCCCCCAGTTCGGGCAAAAGGACCCCGTTGGTCGTAATGCAAATTTCCTTTATCCCCTTGATCTCCGAACACTTTTGGCAGATGGAGACGATATTCTTCTTTACCAAGGGCTCTCCGCCGGTGATGCGCAGCTTGGTGACCCCCAGAGCCGCGGCGGCCTCTACGGCGGTGATCATCTCCTCCTCGGTGAGCATCTCCTCATGATGCTGGAGGCACACGCCATCCTCCGGCATACAATAGCGGCAGCGCAGGTTGCACCGGTCGGTCACCGACAGCCGCAGATAGGTGATCTTCCGTCCAAATCCGTCTCTCATGATCTCAGTACCTTCCAAATGTACAGTTGGGGAAGTGACAGGCGGGGCACTGCTGACACAGGCCGCCCTCCCCCAGCCGCCGCAGATCCTCCACGGTAGGCCGCTCCCCCGCGAAGATCGCGGGCAGGAGCACATCAAAAACAGTGGTGGGCATATGGATGGCCGCTCCGGGCACCCCCAGGATCACAGCCTCCCCCAGATAGGCCAGCAGGGTCATATTTCCCGGCTGGGCAGGGACTCCGTGGCTGACCACCTCCGAGCCAAGGGCCCGGATGGCGGCGGGCGTCAGGTCGTCGGGATCCACCGACATGCCCCCGCTGAAAATGAGCAGCTCCGCCCCCCGGTCCAGATACCCCCTGGCTGTGGCCAGGAGCATGTCCGGATCGTCATCGCACAGGGTGACGCCCAGCAGCTCATGGGGATAGTTCGCCAGCTTCTTCCGGGCCACAGGCTCAAACCTGTCCCGGATCCGCCCGGAATAGACCTCGCTGCCGGTGATAATGACTCCCACCTTCAGGTTGCGATAACTCCGCAGGGCCAGCAGAGGGCTTTTTCCGCACAGCGCCTCCGCCCTTTCCACGTTCTCCTCTTTAGTCACCAGAGGCACGATGCGCATGGAGGCCAGCCGATCTCCCACCTCCACCGGATAGTGGTCAGGCAGGGTGGCGATGGTCACATCGGGAATGGCGTTCACCTGTTCCAAAAGGGCGGTATCCACCCGGAAAAGCCCCCGGACGTCGGCCTTGAGGATCACCTTTCCCTCAGAGGGCCCCTCGTAATGGGCCCCCTCCACCGGAGCCATGGCCGCAAAGCGCAGGGCACAGTCCTCCTCGTGGAGCTCTCCGGCGTTCTCCTCCCAGATGAACACCGTCCGCTTACCCAGATCCAGCAACGCGGGCACATCCTCCGGCCTGATAACATGACCGCGCTTGAAGGCGGCCCCCTTGAAGCCGTCCTTCATGGCGGTGATATCGTGACAGAGGGTACGGCCCACAGCCTGTTCCACCTTTACCTTTTTCATAGCAAAAATCCTTTCAAGCAGGTTCCTTTTTCCAGCGGCCCACTCCCGGCGGGCACCACGGCTATGGCGTCGCAGCCCACCGCGCTTGTGAGCACCGCGTTTCCCTGATCGGCGGGCAGCTCCAGCTCCGTCCGCCCTCCGGCAAGCCGGAGCCGTCCCCGAAGAAGCCTTGTCATACGGCTGGGCTTGGGGTAGCCCTGGGCCAGGGTCAGCTCCAGCTCCTGAGGCAGATAGTTCGTTATGCCCCGGAGCCTTCTCAGGGCCGGGGCGGCAACGGCGTAAAAGTTGGTGAGGGCGGCCGCCGGATTCCCCGAGAGGGCGCATACCAGTTTTCCCTCGCCCCTTCCGTAGGCACAGGCCATGCCCGGCTTGAAATCCACTCCCCGGAACAGGATCTCCACCCCTCCCCGCTCCATGGCGTCGGGGGTCAGATCATAATCTCCCACAGAGACTCCGCCGGTTATGACCAGAGCGTCACAGCTTTTCAGCCCTCTTTGAATAAGCGCGGCAATCTCCTCCACCCGATCCCCGGCCCAGCCGATCCACACCGTGGTACAGCCCAGGGCCTCCAGCGCCCCGGCCAGGGTATAGCGGCTGGTGTCCACGATCTTCCCGGGCTCCGGCGCCTGGGTCAGATCCAGAAGCTCGCTGCCGGTGGTAATGAGGCCCACCCGGGCCCGCTCATAGACCAGGGGCTCCCCCACCCGCTGGGCGGCCAGGACCCCCGCCAGCGCCGGATCGATGATCTCTCCGGCCCCGGCCAGCACCGTTCCCGCCCGGACATCCTCTCCGGCCCGGACGATGTTCTCTCCTGCCCTGGCCGGACGGAACAGAGACACGCTCTCCCCGTCCGAGGGGGCGTCCTCCTGCTTCACCACTGCGTCGGCCCCCGCCGGGATGGGCGCGCCGGTGAGTACCCTTACCGCCGTCCCCTCCGCCACCGGGCAGTGGGAGACCTCCCCGGCGGAGATGGCCTCCAGGATCCGCAGCACCACAGGGCGCTCGCTGCCCGCCCTCTGAGAGTCCACGGAACGAAAGGCATAGCCGTCATAGGGGGAACGGTCAAAGGCCGGTACGTCCGCCTGCGCCGTCACCGTCTGGGCCAGCACCCGCCCGAAACAGCACTCCAGCGGGAGCCTCTCGGTCCCAACCGGGCAGGCGGCCTCACAGGCCAGGCGTCTTGCCTCCTCATAGGAAATATGGGTCTTCATACTTTCACTCCTTCAACAATAAAAGGGATCCCGCGGGCAGGCTCACTGTCAGCCTGTCGCTCTCCGCGCCCCTCCATGTCTCTTTATCCATCGTGATCCCAAAGGGGACACCCCCCTCCCCACCCAAGGGGAGAAGCATGGCGGTGACGGAGAAGGGATCCTCCACCACCTCCACCACCCGGCACTCCGCCTGATTTTCACCACGGCCCAACACCACATCGTGGAGACGGATCCCCACATGATCCGGTATCTCCGCCCCGGCGGGGAGGCGAAGCCGCAGTCCCCAATCCAGCGCATGGAGCTCTCCGCCCCCCAGATCCACCGCCCTGGAGATGTTCTTACAGCCGGTGAGTCGGGCGGCCGTCACGGTCTCGGGCCGCTCAAAGACCTGGTGTCGGGTGCCCATCTGCAGGACCCGGCCGCCCTTCACCACCGCCACCTTCTGGGCCAGGCGAAAGACCTCATCCCGGTCATGGGAGACCAAAAGGGCGGTCTTCCCCAGCCGGTGGATGACCTGGCGGGTCTCCCGCTCCACCTGGAAGCGCAGGTGGCTATCCAGGGCGGAGAAGGGCTCGTCCAGCAGCAGCAGCCGGGGCCGTCCCACCAGGATACGGGCCAGGGCCACACGCTGCCGCTCTCCGCCGGAGAGCCGGTGGGGCCGTCTATGGCACAGAGCGCTCAGCCCCATGGTCGCCATCGTCTCCTCAACCAAAGCCCTATCGCCCTTTTCCCGTAAACCGCAGCAGATGTTCTTCTCCACCGTCATATTGGGAAAGAGGGCATAGTCCTGAAACAGATATCCTACCTGTCGTCTCTGGGGGGGCAGGTCGATGCCCCGCTCCGAGTCAAACAGGGGCTCCCCGTCCAGTATGATCCGGCCCTGATCCGGCTTACAGATCCCGGCCACACACTGCAGGGTCAGGCTCTTGCCGCTGCCCGAGGCCCCCAGCAGTGCCAGGGTCTCCTCCCCCACCTCAAAGCGGGTTTTCAGGTGAAAGTCTCCCAGTCGTTTTTCAATGTCCACAAAGAGGCTCATCTCTTCGCCTCCTTTTTCCGCTCCAGCAGATTCATGGCCACCAGCACCCCGGCGGAGATGGCCAGATTCACCATCACCCATTGGAGGGCCAGCTGATCATTGCCCGTCTGCCAGAGCTGGTAGACCGTGGTGGACACCGTGGCGGTGCGCCCGGGGGTGTAGCCGGCCACCATACTGGTGGCGCCATACTCTCCCAGCGCCCGGGCAAAGGCCAGCACGGTCCCGGCCAGAAGCCCCTGCCGGCACACCGGGATCCGGATCCGCCAGAAGATATAGGTGTTGGAAAGTCCCAGGGTCTGCCCCGCCTGGGCCAGCCGCTCGTCAAAGCTCTCAAAAGCGCCCCGGGCGGTGCGGTACATCAACGGAAAAATGACCACCACGGTGGCAAAGATGGCCGACCACCAGGTCATGGTGAGCTTGAGTCCAAAGAGCTCCAGGGCCAATCGCCCCAACACCCGCCTGGGCCCCAGGACCCGCAGCAGCAGATATCCCACCACCGTGGGCGGCAGCACCAGCGGCAGGGTGAAGAGCACGTCCAGGATCCCCTTCACCAGGCGGGGTGTTTTTGCCACATAATAGGCGGCAAACATCCCGCCAAAAAACACCACGACCGTACTGATCAGTGCGATACGCAGGGAATTGAGCAGCGGAAACCAGTCCATCTCCCCACCTCCTTTCTCTCCTTTTCCCCTCAGGCCAGGGGAGTAAAGCCCAGGGAGGAGAAAACCTCCCCCGCCTCACTCCCGGTGAGATAGTCCAAAAATGCCTGCGCCTCGGTCTGGTGGGCGCCGGCATTGAGTACAGCGGCGGGATAGATGACCTGTCCGCACATCTCCGCGGTAGCGGTGTCCACCATGGTAAGGCCCGCGGAGAAGGCGTCGGTGGCGTAGATGATCCCACAGTCCACCGATCCCTCTTTCAGCTGGGAGACAATCTCCTTTACATTGGAGCCATATGTCAGCACGCCGGAGACATTGAGCGCCTCTTCTTTCAGGCTGTAGTGATCAAATATTTTCTGGGTGTACTGCCCCACAGGCACATCGCTGTTGCCTATCGCCAGCACCACATCGCCGCTTTCCAGCCGCCCGGCCAGCATGTCATAGGTGTCGATCCCGGCCGGGTTTCCCTCCGGCACCGCCAGAACCACCTTGTTTTCCAGCAGCTCCACCCTGCTGTCCGTGACCAGGAGTCCCAGTTCCTCCACCTCATTCATCTGCTTGGGGGCCGCAGAGAGGAACACATCGCACACCGCGCCCTCCTGGATCTGGGTCTTCAGGGTGCCGGAGGAGTCGAAGTTGAAGGTCAGGGCCACATTGGGCGCCACGGCCTTATAGTCATCGGCAATCTGGGTCAGAGTCTCCGTCAGGGACGCGGCGGCAAACACCACCAACTCCACCTGCTCCTGCGCGGGAACGGGGACCGTGGGCTGCGGGGTCTGGGCAGTTTGCGTCCCGCCGCCGCAGGCAGTCAGGAACAGGGTCAGAGCTGTAGCAAGGGTCAGTGCGGCGAGCTTTTTCATGGTTCTTCCTCCTAAAGTATGTTCTTTTTTATTGCACCGCAATAAAAAATGTCCGTCTTCGTAAAGACGGACAACAAACCAGGTCAAAACCGCTCACCGGTTTTAACTTAATACGCTGTATTCCGTCCCCTTTTCAATCAGGAAGGCCGCTTTGTTTCCAAATACGACCCCGGGCCGGAGTTCCGGCCGTCCCCATGGCCGTGGCTTTCGCTTTAGGCGCTGGGGCTCGAAGACCATATTATTGTCGCACAGTTGAGAAGTTTTGTCAATCCCCTGTCTTCAGGCCCTCCCATCCCTTGCACACATCTACCCAGGCGTTGAAGCCTGAGCAGCGCTCCAGCTCAGGAATGGTCAGCTCAATGGCGCTGTTGGAGCTCCCGCAGGCGGGAAACACCGTTTCAAACCGCTTCAAAGACTCATCCAGATAGACCTCCACGCCCTCATTGACCGCAAAGGGACACACTCCGCCCACAGCGTGGCCCACAAGGGACTCCACCTCTTCCAGGCCGAGCATTTTGGCCTTTGTCCCAAACCGGGCCTTGTATTTGGGGTTGTCCACCTTGGCGTCTCCGGCGGTCACAATGAGAACGGCCTTCCCCTCCACCATGAAGGAGAGGGTCTTGGCGATGCGGCAGCCCTCGCACCCCAGCGCCTGAGCCGCCAGCTCCACCGTGGCGCTGGATACATCGAACTCTCGCACCCGATCCCTCATCCCATATTGCTCAAAATAGGTTTTTACCTTCCCGATCGACATTTTTGCCGCCCCCTTTGTTCTATAGAATAGCATACCCGACGGAAAAAGGAAAGCCGCAAATCGGTCTTTCCACCGTCCCTCGCCTTGTTTTTCTCCTCAGAATATGGTAGTATCTTCACAAGATCCCCATGCGGAGGTGAGCCTATGGTAGGCGCGGCACTGCTGGCCGGGGGCAAAAGCCGTCGGATGGGCCAGGATAAAAATTTACTTCCCTTTGGCGCCGAGACCTTTCAGGCCCATATTGCCGCCCAGCTCGCTGACTTTCCCGAGCGGCTCCTGTCCATCGGCGCCCAGAGCTATCACCTGCCCGGCTTTACCTCTGTCCCCGATCTTCTGCCCGGACGGGGCCCTCTGGGGGGGCTTTTTTCCCTGCTCAGCTTCTGCCGTTCGGAGGCCCTTCTTGTGGTTCCCTGTGACGTCCCCCTCTTCTCCGGAGAGCTGGCCCATTTCCTGGCCCGATCTCTGACTCCGGAATGGGAGGCGGTGGTTCCCGTCACCCGGGACGGCCGGGAGCACCCCGCCTGCGGCGTCTACCGCAAAACCGTCCTCCCCGGACTCCAGGCCCGGCTGGAATCGGGCGACAGCAGGATGTACGCCTTCCTCGCCTCCCTGCGCACCTGTCGCGTCTGTCTGCAGGACACCCCCTTTCCCGACCGCTGCCTGACCAATGTAAATACCCCCCAGGCCTACGCCGCCCTTTTGGAGGAGGCTCATTTATCCTCCTTTTTTTGATTTTCCTCTTGACGAATCTATAAAATCTGGTATAATAACTTTTGCTGTCCGGCCCAGCCGGGTTCAGTATTTATGACTTGCAGTGGTATCGAAGTGGTCATAACGAGCACGATTGGAAATCGTGTAGCCGCTAAAACGGCTCGAGGGTTCGAATCCCTCCCACTGCGCCAGAGAAAAGCCTGTAACCACAAGGGTTACAGGCTTTTGCTTTGCCTGTTGACCCTTACCCCGACCCTTATGTGCTTTCAATGGAGCGGTCAGGCCTTGATCGACACCGAAGCCCCGCCTAGAAATGCATCTCATTTTAATGACGCTGTCAATCATCCAGTATGTGTTCCTAATGACCCTTCATCTCATTCAGCAGCAACTCCGCCGCCGGGGAAAATACGGCGTATTTTTTCCAGGCAAAAAAGAGCTTGGAGTGGAGGGCCGGCGTCAGGGGCCGGAAGCACAGCGGACTTTCGGGGCCAGTGTCCACCAGCTTGTCAAAGGTGAGCAGGCAGCCAAGGCCCTCCCGAGCCAACACAGAGCCGTTGTAGGCCAGGTTGCAGGTGGCCACGATGTTAAGCCCGTCCACCCTCTCCCGAAACCACCCGGGCAGTTCCTTTTGCAAGCCCTGTCGTGGGCAGATCAACGGAACGTCCAGCAGATCCTCCGGCGTAAAGGAGTCCTTTTGAGCCAGAGGGTGATCCCGGCGCAACACAACGCCCCAGTCGTCCGTACTAGGCAGGGGAAGAGAGTTATATTTGGACAGGTCGTTGGACTCCACCAACACGGCGAAATCCAGCAGACCACGCTCCAGCCGCTCAGCCAGGTCACTGCGGTCGCCGCTGTACAGGTGTACCCGAATGCGGGGGTATTGCCTTTGCAAAGCCTTGATATGCCGCGCCAGATGCCTGATGCCGTCAGATTCCGCCGCGCCGATGTGGATATCTCCGCCGTTGACCTCACCCAGCGCCTTGAATTCCTCCTCGGTCTTGCCCACCATGTCCAGGATCTCCTCCGCCCGTTTGCGAAGGAGCATTCCCTCCTCCGTCAGCCGGACGGAAAAGCTGCTGCGGACAAAGAGTTTTTTACCCAGCTCCGCCTCCAGATCCTTGAGCTGCTTAGACAAGGTGGGTTGGGAGATATGAAGCTGCTGGGCGGCGTGGGTCACACTGCCCTCCCGGGCCACGGCAAGAAAATAGCGCAAAACACGAAGCTCCATGAGAACACCTCCTGCTCATAGTATAGCAGGAGGTGTTATTCTTTTCAAGAATAATATGATATAGAAACTAAGTATTTGCTATTTCATTTCCTGGCTTATACAATGGGCATGAAAGGAGATGGTAGCTATGGAGGACATACGGGAAAACCTGGCGGACGCCGGCTGTGACACCGAGCTGACAGAGCACTTCCTGTCTCTGGTGGGCCAGGGGCAGGAGAAGGAAGCCCTGGCGCTGCTCTCCCGGCACCGTAAATGCCTGTTGGAGCATTGTCATGTGGCGGAGAAAAAAAATCGACTGTTTGGACTATCTGATCCATCAAATGGAAAAGAGAGCAAAACAGCAAGGAGGAATTTAATATGGAAGAAACGCTGACTTTGACCCAGGAATGGGATAAAACTTTCCCTAAGAGCGAGACGGTGGATCACCGCAAGGTGACCTTCCACAACCGCTACGGCGTCACCCTGGCCGCCGACCTCTATATCCCCAGAGGGGCGGTGGGCAAGCTGCCCGCCATCGCCCTGTGCGGTCCCTTTGGGGCGGTGAAGGAACAGTGTGCCGGACTGTACGCCCAGACAATGGCGGAGCGGGGCTTTCTTACCATAGCCTTTGACCCCTCCTTCACCGGCGAGAGCGGCGGTACGCCCCGGTACATGGCCTCCCCGGACATCAACACCGAGGACTTCCAGGCGGCGTTGGACTTCCTCTCCGTCCAGGAGAATGTAGACCCCGAGCGCATTGGTATCATCGGCATCTGTGGCTGGGGCGGCATAGCGATGAACGCCTCCGCTCTGGACTCCCGGATCAAGGCCACCGCCGCTATGACCATGTACGACATGAGCCGGGTCAACGCCAAGGGTTACTTCGATGCCGAAGACAGCGCCCAGGCCCGGTGGAAAAAGCGCAAGGCTATGTGCGCTCAGCGCACCGCCGACTATAAGAGCGGAGAATATACTCTGGGCGGTGGGGTGGTAGACCCCCCTGAGGACGCGCCTTTCTTCGTGAAGGACTACTACGACTACTACAAGACCCAGCGGGGCTATCATCCCCGCTCCCTCAACTCCAACGGCGGCTGGAACGTGACGGGCTGTATGTCCTTCCTCAACCAGCCCATCCTGGCCTACGCCGGGGAGATCGAGAGCGCCGTCCTCCTTGTCCACGGCGAGAAGGCCCACTCCTGCTATTTCAGCCGCGACGTCTTTACCAAACTCACCGGGGAAAACAAGGAGTTATTGGTCATCCCCGGCGCCGTCCACACTGATCTCTATGACCGGGTAGATATCATCCCCTTTGACAAGCTGGAGGGGTTTTTCCGGGAATATCTGAAATAAGGAGGAGTCAACCATGGTAAAACAAACTGCGGGCCGGAACCAACTGGGGGACTTTGCCCCCAAGTTCGCCCAGCTTAACGATGACATTTTGTTTGGCGAGGTGTGGAACCGTCCGGGGCTGTCCCTGAAGCTCCGCTCCATCCTCACCGTCACCGTGCTGGTAAGCAAGGGGCTGGTGGACAGCTCCTTCCAGTTTCACCTGATGAGCGCCAAAAAGAACGGCGTGACCAAAAGCGAAATGGCGGAGATCCTGACCCATGTGGCCTTTTATGCCGGGTGGCCCAACGCCTGGGCAGCCTTCCGCATGGCGGTAGAAGTCTACAAGGACGCCCCCGGCGTGGACGGGGGAATGTTCGGCCTGGGAGCGCCCAACGACGCCTACGCCCAGTATTTTGACGGTAAGAGCTACCTCAATCCCTTGACCGATCCCAAGGAGACCATCTTCCTGGCCAATGTCACCTTCGAGCCGGGCTGCCGCAACCATTGGCACATCCACCACGCCAAGAGCGGCGGCGGGCAAATTTTGCTCTGCACTGATGGCCGGGGTTGGTATCAGACGTTGGGCGAGGAGGCCCGGGAACTTCACCCCGGAGATGTGGTCTACATCCCCGCCGGGGTCAAGCACTGGCATGGAGCTGCCAAGGATAGCTGGTTCAGTCACATCGCCTTTGAGGCCCCCGGTGAGGACTGCTCCACTGAATGGTGTAAGAGGGTAGAGAATATAGAGTATAACGCACTGGAGAAAAAGAAAGGAAAAGTCTAAGATGAAACGGGTTTTGACATTGTGCTTGGTTTTTGCTTTGCTCTTCCAGGTGACGGCCTGCGCCGCCCAGGCCACTTCAGCCTTTTCCGATGTGCCCACTGACGCGGACTACGCCCAGGCGGTGGCCTGGTGCGCAGAGAGGGGCCTGATGAACGGGGTGGAAGATGGAACGAAGTTTGACCCCGACAGCTCCATGACCCGCGCCATGCTGGCCACCATCCTGTACCGTCAGGCCGGGGAGCCAAAGGTTAACGGCGATCCCCACTTCACCGACGCTCAGCCTAACGCATGGTATTCCAACGCCGTCACCTGGGCGGTGGAAAAGCAGCTGTTGCGGGGCTACGGCAACAGCCTGTTCGGGGTCAATGATCCGGTAAGCAAGGAGATGTTGAAGGTGGTCATTGCCCGCCAGAACGGCGGCAACCCCACCTGGACGGGGAGCACGGAGCTATCTGTGCCCGCCACCCGGGCCGAGGCGGCAGTTGCTCTCTATGAAGCCTTCTATGAGTCGGAGCCCGCGCCGACCCCGACCCCGGAGCCTACTCCTACCCCCGCCCCTGAAAGCGGCAAGATACTGGTGGCTTATTTCTCCGCTACCGGAAACACCCGCCCGGTGGCCGAAAGGGTAGCGGAGGTCAGCGGCGGCGACCTCTTTGAGATCGTGCCCGCCCAGCCCTACACTTCTGCGGACTTGAACTACAATACCGACTGCCGGGCCAACACCGAGCAGAACGACCCCAACGCTCAGCCCGCCATTCAGAACACCGTGGAGGATATGGATCAGTACGATGCGGTACTCATCGGCTATCCCATCTGGTGGGGTCGCGCCCCCAAGATCATCCACACCTTCCTGGAGACCTACGACCTGAGCGGCAAGACCGTGTCCACCTTCTGCACCTCCGGAAGCAGCGGTCATGAGGACGCCACCATTCGGGGCTACCAGCCTGACGCCACCTGGCTGGAGGGCCGGCGGTTCTCCGGCACGTCCCAAGTGGAAAACTGGGTGAATGGCCTTGAACTGCCCAAGGGCTCGAAGGAGGAGACGCACAAAATGTACATTCAGATCGGTGATACCGTCTGGACGGCGAGTTTAGAGGACAACCCCTCCGTGACGGCGTGGGTAGAGCTACTGTCCCAGGGGCCGCTGAGCATGGACATGAGCGATTATGGCGGCTTTGAAAAGGTGGGTGGGATCGGTACCACCCTCCCCCAGAGCGACCGGCAGATCACGACCAGCCCCGGCGATATTATTCTCTACCAGGGTAATAGCATCACCATTTACTACGGCGAAAACTCCTGGAATTTCACCCCGCTGGGACATATCGACGGCGTCACGGACGCCCAGCTCCGGGAGGTTCTGAAGGCTGGAGGAGAAAACATCTGCGTCACCTTTTCCCTGGAGGAACCGGCACCCCATTGGGGTGCCGGTTTGTTTCATTTATAACCGTTTCAGGCTGCATGTAACGATATTCATAGGCGCGCCGCCAGCTTGGTGAGATCACGGAGTCCTCCCTGAGAAAGCAGCTCCGGGAAGCAGCGCATGTCCGGGCCCACTTGAAATTCCACAGAAGCGAAAGTCCTTTTGGCCTCAGGTCTCCTTCATCACCGCGCAGGAACGCCGGCCATAATATCGGAAGCACTCCACCGCCCTTTGATCCACCCGCTCTCCGCAGACCAGAATGGGCACCGCCGGAGGACAACCCACCGAGGGATCCGCCAGCACCCGTCCCAGTGCCGCCTCCACCGACAAAGTCTCCTGCGCGGATAGCAGCGCCTGACGAATAGACTTCACCCTCTCCCCCCGGGGGAGCATCGGGGCAGGTCGGGACTCGTCCGGCCCGGGGGTCGCCGTATCCAGGGCGTCCGCCACTTTTTGAAGGTCGGCCCCGGTGGTATTCCCCGACGCCATCAGCACCACATGATCCGGGTCGGCATATTCACACTCCACCCCACCTACCCGAAGCAGGTCGGCCAGGGCGTGACCGCTCCACCCCGAGGCGGCGGCCTCAATGGTGAGCTTCAAGGGCTCCTCCCCATACAGTTTCCAGCCCCGCCGGGTCAGGCCGGCCTTCAGGGCCTTCATGGCCTGCGCGACCTTCCGAATACGAACCGGCTCCTCTCCCGCCAGGGCCGCGGCACAGCAGTCCAGGGAGGCCAGGATCAGATAGGAGGGACTGGTGGATCCAAAGAGCGCCAGGCTCTTCTTCCCCTCCTCCTCCAGTCCGGCCGGGGCGGTTCCGGAGATGTGAAGGTAGGCCCCTCCGGTGAGGACAGGCAGGGTCTTATGTGCGGAATCACAGCACAGATCGGCCCCCAGATCCAGCGGATGGCAGGGGGTATACAGAAAATGCAGATAGGCTCCGTGGGCGTTGTCCACCAGCAAAAGGGCGCCATGGCGGTGGGCCACATCGGCCAGGGCGGCAATGTCCGCCATGCCGCCCAAATAGTCCGGGCTGGTAAGGTAGACCGCCATAGGAGGCTCTTCCAGCTTAGAGAGCGCCCTCTCCAGCCCCGCGGGGGTGACCGGACAGCTGCACACGCTTCTGCTCTCCCCCTCCGGCCAGAGCCACTCCACCTCCAGATCCAGCAGCGCGGCGGCATAGAGAAAGCTCTTATGGACGTTTCGGGCCGCCAGCACCAACGGAGCCGCCCCGGCCCTTCGGCCGGCAAGGGCCAGGGCCAACATGGCCCGAATACACTGGCTGGAGCCCTCGGTGGAATAGAAGGTTCGCCGGGAACCGAAAAGCCGGGCTGTATTCTCTTCACTCCGGGCGATGATCCCCTCTGCCTCATAGAGAGAATCCGCCCCCTTGACCTCGGTGATGTCAAAGCACTCCACGCCCAAGGATCCGGTCCCCTTGTGGCCGGGCATATGGAGCCGACTCATCCCCTCGAGCTGATAGCCCTTCAAAAAGTCCAGGATAGGGGTATCCATACTCACTCTCCCAATGCCCGGCCGGCCTCCAGAGCGATGGCGCACTCCATCCGCTTGCGGAACAGCTCGCAGCCCTGTTCATAGACTCCGTTCACCGAGCCGGTGGCATGGTAGGCGTTGGCCGCGCAGCCGCCGGAGCAGTAGAGCCGCGCCCAGCATTCCCGGCATTCCGGCCGGCTGTATACGTTACAGGCGGCAAACTGTCCCTGGATCTCGGGAGCGGTGACCCCGTGCCACACGTCCCCCAGCTTAAACTTCTCCTCCCCCACAAACTGGTGGCAGGGATACAGATCCCCCCAGGGGGTAACGGCCATATACTCCGTCCCCGACCCACAGCCGGAGATGCGCTTATACACGCAGGGGCCCCCGGTAAGGTCGATCATGTAATGATAGAAGGTGAAGGGTCTTCCCTCTTTTCTCCGCCGGTCCATCAACTCCGCCAGCTTCTCATACTGATCCATCACCACATCCATATCCCCACGGGTAAGGGCGGAGGGATCGTCGGGGACACAAACCACCGGCTCCATGCTCAGCTCGGTAAAGCCCAGATCCAGCATGGCCCTGATATCCTCCAGAAAATCCGGGTTATGGTGGGTAAAGGTCCCCCGCATATAGTACCCATTGCCCCCCCGGGCCTCCACCAACCTCTGGAACTTGGGCACGATCTTCTCCCAGCTCCCCTGTCCGGCGTAGTCCACCCGGAACCTGTCGTGGACCTCCTTGCGCCCGTCCAGCGAGAGCACCACATTGTGCATTTCCCGATTGGCAAACTCAATAACCTCGTCGTCGATCAGGACCCCGTTGGTGGTGAGGGTGAACCGGAAGTTCTTCCCTCTCTCCTTCTCCACAGAGCGGGCATAGGCAACCAGGTCCTTCACCACCTGCCAGTTCATCAGAGGCTCTCCGCCAAAGAAGTCCACCTCCAGGTTCCGCCGGGTGCCGGAATGATCCATAAGGAAGTCCAGGGCCTGCTTTCCAACCTCAAAGGACATGACTGCCCGGTCTCCGTGATATTTCCCCTGGCTGGCAAAGCAGTAAGAGCAGTTCAGGTTGCAGGTGTGAGCCACATGGAGGCACAGCGCTTTCACCACCCCCGCGGAACGCTCCTTCAACTCCCCCGCCAGCGGCTCGAAGGTATCCTCGGCAAAGAGCTTTCCCTGTGCCCTCAAGGTCTCGATCTCTCCGCAGCACTCCTCCAGCTCCTCCCGGGTGACCTCAGGGTCCCCGGCATACTTCTCCAGCATAGCAGGGACGATCTCTTCCCGCGTCTTCCCCTCATCATACAGCCCGATGACGTCGTAGGCCGCCGGATCCACCACATGGACCGAACCGGAATGGGTATCGATCACGATATTCAGTCCGTTCAATTGATAACGGTGTATCATTCCGTACAACTCTCCTTCCATTTCTCTCTGCCGCGCCGCTTACCCGCGCAACAAAAATGCCGCCGAAATTCGGCGGCATTTTCAGGCTCGAACTACTTACTTGCGCACGCTCTCGCACTGCTGATTGGCGATGCCGCAGCTGGTCTTGCAGGCGGACTGGCAAGAGGTCTGGCACTCGCCGCAGCCGCCGGTCTTGGCGCTGTCGCAGAGGTTCCGGGTCTCCAGAGTCTGAATGTGCTTCATAAGGGTTCCCCCTCCTTATATGTATGTTGGGTTGATTATAGCACAGTGGAAAAAGGAAGTCAACAATTCCTTCACTCCCCGCCGCCCTCCCCCGTCAGGCAGTTAACTCTTGACCCCCATGTCGTATCATGTTAAAATTTATTGAAGTATGTCAGTCCTTCCCGAAGGGCCGAAAGGATGTGGCGTTTATGGGTCGTCTGAGCCGTCTGCCACGGACAGCGCTGGTCTGTCTGGGTCTCCTGTTCTTCTCCGTCACCGGGGCCTCTGCTCTGGATCTGGGCATCGGCACCGTCACCGGTGACGGGCTGCGGCTGCGCTCCGAGCCCAACACCGACGCCGCTGTTCTGGCCACCGCCGCCGTCGGCGACCATGCCCTGGTGCTCTCCGACGTGGGCAACGGATGGTATAAGGTGGACTACCACTGTGTGGAAGGCTATATGTCCGCCCAATATATCTCCCTGTCCACCCAGGCCGATATCTCCCTGGGCTATGGCCTGGTTCAGGCGGAGGGCGGAACACTCAATCTCCGCTCCGGGCCCGGTACCGGCCACGGTCGGGTGGGTTCCCTCCCTGATGGCGCCGTGGTCACCCTTCTGGGGATAGACGCCGGCTGGTTCAAAGTGGAGAGCGATGGGGTCACCGGCTACGCCTCCAGCGATTACCTTGTCCCGTGCAAGGACAGCGCCGGCTCCCGGGAGGAGGCGGAGCCCCTCCTTCCCCCGGACGTCATTCCACCGGACGTCGTCCCCGCCGTACAGCCCGACGCCGTGCCGGTCTCTCCGCTGGGATGGCAGGTCCCCATTGTGGCCGAATGGTTTCTGGGCATCCCCTATGTCTGGGGCGGCAGCTCTCCCGATGGCTTTGACTGCTCCGGCTTCACCCACTATGTCTTCGGCCTTTTTGACCGGGAGCTCAACCGCACCGCCTCCAGCCAACTGGAAAACGGCGTGCCCGTCTCCCGGAGCGAGCTTCTTCCCGGAGACCTGATCTTTTTCTACAACGGTCAGGTCTCTACCCCGGTATCCCATGTGGGGATCTATGTGGGTGAAGGCCGCTTTATCCACGCCTCTACCAACAGCTATCGGGTCCAGTATGACAGCCTGGAGTCCAACTATTACAGCAACACCTATGTATATGCCCGACGCATTTTCTGATGGGAGGTACCATCCCCTATGAAACGACAGACCCCCGCCGGACAGAAGGCCATTGCCGCCGCGGTCCTGCTCCTCACCGGACTGAGCGCCGCCTACTGTCTGCGAGAACCTTCCGCCGAGGCGATCCCCAAGCCGCCCGTCTCTTCGGCCGATGTCCATCTGCCTGCCCACGCCCCCTCCACGCCGGATCCGGCGGAAGAGCTGGAGGAACACGGCTATTATCAGGATCCGCTGGTCAACCAGGGCCCCCTGCCCAACCGACAGGTGCCCCGCCGTTCCTATTCCGGCACTAAGGACACCAGGGAAACGGATGAGCGGCAGTATTCCCGCCAGGCCGCCGACGAGGTGGTGGAGACCATTCTGAGCTCCATCATCACTCCGGAAATGAGTGCCGCCCAAAAATGCAACGAGGTCTATTATTACGTAAAGGGCTGCATCTCCTACAAAGGCTCCTCCGTGAGATCCAGCTGGTCAGAGGCCGCCTATTGGGGCTTTACCACCGGCCGCGGGGATGAATATACCTTCTACGCCTGTTCCCGGGCGCTCCTCACCGCTCTGGGCTATCAGGTCCGGCAGGTCCAGCGTCAGGGCGGAGATATGGAAGAGCCTCACTCCTGGTGCCTGGTCAATTACGGCGAGGGCTGGTACCACTTTGATCCCTGCCCCCACCTCAAGTCCGACCCCCTCTTTGTCTGCTGTCTCTCCTCCGATCAGCAGCTGATGGATTTTGACGCCGGCGCCCAGCGGGACTACTACGCCTTTGATCCTGACGCATACCCTGAACGGGTCGGCGGCCGGGCCGACCCCGCCAATACCGTCCCCATACCCAGACAGACCCCGGAGGCCTCCGGCTCCACCCCCACGCCTCCCCCCGTCGGTTCTCAACCGCCCGCTGACCCGGACGCCTCTTCTGAGCCCACCCCGTCAGAGGGTCGGGAGAGCCCTCCTCCGGCCGACGTCTCACCCAGCGCTCCCCTCACCACACAGAAGCCTCCTCCGGCCAGCCAGTCCCCCGTCTCCTCCGCTCCGGCTGTTCCCGAGGATACCACGCCTCCCGCCCCATCGGCTCCGGAGCCCACCCCACCGCTGGCTTCTACCCCCATCCCCGAAGAACCGCTGCTGCCGCCTGGGGTCTGAAACACAAAAAGAACAGCCCGGAGCCGTCTGACGGCTCCGGGCTGTTTGCACCTGTCTCAATAATTGTCGGCCTTGATCTCAAAATAGGCTCTGGGATGGCTGCACACGGGACAGACCTCAGGGGCCTCCAGACCATACTCCAGATGTCCGCAGTTGCGGCAGTACCACACCTTTACTTCGGCGCGCCTGAACACCTCGCTCTTGGTCAGGTTCTCGGCCAGCTGTACGTAACGCTCCTCGTGGCTCTTCTCGATCTTGGCCACGGCCTCAAAGGCGTCAGCCAGGGCGATAAAGCCCTCCTCCCGGGCGGTGATGGCCATCTCCTTGTACATATCGGTCCACTCCTCGTGCTCACCCTCGGCGGCGGCCAGAAGGTTGGCGGCGGTGTCCCCAATGCCGGAGAGTGCCTTGAACCAGAGCTTGGCGTGCTCCTTCTCATTTGCGGCAGTCTCCTCAAAGATCGCCGCGATCTGCTCATAGCCCTCTTTCCGGGCCTTGCTGGCAAAATAGGTATACTTGTTGCGGGCCATACTCTCTCCCGCAAAGGCCTTCCACAGATTCGCCTCAGTCTTGCTTCCCTTCAGTTCCATTTTTTTAATTTCCTTTCCATTTGTCTCAGATATCAGTTCCATTCTGACACTCCGGGCACAGCCCAGTAAATATCAGATCGTGACTGTCGATTTGGAACCCCCCCGCCTCTTGGGCAGCCTGATCGTCGATCCCCGGATCATAGCGCACCGTCAGGTCGAACACCTTCCCACAGCCCTTGCAGCGAAAATGAGAGTGTGGCTGTATATCGGCGTCATAGCGCTCCACCGGAAAAGGCATCCGGATCAGAACGCCCTCCTGGGCCAAAAGGTTCAGGTTGCGGTACACCGTTCCCAAGCTCAGATTGGGATTGGCAGGCTTGAGCCACTGGTAGACCATCTCCGCCGTTGGGTGCTCCTTGCTCCCCAGTACCGCTTCATATATCAATTCCCGCTGTCTGGAATATCGTTTTCCGGCCATAGCTCTTCCCTTTCCATTATTGAGAATGATTATCTTTATTATATAAGATCCTCTTTTCAAATGCAAGCTTTTTTCTTTTCTTTTTCCTTTTTTCTGGTTGGAGTGAAAGCCGGATCTCTGCGCATACTACTTCTCGGATGGAGATTCCACAGATCATGTTCTTTTAGGAGGAGAAGGGAATGAAAGGGAAAATCAGCCTGATAGCCCTTGCCCTGTCGCTGACTGCGGCCCTGGCCGCCTGTTCCAGCGCGGACGCTCCGGCGGTGACTTCCACCCCGGACGCCACCAACCCCACCGCTCCCTCGGCCACTTCGCCCCAGCCTGACGGCAGCGTGGCCCGGGGCGCTTCCCGTGCCGGCGACGCCATCGGCGATGTGGCCCGGGGCGCTGTGGACGGCGTGGGTGATGTGGTAAACGGCATCGGCAATGCCGCCCGGGATGTGGGCAACGGCATCCAGAACGCGGTCCGGTAAAACGGCAAGGGTAAAAAGCGCGGCTTTCCTGGGGAAAGCCGCGCTTTTTTCTTTTTTGAGCGTCCTACACCGTATCAGGACAACGCCCCCCGGAATAGGATGGGAAAAACCGCTTCAAAAAGGGAGGTCTACGCCCATGCTCTCCGCCTGGCTCGTGCTGATGCTCCACACCTTTTTCTTCCCTCTGCGCCTGTCCGCCTCCAACGGTTCCTTTCCCCGGGCCCTGAAGCCGGAGGAGGAACGGGACTGCCTGGAACGGGCGGCAGCGGGCGATCCAAAGGCCAGGGACGAACTGATCGTACATAACCTGCGCCTGGTGGCCCATATCGTCAAAAAATACTACACCCAATCCTGTGAACAGGACGATCTCATCTCCATCGGTACCATCGGCCTCATCAAGGGCATCTCCACCTTCAAGCCCGACCGAAACGTCCGCCTGGCCACCTACGCCTCCCGGTGTATCGAAAACGAGATCCTGATGTACTTTCGCTCCCAAAAAAAGCTCCAGGGGGAGGTCTCCCTGTCCGACACCCTGGATGCTGAGGGGGAGGGCAATTCCCTGTCCCTGATGGATGTGCTCCGGGTGGACGACAATATGCTGGAGGATCTGTCCGCCCGGGACGCCGGCGTGGCCGTGCGCAAATGCGTGGATCAGTGCCTGGATGAACGGGAAAAGCGGGTGGTCTGCCTGCGCTACGGCCTGGGCGCCGTCCATCCCCTCACCCAGCGGGAGATCGCCCAGCAGTGCGGCATCAGCCGCAGCTATGTCTCCCGCATTGAAAAAAAGGCCCTGGAAAAGCTGAAGGCCGCTCTGGAGAGCGAGCTGGAATAGATTTTCTCCCTTGACAAACCCTCCCCCTCTCTTTATCATAGCGGTAAAGACAAATGACGGGAGGCAGTACATATGATCTTCTCCAGACTAAACGGCTCCGACACCTTTGAAGCCTATCCGAAGGCCATTCGCAAGGCGCTGGAATTTCTGCGCTCCACCGATCTGATGGCCCTTCCTTTGGGCCTTCACCCCATAGACGGGGAGAAAATGTTTGCCAACCTCATGGACATGACCACCCGCCCCTTTGAGGGCTCCCACCCGGAGGTCCACGACAAATATATTGACCTGATGTACTGGCCCGAGGGAGGCGAGCGCATCGGGGTGGCCCACCGGCTGGGCTCCGAACAGCTGATGGAGCCCCGTCCTGAGGGAGATATCGACTTTTTGGAGGCGGTGGAAAATGAGAGCTTCCTCACCGCCACCGCCGGCTGCTTCGGCCTCTTTTTCCCCTGGGACGCCCATCGGCCCGGACTGATGCTGGGAGACGTACCCGCCACCAGCCGCAAATGCGTCATCAAGATCAGCCTGGAGCTTCTGAAAGAAAACTGAATGAGAAGGGGGAGCGGTCACCGGGCCGCTCCCCCTTTTCTCAGAATCCCATTTCGTCGCTGATGTTCTCCATAACCTGACCCACTGTTTTCATGGCCTTGCCGGCGGCTTTTTTCATGCTGGTCTTCTTCTTGGGGGCCATGGCCGCCCCCAGCGCGGTACCGGCGATCATCCCCAGTCCCATACCCTTGACAAAGTTATGCTCTTTCATATTCTTCCACCCCTTCCATCTTTTTTCGGAAGTCCGTTCACTCCCGTCATTATTATTACCCCAAACAGGGAAAAAAACGTTGCGAAAACTTCCAATCTCCTTTATAATAAATTTGTGTGAACGCAAGAGGGGCGAGGCATAGGCCTCCGCCTCTTTTTTACGATACCGGAAAGGAGCGCAAAGGGTGAAATACCTTATCAGACAGGGCCGCCTGGTGGATCCCGTGGGCGGCATTGGCGGAATTATGGACATCCTCATTGAGGACGGTCGGGTGGCTGTCATCGGCAGCGACCTGAACGTCCCCTCCGCCCAGGTCATTGAAGCCAAGGGGCTCACAATCTGCGCGGGTTTAGTGGACATGCACGTCCATCTCCGTGAGCCCGGTTTTGAGTACAAAGAGACCATTGCCTCCGGCGCCCAGGCCGCCGCCGCCGGCGGATTCACCGCCATCGCCTGCATGCCCAACACCAAACCTGTCATCGACTGTCCCGAGGGCGTTGCCTTTGTCCGGGAAAAAGCCGCCCAGGCCATGGGGGCCCAGGTTTTTCCCATTGCCGCCCTCTCCCGGGGCCAGCAGGGGCAGGAGGTCAACGACTACGAGGCCCTGAAAAACGCGGGGGCCGTGGCCCTCTCTGACGACGGAGTGCCGGTACAAAACGCCAACCTCCTGCGGGACGCCATGATCCTGGCCCATCGGCAGGGGCTCACCGTCCTCTCCCACTGCGAGGACGCGGACATGGTACAAAACTTCGCCGTTAACGAAGGCCGGGTCTCCCGGCAGCTCCGCATTCCCGGCCGGCCCGCCATCGCCGAGGAGCTTCAGGTCATGCGGGACGCCATGCTGGCCGAGGAGACCGGTGCGGCGGTACATATCTGCCATATCTCCACCGCCAAGTCGGTGGCCATCGTTCGCCGGTATAAGCGCAAGGGCGTCCAAATCACCTGTGAGACCTGTCCCCAATACTTCACCTTCTCCGAGGAGGAGATCCTCAACCAGGGTTCCATAGCCCGGGTCAATCCTCCCCTGCGTACCGGCGCCGATGTGGAAGGCATTATCGAGGGACTGAAGGACGGCACCATAGACGCCATTGCCACCGACCACGCCCCCCACACCGAGGAGGAAAAAGCCCGGCCGCTGACCCAGGCCCCAAGCGGCATGATCGGCCTGGAGACCTCCCTGGCCGCCACCCTCACCGCCCTTTATCACACCGGCGAAATGAATCTTTCCGACATTCTGCGGAAAATGACCGTAAATCCCGCCTGCATCCTTCGTCTGCCGGGGAAGGGACGTCTGGCCGTGGGCTCCGACGCCGATCTGGTGCTCTTTGATCCCAACGAGGAATGGGTGGTGGATCCGACGGTCTTCCGCTCCAAGGCCCGAAACACCCCCTTTGCCGGAAAGGTCCTGAAGGGCCGGGTGAAATGCACCATTTCAGGCGGAAAGATCATTTATCAGGATAAATGAAAAAATACATATACAGAAAGGAATTGATCCCATGTCCTTCGATCATCTGCAAACCCTTATCAAGGCCAGAAAAAACCCCACTGTGGCAGGACTGGATCCCAAGCCCGAATATGTCCCCCCTCACCTTTTGAAGGCCAGCCTGGACAAGTACGGCGAGACCCTGGAGGGCGCCGCCGACGCCATCTATCAGTTCAACGTCGGCCTTATGGACGCCCTTTGGGACGTGGTGCCCGCCGTAAAGCCCCAGTCCGCCTTCTATGAGCGCCTGGGCTGGCAGGGCATGCTGGTGCTGGAAAAAACCATCCGCTACGCCCGGGAGAAGGGGCTGTTTGTCATTGCCGACGCCAAACGCGGAGACATCGGCTCCACCGCCCAGGCCTACAGCGACGCCTGGCTGGGCAAGACCCGGGTGGGAAACACGGAGCTGTCCGCCTTCAACGCCGACTGCCTTACCATCAACGGCTATTTGGGCTCTGACGGCATCCTCCCCTTTCTGGAGACCTGCCGGCGGGAAGACAAGTGCTTCTTCACCCTGGTAAAGACCTCCAACCCCAGCTCCGGTGAGCTTCAGGATATGGTGGCGGGCGACCGGGTGGTCTATCAGGTCATGGGCGACCTCACCGCCCGTCTGGGCCAGGAGGACATCGGCAAATTCGGCTACAGCCGGGCCGGGGCGGTGGTGGGCGCCACCTACCCCTCCGACCTGCGCTCCCTGCGCAAGCGGCTGGAGCACACCTTCTTCCTGGTTCCCGGCTATGGCGCCCAGGGGGGTACCGCCGAGGACGTGCGCTTTGCCTTCGACAAATACGGCCGGGGCGCCATTGTCAACGCCTCCCGCTCCATTATGTGCGCCTGGCAGAAGAGCGGCCATGACGGCCAGGACTATCAGGACGCCGCCCGCGCCGCCGCCGAGGCCATGCGGGACGACATCAAGCAGTTCGTCACCATTTTGTAAAAACCTCCCCCCAAGTGGGCGGAAGGTCTGACCCCCTGATTTTAAAAGGAATGTGGTGATTCTCTTGCAAACGGAGACCTGCTGCAAAATTTTATATAAGGACAGCCTCAACCCCCACGCTGTGCGCCTTGAGCTCTCAGTGGGCGATATGGTGGAGCGCTCCTTTCTGGCCCCAGGCCAATTCGTACATATCAAATGCGGCCACTCCCGGCTGCTGCGCCGTCCCATCTCGGTGTGCACCTGCCAGAGCGAGCCGGAGGGCGGCGACCTGCTCACCGTCGTCTTTGAGATCCGGGGGGAGGGCACCGCCTGGCTGTCCCGTCGGGAGGCGGGAGACAAGCTGGATGTGCTGGGTATGCTGGGCAACGGCTTCCGTATGACGCCCAAAGGCCGCTATCTCCTTGTGGGCGGCGGCATCGGTGTGCCCCCCCTGCTGGGCTGCGCCCAGTATGCCGACGGAAATTGCGACGCTGTGCTGGGCTTCCGGGACAGCTCCCATGCCCTGCTCCTGAACCAGTTCTCTCAGCACTGCGCCGCCCTGGCTATCACCACAGAGGACGGCTCTCTGGGCGAGCGTGGCTTTGTTACCGGCCCCATGGAGGCCCTTTTGACGGGAAACCATTATGACGCCATCCTCTGCTGCGGCCCCAAACCCATGCTGAAAGCGGCCGCCGCTCTGGCCCATAAGTACGCCGTCCCCTGTCAGGTCTCTCTGGAGGAGCGGATGGCCTGTGGCGTGGGCGCCTGTCTGGGCTGCGCGGTCCAGATGTCGGATGGCTCCATGAAGCATGTATGCAAAGACGGCCCCATCTTTGACGCCGGGGAGGTGGACTGGAATGGCTGATATGCGGGTGGATCTGGCCGGGGTCAAACTGAAAAACCCCGTCACCACAGCCTCCGGAACTTTTGGCTTTGGTCGGGAATACAATTCATTTTTTGACATTTCCCGCCTGGGCGGCATCAGCGTCAAGGGACTGACCCTCCTGCCCCGAAACGGCAATCCATCCCCCCGGATCGCCGAGACCCCTATGGGAATGCTCAACTCGGTAGGCCTTCAAAACCCGGGAGTGGACGCCTTCATCGCCCATGAGCTCCCCTGGCTCAAGTCCCGGAAGGCCGTCATCATCGCCAACATCTCAGGCAACACCCCCGAGGAGTATGGAGAGATGTGCGAGAAGCTGTCGGCGGCGGGAGTGGATATGATCGAAGTCAACATTTCCTGCCCCAACGTGAAGGCGGGGGGACTGGCCTACGGTACCCAGCCTGGGCTGGCCGCTGAGGTCACCGCCGTGGCCAAGGCCCACTCCACCGTCCCGGTAATGGTAAAGCTCTCTCCCAATGTCACCGATGTCACCCAGATCGCCCGGGCGGTGGAGGATGCGGGGGCCGACGCCATCAGCCTCATCAACACCCTTCGCGGCATGGTCATCGATGTAAAGACCCGCCGGCCGATACTGAAAATGAACACTGGGGGTCTCTCCGGGCCCGCTGTCCTGCCGGTGGCGGTACGGATGGTGTGGGAAGTCCACAACACCGTGAAGATACCCATCCTCGGCATGGGCGGCATCTCCTCCGGCTCTGACGCCGCCCAGATGATGCTCGCCGGCGCCGCCGCCGTGGCGGTCGGCGCCGCCACCTTCGCCGACCCCCTCGCCCCCATCCGCATTCTGGAGGAGCTGGAGAACATCTGCGACGCGCAGGGCGTCTCCGCCGCTCAGCTCACCGGAGCCCTTATGCCCTGGTAAACCCATTTATTCAAGGGAGGATCCTGCTCCATGACCCGAATCTATCTCGTCCGCCACGCCGAGGCAGAGGGCAACCTCTACCGCCGGGCCCAGGGATGGTACGACGGCCGCGTTACCGATACCGGCAAATTGCAGATCGCCGCTCTGGAGCGCCGCTTTCAGGACATTCAGGTGGACGCCGCCTATGCCAGCGACCTGCGCCGCACCCAGACCACTGCCCAGGCTGTGGTGCGCCCCAAGGGCCTCCCCCTCCGCATCGACCCCGATCTGAAGGAGATCGGTATGGGGATCTATGAGGATCGCACCTTTGGCGACCTGCGCTACCACCACCCGGAGGGACACAGGCTCTTTGCCCTGTGCTCCCCGGATTGGGCGCCCGAAGGAGGCGAGAGCTTTCAGCAGGTCCAGGACCGGATGCTCCGCGCCTTCTTCCGCGCCGCCATGAACCACCCTGACCAAACGGTGGCCCTCTTTTCCCACGGCGCCGCCATCAAATGTCTCCTCGCCGCTCTGAGAGGCAAGCACCCGGGCGACGCCCCGGAGCTCGGCCACCTCGAAAATACCGCGGTATCCTGTATTGAGGTGGACGCAGAGCGCTTTCGGGTCCTCTTTGAAAATGACGCCTCCCATCTCCCTGATGAGATCGCCACTATGGCCCGGCAGCGGCTGTCCACGGACCGGGAAGCACCCACGCTGGTCTGGTTCCGGCCCATGGATCTGCAAAAAGAGGTCAAGCTCTACACCGACGCCCGAGAGGACGCCTGGGCCAGCGTCCACGGTTCCCTGGAGGGATATGACGGCCCCGGCTTTCTCTCCGAAGCCGCCGGGCAGCAGGCTCTGGATCCCAAAGCGATCCAGGCGGTGATGCTGGAGGACAGACCTATCGGCGTCCTCCAGCTGGCCACCATGCGATATGCCGCCCAGCAGGTGGGTTATATCCCCTTCCTGTATCTCATGCCCCGGTGGCAGGGCAAGGGCGTGGGCATACAGCTCATCGGACAGGCTGTATCTACCTACCGGGCTATGGGTCGACGCTGTCTGCAGCTGCGCTGCGCCCCCGGCAACGCCCCGGCCCAACGGTTCTATCAGCGCTGCGGTTTTTACCGCATCGATACCGCCCCCGGCTCCCGGACGCCGCTGGATCTGCTGGAAAAAAGCATCTGACTCACAGGTTTCCGAAAAACCCGATCCAATTCTTTCCGTTTTTGTCCAAAACGTCAATTTTAGCCTTTTTCCCCCTTTTATCTGTTTACGAATCTCTCCGCGCCGTATATAATGTCTTTACGGCTGTTCCCCGGTCCTTGTCTCAGACGACCTGCTGCCGAGAAAATGGAGGGTACACTTTTGGATGCATCAAATATGATATCTATGCTGGGCGCCATCGCCCTGTTCCTTTTTGGCATGTCCACCATGACCGACGGACTGGCCCAGCTTTCCAGCGGTCGTTTGGAGCACATTCTGGAAAAGCTGACGGACAATGTGTTCAAGGGCATTGTAGTGGGCGCTCTAGTTACCGCCATCATCCACTCCTCCGCCACCACCACCGTTATGTGCGTGGGCTTTGTCAATGCCGGGGTCATGAAGCTGGAGCAGACCATCGGCATCATCATGGGCGCCAATATCGGCACCACTGTCACCGCCCAGATCCTCCGCCTGTCCAGCATTTCCGGTGACGGAGATCTCATCCTGACCCTTCTCCAGCCCTCTGTGCTTGGCCCCCTGATGGCTGTGGCCGGCATTGTCTTTTACATGTTCATCCGGGGCGGCAACAAAAAGAACGTCGGCCAGATCCTCATTGGAATGGGCATGCTCTTTATCGGCATGAACACCATGACCCAGGCTGTCGCCCCCCTGCAGAATGAGCCCTGGCTCCAGGAGATGTTCACCGCCTTCTCCAACCCGCTGCTGGGCATGGCGGTGGGCGCGGCCATCACCGCGCTGCTCCAGAGCTCCACCGCCTTCACCGGGATCCTTCAGGCCCTCTCCACCACAGGGCTGATCCGGTTCAATACCGCCATCCCTCTCATCATGGGCCAGAACATCGGCACCACCCTCACCGCGCTGCTCTCCAGCGCCGGAGCCAGTAAAAACGCCAAGCGCACCGCTTTGATCCACTTTTTCTTCAATGTCATCGGTTCGCTGTTTTTCCTGGTGGTGCTCTACGCAGGCAATGCCATGTTCTCCTTCCCCTTCTGGCAGGGAGTAATGGACATGGGAAGCGTGGCCAACTTTCACCTGATCTTTAACCTGACCTGTACCGTCCTCTTCCTGCCCTTCCACAAGGCCCTGGTACGGCTGGTGGAACGGCTGGTTCCCGGCGAGGCCGACCTGCGGGACGATATGGCCATTCTGGACGAGCGGTTTCTCTCCTCCCCCTCCCTGGCCCTGGAGCGGGCCCATGAGGGAGTCATCCAAATGGGAGATTACGCCCTTTCCAATTACCGGCTGGCCGTGGAGCTGCTGGATCATTACGACGCCAAGAAGCTGGAGCGGCTCAGTGAGACCGAGATCGCCCTGGACAAGATGGAGAACGCCCTGGACGACTACCTGATGCAGCTCACCGACCGTGCCCTCACCCCCCAGGAGAGCGCCCAGATCTCCGAGCTGCTGCACACCCTCAGCGACTTTGAGCGTATCGGCGACTACGCCGTCAACGTCTCCGAGTGCGCCGGCGCCCTTCACAACAAGGGCATCACCTTCTCCCTCATTGCCCATGAGGAGCTCTCCGCCCTCACCGCCGCCGTGGATGAGGCCATCGAAAAGGCCCTGGCCTGCTACCGCAGCCGCTCCTATGAGCTCTCTCTCCAGGTAGAGCCCATTGAAGAGGTAGTCGATCTGATGCGGGACGATCTTCGGGCCAGACACATTGAACGGCTCAAGGCCGGCTCCTGCACAGTGGAGCTGGGCACGCAGTTTTTGGAGCTGCTCATCAACCTGGAGCGCATTTCCGACCATTGCTCCAATGTGGCTCTGATCATCCTCCGCCAAACCGCTCCAAAGGGCGATCTGGTCCGGGTAGACACCCACGCCTATACCCACCAGCTCCACCACGGCCACGACGCGGAATTTGAGCAAATGTTTGCCGAGAGCAAGGCCAAATACTACGATCCCCTTATCGCCATTGAGCCCCCCATCGGCGAGGAATAAGATACAAAACCCCCGAACGCCAGGCGTTCGGGGGTTTTGTATCTTATCTATAAATGGCGAGGCCCTTTTATTGCCGCTCCTCTCCGGTCAAGGGCATGGGCGCCTGGGGACCGTTGAGGGCCTCCAGCTTCTCCCGCAGGGCCCGAAGGGCCTCATCGTGACAGGAGAACTCCTCGGATATCTTTCCCAAACTCTGCTCCGAGCGGCGAAGCTCCTCCACCGCCTGGCCCATGGTGCCGTCCAGGTCGGCCCGGAGCCGGTCATAGGCGGCCTGGAACTTTCTGAGCCAGTCCTCCATCTCCTCGGTGATCTTCCGGGCCTTCCGATGGGCCTCTCCCTCAATGGCCAGGGCCCTGCTGTGGGCCTCCAGCTCAATGGTAGACGCCTTTTCCTTAATGGCCGCGTAAGCTGTGGCCCCAGGCTCCAGCGTCTGGACCTTCTCCCGAAGCTGAACGGTCTCCGTGCTCATGGCGTCCCGCTGGGCGGCGGCCTGATTGAGCTCAGCCTCCCGCCGGGCCAGATCGGCAGCCAGGCGCTGGTTCTCCTCGGTCAGGGTCCGCACCCGCTGATCCAGGTCGGTCACCCGCTCCTCCGCCGCTGCCCTGGCCACTTTCTCTTCGGCCAGTTCACCCTGAACGGCGGTCATCTTCTCGGTGTGCTCCCGGGAGCTGACCTCCAGGTAGGCCAGCACGTCCTGCTTGTGGAATCCGCCGAAGGCGGCGGTGCGGAACTGGAATTTCATATCATCCACAACGGTATCCCCCATGTTTTTACAGATTCAGTCATATTATGATACCATACTTTCCTTCACTTGACAACCAGGGAAATGGCATTGACAAAAAATGGGGAACTTTTTTTCAGCGGAAACGTCAAAAAGAGCAAGAACCTCCTGAAAGGAGTGCCACCCATGAAAAAACGGATGCTCCCTCTCCTGCTGTCCCTCTCGCTGCTCACCGGCTGCGCCGTCGGCGCGGTGAGCCCCGTGGATCCCGTCCCCCCTCCCACCGGATCCCTGGAGCCAGTCACTCCCGTGGGGAACGCCCCCCACCCGGTGGGTGCGGCCCTGTGCCTCTCTGAGGGTCTGGGGGACGCCTATTCCGCATTTGCTCTGGAGCTGCTGCGGCAGAGCCGGGCTGAGGGGGAAAACACCCTGCTCTCCCCCCTGTCGGTGACCCTGGCCCTTGGGATGACCGCCAATGGGGCCGACGGGGAGACTCTGGAGCAGTTTGCCGCCGCTTTGGGTATGGGCCGGGACGCCCTCAACAGCCTGTGCGCTCGGTTCTTAGCCGATTACCGGGATCTGGGCGGCTCCACCGAATCTATCCTCCTCAATTCCCTCTGGGCTGATCCCGACCTCGCCCTCAACGATCCCTTTGTCCTCCGGTGTCAGGATCCCTATGGGGCCCAGCTGTTCAAGGCCGATCTCCATTCCCCCGCCACCGTCCAGGCCCTCAACGACTGGGTCAGCGACGCCACCCAGGGTATGATCCCCACCCTGCTGGACAAGTTTGACGACGACGCCCTGCTGGCCCTGGTCAACGCCATCTATCTGAAAAACAGGTTTGAAACCCCCTTTCCCGAGCCCCACTCCGAGTGGACCATCGACTTCCGCAATGCCGACGGCACTCTCTCCCAACCCCGGGGCATGAGTGCCGAGCGCGCCATGACCTACCTCTCCCGGGAGGACGCTCAGGGGGTGGTCCTCCCCTACGACGACGGCCGCCTGGGCCTGATGCTCCTGCTCCCCGACGAGGGAACGCCCCTCACCGACTGCCTGGCCGCCTGGGACGGCGCCACTCTCTCCGGCCTGCTCTCCGGCCGGGAGGAGAAGCGGGTGGATCTGGTCATGCCCAAGTTCAAAGCGGAGTGGAGCGGCTCTTTGACCGGGCCCCTGATGTCCATGGGTCTCACCCACGCCTTTGACCCCGACCGGGCCGATTTCTCCCTCATGGGCCATGGCCCCAAGGACGAGCCCCTCTATATCGGCGACGTGATCCACAAGACCGCCTTTGAAGTCAACGAGAAGGGCACTGAGGCCGCCGCCGTCACCGCGGTGATCATGGAGGCCGCCTCCGCCATGCCCCCTCAGGATCTGATCGTTTTGCGCTTCGACCGTCCCTTTGTCTATGGCATCGTGGATCTGGAGCTGGGCGTTCCTCTCTTTCTGGGCACTATGGAGCATATGGACTGAAAAGCACGCAAATATTCCAAGGACGGGCCAAGGGCCCGTCCTTGCTTTTTTCCCCTTTTTGTGCTACACTTTCCCCCAACCCAGCACAAAGGAAGTGTCTCCATGGAATCCCTCTCCGTCCGACGTAAAGCCCTCGCCGCCGCCTTTCCCCAGACCATTCCCATCCTCACCGGGTTTGGCTTTCTGGGACTGACCTACGGCGTCTATATGAACCTCTCCGGCTTCCCCTTCTGGTATCCCATGCTCATGGCCCTTGTCATCTTCGGCGGCTCTCTGGAATTTGTGGCGGTGGAGCTGCTCCTGTCCCCCTTTGCCCCGGTGACCTACTTTTGTATGGGGCTGATGATCCAGGCCAGGCACCTCTTCTACGGGATCGCCATGCTGGATAAGTACAAGGGGCTCGGCTGGAAAAAGCTCTATCTCATTTTCGGGCTGTGTGACGAGACCTTCTCCATCAACTGCTCCGCCACGGTGCCCCAGGGGGTGGACGCCGGCTGGTTCTACTTCTTTGTCACCCTGCTGGATCAGAGCTATTGGGTGATCTCCGCCGCTCTGGGAGGACTGCTGGGAAATTTGCTCACCTTCAATACCCAGGGCCTGGACTTTGTCATGACCGCCATGTTCGTGGTCATTCTTCTGGAGCAGTTGTTAAAGGAGGACAGACACTATACCGCCCTTATCGGCGGCGGAGCCTCCCTTCTGTGTCTGCTTCTCTTCGGCCCCGACTCCTTTCTCATTCCCACCATGGTGTGTGTGCTGGGACTGCTCACCCTTCTGCGCGGGCCCATTGAGCCCACCTTGAAGGGAGGGGAAACAGCATGACCCTCTCCCAGCAGACCTTTACCGTCGGCCTGTGCGCCCTGGCCACCATGCTCACCCGTTTCCTCCCCTTCCTGCTCTTCTCCGGTAAAAAGCCCACCCCCCGATATGTGGCCTATCTGGGCAGCGCCCTCCCCGCCGCCATCTTTGCCATGCTGGTGGTCTACTGCCTGCGGAATGTGAGCCTTTTCACCGGCTCCCACGGCCTTCCCGAGGCCATCGCCATTGCCCTCACCGCGGGGCTCCACCTGTGGAAGCGGCAGATGCTCCTGTCCATCGCCGGGGGCACGGTGTGCTACATGCTCCTTATCCAGCTGGTATTTTAAACGCAGCAAGGGCTCTTCCGATCCTCCGGAAGAGCCCTTGTTTTTTTATTCTTTTTCCTGCCCTCAGGCCTCATAGACCGCCTTCATGCCCTTGTAGGTCATATAGCAGTCCAGCTTGCCGGTAACCTCAAAGGGGGCGTGCATGGACAAAACGGGCACCCCCGCGTCCAGGGTGTCAATATCCCGCTCCGCCATATAGCAGGCCACGGTACCGCCGCCGCCGGCGTCCACCTTGCCCAGCTCCGCCATCTGCCAGATCACACCCGCAGTGTCCAGGATGCGGCGAACCAGACCCACCACCTCGGCAGAGGCGTCGGAGGCCCCGGATTTTCCCCGTGAACCGGTATACTTGCAGAAACCCATGCCGTAGTTTACCTGGGCGGAATTGCGCTTTTCATAGACCTCGGCAAAGTTGGGGTCATAGGCCGCCGTCACGTCGGCGGAGAGACAGAAGGAGTGCTCATAGCAGGTCTTCAGCGCCACCCGCTGAGCGTCGCACAGGTCGCTCATAAAGGTGTCAAAGGCGGCACTCTTCATGCCGGTGACCCCCTCGGAGCCGATCTCCTCCTTGTCGGCCAGCATACACACCGCCGTATGGGTGGGGATCTTCAGCTCCAGCAGAGCGGCCAGGGCGGCATAGGCGCACACCCGGTCGTCCTGGCCGTAGGCCCCGATGAGGGAACGGTCAAAGCCGATGTCACAGGCGCCGAAGGCGGGCACCGCCTCCAGCTCAGCGGATATGAAGTCCGCCTCGGTAAGGCCGTACTTTTGATTGAGGATATCCAGAACGGCCAGCTTCACCCGATTCGAGCCTTCGTCGTCCTTAAAGGGACGGGAACCCACCAGAATATTCAGGTTTTCTCCGGGAATGGCCTCCGCCATGATCTTTTTGGCCTGCTCAGCGCCCAGGTGGGGCAGCAGATCATCCACGGTAAACAGAGGGTCGCCGGGGGCGGCGCCGATGGCCACCTTCACGCTGGAGCCGTCCTTGCGTACGATCACCCCGTGGAGCTCCAGGGGTATGGTGACCCACTGATACTTGCGGATGCCGCCGTAATAGTGGGTCTTCAAAAAGGCCAGCTCGCTGTCCTCATAGAGGGGCTGGGGCTTCAGATCCAGCCGGGGGGAGTCGATGTGGGCCGCGCCGATGGACACTCCGTCGGCCAGGGACTTCTCCCCGATCACCGCCAGCATCACCGCCTTGCCCCGGTTCACCCGGTAGAGCTTATCGCCGGGAATCACCGCCATGCCCCGCTTAAAGGGGACAAAGCCCCGGGCCTCGGCCAGGCGAACCGTCTCGTCCACCGCCTCCCGCTCCGTCTTGGCGGCGTCCAGAAACTTTTTGTAGTCCTCGCAGTAGAGCCGCATGGCCTCCTCGTCCTCGGGGGTGAGTCGATCATAGCCATTCTTGCGCTGATCCAGCAGGATCTCCCGCCGGAGCTGACCGGCAGTCTTTTCCTTTTCTTCCATGGAAATTACCTCCTTATAACCACTGATACACAGAGTATCAGGAATTTGTGAATTTTTCTATCCTTTTTCAGTTTTTCTCATAAAGGCCCCGGACACGCCCCGCGGGCCCCTATGGGGCCAATATCTCCTGAAAGAGGGACAACGCCCTGGCGCCAAAGCTCTCCGGGGTGTCCGCCCCGGTATTTTCCAGCACATAGTCGCTGTGGGCACGGAAGAAGTCCTCTCCCTTCTGGGCCAGGATCCGGCGGCGGGCATACCCTTCGTCCACACCGTCCCGGGCCATGACACGGCGCAGACGCAGCTCCTGGGGAGCCAGCACGGCCACCACCACATCACACCGCCGGGCAAGGCCGCTCTCCACCAGGGCGATGGCGTCGATGGCCAGAGCCGGCCGGCCCGCCCCCTCCGCCTCCCCGGCCATACGGCCGATCTCAGCGACGATGATGGGATGGGTCAGGGCATTGAGTTCCTCCAGCCGATGGGGATAGACCGCGGAGGAGAGCCTCCTCCGGTCTATCTTGCCCACTTCGTCCAAAATTTTCTCACCGAAGGCCTCCACCAGGGTCTTTTTCAGTTCCCCGCTCTCCGCCAGGAGCCGGTGGTAGACTGCGTCGGCGTCCACCACCTCCGCCCCCAAAGTGCGCAGGGCGTTCAGGGCGGTGGTCTTCCCCGCCCCGGTGGGGCCCGTGATCCCGATGGTCTTCATCAGGTGTTCGCCGCCACCTGGGCCTCCAGGTCATCCTCAGTCCCGGCCATGGCCTGAAGGGTCTTGTCCAAAAGCTCGTCCAGCTCCCAGCCCAGCAGCTCGGCTCCCTGGGCGATGCACTCCCGGGAGCAGCCGGCGGCAAACTTTTTGTCCTTGTACTTCTTCTTGAGGCTTTTGAGCTCCATGTCCTTGGTGGACTTGCTGGGCCGCATGAGGGCGGCGGCCCCGATGAGGCCGGTGAGCTCGTCACAGGCGAAGAGTACCTTCTCCATCTCCAGCTCGGGCTGAGCGTCACTGCCCGTCATCCCCCAGCCATGGGCACAGACGGCGTGGATGAACGCCTCCCCGAAGCCCGCCTCCCGGAGAAGCTCAGGGGCCTTGACGCAGTGCTCCTCGGGCCACTTTTCAAAGTCCACATCGTGCATCAGACCCACCAGGGACCAGAACTCCTTCTCCTCCCCGTGGCCCAGCTCATCGGCAAACCACCCCATAACGGCGGACACGGTGAGGCCGTGGCGGATATGGAAGGCCTCGGAATTGTATTTTTTCAGGATCTTCAGGGCCTCTTCCCGGCTCACGCCGGCAGTCAGTGTGCTCATGGCTCTCTTTCCTTTCTTATGTTTCGTCTGTGTATGTATGGGACAGGCAGGCCGCCGGGAAGGGCGCGCCTCACGGCAGTTCAATAATATGGAATCCGGCGGCCTTGTTGAGCCGGTTGGTCACCGCCAGGCCCAGGCCGATATCCTCCGGCGACTGGGCCCAGATATCGGTGACCTCCAGTCGGTCAAAGGCCCGCAGGGCCTCAAAGATCCGCCTGGCCTGCTCGGCCTGGTCGGCCCTGGGGCCGATGGTCTCCACCGGGTGGCCCCGAAAATAGCCCTTGAACTCGTCAAAGCAGATGACGCCGCTCTTGTCGCCCATACGGGCCACGATGTACCCCGCCGTCATGTCCGCGTCCCCCTTCACCACCGTGACGGGGGCCTTGGGGGCGTAGTGGCGGTATTTCATGCCGGGGGCCTTGGGCTGCTCCCCGGGGGCCATGAGCCGGCGGACCGCCTCGTCCACCGCCACCTCTCCCAGGGCCTCCTCCAGCTCCTCCAGGGTCACCCCGCCGGGCCGCAGGAGCCGGGGAGGATCGACGGTGAGGTCGATGATGGTGGACTCCACCCCTACGGCGCAGGCGCCGTCATCCAGAATGGCGTCGATCTTCCCGTCCATATCCTCCAGCATGGCCGCCGCCGTGGTGGGGCTGGGTCTGCCCGAGGCGTTCCCCGAGGGGGCGGCAACAGGCACGCCGGCGGCGGCGATGACCTGCCTTGTCACGGCGCAGTCAGGGCAGCGCATACCCACCGTGTCCAGCCCCGCGGTGACCGCGTCGGGCACTATGGGCTTCCGTTTCAGGATCATGGTCAGCGGCCCCGGCCAGAAGCGCCGGGCCAGCGCCCAGGCGGTCTCCGGAATCTCCCCGCAGTACCGCTCCAGCCAGTCCGCCGAGGGAATATGGAGGATAAGGGGATTATCCTGGGGCCGGCCCTTGGCCTCAAAAATGGCGTGAACGGCGGCTTCATCCAGCCCGTTGGCCCCCAGACCGTAAACCGTCTCGGTGGGGATGCCCAGAAGCCCCCCGGAGGCGACGATCCGGGCGGCCTGCTGAATGTCCTTCGCGCTCAGGCGCTCTGTGTCCATCTCCCTCGCCTCACTCATACACACCGATCACCGCTCCGGCGATCTCCATGGTGGTCTCTTTGGCAAAGCCGGCGCGCTGGAGGTAGGCCTTCACGGCGATGATGCCGTACTTGGGATTCATCTTCTCATCCTCCAGCTCCAGCTCTACATAACCGCCGTCCCCGGTCTGAGCCGAGCCCAAAAGCCAGCCGTCATCCTCCAAAACGGCGTCCAGCTCCGCCCTCATGTCCTCCAGGGTCTTCCCCTGGGGCAGAGCGGGATAATCAATACGAATGACCATGTCACTGTGTCTCCTTTTCCAATTTCGCGGCCTGGTCGGCGGTGACCAGGGCGTCGATGATCTCATCCAGCTCCCCGTCCATCACCCCGTCCAGCTTGTATAGGGTCAGATTCACCCGATGGTCCGTCAGGCGGCCCTGGGGGAAATTATAGGTGCGGATACGCTCGTTGCGCATGCCGGAGCCCACCTGGCTCCGGCGCTGGGCGGAGTGCTCGCCCTCCACCCGCTCCCGCTCCTCCTCATAGAGCCGGGAGGCCAGCAGCCGCATGGCCTTCTCCCGGTTCTGGAACTGACTGCGCTCCTGCTGACACTCCACCACCATGCCCGTGGGCTTGTGGATCAGTCGCACTGCCGAGGAGGTCTTGTTGATGTGCTGTCCCCCCGCCCCCGAGGAGCGGAAGACCTGCATCTCCACATCGGCGGGATCTATTTTTACATCCACCGCTTCCATCTCAGGGAGCACCGCCACAGTGACGGTGGAGGTGTGGATCCGCCCCCCCGATTCCGTTTCGGGCACCCGCTGGACACGGTGAACGCCGCTTTCAAATTTCAGACGGCTGTAGGCGTTCTCCCCGTTGATGGTAAAGCAGATCTCCTTGAGTCCCCCCAGTTCGGTCTCGCTCTGGGCGTCCACCTCCACCCTCCAGTGCCGGGCCTCGGCGTACATGGCGTACATCCGGAACAGGGAGTGGGCGAACAGAGCGGCCTCCTCCCCTCCTACCCCCGCCCGGATCTCCACGATGACGTTCTTGCCGTCGTCGGGATCCTTGGGCAAAAGCAAAAGCTTGAGTTGATTTTCCAGCTCCGGCAGGGCGGCCTTGGCGGCGCTGAACTCCTCCCGGGCCAGCTCCCCCAGCTCCGGATCGGAAAAGAGGTTCTGGCTCTCCTCCAGGGTTCTTTGGGCCTGGAGCCAGGCCCGGTAGGTCTCCATCAGGGGAGAGAGCTCCTTCTGTTCCTGATTCAGGCGCGCCGCCAGGGCGGGGTCGGCGTAGGTGGCGCCGTCGGAAAGACGGGCCTCCACCTCCTGATAGCGTTGCTCGATGAGCTTCAGTTTATCCAGCATAATTGCTCCTTATCGGTCAAACACAAAGGACTTTACCAGGGCCAGAGGCTCCCGGAAGAACATCTGGATAGCAGAGGGTTTGTCGCTCACCGGGGCGGCCAGGGTAGAGACAGAGTAATTTCCTTTCCAGCCTCTCTGCCACAACATCTTGATCCGGGCCAGATGAAATCCGCTGGAGACCAATAGATAGTCTCCATAACCCCCCACAAATTCTTCATATCCTCCGAGCCCCTGTTCCCTGACCAGAGCGTTGGTATACGTGATATTCTGCCAGGTGTTCCGGGACCGGTCCTCCATATAGATGTTCCCCCCGTCCACTCCATGTTCGGTGAGGTAATTATACATGCACTGGGCCTCCGACATGTGCTCGTCGTCCCCCTTGCCTCCGGTAACGATGATCTTCATGTCCGGATGATCCTCCAGATAGGTAAGGGCGGCGTCCAACCGATCCTGAAGGAGGACGGAGGGCCCCCAGGGCTTCACCTGGCAGCCAAAGATGACCATAATATTTGGCTGCCCGACGATACTGCTGCCCTGACTATGAAAACCGATATAGACCTCCAGTGCCGCGAAGCACACCAGCCCAAGGGCGATGAGGCCCGCCAGGAGCCTGACCCACAGTCCCTTCTTCCGTCCGGCATAGGGCCTGTAGCCTTTTTGCTTTCTCATTCTCCCCTCGCCTCCTCCAGCTCGGCGGAGAGCTTTTCCCACACCGTATACAGGTGGGCGATCTCCTCCTCCAGCGCCCTCTGCTCCTCCATCACCTTTTGAAGCTCCAGATAGTTGGAGGCCACCTCCTCGGCCCGCTGGGTGAGCTCAAACTGCTTCTCCTCCGCCCTGGCCACCGCCCGCTCGGCGGCGGTCACCTGTTTTTCCAGCTCCTTGGTGCCGCCGGGGCGCTTTGGCTTCTTCTCCGGCGCGTCAGCGGCGCCCCGTCCCGGGGGGATGGGCTGGGTTCCGTTTTTGGCATACACCTTCTGGCGCTCCTGATACTCCAGGAACTCCTCATAGGTGCCCTTGAAGTCTGTAATATGTCCGTCCTCCAGCATCCACACCCGCTGGGCGAACTCGTTGATGAACCACCGGTCATGGGAGACAAAGAGGAGGTTGCCCTCATAGGCCCGCACCGCCTCCTCGATCCAGTCCCGGCTGTCCACGTCCAGATGGTTGGTGGGCTCGTCCAGAATGAGCAGGTTGATCTTTTGGCTCATGAGCTCGCACAGCTTCAGCCGGCTGCGCTCCCCGCCGGAGAGGGTGGAGACCTCCTTGAACACGTCCTCCCCCCGGAAGTTGAAGGCGGCCAGCCGGTCCCGGGCCTCCTGGGTGGTGCAGTTGAGATCCCAGATGAGGGTGTCCACCAGATTGCGCTCGGGGTGGTCAAAGGTGACCATCTGAGGCAGATAGCCCATACGCACCGTGGGGCCGAAGCGAAGCTTGCCTCCGGTGGGCTCCAGCTCCCCCAGCAGGATCTTCACAAAGGTGGACTTACCCGTTCCGTTGTCTCCCAGCAGGGCGATACGCTCGCCCCCCGTCACCTCCAGCTCCACGCCGTCAAACAGCGTCCGTTCCCCGAAGGCCATGGAGAGCTCCCTGACGGTGAGCACCTCGTCGCCCCGGAACTCCCGCTCCCCAAAGCCCATGGTGAGCCGGCGCTCCTTGGTGGGCCTGTCCACCGTCTGGAGCCGCTCCATCCGCCGCTCCATATTGATGGCCCGCTTGTAGAGCTTATCGTTACCCATGAAGGCCCACAGGCGCATCTTGTCGGCGGCCTCCTGGAGCTGCTCCACCTTGGCCTGCTCCTTTTCATACTGCCGTAGCTGCTCCTGGAAGCGGCGCTCCTTCTCCTCCACATAGAAGCTGTAGTTGCCGGCGTAAAGCTCCGCCTTGCCGTTTTTGATCTCCACGCACCGCTGCACCACCTTGTCCAAAAACCAGCGGTCGTGGGAGATGGCGAGAACGGTGCCCTTGTAGTGGGTCAGATAGTCCTCCAGCCACTCGGTGGCGTGGAGGTCCAGGTGGTTGGTGGGCTCGTCCAGCAGAAGGATCTCGGTCTCCTGGAGAAGGAGCCGGGCCAGATTCACCCGGGTCTTCTCTCCGCCGGAGAGGGCCTCGAAAAGCTGTTGGCGCATGGCGGAAGAGATATCCAGGCCGTTGCAGACCTTGCCCAGCTTCACATCGGTGTGGTATCCGCCCCCCGCCTCAAAGGCGGTGGTAAGGGCGTCATAACGGGCCAGGAGCGCCTTATCCCCCTCTCCCATCCGCTCGGCCAGGTCGGCCATCTCCTTTTCCATGGCGCGCAAATGGTCGAAGGCGGTATTGAGCACGTCTTCCACCGTGTAGCCCGCCGGGTAGGTGGGGATCTGAGAGATGAGTCCCACCCCCTTGCCCGGGGCGGTGCGGGCCTCCCCCTCGTCGGGTCGAAGCTCTCCGGTGAGAAGCCTGAACAGGGTGGTCTTCCCGGCGCCGTTGCGGCCCAGGAGCCCCACCCGCTCTCCCTGATCCACCTGAAAGGTGAGACCGTCTAAAATTTTCTTGCCCACCTCAAACTCAATGGTGAGACCAGTCACTTGGATGTCTATCATAGGTATATCCTCTTGGCTCTTCGCCCCCGGCCGCCGTGGATAAAAACCCCATACGGGCGGGGACGCACACCTCGGAGCGGCAGAGGCCGCCCCCTTACTCTTCTTTGGTAATGCTCTTCAAATAGTCGGTAACGCTCTCAAAGGCCATGCCCCGGGAGGCCTTCACCAGCACGGTGGTCCCCGGCTTTACCAGCTCCTTCAGGGTGGGCAGGGCCTCCTCCTTGGTGGCAAAACAGTAACACTGGGGCACGTCGGAGTTCACCGCCGCGTCATAGATGCTCTTGGCCAGCTCCCCTATCGCCACCAGGCAGTCCACATGGCTGTGGCCCAGAAATTCCCCCACGCCGGCGTGGAGCACTCCCGCCAGGGGGCCCAGCTCAAACATGTCCCCCAGCACGGCCACCTTGTACTCTCCGGTATAGCCGTCCAACACCTCAATGGCGGCCCGCATGGACTGGGGATTGGCGTTGTAGCCGTCATCCAGGATGGTGATCCCCTCGGCTCTGGGCAGAATATTCATGCGCATCTTGGTGGGGGCAAAGTTGCGTACCCCGGCGGCGATCTCCTCCAGAGTCATTCCAAAGTGTTCTCCCACGGCGGCGGCCATCAGGGTGGGATAGATCATGTGCTCTCCCAGGCCGGGGATATCCATGCGGCAGCTGCCCCTGGGGGTGATCACCTGGCAGCTCATCTGGCTGCGCCAGTCGCTCTCCAGATCCACCGCCCGGTAGTCCAGACCCTGGGCCTCTCCCACGTACAGCACGGCGCCCGTTCCCCGGCGCTCCACATCCTCCCGGGCCCCAAAAAGGAGCTCGTCGTCCCCGCTGAGAATGGCGGTACAGCCCACCCTGGCGTGGTCAAACACCTCCAGCTTGGCCTCCAGGGTGTTCTCCCGGCAGCCGAAGGCCTCAATGTGGGAGTCCCCGATGTTGGTGACACACACCAGGTCAGGCTGGGCGATGGCGGAGAGATAGTCCATCTCCCCGGGATGGTTGATGCCCAGCTCCACCACGGCGATCTCATGCTCCCGGCTCAGCCGCAGCAGGGTCAGGGGCAGGCCGATGTCGTTATTCTTGTTGCCCTCTGTTTTGAGAACATTGAACTTCTCGCTGAGCACTGCGGCGATCATATCCTTGGTGGTGGTCTTCCCCACGCTTCCGGTGACGGCCACCACAGGGATATCAAAGCGGCTCTTGTACCACACCGCCAGATCCCGGAGGGCCCGATAGGTGGAATCCACCTTGATGTAGATCTTTCCCGGCAGATAGCTCTCCCGCTCCCGCTGGGTAAAGCAGCCGGCGGCCCCCTGCTCCAGGGCGGCGTTGATGTAAGAGTGGCCGTCGAAACGCTCTCCCGTCAGGGGGAGAAAGAGGGCCCCCTCTGAAATGGTGCGGCTGTCGGTCTCCACCTTGGAGATCACGGCGTCCAGGTCGCTGAACTCGCCCAGCAGGCGGCCGTTTACCGCCTCCAATATCTCGCGCAGGGTCAAGGCTTCCATGAAAGGAGCCTCCTTTCAAGCTTTGCGCTCCAGGCGCAGGGAGCTGTCGATAATGTGCTGACACAGGGTGGGGTAATCCGTCCCCGCCGCCGCCGCCTCCTGGGGCATCAGGCTGGTGGGGGTCATACCGGGAAGGGTGTTGATCTCCAAAAACCAGAATGTCCCCTGCTCATCCAGAATAAAATCCGCCCGGGAGTAAACCCCCAGACCCAAAGCGGCGAAAACGGCCGCAGCAGCCATCTTTACCTCCGCGGTCTGCTCCCTGGTCAGCGGGGCGGGACAGACTTCCTCCGCCGCACCGGGCTGATACTTGTTCTCATAATCGTAAAAGCCCTCTCTGGGAATGATCTCAATGGGGGGCAGCACCTCACCGTCCAGTACGCCCACCTGGATCTCCCGGCCCTTGACATAGCGCTCCAACACACAGCGTCCGCCGTAGCCGAGCCCCTCCTCCAGCGCGGAGCGAAGGGCCTGCTTGTCATAGGCAATGGCCACCCCGATGGAGGAGCCGGAGTCCACCGGCTTGACCACACAGGGAACTTCCGTGGCCTCCACCAGAGTGTCGATATCCCGGGCAGTATAGCTCCGGAGGGACCAGGCCGGAGTGTTCACCAGATCCTTCACCAGCCGTTTGGTCAGATCCTTGTCCATGGCGATGGCGCTTCCCAGATAGCCCGAGCCCGTGTAGGGGATCCCCAGCAGATCGAAGGTGGCCTGGACTCTTCCGTCCTCTCCGCACTGACCGTGAAGGGCCAGAAACACGATGTCCGCCCCCTGGCACAGCTCCAGCACGCCGGGGCCAAAGTCCCCCTTCCCCTGCCAGCGCCGGGCGGCCTTCACCGCCTCCAGGTCAGGGGCCTGCCGATCCACCTTTCGCCACTTCTCCGGACTCCGGGCGGCGTAGAGGTCGTCACATTCCAGACCGGGGTAGTCCTCCAGTCCAAAGTACATATCCACCAGGGCCGTCTGGTGGCCCAGCCCCCGCAGGGCCTCGGTCACCTTGACCCCCGAGGACAGGGAGACGCTGCGCTCCGGCGAGAGCCCGCCGGCCAAAACCACGATTTTCAAAGGGTGTTCCCTCCCTGAAGTCATATGATTCCATTTTATTCTTGATTTTATAGTATAGCACAATCAGGCAGGAAAGACAAGGAAGAATGCACCTTTCCCCCAACGGAAAGACCGCCCCGGAGAATGATCTCCGGGGCGGTCTTTCCGTTGGGCACAGACGCTCAATGGGATGAGGCAAACCGATCCTCCAGCGCCTCTCCCACCACCTTGGAGCCGTGGCTCCTTTTGGCGGCCATATATTCCTCCTTATCGGCGTAGACCTTCAGCGCGCCAAAGGGACACACCCGCACGCAGGCCGGCTCCAACCCCGCGCGGACACGCTGAACGCACCCGTCACACTTGGTCAGCTTCCCCCGCGCACTGAAGGCCGGCGCCCCAAAAGGACAGGCCATGGCGCAGGAGTGACAGCCGATACAGTTGGCGGTATCGTACAGGGTCAGCCCCGTCCGCGCGTCCTTAAAGATCGATCCTGTGGGACAGCCCGCCACACAGGGGGCGTTTTCACAGTGCATGCAGGACAGGGACAGGAAGCTGTAGGCTACCCCGGCTCCGGCCGGCTCCTCCAGAGCGCTCACATACCGGAAAGGAACGTCCCCCTGCTCCAGATCCACATCGTTCTGATCCATACAGGCCACAGCACAGGCGCCGCAGGCAATGCATTTTTCCATATCCAGATGCGCACATACCCGATCCGCTCCTGATGGCGGGATATGGTGTTGATGTTGATGATATACTGCCTGCCCCGGAAGGTGATGACCCGCTCCTGAAACCCCTCTACCCCTTCCGACAGGAAGGCGCTCAGAGCCGGGAAAATATCCAGCAGATTTTTCCCGATCAGATTCTCCTGGGGCAGACCCACCACATTCTCCACATAGCGGTCACAGTACTCGATCACATTATTTCCGGACAAAAGGAGCAAGCCCTCGTGTACCAGCTCCGCCAGCAGCTCCTCATGGGAATCCGCCAGGGTGGTGGGATCCAGCAGCATCTGGGTGCACATACGGTGATAATACTCCTCAAAGGCCGGACCTGTGGCCAGCTCAGGCATCCCCAGACCACAAAAGATCTCCAGGATGGTGGACACACTAAAGCAGCTCTGCTCAATGTGCAGCAGGGTATGCCGCTCCGGTTCCGGAACGGTGGCCTGACCAAACAGCACAACGTTCCGGCACAGCTTTTTTGTCTCCATCCCCGGATACCAGACCGACATACTGCCCCGGCGGATACCCAGCTTTTCCAGTAGCATCATCTTCCGGTTGGAGTCCACCAGGCTCCCGTCCCCCACCACCGAAATGGGCCCCGTCCGCTCCATCCGCTGGATCTCCTGCAGGTCGTTCTTCTCCAGTGTATAGTAGGCCAGGAGCACCGAGGAGACATGGGGGAGGTGCTGTTTGATATAGGGGGTGAAATAGGGGCTGGTCAGCACAGCCAGATCCGCATCCAAAATAGAGGTCTGCAGCTCTGAGAGAAGGGTGGTCTCGATCTGCACCTCCCCCGGGAGCAAGTCGGACAGCAGCCTTCGGTAAAAATCCAGGCGAACCGGCGTATAACCCAGGATCACGATCTTCTTCATTGCGGCAGCCTCTCCTTACTCCAGCTCTTTCATCTTTTCCAGCACCTGCGCCGGGGTCGGGATGCTGGGGATCCCACCGGGCTTCTCCGTGGACAGGCTGGCCGCCGTGGCGGCGTACCGGCCGATGTAGGCCAGATCTTCCTGCGTCAGCTCCTCCATGGGTCTGCCCAGCTCCAGCAGCCGGGCCACGGCGCTGCCCCCGAAAATGTCCCCGGCGCCGGTGGTGTCAACCGGCGTCACCCTTGGACAGGGGGTCTTGAACCGGGCATGGGCCGTCTTCAAAAGGCAGCCCTTTGCACCCAGGGTCACCATGGCCAGCCTGACGCCCAGCTCCAGAAGCCTGTCCGCCCCCGCCTCCGGGGAGCACCCCCAAAGGAATTGTGCCTCCTCATCGCTGAGCTTGACCACATGGGCCCGGCCCAGAGCCCAGAGCATCTGCTCTCTGGCCTCCCTCTCGCTGTCCCAGAGGCTCAACCGCAGGTTGGGGTCACAGGTGATGAGCTTCCCCCGCTCTCCGGCATAGGCCACCGCCTTTTGGGTGGCGGTGCGGGCCGGGTCGTGGGTAAGGCTCAGGGTACCGAAGTGGAACACCCCGCATTGGTCGATGAGGCGGGCGTCCACCTCCTCCCAGCGCAGTCTGGTATCCGCCCCCGGCTTCCGGGCAAAGCTGAAAGAGCGCTCTCCCTTGTCGTCAAAGGTGACGAAGGCCAGGGTGGTGAAGGCCTCCGGATCCATCCGGACGCCCTCCGTCCCGATCCCCGCCCTTTTCAGGGCGTCCAACAGGAGCTGCCCGAAGGCGTCCCGGCCCACCTTGCCCAGAAAGGCGGTCTTGCGCCCGCAGGCGCAGAGGGCCGCCAGAAAATTCCCCGGCGCGCCGCCGGGGTGAGCGACCATGACGGGGTCGCCCTGTTCGTCCACACCCCGGGCGGCGAAGTCGATGAGCAGCTCCCCCAGGGCGGTCACATCGTATTTCATTCCCCTTCCCTCACTTCGCCGCAGGATATTCCGTACACAGCAGACGGTAGGGCGGCTCGTCCTCCTCGATCCGGGGGAAGCGGCCCATGGGCGGCAGGAACCGGTTGTCGTGCTCGTCGTCGTTGCACCGGCTCACCTCACCCAGCAGCACCGCCCCTGTCCCCGGCTCCACCGTGAAATCGTGGTAGAGCCGCTGCGGGATAAAGATGCTCTCCCCCGGCCGCAGACGGATCCGGGTCCCGGCGGGGACGGTAAGGGCCCGCCCATCCGTATGGACGGTCACGGGGGAGACTTCGTCCAGCCCCTCGTCAGGCAGGCTGTTATAGACCCGGATGAGCACATTGCCCCCACCCCGGTTGATGATATCCTCGGTCTTATACCAATGAAAGTGGTTGGGGGCGTACTGCCCCTCTTTCAGGTAGAGAAGCTTCTCGGCATAGACCTTGGAATACTTCTCCTCCATGGCCCGGCTCCCGTTACGGAGGGTGACCAGAGAGAAGCCCAGCCTGTCAAAGTCCCCCATGCCGTAGTCGGTGATGTCCCAGCCCAGGGCACACACCCGGATCTCGTCATACTCGTGGCCCAGCTCCGGCCAAAGCTCCGGGGCAAAGTGGCAGAAGGGCGGCAGGAAGTAATGATACTTTTCGCACATGGCCTCCATCTCTTTCAGCGCTCTGTTGATCTCACTGCGCTTCATCGGCATATCCCCCATCTACACGTTTTTTCTATCATACCGCCCGGGCAAAGGATTGTCAATCTCAGAAGGGGCCCGCGGTCCTCTCCCGGCCCAAGTTTGGCTTGCCCAGCGGATGCTGTAAAGTTTGATGTTGCATTTTACAGCAAATCAGGATATACTATAAAGCAGAAAGGGGCTGAGTTTATGCCGAACATTAAACCGATCTCTGACCTGCGAAATTACAGTGAGGTCCTGCATGACGTGGACATAGGAGCCCCCGTTTTCCTCACCAAGAACGGACGGGGTAAATACGCCATTGTGGATATGCGGGAATATGAGAAGCTCCAGGCCACTCTTAGGCTGATGAACGAGCTTGCCAAAGGGCGGAAATCTGGTGAAGAGGAAGGCTGGCTGAGTGCTGAGGAGGTCAAGCGCAGCCTGGGTCTGGTTCAATGAATAGACTTCACATATCCCGGGCGGCTCAGGCTGACTTGGTCGAAATTAAGGAATACATCAGCGAGGATTTAGAGAACCCTATCGCCGCAGTATCCACAGTAAGTAAAATTATGGGGCATATTTGGTCTTTAAGTGGTCAAGCTTTCATAGGCACTCCCCTGTCCGCTATCACTGACATGGAGAGCGACTATCGCTTTCTTGTCAGCGGCAACTACTTGATCTTCTATCGTTCCTATGGCACAGAGGTCTACATTGACCGGGTGCTCTATGGCCGCCGGGACTACTTACGCATATTGTTTGACGACATAGAAGCGGCTGCTGAAGAATAAATACGGAGTATGGCTCATTTTTAGGCAAATGAGCCATACCCCTAGACGCAAAGAGATAGAGCGGCAGAAATGCCGCTTGCTGACCGCTCGAACTACAAAAGCCCGGCAGTTCGATCTCTTAACCGCATATAACAAAGAAGAGATGTCTAAAGACATCTCTTCTTTGTTGGTGGAGATATGCGGGAT
>CANSYW010000002.1 GCA_947651395.1 uncultured Pseudoflavonifractor sp. | reverse complement strand
ATCGCCCGCCTTATCCTGTTTCTGGGGTTGCTGACCGGCGGGGTACTTCTGGCTCGTCCCCCAGCCCCTAATAAATAAAACCACAAAAAGAGGCGCCGGACATACGTCCGGCGCCTCTTCTTTTTATCCTCAGATCCGCTTCCAGGTGGTGCCCTCCTTGGTGTCGACCAGCTCGATGCCCTGGGCCTTCAATTCGTCCCGGATGCGGTCGGCCTCAGCCCAGTTCTTCTCCGCCTTGGCCTTGGCCCGGGCCTGGATGAGGGCCTCGATCTCCGGATCGGACTCCCCGGCAGCGGGAGCCGCCTCCTTCTCCGCCAAAGCGGCGGCGTGCTCCAGCAGCCCCAGTCCCAGCACCGTGTCAAAGCTGGCGATGAGCGCGCGCTTGGTGGCGTCGTTCACCCCGGCCTTGAGTACATCGTAGAGGGCGGTCACCGCCAGAGAGGTATTGAGGTCGTTGTCCAAGGCGGCCTGGAACTGCTCCTTGTAGGGCTGGGCAGCGGCGGCGTCCACCGCGCCCTCCTGGGTGAGGGCGGCGATGCGGCGCACCAGCTTCTCATAGGCGGCGGCGGCGTTGTCCAGGTTCTCCCAGGAAAAGGTGAGGGCCTTGCGGTAGTGGCTCTGCAGGCAGAACAGGCGGTAGACCATGGGGTCGTAACCCTTCTCCTCCAGCAGGGAGACGGTGAGGAATTCCCCCTTGGACTTGCTCATCTTGCCGTCGTTTGTGTTCAGGTGATGGACGTGGAACCACTGGGGGCACCACTGGTGGCCCAGATAGCTCTCCGACTGGGCGATCTCGTTGGTATGGTGGGGAAAGGCGTTGTCGATGCCGCCGCAGTGGAGATCCAGATACTCCCCGCAGTACTTCATGGAGATACAGGAGCACTCGATATGCCAGCCGGGATAGCCCACGCCCCAGGGGGAATCCCACTTCAGGGCCTGATCTTCAAACTTGGACTTGGTGAACCAGAGGACAAAATCGTTTTTGTTGCGCTTGTTCTCGTCCTCCTCTACGCCCTCCCGGACGCCGCTTTGCAGATCCTCCGCGTCGTGGTCGTTGAAGACATAGTACTTTTTCAGCCTGGAGGTGTCAAAGTACACATTGCCCCCCGCCAGATAGGCGTAGCCGGTATCCAGCAGCTTGGTGATGACCTGGATGTAGCTGTCGATCATACCTGTGGCGGGCTGGACTACGTCAGGGGTCTTGATGTTGAGTTTGGCGCAGTCATCAAAAAAGGCGTCGGTATAGAATTTGGCGATCTCCATCACCGTCTTATGCTCCCGCTGGGCTCCCTTGAGCATCTTGTCCTCACCGGTGTCGGCGTCCGAGCTGAGGTGACCCACGTCGGTGATATTCATCACCCGGAGCACATCGTAGCCCTCCCAGCGCAGAGCCTTTTCCAGTACGTCCTCCATAATGTAGGAACGCAGGTTGCCGATATGGGCGAAGTGATACACCGTGGGCCCACAGGTATAAAGACTCACCTTCCCCGGCTCATGGGTCCTGAAGGCCTCTTTCTTGTGGGACATGGAATTGTACAGCTGCATGGTTTCCATTCTGACGTTCTCCTTTCCTTCATTGAAAAACGCCTCTCATGCCCAAAGGCATGAGAGGCGTATCTGCTACGCGGTTCCACTCTCAGTTTCACTCGAAGGCCGGTAACGGGGCCGAACCGTGAGGCATTACCCTCCACGCTCCCGGACGCAATTCACCCGCGGCCGTTTCCCGGGCCCGCTCTCAGCCGGTGGCGGACCCTTTCTGTGGGACGGTTCCACGCGCTACTTTTCCGTTCACAGCGCTTGGTTTCTCTTTCTTAGTATATTAACACGTCAGAAAAGCGGTGTCAAGCTTTCCCACCCCGGTGATTTTTGTGAAAAAACCCACTTCCAAACCGCCCCCCTTCGTGCTACAATGTGCCCTTGAATGAACATTACTATGAGGTGTATCGATCCCATGGAAAACCAACAGGCCCCAAAAACCTTGTTCACCCGCCAGGCCCTGGTCCGGCTTATGATCCCCCTGATCGTCGAGCAGATGCTTCTGATGACCGTGGGCATGGCGGACACCATGATGGTCACCACCGCCGGAGAGGCGGTGGTCTCCGGCGTGTCTCTGGTGGACAACATCAATATTCTCATCATCAATATTTTCTCCGCCCTGTCCACCGGCGGCGCGGTGGTGGTCTCTCAATATCTGGGCCGCCGGGAGGTGGAAAACGCCCGCTCCGCCGCCAAGCAACTACTTTATGTAAACCTGATTGTGGGGGCCGCTCTCATGGCGGTGGCCCTTCTGCTCCGGGAGCATATCCTGCTGCTGCTTTTCGGAAGTATCTCCCCGGAGATCATGGACGCCGCCCTGGTTTACTTCCTGCTCACAGCGGCCGCCTATCCCTTTATCGCCATCTACAACGCCGGAGCCGCTCTGTTCCGGGCCATGGGCAACAGCAAGGTGTCCATGTTCAACTCCCTCATCGTCAATATCATCAATATCACGGTAAACGCCGTGCTCATCTACGGCTTTAACATGGGCTCCGCCGGTGCGGGCATCGGCACTCTGGTCTCCCGGATCGCCGCCGCGGCCATCATCGGGGTCATGATCACCCGCCCCAGCAACCTGGTCTACATTGAAAATCTCTTCCAGCCCCAGCTCCACTGGCCCACTGTCAAAACCATTCTGGGCATCGGCGTGCCCAACGGCATTGAAAACGGCATGTTTCAGATCGGCAAGCTGCTGGTGCTCAATCTCATCACCTCCTTTGACCTGGGGGTGGATCTGGTGGTGAAGGGCTCCTCCGTGGCGGCCAACGCCATCGCCAACTCCATCGCCGGCGTGGTCAACGTGCCCAGCCAGGGCATCGGCCTGGGCATGATCACGGTGGTGGGTCAGTGTATGGGAGCAGAGGATCACACCCAGGCCTCCGGCTACACCAAAAAGCTCCTGCTGGCCTCCTACTGCGCCATGTGGGTAATGAATCCCCTGCTCTTTTTTGGCTCCCCGGCGCTGGTGCCCCTGTTCAATCTGACCCCGGCCACCGCCGCTCTGACCATTCAGATCCTGCGTTGGTACGCCGTATTTACCGTTATCGTCTGGCCCCTCTCCTTTACCCTTCCCAACGCCCTCCGGGCGGCGGGGGACGCCAAGTTCACCATGGTGATCTCCATGCTCTCCATGTGGATCTGCCGCATCGGCTGCAGCTACTTCTTCGGCTCGCCTTGGGGCCTGGGTCTGGGCCTGCTGGGCGTGTGGCTGGGCATGTTTGCCGATTGGGTGGTGCGGGCCCTGTTCTTTACCGTCCGCTTCGCCTCCGGCAAGTGGAAACTCCATAAGGTCATCTGAACAGAAAAAAACCGCCGTCCTGCACAAAGGGACGGCGGTTTTTTCTCCGGTTCAGGTGCGATCCTCCACCGGGTCGCTCTCCCGGAACAGCAGGGAGATGCACCAGATGGCCCCCAGGCCCACCAGGGTGTAGATCACCCGGCTCATGGCGCTGGTCTGCCCGCCAAACAGGAAGGCAACCACGTCGAAGCCAAAAATACCGATACTGCCCCAGTTCAACCCGCCCACAATGGCGAGGATCAGGGCGATCTTGTCCATGATCATATCCAAGAAACCTCCTCAAATTGGATTCCCGAACCTATCTTGCCCAGCCGCCCCACTTTTATACACCGGACGGAAATTTTTTAAAAAGCCCCCGGCGGAATAAACTCCGCCGGGGGCCCATTCTGTTTTCCTCAGATATTCTCCCAGTCGATGCAGTTTTTGTTCTGGAGAAAGTACTCCACCCCGGAGTAGACGGTGGTGATAACGATGACCCAGACACAGATCCAGCCCACCGGGGTAGGGATGTCCACATGCATCAGGCACAGACACACCATAGTGGCGGCTGTCTTCACCTTTCCCGACCAGCCCGCGGCGATCACCTTTCCTCCTTCCACGGCGATAAGCCGCAGACCGGACACCGCGAATTCCCGAAAGATGACCACCGCCAGTGCCCAGGCGGGAAACCGGCCCATGGCGCAGAAGCTCACCATGGCAGTCATCACCAGCACCTTGTCCGCCAGAGGGTCCATGAACTTGCCGAAGTCGGTGACCAGCCCCCGGCTCCGGGCGATCTTCCCGTCGGCCAGGTCGGTGAGGCTGGCCAGGATGAAGACCGCCAACGCGGCATAGTGGTTCCAGCCGAAGTCCAGGTACCACATCAGCAGGTACACCGGGATCATCACCACCCGGAGCATGGTCAGCTTATTGGCTGTATTCATCTTCATCATCTCTCACTCCTCGATCTCGCCGGTCAGGTCGCCGTCCAGCGTGCCGGTCATGCGAACATTGACAAACGCTCCCGCCTCCACCACGCCGGCGGCGGTAAACCACACATGTCCGTCCACCTCCACCGAATCGGCGTAGGTTCGCCCGGCGTAACAGCCCATCTGGGGATCAAAGCCCTCGCACAGGACCTCCATCACCGTGCCCAGCCGGCTCTCGTTATAGACGTCCAGCACCCGGGACTGGAGCTCTACCAACCGCTCCACCCGCTGCCGGGCGATCTCCTCCGGCACCTGATCGGGCATCCCGGCCGCCCGGGTGCCCTCCTCCCGGGAGTACTGAAACACCCCGGCCCGCTCAATGCCGGTCTCGGAAATGAATTTACATAATTCTTCAAACTCTTCTTCACCCTCGCCCGGAAGCCCGCAGATAAGCGAGGTGCGCAGCACCACCCCGGGGATTTGGGCCCGCAGTCTTTCCACAAGCCCTCTCAGCTCCTCCTCCGTCCCCCAGCGATTCATAGATCTCAAGAGTTTTCCATTGCAATGCTGCAGGGGGATATCCAGATATTTGACGATTTTGGGCTGCTCCTTGATGACCTGGATGAGCCGGTCGTCAAAGTGGTCGGGATATAAGTAATGAAGACGTATCCAGCGGAAGGGGAGTTTACATAATTCGTGAAGCAGTTCAGGCAGCCTTTTCTCCCCGTAAAGATCCTTGCCGTAGGGGCCGATGTCCTGGGCAATGAGGATGAGCTCCCTCACCCCCCTCTCCGCCAGTGTCCCTGCCTCGGCCAGGATGGCCTCCATGCTCCGGCTGCGGTAGCGGCCCCGGAGATAGGGGATGATACAGAAGGCGCAGAAGTTGTCGCAGCCCTCGGCGATCTTCAGAAAGGCGGTGTAGCCGGGGGTGGTCACCAGACGCTCCCCCTCCTCCGAGGTGGCGGAGATATCCCCAAAGGTCTCAGGTCTCTCTCCCCGGGCCACCGCCTCCACCGCGGAGACGATGCTGTCATAGCTGCCGGTGCCCATCATACCGTCCACCTCGGGAAGCTCTTTGCCCATCTCCTCCCGATAGCGCTGGGACAGGCAGCCGCACACCAGCAGCTTGCCCAGCTTTCCGCTCCGCTTCAGCTCACCCAGGGCAATGATATGCTCAATAGCCTCGCTTTTTGCCGCGTCAATAAAGCCGCAGGTGTTCAAAACAGCCACATCGGCCCCCTCCGGCTCACCGGTCACTGTGTGACCGGCTCCCCGGCAGAGGGCCATCATCTGTTCGGTATTGATGAGGTTTTTGGAGCACCCCAGGGAAATAAAGGCAATTTTCAAGACAATGTCTCCTTATATGATGGTATACCGCCCCTCCCGCCGGGGGGGCATCTTGGGGGCCTGGTCGGGATATCCCAGCGTGATGGCGGCCACAAACTCTCCCTTTCCGGGGGCAAAGCGCTCCTGAAAGGCCGGCGCAAAGCCCATGCGCTGGGGCGCGGACATCCAGCAGGAGCCGATCCCCCTGTCCCAGGCGGAGAGCAGCAGATTCTCAATGGCCGCACACACCGACTGCATGGCCCCGTCCCGGTCCGGATAGTCCGGTTTGAGGAAAAAGGCCAGCAGACATACGGGCGCGCCTCCCAGAGTGGTCAGGAACCGGTTGGTAATGCCCACCTGCTCCGGATTGCGGCTGAATCGCTCCTCCAGGACGGGGGTGAATTTTTCCGCCACCCCTCCCATGATCCGTTTGACATCCTCCAGCGCCTCGGGATCCTGAACCGCCACAAAGTACCAGTGCTGGAGATTGATGGCGGAGGGGGCGGCACAGCCCGCCTCCAGGATCTCCTCCAGCACCTGACGGGGGATGGGGTCGCTCTTATACTTTCGGATGCTCCGTCGGGTCAGCAGACATTCTTTTGTCTCCACCTTCTACTCCTCCTCGATCCGGGCTCCGTAGCGGTTGAGTCCCGCCCGGATCTCCTCCCAGCGGAACCCTCTTCTGGCCAGTGCGTCGGAGGCCCGTCTGAGCTCCTTCTCGTCGGGTGTTCTCCCCTTGAAACGGCTCTGGAGGAAGGCGTCTACGCCTTCCTCCGGGCCTTGGGCCTCCAGCAAGGCCTCTTCCCAATATTCTCTGGGCACGCCCCGGCGAAACAGCTCATCCCGGAGCTTGCGCTCTCCGTAGCCCCTGGCGGAATAATGACGGGCCACGGTCTTGGCATACTCGCCGTCGTTTAAGTATCCCAGCTCCTCCAGCCAGTCGGCGATCTCCCGGGCTAGCGGCTCATCGGCCACAGGGGGCTTCTGGGTCCCGTCCCGCCGCCGGGGCGGTTTGGCGGTGAGCTTTTGAATCAGCTCCCTGCGGGACATGGGCTTGGCGGCAATGAGATCCAGGGCCCTGCCCCGGGCCTCACTGCGCCCCGCCTTCTCCGTGAGCTGGTCGTAGAGTTCGTCGGAGAGCTCCATGCCGTTATAGAGGGCAAAGGAGACGACCTCGTTCTCCGTGACCCGGAGGAAGGAGCCGTCATCCAACCACACCAGCCACCGATCCCGGACATGCTTGGAGGGCTCTAATTTAGCAATTATCATAGTATCTTTCCTGTCACATGGCCTTGTCACGCTGCGAAGCGGGCTGACCGCCTCGGGATATAACTCCTCCGACTTCGCGCGCCGTTTGCCGGGGCTTTGCCCCGGCAATCCGTCCGCTCCGCTGCGTCGTTATCCCCTCGGCAGCCCACTTCTCCACGCTTCTTATTCGTCCTCAAAATCATCCGCGGACACATCCACGCCCCGGGGCGCCACAGCGGCGGGACGGGGGGCGGGGGCGGGCGGGGCGATGGAGGCTCTGGGCTCCGGCCTGGCAGCGGCCGCCTGGGCCTGCTTAGCCATCCCCTCCCGGATATCCGCCTCCAGCTTCTCGGCGATATCGGGATTGTCCTTCAGATACTGGCGGGCGGCGTCCCGGCCCTGGCCGATGCGTACCTCCCCCATGGAGAACCAGGATCCGGACTTCTGCACCAGCCCCATCTGGACGCCCATGTCCACCAGCTCTCCCTCCTTGGCAATGCCCTCGCCGAAGAGGATGTCGAACTCCGCCTGGCGGAAAGGAGGGGCCACCTTGTTCTTGACCACCTTGGCCCGCACATGGTTGCCCACCACCTCAGAGCCATTCTTCAGCGACTCCACCCGGCGGATGTCGATACGTACAGAGGAATAGAACTTCAACGCCCGGCCGCCGGTGGTGACCTCGGGGTTGCCGTACATGACCCCCACCTTCTCCCGGAGCTGATTGATAAAGATGACGATACAGTTGGTCTTGGAAATGGCGCCTGCCAGCTTGCGCAGGGCCTGGGACATGAGCCGGGCCAGCAGACCCACATGGCTGTCTCCCATGTCGCCCTCGATCTCCGCCCGGGGGGTCAGAGCGGCGACGGAGTCCACCACCACCACGTCGATGGCCCCGGAGCGAACCAGGGCCTCGCAGATTTCCAGGCCCTGCTCGCCGGTGTCCGGCTGGGAGATGAGCATGGAGTCGATGTCCACCCCAAGGGCCTTGGCATACACCGGATCCAGGGCGTGCTCGGCGTCGATGAAGGCTACCTCGCCGCCCCGCTTCTGGGCCTGGGCTACGATCTGGAGGGCCAGCGTGGTCTTACCTGAGGATTCAGGGCCATAGATCTCCACGATACGTCCCTTGGGTACGCCGCCGATGCCCAGGGCAAAGTCCAGCGCCAGGGATCCGGTGGGAATGGCCTCCACCACCACATGGGCGTTCTCACCCAGACGCATCACCGCCCCCTTGCCAAAATCCTTCTCGATCTGCGCAAGCGCGGTATCCAGGGCCTTTTTCTTGTCGCTGGCCTGGCCGGGCTGGGTAATGGGCGTCTTTTTCTTCTCTGCCATGTTCTTTCTCCTCCCGAAAGGCGGCGCCTTTCCGTTGATTTATATACAGTCTACCATATCATCTGTCCCATAAACAGGACTCTTCCTATTTGTTCAGGGTGCCGGAGACCACCCGCCAGATCCCCTGGGTGTCCTGGCAGGAGCGGATGTCCTCATAGCCGTTCTGGGCCAGAATGGCCTCCACCGCGGCGGACTGGCCCATCCCCACCTCAAAGAGGAGCCGGCCTCCCAGCCGCAGGGCCCCCTTCCACTTGTCGGCGATGATCCGGTAAAAGTCCAGCCCCTCCTCCCCGCCGTCCAGGGCCTCATGGGGCTCGTAGTCCCGCACCGAGGGATCCAGACCGGAAATGTCTCCCGAGGGGATATAGGGGGGATTGCAGGCGATCACGTCAAAATCCCACAGGGCGGGCAGGGGGGGCAGCTTGGCGTCGGCAAATACGCTCACCACCTGGCTGCCCAGACCGCAGCGGCGGATGTTCTGCTTGCACAGCCGCAGGGCTCCCTCGGAATTGTCCGCCAGCACCACCTTACACTCCGGCACATTGGCCGCCACCGCAAGCCCCACGCAGCCGCTGCCGGCGCACAGATCCAGCACCCGGCAGCCCTCCTCCACCGTCCGGGCCGCCAGAATGGCCTGCTCGGCCAGGACCTCGGTATCCATCCGGGGAATGAGGGCCTCCCGACTCACATCCAGGGTCAGGCCGTAGAACTCCCACTCGCCGATGATATAGGCCACCGGCTCTCCTGCCAGGCGGCGCTGGGTGAGCTCCCGCACCCGCTCCTCCACCTGCTCGGAGGTGTAGAGCATCGTATCCCGGAAGAACTCCTCCCGGGTCTTGTCGGCGGCGAAGCAGACGATCTCCCGCGCCTCCAGCTGGGCAGCGGGGATCCCCGCCGCCTTTAGCTTTCGCCGGGCTTCCAGGTACAGGTTGTTGTAGGTGGTCGCCATGGTCTCACGCCTCTCTGTTTCTTGGGATGGAGGGACAAGCGCCCCGGGCGCTCACTTCCACTGATCCGCGCCCTTTTCCTCCGGCAGGACCTCGGTAAACGCCTTGATGCCCACCTCGATCATCGAGTCGTCGGGCTCAAAGGTGGTCCAGCGCTGAATGGCCATGCCGGGGGCCCGGACGATCCGGCAGATCTTCCCGTCATGACCGCCCACATAGTGGTTGATCTCATAGGTGATGGCCACAATAAACGGAAGCATCAGCAGGTGAACGCCCATCCGGGCAAAGGTGTTCTCCACACGGACAAAGGAGAACAGAATGCTGGACAGCAGGATGGACACCACAATGATCACAAACAGAAAGCTGGTGCCGCAGCGGGGATGGTGCTTGGGCTGGGCACGGACGTTCTCCGGTGTCAGAGGGAGACCCGCTTCATAACAGAAGATGGTCTTATGCTCCGCCCCGTGGTACTGGAAGGTGCGGTGGACATCCTTGACCCTGGAGCAGATGATGAGATAGCCCAAAAAGATCACTACCCGAAAGGCCCCCTCCACCAGGTTGCGGCCCCACAGGGGGAACCCGGGCAGCATCCGGAGCGTCAGGCCGCCCAGGGCGGTGGGCACCAGGAAGAAGAGAAACACGGAAAACAGCATGCCCAGGAGCATGGACACCGTGATGATAAGGGAGGTAAACTTCTCATTGCCCAGCTTCTCATCCAGCCATTTTTCAAATTTGGAAGGCTCTTCCGCCGCCTCATCCTCCGGATAGAACTCGGCGGAGTACATCAGAGCGATGACGCCGTGATACATGGAGGAGCAGAAATTCACCGTGCCCCGGATCAGAGGCAGTCCCAAAACGGGATATTTGTCCTTGAGGCGCCGCCGGGGCTCCGTCCTGACCTCCAGCTCTCCGTCGGGCTTTCGCACCACCACGGACTTCTTGTCAGGGCCCAACATCATGATCCCCTCGATCAGGGCCTGTCCGCCAATGACGGTTTTAAAGCCGCCGGCAGCCAGGGCCAGCAGCAATTTCAAGCGTTTCAGCATGGAATTCTCCTTTGGGTACGGCAGTATGTACAGGGGCGGGCCGCCTTTGTCCCCGCTCCCGGACGATCCAATTTCGCGGGGATGACCCGCCCTTACATTGTAGCAAACCCACGCCCCTTTTGCAAGAGGCGCGGGCAATTTTTCGAACTTATGTTCTAACCGCTGTGCCGCCAAAGGGCAGGCGGATGGTAACTGCACAGCCGCCCCCCTCGGCATTGCCGATGAGGAGCTCTCCCCCGTGGCGGCTGATGATCTCGTCGCTCACCGCCAGACCGATGCCCGAGCCCCGGGCCTTGGAGGAGCCCTTGTAGAATTTGCTCTTTACATGGGGCAGCTCATCGGCGGGGATGCCGGGGCCGTGATCCCGGATGGTGATCACCGCCCAGTCCCCCTCCCGGCAGATGGCGCAGTCGATGCGTCCGCCGCTTCCTCCGTGCTTGGCGGCGTTATCCATAATGTTGCAGAAAACCTGGCGCAGCCGCTCCGGGTCGGCCTCCACAGTGGGAAACTCCTCTTCCCCGGCCTCCTCTTCCCCGGCCTGGTAATGGAGCTCCAGGCCGTCCTTGCGGAAGAATTCCCGGTAGGTATACACCGCGTCCTCAAACTCCGCCTTCAGATCCACCGTCTCAATGGACAGCGTGAACCGGCCGTCCTCCAGCCGGGAGAACTCCAGCAGTTCCTCCACCATGTTGGTCAGCCTTCTCGCCTCGGAGACAATGATGCCCATACCCTTTTTTACATCCTCGGCATCCCGGACCTCGCCGTTCATGATGGTCTCCGCCCAGCCGTTGATGGCGGTAAGGGGGGTGCGCAGCTCATGGGAGACCGAGGAGATGAATTCACTCTTCATTTTCTCCGACTGGTCAATGCGCTGGGACATATCGTTGATGGCGTCGGTGAGGTCGCCGATCTCGTCGTCATGCTGCTTTTCGATCTGGATCCCATAGCTGCCGGCGGCAATGCGCTTGGTGATCTCGGTGACTCCGGCCACCGGCTCCACGATGGACTTGACGAAATAGAGGTTGGAAACATACACCAAAAAGAGGATGGCAAAGCCCACCGCCAGGGAAAGCCCCACAATGGTGACAAGCTGCCGATCCACCAGCCGCAGAGACGTGACATAGCGCACGGCGGCCACCGGCACGCCGTCGATGGTCAGTGGACAGGACACCGCCATGATATGCTCACCGGTGGAGGGATCGTTGCCCGTCCAGGGGGTGGTACGGGGATCCTCCGGATTCAGCGCCCCCGCGATGTCGGGGGTATCGGGGGCGGAAAAGGCGGCCAGGCCGAAGGTGGAAAACCGGATCAGGCCGTTGGAGTCCAGAAACTGCATCTCCATCTCGTCCTTGCCCTCAAAATTGTTGTTCACATAGGTGAGCACGTGCTGATAGTACTCGCTTCGGGTGCGGTAACCGCCAAAGAACTCCACCACATACTCCGCCTTGGCCTGCAGGCCGCTGGACATGGTGGCGTAATAGTAGCTTCCCATGGCCACGGAGAAGGCGGACACCGCCAGCAGCACCACGAAAAGCACCACGCCCAGAGAGTTGGTCATCCAACGCCGCCGAATGCCCGTCGTCCTCGCCATATCCGTCACCTCCCCTTTTTCGTCGGGACAAGCTTCACATCCCTCGCCCCGGCCTTCTGCCGGTGCTCGCTCGTTCCGCTGTCCCCCCTCTCCCACAAAGCCTCACGGCTTTGCGGGAGCCCCCATTTTTCAGAATCCCCACTTATAACCGTAACCCCACACCGTGGTGATGTAGGTGGGGTTGGTGGGGTCGTCCTCGATCTTGATGCGCAGACGACGGATGTTCACGTCCACGATCTTCACCTCGCCGAAATAGTCCTTGCCCCACACCGCGTCCAGGATCTCCTCCCGGCTCATGGCCTTGCCGGCGTTGTCCATAAAGAGCTTGACGATGGCGTACTCCACCTGGGTCAGCTTCACCCGGGCTCCGTTCTTCTCCAGGGTGCGGTTGCGGGTGTTGAGCAGGAAGGGGGGCTGGGAGATCTCCCCGGTGTCCACCGTGGTCTCTCCGGTGGCTCTGCGGCACAGCGCGTCGATCCGGGCGGTGAGCTCCGCCGGGGAAAAGGGCTTGGTCACATAGTCGTCCGCGCCGGTCATAAGGCCGGTGACCTTGTCCATCTCCTGGGTGCGGGCGGTGAGCATAATGATGCCGATGCGGTTATTGCCGCTGCGGATCCGGCGGCAGACCTCAAAGCCGTCCATATCCGGCAGCATCACATCCAGCAGGGCCACATTCACATCGGGATTGCGCTTGAGCTGATCCAGCGCCTCCTGCCCCGTGCCGGCCTCCACCGTCTCATAGCCCGCCCGCTTCAGGTTGATGACCACGAAGGAGCGAATATTTGTCTCATCCTCCAAAACAAGAACCTTCCTCGCCATAGCTGCTCCCTCCTTAATATCCGTTGTACCAGTCTGTTTTGATGAGCTTGAAGCGCTCCCGCGCCTCGTCCTCGGTCAGGCCGCAGTCCCAGCCGTCCCGGAACTCCGCGGCGTAAATAACGTTATGATCGTCGGCGTTCAAAGGCTCCTGGACCGGGTAGAGGAAAAACCGCTCCCCCGACTTGGCCCGGATCATCCGGTTGGTGCCGGTGAGCTTGTAGATGGTGAGAAAACTCCTGGGCTCCGTCCCCTCATCCCCCGTCCAGTGAGAGAAGGTCACCGAACGCTCTCCGCCCCCCGGCAGGTCGGAGCGGGAGAGGGTCACATTGTCCCCCCAGGCCTCGGGGAAGATGAAATACCAGCCGTCCCGCTCGTTGTGGTAGGTGGTGAACACCGGTACGGCCCGTCCCTCGGCGTCAAACTGCCGCCAGTGGATCAGCCAGAAATTCACCGAGGCGGTGGTGATCTTGTAATCGGTCAGCGGCACGGGCTGGGGCAGCTCCAAAATGCCGTCGCCGTTAATATCGGTGGGAGATACCTGGGTGTAATAGCGGACGGTCTCCCCGCTCTCGCCGGTGGAGGCGTCCAGGGTGATGTTTTTCAGCTTGCCGCCGCGGCAGGTAAAGACGTCGGTAATGGCGCCGTTTTCCGCGTAGGAGGAGGTAATGAAGAGAGCGGGTACCCGATCCACCAGATAGCCCCCCCGCATACCTCCGTCGGCAATCCCCGTGATCCCGCCGGACAGAGGCGCCCAGCCCGTCATGGACAGCACCCCGTCAAAGTCATAGAGCTCCGCCCGGGGCGGGGCGGTCACCGGATCCCGAAGCACCACCAGCTCCTGCTGCCCGTCACCATCCAGATCAGCGGTCTTGTAGCCCATATAGTCGGTACGCAACAGCTCCTCCGTCTCCCCGGGGGAGACGGAGTAGGCCGCCAGGGAGTGGACGATATCGCTGATCTGCCAGCTGACGATGATCTCCTTGTAGGGCTCGTCATCCAGCTGGGCATATTCCACGCTGTTGATGGCGGCCCCCGCTCCCTCCACCCGGGTCAGCAGTTCGTACTCCTCGCCCACCTGCCGGAAGATATAGATCTTCAGGGGCAGCTCTTCATTGGGGAAGCGAAAAAAGGCCAGAGCCTCCTGAAGCCCGTCCCCGTCCAGATCCTGGAGCTGGACGGACTGGATCAATTCACCGGACAAAGGCGCGGCGTACTCCCCTCCCGCGGCGATGACCTCGCTGAGCCGGGCCTGAAGGGCCTTGTAATCCTCCGGAGGCTGGGGCACGGCATAGAGCTCTCCCACCGCCCGAAAAAAACAGCCCGACAGGATCAGACACAGAAAGCAGGACAAGGCGAGCGCCTTCCACACCCTGTTTTTCATGCCGTCGCCCCCCTTTCCAAACGTATCGTTTTCTCTGATCCTATAGTTTATCATATTTTGCGGAAAAATGGTATGGTTTCTTGTAACTTTTTTCACGCGCCTCCCCCCTCTTGCCCTTTTCGAAGCAAACAGGTATAATACCTTCAGAAAATCGAGAAGGAGAACATGCTATGCGCATCGTCGTCATTGACGGCCAGGGGGGCGGCCTGGGGGCCGACCTGGTGGCCCGTCTCAAGGCCCGCCTGGGCTCCACCGTCCAGGTCTGGGCGGTGGGCGCCAACGCCCTGGCCACCTCCGCCATGCTCAGAGCCGGGGCGGACAAGGCCGCCACCGGGGAGAACGCCGTGTGCTGTAATGCCGCCCGCGCCGACCTTATCATGGGCCCCATCGGCCTGCTCTGCGCCAACTCCCTCATGGGAGAGATCAGCCCCGCCATGGCGGCCGCCGTCTCCGCCTCCGCCGCCCGGCGCATTCTCATCCCCATGTCCAGCTGCGGCGTGCTGGTTGCGGGCGCCGCCGGACGCAAGCTGGAGGAGCTGCTGGAGGACGCCGTGGAGCTGGCCCGGCGGGAGGTGGAACAATGAGCGTCATGAAGCGGATCCTCTCCGTTCACGCCCAACGCTACCCCCTTATGGAGCCCTGGGACTATGTGAAGCTCCTCTATCAAAGTGAGTTTGGCCCCGGCCATTTGGTGGAGGAGGGGGATGTCCTGCCCGGGCTCCAGGCGGAATTCATCATGGCCAAGGGCATCGGCTACGCCCCCCCTTATCTCTCCGAGGCCATCGGAGGGGGCCTGTGCCGGTTCCACCTGGATCCCCACCGCCTCTCCCCGGAGGATCTCCCTCTGCTGGCCCGGTGCTTTGCCCTCTCCGCCCGGCCCAGAGGCTCCATGGCGGGACTGTGGCACAAGCTGGGCGAGTTCAGCGCCCTGGCCCACACCGGAGCCCTCCCCCTGGATCCGGAGGAGTGCGATCTTATCCTTCACATATACGAGATGATGGGCTGCCCGCCCCGACGCCATACCAACGGATACCGGGAGGCCTATCACCCCCACTACCGGGTCATGGACCGGGATCTGGGCTGCTTCTTCCCCGCCTTCCAGGCCATCGACGCTGCCCTGCGCGCCAACGTGGAGCCGGTGATCGTGGCGGTGGACGGCCGCTGCGCCGCGGGAAAAACCTCCTTTGCCGCCCGGTGCGCCCGGCTCTTTGAGGATTGTCAGGTCTTCCACATGGACGACTTCTTCCTCCCCCCGGAAAAGCGCACCCCCCAGCGGCTGTCTGAGCCCGGAGGCAACGTGGACTACGAGCGGGCCCTGACCGAGCTCTTCACCCCCCTGAGCCGGGGAGAGGCGGTGGCTCTGCGGCGGTTTGAGTGTGCCACGGGCACATACAGCGCCCCCCGGGGCATCCCCTGCGGAAGGCTCAACATCATCGAGGGGAGCTACTCCCTCCACCCCGCTCTGGCCGACCGCTCCCTGGTCCACATCTTCCTCACCTGCGGCCCGGAGACCCAGAACGCCCGGCTGATCCGCCGGGAAGACCCGGAAAGCCTCCAGCGCTTCCGGCAGCAGTGGATCCCTCTGGAGGAGGCCTATTTCGCCGAAAGCTCCGTCGAGAGCCGGTGCGATGTGGTGATCGACACCAGCCGCCTGCCCCTGTCCGACTGATCCAAACGTGCGCGGTCCCGCCGCCGGGGCCATTTCCACCACCACACAGCCGCCTCCCCTCCGGGAGGCGGTTTGCCATTTTCACGATTTTCCCTCCCCTTCTCCCCCAAGCTTTGTTGACATTTTCCCTAAAAAACCTTTGCGTTTCTTGTGCAAAAGTGCTATTCTACTTGGCAGCGAATTGGATGGAGTGATTTTTCTATGGAACAGATCCTGATCTGTCTGTCCGCCGCCCTCATCGGCGGACTTCTCATGTCCCGCCTGGCCAAAAAGCTGGGCCTGCCCGCTGTCACCGCCTACCTGGTGACCGGCCTTCTGCTGGGCCCCTTCTGTCTCGGCGCGCTGGGGCTCTCCGGCCTGGGCTTCAACACCGCCCAGCAGGTGGCGCAGTTCAATATCATCTCCCAGGTCGCCCTGGGCTTTATCGCCTTCGCCATCGGCGACGAGTTCCGCTGGGAACAGCTCAAAAGCATGGGCAGCCGGGTCATCGTGGTGGGCATTGCCCAGGCCGTTGTCACCACCGCCGTTGTGGATCTGGCCCTGGTGGCCCTCCACTACCTGAACCCCGCGCTCATCTCCCTGCCCGCCGCCATCACCCTGGGCGCCATTGCCGCCGCCACCGCTCCGGCCGCCACCCTGATGGTGGTCAAGCAGTATAAGGCGGACGGCCCTCTGACCCACCTTCTCCTGATGGTGGTGGCCATCGACGACGCGGTGGGTCTGGTGCTCTTCTCGGTCTCCTTCGGGGTGGCCTCCGCCATGGAGAGCGGCGTTATCAGCATCGTCAGCGTGCTGGTGGAGCCCCTCATTGAGATCGTCCTGTCCCTGGCTCTGGGCGCTCTGGCCGGCTTCCTTCTTCACCGGCTGGAGCAGTTCTTCCACTCCCGGAGCAAACGCCGGAGCCTCTCCATCGGCTTTGTACTGCTCACCGTCGGCCTGTCCATGGTGAAGTTTGAGGTGGGCGGCGTCCATGTGGGCTTCAGCCTCCTGCTGGTGTGCATGATGGCGGGCACGGTGTTCTGCAACATCTGCCACACCTCCCAGGAGATCATGGAGCGGGTGGATCACTGGACCGCCCCCCTCAACGTCCTGTTCTTCGTCCTCTCCGGCGCCGAGCTGGATCTGGGCGTGCTGTCCCAGCCCATGGTCCTTCTGGTGGGCGTAGTGTATATCCTCTTCCGCTCTCTGGGCAAATTTTTCGGCGCCTATTTCAGCTGCGCCGCCACCAACTGCGAGGACAAGATCAAAACGCACCTGGGGATCACTCTGCTGCCCCAGGCCGGCGTGGCCCTGGGCATGGCCCTCACCGCCCAGACCCTGCTGGACGGCGCCATGGTGCGCAATGTGGTGCTTTTCTCCGTGCTGGTCTATGAACTGGTAGGCCCCACCCTCACCAAGCGTTCCCTCATGGCTGCCGGGGAGATCCGGCCCGAGGGCAAGACCTCCGCCCGTACCGCCAACGCCCCCAAGCCGCCGGTCTCCCTGGGCTCCTGAGCCTTGACATCGCCCGCCCGGTCTGGTAAAATATCCTCACGCAGCTTCCGCCACGAAGGCGGCTGATCCATCCGGACATCTCATCCCGAAACCATCGACGCCACGAAGGCACGGCCCCCAAAAAGGGGCCTCCTTCGTGGCGTTTTTAACGGAAAGGAGCCCTATGAAAAACATCTCTCCCAAAGGATTGGTCTTCGCCGCCCTGTGCGCGGCGCTGGGCGTGATCCTGCCCCAGGCCTTCCACGCCGTGCCCAACGCGGGCAGCGTTCTGCTCCCCATGCATATCCCCGTGCTGCTGTGCGGCCTCACCTGCGGGTGGGGCTGGGGACTGGCCTGCGGGACCCTGACCCCCCTGCTGTCCCATCTGCTCACCGGAATGCCCCCCGCCGCCTACCTGCCCGCCATGCTCTGTGAGCTGGCGGCCTACGGCCTCATCTCCGGCGTCCTGTCCCACCTGGTGCGCACCGGTCGCCGGGGGGTGGATCTCTATGTCCAGCTCCCGGCCGCCATGGTTATGGGCCGGGTGGTGTACGGAGCCATGAACGCCCTGGTGTTCCGGGCGGGGACCTACTCCATGGAGATCTTCCTCACCGCCGCCTTCGTCACCGCCCTGCCCGGTATCCTGATCCAGCTGGCGGTGCTTCCCGCCCTGGTGCTGACGCTGGAAAAGGCCGGGGTGCTGAACAGTCCCTATGCCAAAGCCTCCGCCTGACACCGTTCCGACAGAAAAAAACCCAGCCGCTTCACGAAGAAACGGCTGGGTCTGTTTTTGTTTCGGGATCTCTCAGGCCTGCTCCCTGTCCTGGGCGATGAGGAGCTTCACCGCCTCGATGCCCACTTCCAGGGCGGCAGAAAGATCGTGGCTCTCCTTCTGGTCAAGGCCGGCGGCCTCCCGCTCCTGGTTCCAGATCACGTGGAAGCAGGAGCCGCAGCGCACCCCCAGGGCGGCGGCGCAGCAGAACAGAGCCGCCGACTCCATCTCCGAGGCCAGGACTCCCAGACGCTTCCACGCCTCCCACTTATAAAGCAGCTCCTGAGAGACGGGCATCCGGGCCGGATCATGCTGGCCGTAAAAAGAGTCCTTGCACTGGACCACACCGGCGTGCCAGCTCTTGCCCAGATTTCGGGCCGCCTGAACCAGTGCGGTCTGAACGGTATAGTCACTCACCGCGGGAAACTCAATGGGGGCATACTCCCGGCTGGCCCCCTCGTGGCGGATGGCGCCGGTGGCGATGACCACGTCGTCGGACTGGACCTTCAGGGCGATGCCTCCGCAGGTGCCCACCCGGATAAAGGTATCCGCGCCGATGTTGTGGAGCTCCTCCATGGCGATCACCGCGGAGGGTCCGCCGATGCCGGTGGAGCACACGCTGACCTTCTCCCCCAGCAGCGTACCGGTATAGACCACATACTCCCGGTTCTGCTGGATCTTCACCGGATCGTCAAAATAGGCGGCGATCTTCTCACACCGGCCGGGATCCCCGGGCAGAAAGCAGTACCGCCCCACATCACCCTGTTTGCACTTGATATGAAACTGCAGCTCATGCTCCTGCATAAGGCCGCCTCCCTTTTTATGAATAAAAAATGTTCAAAAAAGAAACTACACAGCATATCATACCACTGTTTCACCCTTTTTGCAAGTTCCGCACAAAAATTTTCTCTTCTTTTTTCTGTTTCTTGTCATATTATGAAATATCTTCCTAAAACCCCCATAAAATTTTTTCTTCTATTGAAATGGAAAGTTTACTTTGGTAAACTCTTTCTATCCCAAGGGTTCAAAACCCTGCGAAAAGGAGCTGTAACTCTATGCGAATCGAAGATCTGTTTTGGATCGGCTTTGTCGGCGCCGTGGTGGCGCTGGTCTTTGCCTTTGTGCAAAGAGGCAAAGTTTTGAAATTTTCAGAGGGCACCGAGCGGATGCAGAAGCTGGCTGCCTCCATCCGGCAGGGGGCCAACGCCTATCTGCGCCGGCAGTATAAGACGGTATTCATCATCTTCCTGCTGGTCTTCGCGCTGCTGCTGGTCCTGGCCTACACCGGAATGCTGGACAACTGGTACATCCCCTTCGCCTTCCTGACCGGCGGGATCTACTCCGCCCTCTCGGGCTTCATCGGCATGAAGATCGCCACCAGTTCCAACGCCCGCACCGCCAACGCCGCCCACGAGAGCCTGAACCGGGGCCTGAACGTGGCCTTCTCCTCGGGCACTGTCATGGGCTTTACTGTAGTGGGCCTGGGTCTGCTGGACGTGACGGTGTGGTTCCATGTCCTGCGCTATGTGGCCGGCTATGACGCGGTGCAGATCGCCCAGACCATGGTCATGTTCGGCATGGGCGCCTCCTTCATGGCCCTCTTCGCCCGGGTGGGCGGCGGCATCTACACCAAGGCCGCCGATGTGGGCGCCGACCTGGTGGGCAAGGTGGAGGCCGGCATCCCCGAGGACGACCCCCGCAACCCCGCCACCATCGCCGACAACGTGGGCGACAATGTGGGCGACGTGGCCGGCATGGGCGCCGACCTCTACGAGTCCTATGTGGGCTCCATCCTGGCCACCTTCGCCCTGGGCGCCTCCGCCTTCGCCGCCGACGGCCTGGCCTGGCGGGCCATGCTGCTGCCTCTGGCCGTGGCCGTGGTGGGTGTGCTTTGCTCCCTGCTGGGCTCCTTCCTTATCAAGACCAAGGAGAACGCCGACCAGCGCTCCCTGCTCCAGACCCTCCGGAAGGGCACCTATTCCGCCGCCGCCCTGGCCGCCGTGGTGTGCGCCCCGGTGAGCTACCTGCTCATGGGCTCCTTCCGGGCCTACATCGCCATCCTCATCGGCCTGGCGGCCGGCTGCGCCATCGGCTACTTCACCGAGGTCTATACCTCCGACACCTATAAACCCACCCAGACCCTGGCCGACGCCACCGAGACCGGCTCCGCCACCACCATCATCGGCGGCCTCAGCCTGGGCATGAAGTCCACCGCCGCCCCCGTGGTCATCATCTCCATCGCCATCATTGTGGCCTTCCTGGCCGCCGGCGGCTCCCTGAACACCGCCGATCAGGCCCTCTACACCGCCAGCTTTGGCAAGGGCCTCTACGGCATCGGTATCGCCGCGGTGGGCATGCTCTCCACCCTGGGCATCACCCTGGCCACCGACGCCTACGGTCCCGTGGCCGATAACGCCGGCGGCATCGCCGAGATGGCCGGCCTGGGCGCCGAGGTCCGGGAGCGCACCGACGCGCTGGACTCTCTGGGCAACACCACCGCCGCCACCGGCAAGGGCTTCGCCATCGGCTCCGCCGCCCTTACCGCCCTGGCTCTGCTGGTGAGCTATGTGGACGTGGTCAAGGGCAAGACCGCCGCCCTGGATCTGGAGCTCACCAATCCCGCCGTGCTGGTGGGCATCTTCGTGGGCGTCATGCTCACCTTCGTGTTCGCCTCTCTGACCATGTCCGGCGTCCAGCGGGCCGCCCAGTCCATCGTGGTGGAGGTTCGCCGCCAGTTCCGCGATATCCCCGGCATTATGGAGGGCGCCGCCGATCCTGACTACGCCTCCTGCGTGGATCTGTGCACCAAGGGCGCCCTTCACGAGATGGTTTCCCCCTCCCTGCTGGCCATCATCGTCCCCGTGATCACCGGCCTTCTCCTGGGCCCCGAGGCCGTGGTGGGTCTGCTGGGCGGCGTGACCGTCTCCGGCTTCGCTCTGGCCGTGTTCATGTCCAACGCCGGCGGCGCCTGGGATAACGCCAAGAAGTACATCGAGACCGGCACCCACGGGGGCAAGGGCTCCGATCAGCACAAGGCCGCCGTCATCGGCGACACGGTGGGCGACCCCTTCAAGGACACCGCCGGCCCCTCCCTGAACATCCTCATCAAGCTGTGCTCCACCGTATCCATCGTGTTCTCCACCCTTATCGTCAACTGCAACCTCACCGCCCTGCTGGGCTAAGGCTCCTTTCACGGATCCCGCGGCAGTCCCCACACGCCGTATAAAATCAAAACGTACGCCGCTTCCAAAGGAAGCGGCGTACGTTTTTCTTACAGTCCCAACTCGTCCGCCACCTGGCGCAGGGTGACGGCAGAGGCGTGAAAGGCCTGCCGCTCCTCTGGGGAGAGCTCGATCTCCAGCACCCGTTCCGCCCCGGCGCGGCCCACCACAGTGGGGACGCTCATGCACAGATCCTCCACCCCGTAAAGGCCCCCCAGCTGGGTCGATACGGGAAGCACCGAGTGCTCATCCCGGACGATGCACAGCGCGATACGCTTCACCGTGGCGGCGATGCCGTAGTAGGTGGCCCCCTTCTTCTCAATGATCTCATAGGCCGAGTCCCGTACGTCCCGGTAGATGCGCTCCATGTTCTCCCGGTGGGCGGTGTGACCGCACAGCTCACAGAAATGATCCAGATCCACCCCGGAGACATTGGCCCCGCTCCACACCGCCAGCTCACTGTCCCCGTGCTCACCGATGATGACGGCGTGGACGCTGCGGGCGTCCACATTCAGGTGCTGACTGAGCAGGTATTTGAGCCGGGCGGTGTCCAGAACCGTGCCCGAGCCGATGACCTGGCAGGCGGGCAGGCCGGAGAGCTTCTGGGCCGCCCAGGTGAGGATGTCCACCGGGTTGGAGACGATCAGCAGGATGGCCTCCCGGTTGTAGCGGACGATCTGAGGAATGACGGTCTTCAGAATGGCCACGTTTTTGTGCACCAGATCCAGCCGGGTCTCCTCGGGCTTCTGGTTGGCCCCCGCGGTGATGATGACCAGCGCGCATTCCCTCAGGTCGGGATAGTCCCCGGCGAGGATCTTCATGGGCCGGGCAAAGGGCAGCCCATGGGCGAGATCCATGGCCTCCCCCTGGGCCTTGTCCCTGTTCACGTCGATAAGCACCAGCTCGGAAAACACGCCGGTCTGGGTCAGGGCAAAGGCGATGGACGAGCCCACGAAGCCGCAGCCGATAACGGCGGCCTTTTGGATGTTGACCAAAAAAACTCCTCCCTTTTTAAGAAACTTTGCCGGGGCGGCCCTCTGCCCCATAGGGGCACATACTATGCCCCCCTGTATGGACATTCTATTACGGCGTCCCGTCACAAAGATTTTCCTTAGTATCTCCCGCCGCCCCGGTCCCATTCCCCGCCTTTTCCCCGGGCACCGCCCAATTTTTCTCTCCACCCCCTTGACAACGGCGCAAAATCGTGTATAATATAGAAAAAATCACATATGAGCATTTATTCATATATTGTTGGAGAGGAGGTTCCATATGAACGATCTCAAAGAGCACGACGAGCTCCAGGGCGTTGAACCGGGGCATGACCACACTGAGGTGGTGCGCCAGGTCAGCACTCAGCTGCCCGAGGACGACATCCTCTACGACCTGGCCGACCTGTTCCGCATCTTTGCCGACTCCACCCGCATCAAGATCTTGTACGCCCTCTATGAATCGGAGCTGTGCGTGGGGGCCATCACCCAGCTTCTGGGCATGACCCAGTCGGCGGTGTCCCATCAGCTCCGGGCCCTGAAGCAGTCCAAGCTGGTAAAGTACCGCCGGGAGGGCAAGACCATCTTCTACTCCCTGGCCGACGAGCACGTGGTGACGATACTTGCTCAGGGCATGGAACATATTGAGGAATAACAGGAGGCAGTTCTCATGAAAAAGAAATTCAGGCTCACCGATCTGGACTGTGCCAACTGCGCGGCCAAGATGGAGGCCGCCATCCAAAAGATCGACGGCGTCACCGCCGCCACTGTCAGCTTTATCCAGCAGAAGCTCACCATTGAGGCCGACGACGACCGCTTTGAGGATATCATGGCCCAGGTGGTAAAGGTCTGCAAAAAGGTGGAGCCCGACTGCGTCATTCAGCTGTGAGCGCCACCTTTTGGGATCACTGCGCCGGCGTCTATGACCTGGCGGAGATCTTCAACCGTGGCACCCTGAAGGAGGCTGAGCGCAGGGTGAGGGAGCTCGTTCCCCAGTGGAGCTCCGTGCTGGAGTGCGCTGGGGGCACAGGGGAGTTCTCCCTGGCCGCCGCGGAGCGGGCGGGGGCCGTGATGTGCACCGACCTCTCTCCCGTCATGCTCTCACGGGCGGAGAAAAAGGCCCGCCGCAGGAAAAAGGACAACATCTCCTTCTCCCTGCGGGATCTGACCGCCCTGCCCGAGGCCAACGGCACCTATGACATCGTCATCGCCGCCAACGTCCTCCACCTGCTTCCCCAGCCGGAATACGCCATCCGGGAGCTGTGGCGGGTCACCGCCCCCGGCGGGGCGCTCATCCTCCCCACCTATCTCCAGGGTGAGGCCAACCCCCTGTTCAGGCCTCTGCTGACACTCTGGCAGCGCTTCGGCTTCCGACCCTATTGGAAATTCACCCTGGGCTCATACCGGGCCTTTCTGTCGAAGCAGGGTCTGCCCGTGCAGGTGAGCCGAGTGGTGGGCCCCCTGCCCATCGGCTTCGCCGTGTGTCAAAAGTAAGGGCGCGCCTATGCCCGCGCCCGTTCTAAAGAGGGATATGATATGAACAAAAAGCAAAAAAAGACCCTGTGGCGCATTCTTATCTCCGCCGCTGTGTTCGTGGGGGCCGTGCTGGCCGCCCCCGGACTTCCCATCCCCGCCCTTCCCCTCTATCTCATCCCCTATCTCATCATCGGCTGGGACATTCTCTGGAAGGCCCTGCGCAACATCCTTCACGGCCAGATCTTTGACGAAAACTTCCTCATGGCCATCGCCACCGTGGGGGCCGTGGCCATCGGGGAATATCCCGAGGCGGTGTTCGTCATGCTCTTCTATCAGGTGGGAGAGCTCTTTCAGTCCGTGGCGGTGGACAGATCCCGCTCCTCCATTGCCGCCCTCATGGACATCTGCCCCGAGGAGGCCAACGTGGAGCGCAGCGGCCAGGTGGAACGGGTGGATCCTGAGGATGTGGCGGTGGGCGAGACCATCCTCATCCGTCCCGGTGAGCGGGTGCCCATCGACGGAGTCATCCTGGAAGGCAGCTCCACCCTGAATACCGCCGCCCTCACGGGAGAGTCCCTTCCCCGGGACGCCGGGCCGGGAGATGACGTGATCTCGGGCTGCGTCAACCTCACCGGCGTGCTCCGGGTACGCACCACCAAGGCCTTTGAGGACTCCACCGTCTCCAAGATCCTGGATCTGGTGGAAAACTCCACCGCCAAAAAAGCCAGGGCCGAGCAGTTCATCACCCGCTTCGCCAGATATTACACTCCGGCAGTGGTCCTGGGGGCGGTGGCCCTGGCCATCATCCCCTCTCTGATCACCGGAGACTGGGCCAGATGGGTGGAGCAGGCCCTGATCTTTCTGGTGATCTCCTGCCCCTGCGCCCTGGTGATCTCGGTGCCCCTCACCTTCTTCGGCGGCGTGGGGGGCTGTTCCCGGGCCGGTATTCTGGTCAAGGGCAGCAACTATCTGGAGGCCCTGGCCCGAGCCGAGATCGTCGTCTTTGATAAGACCGGCACCCTCACCCAGGGGGTGTTCAACGTCGCCGCCATCCATCCCCAGGACTGCGACGAAGCCCACCTTCTGGAGCTGGCCGCCCTGGCGGAGAGCTGGTCGAGCCACCCCATTGCCCGCTCCCTGCGGGAGGCCTGGAACAGGGAGCTGGACAAAAACCGGGTGGGCAGCGTGGCCGAGATCGCCGGCCGGGGGATCCGGGCGGACGTGGACGATGTGACCGTCTATGTGGGCAACGACAAGCTTATGGCCGACTGCGGGGTAGCCTGGCGCCCCTGCCACCGGGCGGGCACCACCGTCCACGTGGCCACCCAGGGCCGCTATCTGGGCCACATCGTCATCTCCGATCAGGTCAAGCCCGACGCCCGGGAGGCCATCGCCGGCCTGAAGGCGGCCGGGGTACGCAAAACCGTTATGCTCACCGGGGACGCCCAGGCGGTGGGTGAGGCGGTGGGGGCCGAGCTGGGTCTGGACGAGGTGCACGCCCAGCTCCTCCCCGCCGACAAGGTCACCTGGGTGGAGACCCTTCTGGGGGAAAAGAGCCCCAAGGGCGTGCTGGCCTTTGTGGGGGACGGCATCAACGACGCCCCCGTCCTCTCCCGGGCCGACGTGGGGGTGGCCATGGGAGCCCTGGGCAGCGACGCCGCCATCGAGGCCGCCGACATCGTCCTGATGGACGACAAGCCCTCCAAGCTCTCCCAGGCCATCTCCATGGCCCGGAAAACGGTGGCCATCGCCAACCAGAACATCGTCTTCGCCCTGGCGGTAAAGGCGGTGATCCTGGTACTGGGCATCTTCGGAAAGGCCAACATGTGGGCCGGGAGCCTGGCCGACGTAGGGGTCATGGTCATCGCGGTGGCCAACGCCACCCGGGCCCTGCGTCTGGATAAAAACACATGAGCAAGCGCTCATTTTACAAATCTCTGGAAATCGGATATAATAGTCCCACGCCTTGACAGACGCCGGCTTGCCCATAGGCACGGCGAATATGGCGTGGGACTATTTTCTTGAAAAGAAGAAGGGATCGTATGAAGAAACGTCTCCTGACCGCCCTGACGGCTCTCGTACTTTTGACCTCCTGCACCCTAAAGCCCAGCCCGGAAAAGGAGGGTCTGCGCGTGCTGGCCGCCACCTATCCGGTGTATCTCTTTACCACCGCCGTCACCGGAGATACCGAGGGGGTGGAGGTGGAGCTGCTGGTGAATGCCCAGACCTCCTGCCTCCACGACTACACCCTGACGGTGGACAACATGAAGGCCATTGAGCAGGCCGACGTGATCGTCATGAACGGCGCGGGGCTGGAGGACTTTTTGAGCGCCGCCCTGTCCGCCTCCGAGGCGGCGGTCATCGACTGCTCGGAAGCCGTGGAGCTGCTTTACATCCCGGAGTACGAAGGCCACGAGGGTCACGGCCGGAAGGAATACGATCCCCATTACTGGATGGATCCCAACAGGGCCTGTCAGGCGGTGGAGACCGTCGCCGAGGCTCTGGCCGCTCTGGACGAGGGCCACGCCCAGGACTACCGCGCCAACGCCCAGGCAGCACTGGAATCTATGGATCCCGACGGCCTGGGCAGCCCCGCCCGGTACCTGTGCACTCTGGCCACCGGTCAGCCCTCCCTCTCCGAGCTGGTGTCCCATCCCGGCTTCATCACCTTCCACGACGGCTTCCAGTACTTCGCCCAGGCCTTCGGTCTGGAGCTTTTGAAGGCCATTGAGGAAGAGGAGGGCGCCTCCGCCTCCGCCGCGGAGATCGAGGAGATCGTGAAGCTCATCGACCAACACGACCTCCCCGCCATCTTTGTGGAGAAAAACGGCTCCTGGGCCACGGCGGAGACCATCGCCGGGGAGGTCACCGACCGCTTCAACATCACCTTCACCATCGCCCAGCTGGATCTGTTCATGAGCGGCACCGCCCTGGCCGAGCGCCGTGGGATGGACGCCTATACCGACCTGATGGTACGAAATATCCAAACCGTAGCGAGGGCTCTGCAATGAGTGTACACAAGCATGAAAACTGCAACGGCTGCGAGGGGCTATGCTGCCTGGAGCTTCAGAACGTAGGGGTGAGCGTGGGAGACGCCGAGCTGCTCCACGATGTGGGCTTCCACCTCCACTGCGGAGAGATCGCCGCCCTCATCGGCCCCAACGGGGCGGGAAAGTCCTCCCTGTTCAAGGCCATTCTGGGCCAGCTGCCCCACTCAGGCTCCATCCGCTTCCAGCGCTCCGACGGCAAGAAGAGTCGTCCCGTCATCGGCTACGTGCCCCAATCCCCCGCCTTCGACCGCTCCGACCCGGTGAGCGTGCTGGATCTCTTCATCGCCGCCGCTCAGGACTGGCCGGTGTTTCTCCCCATTCCCCAAAAGCTTCGGGACCGGGCGGTGGAGTGTCTGGCCCGCACCCACGCCGAGGGTCTGCTGGACAAGCGCCTGGGGGCTCTGTCCGGGGGAGAGCTCCAGCGGGTGCTCATGGCCCTGGCCCTGGAGCCCCTGCCCCACATCCTCATCCTGGACGAGCCCCTGTCCGGGGTGGATGTGGAGGGGGAACGGCAGCTGCTGGACATGCTGGATGAGCTCCGGGACAAATATGATCTGAGCATCCTTCTGTCCACCCACGACTTTGCCACCCTGGAGAGCTTTGCCGACAAGGTCATCCTTCTCCGGAGCACCGTCCTGGCCGTGGGGACTCCCACGGAGGTCCTCTCCTCCCCCGCCTTCCGGGAGACCTTTCATCTCCGGCTGGGAAAGGGGGCGGTGTGATGGAGCTGTGGTATTCCCTCATCTCCCTGCTGCCCTTCGAATGGGCCCAACCGGGGCATATGTTCTTCATGAAAAACGCCCTTTTGGCGGTACTCGTCATCGCCCCTCTCTTCGGGCTTCTCTCCACCATGGTGGTCCAGAGCCGGATGAGCTTCTTCTCCGATGCCCTGGGCCACTCCGCCTTTACCGGCATTGCCATCGGCTCTCTGTGCGGCCTGTGGGCCCCTATGGGGGCGGCGGTGATCTTCGCCCTGGCCTTCGCGCTGCTGTTTACCCTGATCCGCCGAAAAAGCGCTCTGGCCAGCGACACGGTCATCGGAGTCTTCTCCTCCAGCGCCGTAGCTCTGGGCATCTTCATCGCCACCCTGAACGGCGGCTCCTTCACCCGGTTCAATTCCCTGCTTGTCGGAGACATTCTCAGCGTCAAGCCCTCTGAGATCGCCCTGCTGGCGGCCATTCTGGCGGTGGTGCTGATCCTTTGGATCTGCGCCTGCAACACCCTGCTGCTGTCCGCGCTCCACCCCGCCCTGGCAGACAGCCGGGGCGTACGGGTGCTCTGGCAGGAGGCGGTGCTCAATTGCTCCATCGCCGTGGTGGTGACCCTCTCCATGACCTGGATCGGCCTGCTGGTGATCAACTCCCTGCTGGTGCTCCCCGCCGCCGCCGCCCGGAACCTGGCCCGGAACATGCGGCAGTACCACCTCTTCTCCGTGCTGGGGGCGGTGGTGTGCGCCCTGGCGGGGCTCATGACCTCCTACTACATCGGCGCCTCCGCCGGCGCGGCCATCACCCTCTACCTGGCCGGAGCCTTTACCCTGTCCATGATCCTCCGCCGGAAGTAAGCGAGGATATAAAAAGCTCCCCCGGATGGAGAATATCTCCATCCGGGGGGAGCTTTTCGTTCCGGTCACGCCGCCAGTCCGGACAAGTTCATCCACTTCCCCTTCCGCCAGCGCACTCCGCACAGAACACCGCGGCACACCAGATCCAGAGACATGGCGCACCAGACGCCGGAAAGGCCCCAGCCCAGCCGCAGCACAAACAGACAGGCCAGAGGCACCCGCACCGCCCACATACACACCAACCCCACCACCATGGGGAACTTCACGTCGTCAGCCCCCCGCAGGGCGTTGGTGAGGACGATGGACAAAGCGAAAAAGGGTTCGGAGAAGGCCACCACCCGCAGGGCCAGGGCGGCCTCAGCGACCACCTGGGCGTCGGAGTTGAAGAGGGCGGCCAGAGGTGTGGCAAAGACAAAGAGGGCCGTCCCGGTGACCAGGCACAGGAAAAAGCCCAGAAGGCCGGTCAGATCCCCATAGGCCTTGGCGTCCTCCCGGCTCCCCGCCCCCACCGACTGGCCCACCAGGGCAATAGCGGCATAGCCGATCCCGTAGGCGGGCAAATAGCAAAGCCCCTCGGCGGTGGTGGCGATGTTGTTGGCGGCCAGCGCCGCCGTGGTGAGGGCGTGGCCCACCAGGGCGGTCATGGCGATCTGTCCCAGATTCACCACCGCCCGCTCCATGGCGGAGGGAAGACCCAGATAAAAGGCCCGGCGTACGATGGCCCGGTCAGGGTAGAAGCCCTCCCGCAGGGAGGTGGCGTACCGACCCTGCCGGAAGGCCGCCAGAGCGGCCAGGGAGCCGGCACAGACGATGGAGCCGGCAGTGGCCAGCGCCGCCCCCTCCACCCCCCAGCCCGCGCCCGGAATGGTGATCCCTCCCCACTCCCGGGTGGGATAGATGAGAAAGAAGTTGAGGAGCATGTTGGTCAGATTGGCGGCGGTATTGAACAGCAGCGGGGTCTTGGTGTTGCCCATACACCGCAGCACCGCCGAAAAGACGATGAGCAGCGCGTTGAAGGGCATCACCGCACAGTAGATACGGATGTAATGAACGGCATGGGGCAGCACCTCCGGCTTGGCCCCCAGCCACCGGGGAAGGTATCCTCCCAACACCTCATAGAGCCCGCAGGCCAAAAGCCCGCACACCAGCGCGGCAAAAAAGGCCTGCCGGATGATCTTTTGCACCCGCATGGGATCGTCCGCCCCCACGGCGTTGGAGACCTGAACCGAATAGCCCACCCCCACCCCGGCCAGAATGCCGTTGAGCATCCAGATAGGCGGGGAGTTCACCGATACCGCGGCGGAGCCCACCGCGCCCAGCACGCCCACCATGGCGGCGTCCACGTAGCTCACCATGGTACCCAGCACCTGTTCAATGATGGCCGGCCACGAGAGATGCCACAGGGTCCTCATCCGTTCTCCCTGTCCTGTCAGCACGGTCATGGATTCACACTCCTGTCAGATCAAAATCGGGCACATATTCCCCGCCGGCGGCCGACTCCTCCTGGACATAGCCGGGCAGCTCCAGGGCGGCCATATATTCCTGGGCGGCACGGATCTCACTGGGGCGCAGCTTCCGGCAGATCTCCGGATACTCCGCGGCCCTTCCCAGGGGCGTATACTGGCTCATAAGGGAAAAATACACCGTCCCCCGTGGAAAGCTCTCCCCCACCCAGTCCATCACCGCCTTGGCCTCCGCAAGGCCGCCCGGAAGGAGCAGGTGGCGAATGACCACCCCCCGCCGCAAAAGGCCCTCCGCATCAAACCGGCAAGGCCCCGTCTGCCGGACCATCTCCCGGATGGCGGCCACCGCCACCGCCGGGTAGTCCTCCGCCGCGCAGTAGCGTTTGGCCCGCCCGGGATCCAGATATTTCAGGTCGGGCAGATAGATTTGCACCTTGCCCTCCAACCCCCGAAGGGTCTCCGGACTCTCATAGCCGCCGGTGTTCCACACCACGGGCACCTCCAAGGGCTCCTCCAGCACCTCCGCGATCACGTGGGCAAACTGGGTGGGGGTCACCAGGTCGATATTGTGGGCCCCCTGGGCGATGAGCCCCTGAAAGATCTCCCGCAGCCGCGCGGTCGTCACCGGCTTTCCGAAGCCCTCCTGGCTGATGACACTGTTCTGGCAGAACACACACCGGAGATTGCACCCGGAGAAAAACACCGTCCCCGCCCCGTTGACGCCCGAGATGCAGGGCTCCTCCCAGTGATGGAGGGCGGCCCGGGCCACCACCGCCTCCCGCGGCATGGCGCACACCCCGCCGGGAACACCGGGGAGGCGTTGGGCGTTGCAGTTTCTGGGGCATTGGTTGCACAGCATGGGCCGCGGCCTCCTTTGCCAAAGCCGTCAAAAAAAGCGCCGCCAAGGCGACGCTTTTTTCTTGCGTTGTATCGGGTCTGTTCAGTCCTCGAAGTTGCCGGAGATCAGTTCCACAAGAGCCTCAACGGCCTCCTTCTCGTCGGTGCCGTCCGCGATCAGGTTGATGGCGGTACCCTTGACGATGCCAAGGGACAAAACGCCCAGCAGGCTCTTGGCGTTCACCCGACGCTCATCCTTCTCCACCCAGATGGAGCTTTTGAACTCGTTGGCCTTCTGGATAAAGAAAGTGGCCGGACGGGCATGGAGGCCCACCTGATTGTTTACGGTAGCTTCCTTCATATACATAGCGATTCCCCCCTAAGCACACTTATACTGTGGCTATAGCATAGCAAATTTATCCCTCGCCGTCAACGGCAAAATACACAAATAAACATCCTGCGCTTGCGGAAAACCCCACAGTGAAATACAACTTTTGTTTTATTTCAGCTCAGCAACGGTCACGCCGTCCTCTCCTTCCCCGTAACGGCCGGGGCGGAAGGACTTCACATAGCGGCTGCGCTTCAGGTGCTCCCGCACCGCCGCGCGCACCGCGCCGGTGCCCTTGCCGTGGATGATGCGCACCTCTTGGAGCTTGCCCATAATGGCCTGATCCAAAAACCGATCCAGCTCCATCACCGCCTCATCTCCCGTCATCCCCCGCAGATCCACCTCAGGGGACGCCCCCAGGCTCCGGAGCTGGTGGGTGGCCTGAGAGACAATGCGCCTGACCGACTTCTGGGTCTCTCCCTCGCTGAGGCGGACCTCGGCCTGGGTGGCGGTGAGCTTCAGGATCCCCGCCTGGAGCTGGAGGGTGCCGTCCTTCTTCACGTCCAGCACCGTGGCCTTGGTGCCCGGCATCTTCACCAGCTCCACCGTGTCCCCCTTCACCGCGGGACGGGTGGGCGGCGGAAGGGGCCGTTCAGGCTCCGCGCCCAAGGCATCCTCGGCGGCGTTGAGCCGATGGCGCAGGCCGGTGCGGGCCTCGTTGATCCGCTGGGCGTCCTGCTCCTGCTTGCTCTTTTTCCGCATGTCGTCCAGCTCTCTGAAGGTCTCGTCGGCAGCGGCCCTGGCCTCCGCCAGGATCGCTCTGGCCTCCGCTTTGGCCTTCTCCACCGCCTTCTCCCGCTCCCGGGCCAGGTCGTCCCGGTACTCCTCGGCCTTCTTCCGGGCCTCCTCCGTCTCCCGGCGGAGCAGCCGGGCGCTCTCCTTCTCCCGCTCCATCTCCTGACGCTGGCGATCCAGCTGGGTGAGCACGTCCTCAAAACGGACATTCTCCGCGTTTACCCGCCCCGCCGCGGCGTCGATGACGTGCCGGGGAAGGCCCAGCCGGCTGGAGATGGCAAAGGCGTTGGACTTGCCGGGGATCCCGATGAGCAGCTTGTAGGTGGGCGCCAGCGTCTCCACATTGAACTCACAGGAGGCGTTTTCCACCCCGGGGGTGGTCATGGCGTAGACCTTCAACTCGGCGTAGTGGGTGGTGGCCGCCACCAGACAGCCCAGGGAGCGCGCCTCTTCAATAATGGCCGCCGCCAGGGCTGCCCCCTCCACCGGGTCGGTGCCCGCCCCCAGCTCGTCAAAGAGGATGAGGGTGTCCCCGTCGGCCTCAGCGAGCATTCCCACAATGTTGGTCATGTGGGAGGAGAAGGTGGACAGGCTCTGGGCGATGGACTGCTCGTCTCCAATGTCGGAGAGCACCCGACGGAACACCCGCATGCGGCTGTCCCCGGACACGGGAATGTGGAGCCCGCACTGGGCCATAACCACCAGCAGGCCCAGGGTCTTCAACGTCACCGTCTTGCCGCCGGTGTTGGGGCCGGTGACCACCAGAGTGTCAAAATCCTCTCCCAGCCGCAGGTCGTTGCGCACCGCCTTGTCCCGGCTGATCAGCGGGTGGCGGGCATTTTCAAAGCTGAGGCCCCCGGAGACGATCCTGGGGGGCATCCCCCCCATACGCAGAGAGAGCCCCGCCTTGGCAAAGACCAGATCCAGCAGGATAAGCAGGTCATAGTTTTGGGCGATGTCCTCCTTATGGGCGGCGCACTCGCTGGAGAGCTCGGCCAGGATCCTCTGGATCTCCTTTTCCTCCCTGGCCTCCAGCTCCCGCAGCTCGTTGTTGGCCTTCACCACCCCCATGGGCTCAATGAAGAAGGTGCTGCCGCTGGCGGAGAGGTCGTGAACCAGACCGGGCACCTCATTTTTGCACTCCGACTTCACCGGCACCACATAACGGCCGTTGCGCTGGGTGATGATGGGCTCCTGAAGGTATTTGGACTGGTTGGAGGAGATGAGCTTTTGCAGGATATCCCGCACCTTGCTGGCAGAGGCCCGCTTGTGGCGGCGGATATCGGCCAGCTCGGGGCTGGCGGCGTCGGCGATCTCCTCCTCGGAGAGGATGGAGCCGGTGATGCGCTCCTCCAGATAGCGATTGGCGGTGAGCCCTTGAAAGAGGGGGTCGATGGGGGTCTTCTCCCCGCTCCCGCCCCAGTACTCAATGCAACCCCGGGCGCACCGGAGCACCCCCGCCACCTCCAGCAGCTCCCGGGTGTTCAGCGCGCCCCCCATGTCCGCCCGTTGAAGGGAGGAGCGCACCGGCTTCACCCCGCCCAGGTAGGGGGCGCCGTGGAGCGAGACCATATCCACCGCGGCAGAGGTTTCGCTGAGGGCGCGCTCCACGTCGTCGGCGTCGGTATAGGGCCGCAGCCGGGCACAGCGCTCCTTGCCCTCCTGGGTCACCGCCTCGTCGGCCAGCAACTCCAGGATCCTGGGAAACTCCAGGGTGAGTATGGATTTTTCAAACAGTTCGTCTTTCATAGCTGATACCTCAAAACAGAGTGATCGGGCAAAGTGGGCGCCCCGGGCGGCCAATCGCCGCCCACACAGGTATGGAACCCCCGGCGCCAAGCAATGACCTACATCAGCAAGCTCCCCGCCTGATAGATGAGGAAGCTCATGGCATAGGCCACCGCCACCTGGAAGCCCACGGAAAAGGCCGTCCACTTCCAGCTCCCCGACTCCCTGCGAATGACGCCGATGGTGGCGGCGCAGGGGACGTAGAGCAGGCAGAAAACCATAAGACAATAGGCGTTCAGGGGCCCAAAGCCCATCCCGGCCAGCCCTCCGTGGATCGCCGCCAGCCCCGCGGCGGAATTGGCGTTGGCCACCCGGAACAGGATGGCGGTGGAGGAGACCACCACCTCCTTGGCGGAGATCCCGGCGATGATGGCCACCACGATGGGCCAGAAGCCCAGCCCCGCCGGCGCCATGAGGGGGGCCAGAGCATGTCCGATAAGGGCGGCAAAGCTCTCCTCCATAGCGGCAGTATACCCCCCAGGACCGAAGTTCAGCAGGAACCACAGGAGGATGGAGGCCACAAAGATAATGGTGCCCGCCTTGGTGAGATAATCCTTCACCTTCTCCCACACATAGACCCGCACCGTGCGGGCGGAGGGCATCTTATACTCGGGAAGCTCAATGAGAAGGGGACTGCGCTCCACCCCCCTGTTCTTCTCCAGCCTCTGGATCACCCCGGCGGTGATCAGCGCCACCAGGATGCCGATGAGGTACATGGAATAGGCCGCTATCATGGCGTACCTTCCGAAGAAGAGCTGGGAGAAGAGAATGTAGATGGGAAGCCGGGCAGAGCAGGACATGAACGGGGTCACCAGCATGACCTTGAACCGATCCCGGCGGCTCTCCAGGGCCCGGGAAGCCATGATGGCGGGCACGGAACAGCCAAAGCCCAGCACCATGGGCAAAAAGGCCCGTCCGGACAGACCGATCCGCCCCATGATCCCGTCCATGATATAGGCAACACGGGCCATGTACCCCGTATCCTCCAGAAAGGCCAGGGCCAGAAAGAGAATGAAAATATTGGGCAGAAGGGTCAGGATGCTCCCCACCCCGGCGATAATGCCATCGGTGATGAGAGCGATGAGCAGCTCTCCCAGCCCCCAGCCGCCCAGGGTGTTCCCCACCAGACCGGAAAACCAGTTCACCCCCAGCTCAAAAAAGCCGGCCAGAAAATCTCCCACAGTAAAGGTGAGGAAGAACACCAGCGCCATAATGCCCAGAAAAATGGGAAGCCCCCAGACCGGGTGGGTGAATACCCGATCCGCCGCCTCGGTCATGGCCGCCTTCTCCTCCCGGTGAACCATGACCTCCGCCATGATCTCCTCAATGAAGTCATATTTCTGGTTGATGATCTCGGTCTCGCAGCTCTCCTCCAGAACACCGGGCAACTCCAGGGGATACTTTCCGACGATCTCCTCATCCCTCTCCAGCAGCTTGATGGCGTGCCAGCGCTCATCGGTCAGGTCAGGCCATTTTTTCCTCAGGGCGGTCTCCACCGCGTCGATGCGGAACTCCATGACCTCATCGTAGACCATGGCATACTTTTCATGCTTGGGGCTGTCCGCCGTTTTCCCCCTGCCGTGCCACGCATGCTCGTGGATGATGGGATCGTGCCGGCCCGACTCGGCGTGGTGGGCGGCGGCGTGCATCAGCACCTCCAGCCCCGTCCGTCTCCGGGCGGAAACGGGAATGACGGGCACTCCCAGCATCTCGGGCAGGCGGTGCAGGTCGATCTCCATGCCCCGCTTTTGAACCACATCCATCATGTTGAGGGCCACCACCACCGGCTTGCCCAGCTCCAGAAGCTGAAGGGTGAGATACAGGTTCCGCTCCAGGGCGGAGGCGTCCACCACGTCGATGATCACGTCCACCTCATGGGAGAGGATAAACCTCCGGGAGACCTGCTCCTCCATGGTATAGGCGGTGAGCGAGTAGGTGCCGGGCAGATCCACCAGGCGAATGTCCAGGCCATGATCCTTCATGACCCCCTCCACCCGCTCCACCGTGACCCCGGGCCAGTTGGCCACCTTCAGATTAGCCCCGGTATAGGCGTTAAAAAGCGTGGTCTTTCCGCAGTTGGGGTTGCCGATGAAGGCTACGGTAAGCTGTTTGCCCATCTCACATCACCCCAATCTTTTCCGTGATGCCACGGCCCAGGGCAAAACGCGCCCCCCGGATCTTGAGGATCAGCGTCCCCTGATCCTTGCCGCCCAGAATGGATACCTTCCCCCCGATGGTCATGCCGATGGCCTCCAGCCGGTGTCCCACCTGCTGGGGAAGATCCATATTGACCACGGTGTAGCTCTGCCCCACCGTGCCGTTGTTCAGTGTCATATCTGTCGCCCCCTATGTAGTTAGCCTTATCTAACTACATAGGATAGCATTGGCTAACTCATTTGTCAAGCGGGGATCGAAAAAAGGTCTCACCCCGCCAACCCCTTATAGAAATCCAAGGTCCGGAAGCCCCGTTCCAGCTGGGTCAGGAGGAAGCTCTCCGCCGCCCCCGCCAGCTTATCCATGCTCGCTCCCCCCAGGCGGAAGGAGAAGAGCCGCTTGGGATCCCCGTAGGCCACATGGCGGGCAGCGGCCAGGGCGGAGGCGTCCAGGGGCATGGAGATGCCCGCATCGCCCAGTTCAGCACGACACCGCTCACAGTGGAGCACCCCCTCCGAAAGGTTCAGACGGGGCTCTCCGGGCTCCTCGCCGCACACGGCGCAGGCGTCCAGCAGGGGCTCATACCCCGCCAGACAGCACAGCTTTATCTCAAAGGCGGCCTTTATCTGCTCCGGGGGAAGCTCCAGCTTGTCCAGGGCGTAGAGGGAGTTGAGCACCAGGCTCAAAAGTCCCGGCGTCTCCACCCCCTCCTCGGCCACCGCCTCCGCCACCTCGGCAAAGTAGGAGCCCAGGGCCAGCTTGAACAGATCCTCCCTGGCCCCCCGGAACTCATTGAGGGTGTTGGCCTCCTTCAGGCTCCACCGATCCTGATAGTCATACCAGGTCATTTCCGACCACACCAGTAGCTGCGCCCCCGCCGCCAGCGGGCTGTTCTTCCGCCGGCAGCCCTGGGCCTTCACAGTGCGTTTGCCCTGACCCTCCGCCAGTACGGTGAGGATCTTGTCGCTCTCTTTGTAGTTGACCTCCCGCAGAACCAGGCCCTTTGTCACCAGGTGCGCCATATGTATCGCCCGTCAGGCGGATCTGACCTCCTGACGCGCCTCCTCTCTCAATTTGCAGTAGATATTATACACCTCCGGAAGCCCGGTGTATAGAAAAAGTTCCCATACCGCTGAAATGTCCACGACCATCCCACCTCTCTCCGGGATTATCATGGACATCTCAAAGGGACCTTATGTCAGGAAAATTTTGTGCGGCGGAAAGACACCCCCGCGAAGGGAACGCCAACCGTATGCAGGAGCGGATCATATCCGCCCGCTCAGTCCTCCCGGTATCCCATGGTGTGGACAAAGTTCACATTGTCCCGCCAGTTCTCCTTTACCTTCACCCAGGTTTGAAGAAAAATTTTGGTCCCCATAAATTTTTCCATATCCTCCCGGGCCAGGGTGGATATCTTTTTCAGCATGGCGCCCTTCTTCCCGATGATAATGCCTTTATGGCTGTCCTTTTCGCAGTAGATGGTGGCGTCGCACTCAATGACTTCATCGTCCCGCTCAGAGAACTTGGTGAGCTCCACCGCCGTGCCGTGGGGAACCTCCTTGTCCAGGCAGAGCAGCAGCTTCTCCCGCAGGATCTCCGCGCACACCTGCCGTTCGGGCTGGTCGGTGGTCATCCCCTCCGGGAAAAGCCAGGGCCCCTCCGGGAGATACCCCTCCAGCAGATTCAGAAGATCCCCCACCCCGTCCCCCTCCTTGGCGGAGATGGGCATCACGTGGGCAAACTCATAGCTCTGGGTGTAGGCGGCGATCACGGCCAGAAGCTTTTCCTTCTCCACGGTGTCAATTTTGTTGATGACCAGTACCGTGGGGATCTTCCGCTTGCGGAGATCCTCCATCAGCTCCGCCTCGGGCGCCCCCACATTGGGGATGGGCTCCACCAGCAGCAGGGCGGCGTCCACATCGGCCACGCTTTGCCGAACCACCTCCACCATGTAGTCCCCCAGCCGGGTACGGGCCTTGTGAAGGCCGGGGGTGTCCATAAAGACAAACTGGCTCTCCCCCCGATCCACCACGGCGCAGATACGGTTGCGGGTGGTCTGGGGCTTGTTGGATACGATGGCGATCTTCTCCCCCACCAGGGCGTTGGTGAGGGTGGACTTGCCCACATTGGGCCGGCCCACAATGGCGATCATGCCGGCTTTGGTCTTTGGTGTGTTCATTACAGTGATCCTCTCTTTCAGAGCGTTTTTATGTTCTCTTCCGGTCCCCGACGGCCCTGAGCGCCTTCACGATCCCCTTGCCCAGCCACTCCAGCACCTGAGCCACCAGGGCCGAGCAGAAGTAGACCGCCAGGGTCATCACCGGGAAGAAGGGCATCCGGGCCATGAAATCGGGGACTTTCTCCCACAGGACGGGGTAAAAGGCGTTATCGAAGCACCAGGACACCAGGTAGATGTTCAGCGACAGCTCCGAGCCTTTGGCAATGCACCACTTCACACCTCCGGGAAGTCCGTCCAGCCTGATCTGCCGGAGCACGAGGAACAGCAGGCAGGCCGAGCACACCACCGTGGGCCCCGCCCAGTCGGTGGCCTCCGTCCAGACGAACATCTGGTTCCGGCTGGTGACATAGACCAGTGCCCCGCCGGCGGCGACGGCGGCCAGGAAGCCCAGAAGCCCCTTGCCCCAGGAGATGCGGGTATCATAGGTACGGAACCAGGCCCCCAGGAAGTAGTAGGCCAGGGGATAGATCCCCTTCCACCAGTCGGGCAGGATGCTGTACCTGACATTCACCAGCACCGGAAGGCTGGCCAAAACCAGCAGGGTGACAATGAGGGCCTTGCGGGCCCCCTTGCTCTCCGCCCCTCTCCAGAGCATGTTGAGGAAGGGGATGAGCAGGAACAGGCCCAGATACATCTCAATGTACCATCCGGTGGCAATGCCGGAGTAGTCCAGCACCATGCGCCCGGCGTGGAGCAGGCTCATCTCCTCCCCCAGCCGCCACCAGCGGTAGAAGACGCTCACGCCGCTGCACAGCAGATAGGCCACCACCACCCGGAGCACCCCCAGGTAGTAGCTCTTGGACAGCTTCTTCTCACAGCACAAATAGCCGCTGAGAAGGAGGAACAGGGGCACGCAGTTCATAAAGGCCATACGCACACAGCCCAGCAGATACATCCGTCCCCCCGCCATGGTCTGGTAGTAGAACTCGCTCATCATCATAAAGTGGACGGCGATGACCAAAAAGGCGGCCAGGCCCCGGATGAAGTCCAGGTTCAGATCCCTCTGCTTTTCCGGCAGGCGTTTTTCTTCCATATCTCTCTATCCTCTCGTAATGCCCAGCTGGGCCAGGATGGCCTCTTCCCGCGTGCGCATCTGGGCCTTCATGGGCCCTTCGTCCATGTGGTCATAGCCCAGCAGGTGGAGCACGGAATGTACCGCCAGATAGGCCGCCTCCCGCTTGGGGCCGTGGCCGTATTCCTCTCCCTGGCTCTTCACCCTGTCAAGGTTCAGAACCATATCCCCCAGGGGAACCAGACCCGTGCCGGGATCGGCGTCGGCCGCCAGGGGCTTGTCCCCCGGGGTCAGCTCCAGCATGGGGAAGCTCAAAACGTCGGTGGGCTGATCCACCCCGCGCTGGGCCAGGTTGATGGCGTGGATACCGGCGTCGTCGGTGAGGAGCACGTCCACCTCCCAGGGGACGGTCACACCCTCAATGGAAAGGGCCGCTGGTATGACCCGCCGCAAGAGGCTCTCCAGCTCCGAGGTATCCTCCTCCAGGTCAGAGGAGAGGATGATCTCATGGGGGCCAAGAGGGATGTGGTCGATCCAGGGAAGCCAGAGGAAGTACATCAAATCAAAAAAAGGTTCCGGGAAGTCGTCAGCGGAGCCGGGCGCAGTCTCCCGGCCGCACAGCAATCCTATCTCTCCAAGAGGGAAAGCCGCCTTTTCCGGCCCCTCCAGCACCCGGCCGGCCAGGCGGTAATTGACCTGATAGCAGATCTTCTCGGCCTTATCGTAAAGCTCACAGACATAGCTGGCCTTCTCCGGGGAGACGCCCAGCTTATCCAAAATCTCCAGCAGCTCCTTCGGCAGCCGGCGTTCCTCTGCCAAAAGCATGAAATTCCGGCAGTGGCCGCAGGTGCAGTCCCACTCCTCAGCTTTCTCATACCAGGCCCGGGTGGCTTCCTCGTCGATCTCCGCCCGGAAATCGCCCCATGTGTAAATGCCCATGGCCGGATCTCCCTCTCTCTTCTCTGTGCTCCACCGGGCGGGTTTTGAACCCATCCCCTATGATTTGATCTGCTTCACGTCCGCCAGCCGGATCAGCAGCTCCCGCTGGTTCTTTTTCCCCTCGTTGCGCAGCACCCTGGCCCACTCCTCGTCCACATCCAGCACTTTGCAGGAGGTGGTGGTGCTGCCCCCGCTCTCGTAAAGGGTGATGTCCACGGTCTTTCCCACCTTGGCCCGGAGCTGGCCGCCCAAAGAGCCTGTCCCTCCGGGGCGGATGTTGTTCTCCCGCAGGGTCCGCTCCAGCCGCTTGACCTGCTCCAGCGCAAAGATCGCCATGACAAAGCCCATGAGGCCAAAAACGCCAAAGGTATCCATCAGCCCTCACCCCCCTCGTCCAGGATGGTGATGGTGCGGATGGAGGACAGGGGAATGAGGCGGGTCTCCCGCTTGTCTTTCTTCTCTCTCACAAACTCCACGTTGGCCCAGCCCCCGTCAAAGTCCAGGATGAGGGCGTAGTCGCAGAAGATGAAATTCTCCTCCTCGTAGAAGACCAGCAGCACCTTTTTGCCCACCGTCTCCCGGAGAAGGCGGGTCACCGGGGAGGGCGGTGCGCTGCCCGTCTCGCTCCCGACACCCAGCAGATAGTCGCAGCTCACACCAAAGAGAGCGGCCATACGGAGGATCTTGTCGGTCTCGGGGTAGGCGGTGTCCGACTCCCAGCGGGAAACCGCCTGCCGGGTGACCCCCAGCTTTTCCGCAAGCTGTTCCTGGGTCAGGTTTTGACTTCTTCGCTCCTGGGCCAGTCTGGCGCCCATACTCATACGTATCACCTCATACTTGGCCCCATGGGGCCGGAATGGGGTAAGTATAGATACCTTGTCCCATTTTGCCCAGGGATTTGCCGTTTCTATGTGTAACCTTTGGGTTGCGTCAGGGGGTATAGTATTCGTCCTCGGCCCATTTGGCGGGGTTTTCGTCGATGTATTGCCAGATGCGGAGGTAATCAGGTTCATTGCGGATGATGTGGTCGTAGTAGCCCTTTTGCCAAATGGAGATCCCCGGCGTTCCCCGCATTTGGTTGATTTTTCGGGCCGAAAATGTTTTAAATTGCCTCATCGCTTCGGAAAGAGGTGTCTGGGCGGGTTTGGAACCCGCCCCTACACAACCGTTTTCCAATATCACGATACCATGAAAATGGTTCGGCATCACCACAAATTTGTCCACACGGATACCAACTGTATGAGCAGGTAATTCCAACCATGTTTGCGTAACAAGTTCCCCAAAAGCGTTCGTAGGGGCGGGTTCCAAACCCGCCCGTCCCCCATCTCCGAAAAGTCGGATCCGGTTTTGGGTACATATCGTCACAAAATAATACCCCGCTCCGCTGTAATCATAGCCTTTTAAACGCAGAGGCTTTCTGATCCTTCTCTCTTCTTCCATACATAACTCTTTTCTGTATAAAAACGGGGTTCTGATCCAGGTAAATTCCCCCGCCTTTTATTTCTTCTTCCGCCGCTCCTCATCCACCTCATACGCCTTGATGATCCTCTGGACGATCACGTGGCGCACCACGTCGGAGCCCGACAGGGTGCAGATGGCGATGTCCTCCACCCCTTTGAGCACCCGCATCACCTCCCGCAGTCCGCTGACGGTGTCACTGGGCAGGTCGATCTGGGTGATGTCGCCGGTGATGACGATCTTACTGCCAAAACCCATCCGGGTGAGGAACATCTTCATCTGCTCCCGGGAGGTGTTCTGGGCCTCGTCCAGGATGATGAAGCTGTCGTCCAGGGTGCGGCCCCGCATATAGGCCAGGGGAGCCACCTCGATGTTGCCCCGCTCCACGTACTTCTGATAGGTCTCGGGCCCCAGCATCTCGAACAGGGCGTCGTAGAGGGGCCGCAGGTAGGGATCCACCTTGCTCTGGAGATCTCCGGGGAGAAAGCCCAGCCGCTCCCCCGCCTCCACGGCGGGCCGGGTAAGGATGATCCGGTTGACCTCCCCCGCCCGGAAGGCGGCCACCGCGGCGGCCACCGCCAGGTAGGTCTTGCCCGTACCGGCAGGCCCCACGCCCAGAGTCACCAGGTTTTTGCGGATGGCCTCCACATATCGCTTCTGGCCCAGGGTCTTGGCCTTGATGGGCTTGCCCTTGGCGGTGATGCACAGCACATCGTTGGACAGCTCCCCGATCTTGTCGGCGTGCCCCGCCTTGACCAGATTGAGGATATAGCGCACATTCTGCTCGGTGACGGTCTCCCCCCGGCCAATGACCTTCAAAAGACCCTCTACCGCTTGAACGGCATGGAGCACCGCCTCCGGATCCTCACCGGAAAGCTTTAACTCTCCGTCTCGGTTCACCACCGAGACGCCCAGCTCCTTTTCGATCAGCTTCACATTTTCATCCAGGGAACCGAAAAGGTTCACCGCCAGTTCCATGCGCTCCACCGATATGGTCTGTTCTGTCAAATCCTGTCTCTCCTTTGTATCACATTCTTATGCCGCCGGTATAAACCGGCCCAGTTCCTCCTCGCACTCGGCGGTGAGGGTGACCTTCAATCCTTCCCCGGTCTCCTGCGCGGAAAAGCTGTGGCTCACCACCGTCCCCGTCTGACCCAGCTGATCCTGGAGCCGCCGGAGCAGCTGCTGCTCCAGCATGGCCTGGGCAGCCTGCAGGTCGATGGAGGTCTCCGCCGTCTCCCAGCCCTGACAGATCTCCCTGCGCAGGGTGAAGGGCAGGCTTCCCCCGGGAAGTCTCACATTCCACGTCTTGCTTATTTTATCATATCTGTCAAAGGGAATTCCACTGTTTTGGTAAAAATTCACCCGCTGCCCCAAAATCGTGGCAGACCAGAAGGTCTTCTCCTCCCCTGTGGGCGCCTTGACCTCCGCCGTCAGCGGGATGGAGGCCGTGAGGATCCGCCAGGTGCGCCCCTCCACCCGGCCCATGGCCCGAACCGCCATCCACAAGGGTTCCCGCTCGCTGTACTGGGGCGGATCCATCCGCACCGAGCCCCGGATGAGCACCTCCCCGGCGAGGACGGTGTCCCCCTCCTCCACCGCCGGATCCCCCGCCCAGGTCTCCACCCGGGTGACGATCCCGGGGGCCTCCGCCACAATGTCCCCCAGGATCGTCTCATCCAGCAGCTCCGGCTTGGGGATCTTTTCCCGCACCAGCACCTGCGCCCGGATCCCGTGGAGATTCACCGCCATCCAGGACAGATCCTCCATACGCAAAAGGGCCTCGTTGGAGATATCCCGGACCGAGAGCCCGGGCCCGTAGGCCCCCGGCCGCAGTCCCAGCCGCCGCAGCTCGGTGAGGATGACCGCGGAGGGGACCCGCTCGTTCCCCTCCACCTCCACCACCATTACCACCCGCCCCAGCAGACAGAAGGCCAGCAGGGCCGCCGTCAGCCCCGCCAGCAGAGCGTACCGTTTTTTAAACCGCGTCAAAAAGGGGGGCAGTCCCCGCTTTCCCCCCTGGGCGATCACACAGCCGGTCCGCTCCGCCAGCTCCTCCAGCCCCGCCCTGTCCTGCCAGGCCACAGTGAGCCGCAGGGTGTGGCTGTCCGGCCAGTCCACCCCCCAGAAGGCCGAGCCCCGCTGGGCGCACAGATTCAAAAAACGCTCCGGAAACTCTCCCGTCACCTCCAGGCTCACACTGCCCCGGAGGAGATTCACCACATCTCTTACCGCCATGCCGTCCTCCCCTTTCCCATGTCCCGCCGTTCTCTTCATCATTGTGGGGCCGGGCGCCCTCGCCCGGCCATCCTTCCTATGACTCCGGCTATCCTGAAAGCCCTATTCCAGCTCCACCGACAGGATGGTCCCGGTGATGAGCAGCTCGTCTCCCGTCATGGCCTTCAGCTCCAGGCCGCTCCCCCGCACCCGGATCAGGAGCTTGCCCCCGCTGACCAGGATCTCCTCCTGCCCATAGGCCAAAATGCCCCGGTGGTTCTCCATGCGCAGCTCTCCCCGCCCGGTAAGCTCCACCCGGGGAAGACCCACCACCTCTCCTGGGAGATCAAACACCTGGGCGGTCCGCTCCAAAAGCCCCTCTTTTTTCCGGTTCTTGTCCATAAAAAACGCCCTCCCGTCAGCGCATCTATATGCGAAACGGGAGGGGTTTATTTCAGCAGGTCACGCAGAACATCAGGGACGTTCTCCTCCGGATGCGCCAAAACACGGAGGGCCAGCTTCTTCTGGGCGGCGCTGATGGCCGGGCCCCGAAGGCCCAGAGCCATCAGATCCTGGGCCGTGAGGGCCAGGGTGGGGATGATCTCCGCCTCCGGGTGCTCCACCCCCCGGCGGAGCTTCCGCTCCACGGGGAGGGCGGAGATGGGAAAGCCGGTGAGGGCGCAGAAGCCCCGCCAGCGCTCCACCTGGGCGGCAGGCAGGTCTGCCAGAACGGCCCAGTCCACCCCCCTGGGGAAAGCGTAGAGGTGATCCAGAAGCCCTCTCTCCACCATCTCCCCCACCTTCTCCGGCGCCGGGGACAGAAGTGTCTTCTCCAGCTCCGCCTTGAGCCGTTCCCCGGAGACCCTGGCGGTGAACGGAGCGTTTCGGGCCAGGGCGGCGGCAGTCCCCTCCTCCAGCTCAAAGCCCAGCTGGGCGGCGAAGCGCACCGCCCGGAGCATGCGCAGGGCGTCCTCGGAAAAACGCCGGTCGGGCTCCCCCACACAGCGGATGCGCTTTCCTTTCAGATCCTCCCTCCCTCCAAAGGGGTCGATGACCTCCCCCTCCCCGGTGAGGGCCATGGCGTTGACGGTAAAATCCCGGCGGGACAGATCCTGAACCAGACTCACCCCGAAGGCCACGGCGTCGGGGTGCCTGGCGTCGGCGTACCCCGCTTCCCGGCGGAAGGTGGTGATCTCAATGGGGCCGTCGGCGGTGGGGACGGTGACGGTACCGTGCTTGAGCCCGGTGGGAACGGCGTTTGAAAACAGGGCCATCACCGTCTGGGGCAGGGCGGCGGTGCACAGATCCACATCCCCCGGACGCCTGCCCAGCAGCAGATCCCGGACACAGCCACCCACGGGATAGCTCTCCCATCCCGCCCCATTCAGCCGCTCCAGACACTCCAGCGCTCCGGCGCCCAGAACACTCCAGTTCATTTCCATCCCTCCCCGGTATATCCCAACGTGCTTTTGTATAGAATTACCTTGCCAATTTTCGGTATTTGAACTATAATAGCCGCAAAGAACCGTAACCCATAACAGCAGGTTTATAACTCACTAATAAAAGGTTGTGTCTCTATGGCAGCTACTGATATTATCTCCTATCTCGCCCCCGGACGCCGGGCCCATCTGGTGGGCATCGGCGGAGTGTCCATGGCCCCCCTGGCCGAAGTGCTCCACGGCCAGGGCATGATCATCACCGGCTCCGACGCCAGAGAGAGCGCCACGGTGGAGCATCTGCGCTCCCTGGGCATCTCCATCGCCATCGGCCACAGCGGGGAGAATCTGGGGGAGGCTGAGCTGGTCATCCGCACCGCCGCCTGTCACGACGACAACCCGGAGATCTCCGGCGCCCGCGCCCGGAACATTCCCGTATTTGAGCGGGCCCAGGCCTGGGGCGCCATTATGAAGAGCTACAAGAACGCCCTGTGCGTCTCCGGCACCCACGGCAAAACCACCACCACCAGCATGTGCACCCATATCATCATGGCCGCGGGGCTGGATCCCACCGTGATGATCGGCGGCACCCTGCCCCTGTTGGGTGCGGGCCACCGGGTGGGGCACGGCGATACCATTGTACTGGAAAGCTGTGAATACTGCAACTCCTTCCTCTCCTTTTTTCCCACCATCGCCGTTATTTTGAATGTAGAGGCCGACCACCTGGACTTCTTCAAGGATCTGGAGGATGTGGAGCACTCCTTCCGGGCCTTCGCCGACCTGGTGCCCGAGAAGACCGGCCTCATCGTGGCCAACCGGGACGACAAAAACACCATGACCACCCTCCGGGGCGAGCAGCGCCCCATCCTCACCTTCGGTCTCACCGAGGGTGACGTCCACGCCCAGGGCCTCTCCTACGACCACGGCCTGCCCTCCTTCGACGTGGTCTTCCGGGGCGAGACCTTCGCCCATGTGAAGCTCCAGGTCCCCGGCGAGCACAACGTGCGCAACGCTCTGGCCGCCGCCGCGGCCTGCGTCTCCCTGGGGGTGCCCCGGGAGGCGGTGGAAAAGGGTCTGGCCGCTTTTCTGGGGGCGGGCCGCCGGTTCGAGAAAAAGGGCATGTACAACGGCGCCGCCGTCTACGACGACTATGCCCACCACCCCAGCGAGGTCAAGGCCCTGCTGGACACCGCCATGGGTCTGGGCTACCAGCGGGTCATCTGCGCCTTCCAGCCCCACACCTATTCCCGCACCCACGCCCTCTTCCATGAGTTCGTGGAGGTGCTCTCCAAGGCCGACGTGACCCTGTTGGCGGAGATCTTCGCCGCCCGGGAGGACAACGACCTGGGCATCTCCTCCAAGGATCTGGCCGGGGAGATCCCGGGCAGCGAGTACTTCCCCACTTTGAAGTCCCTCACCGCAAGGCTCCGTGAACTGGCCCGGCCCGGCGACCTGATCCTCACCGTGGGGGCCGGGGATATCTACACCGTGGGCGAGGCCCTCCTGAAGGAGGAGGCACAGTAAAACAGACCGCCCCCCGGAGCAAAGACTCCGGGGGGCGGTATTTTATTCCTCCGCAGGCGTCTCATACCAGCTCAGCTCGTAAAGGCCATCCCCACCCAGCGTAATGACGATCTTGGCGTACGCCTCATGGGCCCAGCCCTCCTCGTCCACCCCGATGTTCTGCCATCCGGTGAGCTGGGGCTTGGTGGGCTTCAGGGAAAATTCCGCCCGGAAGTGTACCGCCACCGAGTCGTCGTAGGTCATATAGCCGGTGCCCACCGACTCCCCGTCCCACTCCGGGGGAAGATATTCCAGGCTGTCGATGCGCTCGTCCAGGATATGGCCCTTCTCCCGGAGAATGGCGAAGGTCCCCTCCAGATAGGCCCTGGCCGTGGCCAGGGGGGTGTCCTGGGGGGCCGTTCGGGTCCGGCAACCCGTCACCGCCGACCAGTAGGGGCACAGGTCGGCGATGTCCTGGCAGAGGTTTTCCGCCCCCGGCGCGGTGAAGAAGAGGTCGCCGTACTCCTCCTCCCCCGACCAGGCACTCAGGTGGAGCACCGGGCTGCCGGTCTCGCAGAAGATGGGCCGGGCCGCCTCAGCCGGGGTCATATAGTTGGGATAGATGCTGATGCTGTAGCTGTCCGGCGGATAGACCGCGTTCTCGTCGTATTCGGGGGCCTGGGTCAGCTGCCAGTCATAGGCGGCGAAGACCCCGCGCAGAGCCTTGCCGAACTCCGCCTCGGGAAAGCTCTCCGACATGGGACCGCTGCCGGGGAAGATCCAGAACCGGACATTCCACTGCCCCTCCTCCAGCAGAGCGTCCAACTGCTCCAGCACATACCCCTTGGGGTCGGCCTCCCAGGGCCGGACCGCCGGAGCCGGAGTGACCGCCGCCGGGGGCTCCGGCGCAGGCTGGGGGGCCCACCCGGCGATCCCCATGCCCAGGGCCAGTATAAGGGCCAGCAATTGTCTCATCTCACAGTCCCTACCTTTCTCATTTTAAAAAAACGCCCAGTTCGTGCGAACTGGGCGTTTTGTTCTTCTTTTTTCTCTCTCAGCCGTTAAGCTGCTTGCGGCGGGAGAGGTTGATGGTGCCGTCCTGCATAGCGTCCAGGCTCTCCAGGCTCTTGCCGGTGCCGTAGGCCACACAGGAGATGGCGTCGTCGGCCACATGGGTCTCAATGCCGGTGTGGGACTCGATGAGCTTGTCGAAGCCCTGGATCAGAGACCCGCCGCCGGTCATGACGATGCCGTTGTTGGAGATGTCGGCCACCAGCTCGGGGGGCGTACGCTCCAGCACCCCGTGGATCGCCTCCAGAATGCGGGTGGAGGGCTCCTCAAAGGCCTCGATCATCTCGCTGGAGGTAACGGTGAACACCTGGGGCAGACCGGTCATCAGACTGCGGGCCTTCAGGCTGATGCTCTTCTCCTCCTCCGGGGGGAAGACGCAGCCGATCTGCATCTTCAGCTCCTCGGCGGTGCGCTCGCCGATGAGCACGTTGTGACGACGGCGGATATACTTGATGATGGCCTCGTCGAACTTGTCGCCGGCGATCTTGATGGAGGCAGACTCCACCACGCCGCCCAGAGAGATCACGGCGATGTCGGCGGTGCCGCCGCCGATGTCCACCACCATGTGACCGTCGGGCTTGGTGATGTCGATGCCCGCGCCGATGGCGGCGGCCACCGGCTCTTCGATCAGGTAGGCCCGCCGGGCGCCGGCCTGAATGCCGGCGTCTACCACGGCCCGCTCCTCTACCTCGGTGATGCCGGAGGGCACACAGATCAGGAGCCGGGGCTTAAAGAGGGTGAAGGAGGTGACCTTGCGGACAAACTCCTTGAGCATCCGCTCGGTCATGTCGTAGTCGGATATGACGCCCTCCCGCAGGGGACGGATGGCAACGATGTTGCCGGGGGTGCGGCCCAGCATGGCCTGGGCCTCGGCGCCCACCTTCAAAAGCTTGCCGGTGTTCTTGTCCATGGCCACCACGGAAGGCTCCCGCAGCACCACGCCCTTGCCCTTGACGTAGACCAGGATGGAGGCGGTACCCAGGTCGATCCCGATATCTTTACTGAACATATATGCACCTCATATATCTTTCCGCGCCGCCGGGTGACCGGCCTCGCTTTTTTACCAAATAAGAATATAGCTATTATATAGAGTTTTCATCCACATTTCAACGGCAAAGGCAAAATTTTAACTAATTTGTTACCGGGCACGGGCCAAAGCGGCGCATACCACCCTCTCCGCGCCGGCCAGCCGGAGGGTCTTGGCACACTCGGAGAGCGTCGCTCCGGTGGTGACCACATCGTCCACCAACAGCACGGTCTTGCCCCGGAACCCTTCCGGCTCAAGGGGCGAATAGGCCCCCAGCAGGTTGGCCCGGCGCTCCCCTTCCCCCTCCAGTCCGGACTGGGCAGGGCGCTCCTCCTTTTTCAGGGTGCCCAATACCGGGATCCCCAGCTCCCGCCCCACCGCCCGGGCCAGCAGTTCGGCCTGGTCGTAGCCCCGTGCCCGCAGCCGCCTTTTGGAGAGGGGCGGCCAGGACGTCAGCTCCGCCGTCACCCCATGATCCCGAACGCACTGGGCGATGAGGGCGCCAAAGACGGCGCCGCGGGCGGATCTTCCCCCGAACTTATAGGCATGGATCCCCTCCCGCACGGCTCCCTCATAGCGAAGGGGCGCTACGCAGCCGCCGGTGAGCTCCACCTTCTTCTCCCCCGCCGCGCCGGTCAGCCAGGGCAGCCCCCGCTGACACTCCGGGCACAGGGAATGCCCCTTCTCCAGCAGCTTGCCGCAGAAGGGGCACTTGGGCGGAAAGAGAAGATCCAGCAAAAAGTCCACGCCGATCTTCCTGTCGGGTCTTTGAACATGCTCCTCACCCATATCCCACCTCATCCCCGCCGGCCTCAAAAGGCCAGCAAAATGCCCAGCAGGGCGGAGATGGCGATATAGACGATAGGATGCTTCTTAAACTTCTTGATGGCCACAAACACCAGCACAAAATAGATGAGCTTCTTGAAGTCGAAAAAGTCCAGCAGTACGCCGGTCTGCTGATAGAGCCCCAGCTGGAACATGGACACCTGGGCCACGCTCACCCCCGCCGCCGCGATGAGACCGGTGACCGCGGGACGCAGGCCGTAGAAGGCGGAGTCCACCAGCTTGCTGCCCCGGAACTTCTCCAGCGACATGGACACGATGACCACAATGATCACAGAGGGCAGCACCTCGCCCAAGGTGGCCACGATGCCGCCAGGGACTCCGGCAATGGAACAGCCCACATAGGTGGCCATGTTGATGCCGATGGGCCCGGGGGTGGACTCGGAAATGGCGATCATGTCGGTGATGAGCGAGGGGGGGAACCAACCGGTGGAGACGCTGAGGCGCTGGAGGAAGGGCAGCGTGGCCATCCCGCCGCCCACGGCAAACAGGCCGATCTTCAAAAATTCCCAAAAGAGCTGCAGGTAGATCATTTCCCATCCCCTCCCTTCTCCGCCTTGACTCTGGCGGTAATGGGCCGGACAATGATGCCCAGAACGGCACAGCTGACCACCAGCAGGATGGGAGAGAAGCCGGTAAAGGCGCTCACGGCGAAGGCCAGTACAAACAGGGCCACCCCGAACACGTCCTTCACGCCCTTCTTCCACATGCTGAGAATGGCGTCCAGGATCAGGGCCACCACACACACCGAGATGCCCGCCAGGGCATGCTTGACGTAGGGGTTATCCTGGAAGCCGGAGAGCAGAAAATAGATAGCGGATATGATGATGACACAGGGGGATACCACCCCCAGCGCGGCGGCCACCGCCCCCGGAACCTTCCGGTAGTGGTAGCCGATAAACACCGAGACATTGACGGCAATGATGCCGGGAAGGCCCTGACTCAGGGCATAGAAGTCCATCACGGTCTCCTCATCGGCCCAGCCCCGGCCCTCAATGATCTCCTGCCGAAGGATGGGGAGCATGGCATAGCCGCCCCCGAAGGTAACAGCCCCCATGCGGAAAAAGATTGTGTAGATGGTCAGCAGTTCACGCAGCATAAAATGACCTCTTTCCTTTTCTTGATCATACGGAAACACCGCCGAACGTCATCAAGACATTCGGCGGTGTATGATTATAACACACCTGTCAAAAAAATCAACACCCAACCCGGCGGCGCCGTGGGCAAAAGGCCGCCTCCCACTACCGGATATCGGTGGCGTCGGTAAAGGCGACTGCGTCCGCAGCCAGGGCAGGAACCTCCGGCAGGGTTTCTAACCCAAAATAATCCTGAAAGAATGTCCTGTCGCTGGGCTTATATTCCCATGTTCCCTTCAACTCATCGGAAAGAGTCCGCATATTGGGATTGCACCATAGAGCGTTGTAGAGCATCTGGGCCGCGTCCTCTCTGGAGATCAGGGCGTTCATATCCGTTGCCTCAAGCCCCTCATACAGGCCGGGGACGGTATAGTGGACCAGTGCGTCGACACGGTTTGCCCAGGAGCTCCCCGTCAATTGGTAAGTTGCCGGGTCATAGCCCAGCATACCCAGGCACAGCTTGGCAAGCTGGATACCGGTGACAGCTCCATCAGGGTCAAAGCTGCCGTCGCCTGCCCCGTCAAGGATGTTAAGCATGGAGCCAAAGTTGATATATCCCTCAGCCCAGTGCCCGTGGATATCGGAAAACAGAGGCACCGGGTCGGCGGGAAGGTCAGGCTCCCTACCACCGGTACTCATCAGGACGATCATCCTGGCGGCCTCGCCCCGGGTCACGATACCGCCGGGGTCAAAGCAGCCGTCTTCCTTGCCTGAAATGACGCCCAGACGGCACAGGACACTCACCGCGTCCCAGTTGGCAATGCTTGCCGAATCGGTGAAGCGAGTCGGATCGACAACGACAACTTCTCCGGGCTGGATGGCCGGCGTCTCCACCTCCCCCGCGCCGGGGTCGGGACAGAAGAACACATTCGTCCCGGCGCAGGACAAGAGGTCCTCGCACTGCGTACAGATCTTCTCCAGGCTCAAAAAATTGGAGGTCACATCTTTGGGCTTGGATATCAATGTCTCCTTGATCATCCGCCATTTTGAGTCCGGAGATCTTTTCCAAAAATCGTTTATATAGGGGGAATCAGAAGCAATGGCATTCAGCGGCAAATAGGGCTCTATGTCGTCAGACAGGAGATGTTGCGTATAGAAGGACACCGCATCCAGATACCACGTCATATCAGGCGGTTCCGGCAGACTTTGTATCGCCTGAACTGACGCCCGGATCTGCCCCATGTATTCCACGAATTCCTCGTCGGAGTCAAGGGCATAATTCTTCTCCAGCAGCATGCGCACATCGTCCAGGTGGCCGCGCAGGGCGGTGACGTATGTGCCAATGGCCTCCAGTGCGTCCGGGTCATAGACATCCACGGTGTTCCACTGCTCCAGCCACAGGGCCTTTAACCCCAGCAGCTGGGCCGCGCCGCTGACAGGAAGGTAGATACACTCACGGAACAGGAGGGGACACAGCGGCGTTCCCCCGTCGGAGACAAAGGTCTTGATCTGGCCATCAACGGTGACGGTGACATCCGGGCACAGGAGCACATCGATCCCGTTTTTCATGTCCAGCTGATATTGCTCGTCCCCCTCCGGCCGCTTCAGATCCAAGCGGTCAAAATCAAGATCCTTGGGCCGGTAGTAAACGGGCTCCGCCGCGTTGGAGGTGATCGTCACCGCGTTTGTATCGGCATCCCACCGGGCGTCCGCCCCCATCCAAAGTCCCACCGTCGCCAGGGGGATATATACCATGTTCTCATAGGCAATGGCTTCCCGCCGTCCCTGCTGGTCATCCACAAAGCCCGCCTGCGTCCCCTTGACAATGACCCACCACGGGGAACGGATGTCGGCGTGGACCGTCTGCTCCCCCGCGGCGAATGCCAGCGTCCAGCAACAGGCCAGCGCGGCACAGAGACAGGCAGACAAAAATCTGTATATCCGTTTCATCGTTGACCCTCCCTATTATATTTTGTAGGACAGGAGAGGACAGAGGGACGGTCCCTCTATCTGCTCATACGCTTCTCCGCCAAAGCGGAGGGAACCAGCGTGACACACAGAGCTATCGCTGCCAGTACGGAACAAATGCGTTTCATTGGACTTCACCCCTGAAATATTAGAATGTGCCGCCGGACAAAAGGACTGTCCCCATGTCTGCTCACCTCTGTACTCTATTTGCGCCGGATTTTTTTATAAATTAAGTAAACTGCTATCGCTACCGCAGCACAAAAAAGCGGCAGCACGACCGTCAATGTATCCATTAGTTCCAAGATACCGTTACGATTCCATCATCAGAAACCGTCGTATTAACAACCCCTGTAGATGTAAAGAGCAAATCTGTAATTAGCGTATACTGTACGCTCGCATTAATTTCAGCCGGAAAACTTGCAGTTGATATCGACCGAGCAATTTTTAAGGACGGATTTGAAGTAGAATAGCCAATTGCGCTATAACGATGATCCCTCGCATTGGACACTTTCCAGTGTGAACCCGACTTTTCCAAATCATATTTATAGCTCATACTAAGAATAGGACTATTATAATACGAAGTCCATACGCCTTCTGAGGCTGGATCTGATTTGCTTCCCGAACGCGTTTGCGCTGCCGGTTCATACCGCACCCCAATTGTTACTTCTTGACCATTTTCAAGAAAAGTCTTGCTATAGTGATATGGCATCGACATATCAATTTCATTAGCACTAACAGATAGTTCGGATGCAACAGTCGAAGAGGAATTCACATCCACCGCAACCGCCGGGACTGCCAGGCCCATACACATGGCCAGGGCCAGGAGCATGCTTACCAAACGTTTCTTCATTATGATACACTCCTTTTCTTTCTTTTGTCAAATCTTTGTGACCGAAACTTAGTAGCTCACGAACCCGGACACTTCGATCTCCGACGAAGAATTGTTGCGGACTGCCAGGGTATACTGGCCGCGCTTTTCGATCTCGATGCCCTGATTGACGCTTCCGTTTGTCGCGGTCACAAAGTGGAAGACATTATCAGAATCGATCAGACCAAAATCCACGCTGGCCGAGGAGGGGGCATAGCTTGCGTTGATGGTCACCACTTCTCCCGCATCCAGGGAAAAGCTGCTGTTGGCTCTTCTCAATTTGTTTGCGGAAACGGTCATGCTGAATTTCCCGGATGCCCGCTGCATGTCGATGGAGAAGGCGGCGGGCTCCGCCTGTGTGTTTGCCGCTGTCACAGGAAGGCAAAAACAATTTACCATGACGGCACAAGCCAACGCAACGCCCAAAGCTCTCTTCAGTTTCATATTCTCACCCCCTTTCCCCAGTTCTTACCAGCCTTCGATAGAAAACTCCTCTTCCTCTTCCTGGGGCAGTACCTCCTGCTGTTCCAAATCGCTGATGGGTCTGGGGCTCTCCTCATTTTTGACCGGCCCGCCGGTATGCTTCACAAATAAAAACACGATAGAAAGGAGCACGATCACGCCGAGAAAAATCGCAGCCGCCGTTTTCCGGCGCCCTGCGCGGCCTCTTTTGATCTCTTCAGTTCTTGCGCTTCCTTCTGCCTCTGTCTCCGACGCAGAGTCACTCAGTAAGTAATCAAGCGTAACGTGATATAGCTCGCTCAGATACTTTAAATTTTCAGTAGAAGGGACCGCCTCGCCCTTTTCCCATCGAGAGACGGCTTGCCGGGAGACGTCCATTTTCTCCGCTAACTGCAATTGCGTCAGTCCGTTTTGTCTGCGCAGGGAAACAAGCCTTTCTGCCAAATTCATCCTTTTCATCTCCGATTTTAGTTTGATTGCCGCAAAAAATAAACCGCTTTCGGTTTACATTCGCGCAATTTTTAGTTGCGCGGGGCTTTTTGCACAAATTTTTGATAGGTCGATTCATTCACTGTATCACACAGCGGACACTTTGTCAAAATTTGAACAATGATTCTTTTACCCATCCAAACATACAAGGAGAGCCTGCCGTAAGGCAGGCTCTCCTTGTTTTAATATCCTTTATTCCTCCGCCAGGCGCCAGCGCAGGCCGGAGTACCGCCTGGACTGGCGGTTGTTGGCGGTCATCCGGGCGATGACCGCCTCCTCCCCCACGATCACCAGCAGCTCCCGGGCCCTGGTGATGGCGGTGTAGAGCACTCCCCGGGTAAGCAGGCGGGGCGCGATGTCCAGCGCGGAGAGCACCACCGCCCGGTACTCGCTGCCCTGGGATTTATGCACCGTCATGGCATAGGCGGGCTCCAGCTCGATAAGCATATCGGGGGTATAATCCACCAGGTGGCCCTCAAAGTCCACCGTCACCAGCTCCCGCCGGTTGTCCACCTCCAGGATCCGGCCCACGTCGCCGTTGAAAACCCCCATACCCGCCTCCAGGCCGTCGGCGGTCTTCCACAGCACATCATAGTTGTTCTTTACCTGCATCACCCGATCCCCCTGCCGGAAGATGTAGGGGCCGAACTTCCGCTCCCCCTTGGACTCGTCAGGAGGATTCAGGGCCTGCTGAAGGGCCTGGTTCAGGCTGGCGGTGCCTCCGGCATACTTCCGGGTGGGAGAGAGCACCTGGATCTGGGCGGCGGGAATACCCATCTTCTCCGGCAGGCGCTTGCCCACCAGCTCCACGATGGTCTCCTCCACCAGGGCGGGCTCGCTCCGGCGCAGGAAAAACACGTCCTGACTGCTGTCGTTTTTCAATACGGGGGTCACCCCCTGATTGACCTGGTGGGCGGAGCGGATAATGGCGCTCTCGGCGGCCTGACGAAAAACTTCTGTCAATCGAACCATAGGCACCTGCCCGCTACGGATCAGGTCGGAAAGAAGGTTCCCCGCACCTACGGAGGGAAGCTGATCCGGATCCCCTACCAGCACCAGCCGGCAGTCCTCCCGGAGGGCGGACAGGAGCGCGGATATCAAAGTTATGTCAACCATAGAGGTCTCGTCCACGATCACCGCGTCCGCCTTCAGGGGGTCGTTCTCATTGTGGGCGAAGACCAGCTGACCGGTCTTGGCGTCAAACCGGGTCTCCAGCAGGCGGTGGATGGTGGTGCCCTCCGCCTGGCACAGCTCTCCCAGCCGCTTGGCGGCCCGCCCGGTGGGGCCGGCCAGGGCGGTCTCCAGCCCCATGGCCTCGAAGAGGGCCAGCACTCCCCGCAGGGAGGTGGTCTTGCCTGTGCCGGGGCCGCCGGTGAGGAGCATCATCTGACACCGGGCGGCCAACTCCACCGCCTGACGCTGCTGGGGTGCGTAAGTAATGCCCTGTCTGGTCTGGATCCCCTCAATAATGCCCTCCAGCCCGTCCGGAGGGCAGAGCTCGTTGGCGCTCATGGTTCGGATCCGATCGGCCACGTGGGTCTCCGCCTCCCAGTACTCCCAGAGGTAGCAGGCCGTCTCACCCGCCACCTCTTCGATGCATACCACGCGCTGATCCACCAAAACGTCCAGGGCCTCCTCCAACAGCTCCTCCTCCGCTCCTCCCAGCAGGGCGGAGGCCGCCGGAAGCAGCTTGTTCCGTGGCAGGAAGGTGTGCCCGTTGTCCAGGTTGTGCCGCAAGGTAAAGCTCACCCCCGACTCCAGACGCTGGGGGTGATCCCGCTCAAAGCCCAGCTCCATGGCCAGGGCGTCGGCCTGACCGAAGGGGATGGAGAGCTCCCCCTCGGTGAGGAGGTAGGGATCCCGCTCCACCATCTCCCTGGCCCGGTCTCCGTACTGGCGGTAGAGCGGCATACCCAGTTGGGGCGGAAGGTCGTGGGCGGCCAGAAAGTCCAGCAGGCGGCGCATGCCCATCTGGAGCCGGAAGGCCTCTCCCATGGCCTCCGCCCGCTTTCTGGTGAGGCCCTTGATGACGGTGAGCTTTTCCGGTTCGCTCTCCAGCACGTCCAGAGCCGCCTGGCCGAATTCCTCCACCATCCGCTTGGCGGTGGCCATGCCGATGCCCTTCACCGCGCCGGAGGCCAGATAGTCGAAGATGGCCTTCTCTCCCTGGGGCATGCCCCGGCGGGCCACCTCGGCCTTGAATTGCTCGCCGTAGGTGGGGTGCCTCGTCCAGCTCCCCTGCGCCCACAGGCTCTCTCCGGGGGCCACCCCCGGGATACAGCCCACCACGGTGACCGGCTCTTCCCCGCCCACGTCCAAACGGAGAACGGTATACCCGTTCTCCTCGTTTTGATAGACCACCGTGTCCACGGCGCCCTCTATGTAATTGACCCGCTCCTCCATAGAGACACCCTCTCTGATGGAACTTACCCCCTGAGGGGATGACCTCAGGGGGAACTTCGCACATGCTCCGCCAGCTCTCCCAGCGGGCACAGTCCGATCTCCGGCTCCCGGAGACACAGGGCGGCAGCCACCGCCTTTCCCTCGGCGTTGAGACCGCAATCCACCATCAGGATGGGGGCCTCCATCAGTCCGCCGCCCCGGAGCCAGAGCATTCCGGTGACCGCCTGCTCCAGATTCTCCCCATTCCCGTGGGCGGGGATGACCACGCAGGCCCATCGACCTCCCACCGGGGAGAGCATATGTCCAAAGGTCAGCCAGCCGATACTCATCAGACCCATCACGGCCAACAGGGACAGGATAATTTCCAAAAATGCCCGCATATCGCATCACCTCTCCCCATTTTACTGAGGAGAGGTGAAAATGGTGCGTCTCAGGCCATCACCGCCACAAACAGGTCGATGCCCAGCCGGGTGAGACCGGTCATGATGCACCCCGCCAGAATGACCCCCAGGATGATGGAGGGCATGGCCTTGCGCAGGGGCATGTCCAGAAAGGCGGCCGCCAGGGCCCCTGTCCAGGCCCCCGTCCCCGGCAGGGGGATACCCACAAAGAGAAGCAGACCCAGGTATTTATAGCGGTTGACCTTCTTTCCCTTCAGATGGGCCTTCCGTTCCAGCGCGTCCACCATGCCGTCCAGCCTGGGAAAATGGGCGCGCAGCCACTGAAAGATCCGGCGGATATAGATGATGATGAAGGGCACGGGCAGGATGTTGCCAATGACGGCGGCGATAAAGGCCACCGGATAGGGAAGGCCCAGGGCCACCCCGAAGGGGATCCCCACCCGCAGCTCGATGATGGGTACCATGGACACCAAAAGGGTAAAGATAAATTCCCCCACATAGGTGGTCTCCAGCCAATTGAGAAGCTCCACGCCGTCTCCTCCTTTCCTTCCCGTTTTTCACATTCTACCACAGGATGGACAGGCGGAACATGAATATTTGATAAAATTTTTACAGCATGCGCTTCAGGTACTGTCCCGTGTAGCTGCCCGGGCAGGCGGCCACCTCCTCGGGGGTGCCCATGCACACGATGTTTCCGCCCCCGTCGCCCCCCTCGGGGCCCAGGTCGATGAGGTAGTCGGCGGTCTTTACTACGTCCAGGTTGTGCTCGATGACCACCACCGTGTTGCCCACCTCCACCAGGCGCTGAAGCACGTCGATGAGCTTGTGGACGTCGTAGCTGTGCAGGCCGGTGGTGGGCTCGTCCAGGATATAGATGGTGCGGCCCGTGGCGTGCTTGGCCAGTTCGGTGGCCAGCTTCACCCGCTGGGCCTCGCCGCCGGAGAGCTCGGTTGAGGGCTGGCCCAGCTTGATATAGCTCAGACCCACCTGGGAGAGGGTGAGCAGCTTGTTATAGATCTTGGGCAGGTTCTCGAAAAAGGGCAGAGCCTCGTCCACCGTCATCTCCAGAACCTCGTAGATGTTCTTGCCCTTGTAGCGCACCTCCAGGGTCTCCCGGTTGTAGCGCTTGCCCTTACAGACCTCGCAGGGAACGTAGATGTCGGGCAGGAAATGCATCTCGATCTTCAACAGTCCGTCGCCGGCGCAGGCCTCGCAGCGGCCGCCCCGGACATTGAAGGAGAATCGGCCCGGGCCGTAGCCCCTGGCCTTGGCGTCGGGCGTGGAGGCAAAGAGCTCCCGGATGTCGTTGAAGAGGTTGGTGTAGGTGGCCGGATTGGAGCGGGGGGTACGGCCGATGGGGGACTGGTCAATGTTGATGACCTTGTCCAGATACTCCTCCCCCTCAATGGCCTGATGCCTGCCCGGCCGGGTCTTGGCCCGGTTCAGATCGGCGGCCAGCCGCTTATAGAGGATCTCATTCACCAGAGAGGACTTGCCCGAGCCGGAGACCCCGGTGACACAGGTGAAGGTGCCCAGGGGGATGGACACGTCCACGCCCCGGAGGTTATTCTCCGCCGCTCCCCGGACGGTGAGGAATTTTCCGTTTCCCTTCCGCCGCTCCCGGGGCACGGGAATGCTGAGCCGTCCGGAGAGGTAGGCGCCGGTCAGGGAGGTATCGCTGGCCATGATGTCCTCCACGCTGCCCGCGGCCACCACCTGGCCGCCGTGGACCCCCGCCCCGGGGCCCACGTCCACGATATAGTCGGCCGCCCGCATGGTGTCCTCGTCGTGCTCCACCACCAGCAGGGTATTGCCCAGATCCCGCAGATGGCGCAAGGTGTCCAACAGCTTGTCGTTGTCCCGCTGGTGCAGGCCGATGGAGGGCTCATCCAGAATATAGAGCACTCCCATGAGGGAGGAACCGATCTGGGTGGCCAGGCGAATGCGCTGGCTCTCGCCGCCGGAGAGGGTCCCGGCGGAACGGGAGAGGGTCAGGTATTCCAGGCCCACGGAGCGGAGGAAGGAGAGCCGGGTCTTGATCTCCTTGACGATCTGACCAGCGATAAGGGTCTTCTGCTCCGAGAGGGTGAGCTTCTCCATAAAGTCCAACGCCTCGGTCACCGAGCGGCGGCAGTACTCGTCGATGCTCAGCCCACCTACCGTCACCGCCAGGGACTCCCGGCGCAGCCGCCGGCCATGGCAGTCGGGACAGGGCTTTTCCGACATGCACTCCTCCAGCTCCCGGCGCATGCCGTCGGACTGGGTCTCCCGGTAGCGGCGCTCCAGGTTGTTGCAGATGCCCTCAAAGGCCTGCATCAGGGTGCCCTGTCCGTTGGCCCGGTCGTAGGTGAGCTTCAGCTTCTCCCCCTTGGTGCCGTAGAGGATCACATCCAGCACCTCCTGGGGCAGTTCCTTTACCGGGGTGGTGAGCTTGAACTTGTACTTTTTCGCCAGGGCCTCAAAGTACATCCGGGAGATGGAGTCCCCCTTGATGTTGCTCCAGCCGCTGGCGGTGATGGCCCCGTCCAGGATGGACAGATCCTTATTGGGGATGATGAGATCCGGATCCACCTTCAACTGGACCCCCAGACCGGTGCAGCTGGGACAGGCGCCGAAGGGGTTGTTGAAGGAGAACATCCGGGGGGTCAGCTCCTCAATGGAGATGCCGCAGTCCTCACAGGCGTAGTTCTGGGAGAAGGTGATGTCCCGATCCTCCCCCACCACGTTGATGATCACCAGGCCCCCGGACAGGCCCGAGGCGATCTCCACGGAGTCGGTGAGCCGCTGGGCAATATCCTCCCGGATCACCAGACGATCCACCACGATCTCAATGGAGTGCTTTTTGTTCTTGTCCAGGGCGATCTCCTCACTCAGATCATAAAGGGAGCCGTCCACCCGGACCCGGACGTAGCCTGACTTCCGGGCGTCCTCAAAGATCTTGGCGTGCTCTCCCTTTTTCCCCCGGATCACCGGGGCCATGACCTGGATCCGGGTGGCCTCGGGAAGCTTCATCACCTGATCGATGATCTGGTCGATGGTCTGCTGCTGGATCTCCTTGCCGCAGACAGGGCAGTGAGGGGTACCCACCCGGGCCCAGAGGAGCCGGAGATAGTCGTAAATTTCAGTGACTGTACCCACGGTGGAGCGGGGGTTTTTGGAGGTGGTCTTCTGGTCGATGGAGATGGCGGGGCTGAGGCCGTCGATGGAGTCCACGTCGGGCTTCTCCATCTGCCCCAGGAACATCCGGGCATAGGAGGAGAGACTCTCCACATACCGGCGCTGGCCCTCGGCGTAGATGGTGTCGAAGGCCAATGATGACTTGCCCGAACCGGAGACGCCGGTGAGTACCACCAGCTTATCCCGGGGGATGGTCACGTCGATATTCTTCAGATTGTTGGCGCGGGCGCCTTGGATGGTAATGGTATCTTGCATGGAACGCTTCTCCTTTTGCCTCCGCCCGGGGCGGAAAACTCCTTGGTTCCTACAGAATAGCGAAACCGATTTTTATTGTCAAGCCTTGTTCTTTCCTCTCTTCTTGGGAAGGGGCGTGACCTCCTCGGCCAGCCGCACCGCCTCCCGAAGGGTCTCCCCGTCGTCGGGATCCAGCACATAGTGGGGCTTGGCCCCCTCATAGGGCGGGGCGGTGGGGTGATCCCCCAGCAGCGGCTCCAGCACGGGCAGCTGCTTGACCATGGGCCTGTCCTCACAGATGATGAGGACAGGCTTATCGTTGCAGTAGATCATATATTCCCCGAACATCTTCCGGGAGCGGATCGTGCCCACTCCCCGCAGCTGGTCGCAGAGATAATCGATCAATCCAGGATCCGTTGCCATCGCAGGTCCCTCCTTGGCCCAATTTACAGTTCATAATGAAATAGTCTCCCGGTGCGCTGTGATCATATCCTGTCACAGGGACATTCCTTTTGATCCAGCCGCTCCGGAGGGCTTACACCCCGAAGGTCTTGGTCACGTCCTTGAGCATCTCCCGGATGGGCAGCTGATAGGGGCAGCGCTCTTCACACTTGCCGCACTGGATGCAGGCGGAGGCTTTGGCCTCCATGGTGGCGTAGCGGCTCTCGGCCCAGTCCGCCAGACCCTCATAATGCTTGAAATAGTTGTTGAACAGGAACGCGGAGGGAATGTTGATGCCCACCGTACAGGGGGCGCAATAGCCGCACCGGCGGCAGAAGGTGGTGCCCAGCTCCTTGCGGATGGCCTCACACCGGGCCTTCTCCTCGGCCGTAAGGGGAGAGAGCTTCTCCGCCGCCGCCGCGTTGCGCTCCACCTCCTGGGCGTCTCCCATACCGGGGATGGAGATATCCATCACCCCGGAGTCGGCGATGTAGCGCAGGGCCAGCTCCCAGTCCATCAGGTTGCCCCCCGCCATGGGCTTCATGGCGATGGTGCCTATCCCTTTGGCCTTGGCCAGCTTCAGCACCTCCTCCCCCTGATTCTCCACGATGTTCCAGGGGAACATGACGGTCTCGATCTTGTCGGCGTGCTCCTCCACCGCCTTGCGCAGGGCGTCCAGGTTGTGGAAGGTAGCTCCGATGTGGCCGATCTTTCCCGCCGCCTTGGCCTCCGCCAGCGCCCGGTAGGCCCCATCGGGGCCAAAGACCTGGTCAAAGACGTTCAGAGGCAGGTTGTGGAGCTGATAGACCTCAATATAGTCCGTCTGGAGATTATGTAAACTAATCTCCACATCCTTCTTCATGCCCTCATAGTCCCGGGCCATGGACTTGGTGGCCAGAATGAACTTCTCCCGGCGGCCCTTCAGCGCCCGCCCCAGATACTCCTCGGAGACGGTATAGCCCCGGGCGGTATCAATGTAATTCATACCGTGCTTTTCCAGGGCGTCCACCACCTCCACGGTGTTGGCCGCGTCGGAGCGCTGGATGGGGATGCCTCCAAAGGACACCACCGCGCACTTCAATCCGGTCTTTCCCAATTCCACATACTGCATGTTCGATTCCTCCATTTTAAAATATTATGTTAACTTATTTTCCTCTCAGCTCAATGATGCGATCCCGCAGCACGGCGGCGTACTCGAACTCCAGCCGCCTGGACGCCTCCTTCATCTCCTTCTCCAGCTTGGCGATGGCGGCGTCCAGCTCCTTCCTGCTCATGCTGTTCTTCATCCGAACCGCCTTGGCGGCCTCCTCCTCGCCCTGGGAGAGATTCACCACGTCCCGCACCGACTTCACGATGGTTTTGGGCACGATGCCGTTGGCCTTGTTGAAGGCGTCCTGTTTGGCCCGCCGGCGCTGGGTCTCGTCGATGGCCGCCCGCATGGAGGGGGTAACGGCGTCGGCATACATGACCACCAGTCCGTCGGCGTTCCGGGCGGCCCGGCCGATGGTCTGGATAAGGGAGGTCTCACTGCGCAGGAAGCCCTCCTTGTCCGCGTCCAGGATGGCCACCAGACTCACCTCGGGCAGGTCCAGGCCCTCCCGCAGCAGGTTGATGCCCACCAGCACATCGTAAGTGCCCAGGCGCAGATCCCGGATGATCTCCTGGCGCTCCATGGTGTCGATATCATGGTGCATATACTGCACTTTGATCCCCACATTTTTCAGGTAGCCGGTAAGATCCTCCGCCATCTTCTTGGTCAGGGTGGTCACCAACACCCGCTCGGAGCGCTCCACCCGCTGGTTGATCTCTCCGATCAGGTCGTCGATCTGTCCCTCCACCGGCCGCACCTCCACCTGGGGATCCAGCAGGCCCGTGGGCCGGATGACCTGCTCCACGATCTGGCCGGAACGGCTCTTTTCATACTCTCCCGGGGTGGCGGAGACATAGATCAGTTGGTTTACTCTCTGTTCAAATTCTTCAAATTTCAACGGCCTGTTATCAAAGGCACAGGGCAACCGGAAGCCATAATCCACCAGAGTGGTCTTCCGGGCCCGGTCCCCGTTGTACATGGCCCGCACCTGGGGCAGGGTCACATGGCTCTCGTCGATAAACATAAGGAAGTCCTTGGGGAAGTAGTCCAGCAGGGTCATGGGGGCGGAGCCCTCCGGCCGGCCCGAGATGGGCCGGGAGTAGTTCTCAATGCCCGAGCAGAAGCCCAGCTCCTGGAGCATCTCAATGTCGTACATGGTGCGCTGCTTGACCCGCTGCGCCTCCACCAGCATATTGTTGCTCTCAAAGAAGGCCACCCGCTCCTCCATCTCCCGATAGATCTCCTGGATGGCGGCGGCCATCTTTTCTCTGGGGGTGATATAGTGGCTGGCGGGATAGATGGGGATGTGCTCCAGCCGGCGGATCACCGCCCCGGTGACTACATTGATCTCGCTGAGCCGGTCGATCTCGTCCCCGAAGAACTCCACCCGGACGGCGGTGTCCCGCCAGTAGGCAGGCCAGATCTCAATGGTGTCCCCCCGGACCCGGAACATATTCCGCTCCCAGGCGATATCGTTGCGCTCATAGCGGTCCTCAATGAGCCGGCGCATAAGCTCTTCCCGCTTGAACTCCTCTCCCACCCGCAGGGAGATCATCATGTGGGCGTAGTCGTCGGGCTCGCCCAGGCCGTAAATACAGCTCACCGAACTCACCACGATCACGTCCCGCCGCTCGATGAGGGAGGCGGTAGCGCTGAGGCGCAGCCGGTCGATCTCGTCATTCACTGAGGAGTCCTTCTCTATGAAGGTGTCGGTGTGGGGGATATAGGCCTCGGGCTGGTAGTAGTCGTAGTAGGACACAAAGTACTCCACGGCGTTGTTGGGAAAAAACTCCTTAAACTCCGCGCACAGCTGGGCCGCCAGGATCTTGTTGTGGGCCAGCACCAGGGTGGGCCGCTGGACCTTCTCAATGACCTTGGCCATGGTATAGGTCTTGCCCGAACCGGTGACGCCCAGCAGGGTCTGTTCGGTCAGGTCGTTTTCCACTCCCATGGCCAGCGCCTCAATGGCCTGGGGCTGATCTCCCCCCGGCTCAAAAGGGCTGACCACTTTAAATTCCGGCATGGGCACACCTCCCCCCAAAGCTTCCCCCAGTATATCAAAACATTTGTTCGATTTCAAGGGGTTTCGTCAAAAATTTTCCGCCCCTTATTCCCGCCAGAACTCCACTCCGCTGTCCGCCATGGAAACCATGTCGTCGTCCACAAACACCAGGTGATCCACCAGCTCCACATTCACTGTTTTAAGCACTTTCCAGAGATAGTTGGTGGTGAACTTGTCCTCGGCGGAGGGGATGGCCAGGCCGGAGACATGGTTGTGGGCCAGCACCGCCCGGGTGGCGTTGAGGGAAAGGGCGGCCTCCACCACGCCCCGGGCCGTGACCTCGGCGGCGTTGACGCTCCCCTCGGAGATCTTCCGCACGCCCAGGCCCCGCCCCTTGCCGTCCATGCACAGCAGAAACACCCGCTCCTTTTGCGCCCCGAAAAAGTATGGCCGGAGCAGGCGGTACATATCCCCGACGGAATTCACGATCCCGTCCGGATCCGTACGCCCGGCCAGATAGCGCCCGGAGAACTCCTTGACCGCCTTTATCAAAACGGCGGCATGGGGCCCCACTCCCGGCGTCTTCACCAGCTCCTCGGGGGCGGCGTCCAGCACCCCCACCAGGGAATTGAACCGCTCCAGCAGGTCATGGGCGGCAGGGTTGGTATCTCCCCGGGGATCGGCGTAAAAAAGGAGCAGCTCCAGCAGCTTATGGTCGGGAAAGGTCTCCGGTCTGTCCAGGAACTCCTTTTTGAACCGCTCCCGATGCCCGTGGTGAATGGACTTCTTTTTCTCTGCCATGGTATCCCCTCTCTCTTCGCGGCCCGGAGCTCCCAGTGCGGCAGTCTCCTGCTTATTTGCCGCCGTATTGGGCCAGGTAGTCCTCCATCCGGGCCTTCATGGCGTCGTCGATGTACACCTTTCCGTCGATCTCCCTGTTGTGGAGGAAGTCCATCACCTGCCCAACGGTGACGATGGGATAGACGGCTATGCCATACTCCTCCCGAAGCTCCTGGATGGTGGTCTTCTCGCCGCTGCCCCGCTCCATCCGATCCACCGAGACCAGAAGGGCGGCGAACTTCACATCCGCCACCTGCCGGAACAGTTCAATGGTCTCCCGCACGGCGGTGCCGGCGGTGACAACGTCCTCCACAATAACCACCCGATCCCCATTCTGGGGCTTATAGCCCACCATGCCGCCCCCCTCGCCGTGATCCTTGGCCTCCTTGCGGTTGAAGCAGTAGGGCAGATCCCGGCCATAGTTCCGGTAGAGGCTGGCCGCCGCGGTCACCGCCAGAGGGATCCCCTTATAGGCGGGGCCGAAGAGACAGTCCACCCCGTCGGGCAGATTCTCCTGGATACAGGCGGCGTAGTAGTCTCCCAGCCGGGCGGCCTGGGCCCCTGTTTTGTAGTTTCCGGTGTTGATAAAATAGGGAGTCTTGCGGCCCGACTTGGTGGTAAAGTCTCCAAAGGTAAGCACCCCGGAGCGCACCATGAAGGTAATAAATTCCTCTTGATAGGTCATGGTTACATCCTCCCATATCTGGTGTTTTGTGAAAAAAGTCAAGATATTATATCACTTTCCGTCTCTTGATACAAGGGCAAATGGGGCAAGGCCACCGCAGGGAAGGTCCCCATATGCACGGGGGACGGAAAACCCGATCCTCACGATGGGGCGGCGAAAAGCTTTCCCTTCGAATCTTTACCTTTTCCCCCGGATCTGTGTTACAATATCCTCAAACCCATTATAAGGAGTGGTTTCAAATGAAAAAACGGTTCCTGGCCGCCGCTGTGACCGCGGCCCTCTGCCTTTCCCTCTGCCCGGCCGCCTTTGCCGCGGAGGAGGGGATGACCCGGCAGGAGGTACGGGACACTCTGCTGGCCGCCGCCGACGACTATGTCCCCGGCCTCACCGGAGAGGACATCCTCCGGGGCGACGAGAACAGTGAGCTCCATCTGGATCGGACCGTGACCCGGGCCGAGGCTCTGGTGATGCTGGAGCGGGCCTTCGGCGGTCTGCCTCAGCCCGTGGGCGCCAATGCCCGCAGCGCCTTCCCCGCTGAAGAATTTAACGACGTGCCCGCCTGGGCGCAGGAGGAGCTTACCGGGGTCTTTGCCGCCGGCATCGTCGCGGGCACCGAGGCGGGCCGCCTCTCCCCCCAGCAGCCGGTGAGCGAGGCGCAGCTGGACACCCTCATCCGCCGGGTGTACGCCCTGGAGGGCACCCAGCTCAAGGACGACTTCTACGCCGCCGTTAACAAGCAGTGGCTGGACTCCTCCACCATCCCCGCCGGCCAGCTCATCAACGGCCCCTTCTACGGCCTGTCCTATGAGGTCAACGACCAGGTGGCCCAGCTCATTACCGGCATCGCCTCCACCCCCCAGGAAAAGGGCACTCCCGAGGCCAAGATCGCCGCTCTCTACCACACGGTCACCGACCTGGAGGGCCGGAATCAGGCGGGGGCGGAGCCCATCCGCAAATATCTGGACGCCATCGAAAACGCCAGGGATCTGGACGAGCTCCTGGCCGCCGACGCCCTGATGGAGGAGGAGCTGGCCTTCTCCACCCTGCTGGGCTTCGGCCTTATGGTGGATCTGAAGGATTCCACCCGGTACAGCGTGATCTTCAGCTCCTTTATCCCCACCCTGAGTCAGGAATTTTACCGCGCCGGGACTCCGGAGCAGAAGGAGGCCTATCTCACCTATATCACCACCTTGCTCACCCTTTCCGGACTGTCTCAGGAGGAGGCCCGGATCCAGGCAGAGCTGGTCTATGAGGCGGAGGCCGCCGTCTCCGCCGCCTCCCTTCCCCCCCAGGATCAGGGCAACGTGGACAAGATCTACAACCTCTATACCATGGCTCAGCTCCAGGACATTTTCCCCCATGTGGACTTGGAGCGGGTCTATGCGGCCTCCTCTTTGAAGGAGACCGACGTGATCGGGGTCACCGACGTGGGGGCTATGGAGGCCGCCGCCGCATTTTTTGACCAGGCGCATCTGGACACGCTGAAGGCTCTGGCCCGCCAGTCCCTGGTAAGCATTGCCGGCCGCTATCTGAGCCAGGCCTTTACCGACGCCGCCTACGACTTCCAGGCGGTCTACTACGGCGTCGAGGGCCGCCTGTCTCCAGAGGAGCTGGCCGCCGCCCAAGTCCAGGGCCTGCTGTCCGACTACCTCTCCCACGCCTATGTGGACGCCTATTTCTCCCCCCAGGCCAAGGCCGATGTGGAGAATATGGTCTATGCGTTCATCGACATCTATAAAGAGCGGCTCCAGGCCCAGGACTGGATGAGCCAGGAGACCCGGGCCATGGCCCTGAAAAAGCTGGACACCTTAGGGGTAAAGGTGGGCTATCCCGACGACTGGAGCACCTATCTGGACAACGCCGACATCCGCACCCCGGAGGAGGGGGGCACCTTCTTCTCCAACTACACCTCCATCCAGTGCTCCGCCAAGGCGGAGTTCCTCCTCTATCAGGACAAACCGGTGGACAAGGCCCAGTGGGTCACCTCCCCCGACACGGTGAACGCCTTCTACAACGCCACCGCCAATGACATCACCTTCCCCGCCGCCATCCTTCAGGCCCCTCTGTATGATGTGAACGCCAGCCGGGAGGAGAATCTGGGCGCCATTGGCTACGTCATCGCCCACGAGATCACCCACGCCTTTGACAATTCGGGGGCCAAATTTGACGAGAATGGCAACGCCGCCAACTGGTGGACTGCGGAGGACTACGCCGCCTTCCAGATCAAATGCGACGCGGTGACGGCCTGGTATGAGGGACAGGAATCCGCCCCCGGACTGGCCTGCAGCGGTGCGCTGACCCTGGGGGAAAACGTGGCCGACCTGGGGGCCGTCGCCTGTGTTGTAACGGCCGCCGGTGGCCTGGAAGATCCCGACTATGACGCCCTCTTCCGCTCCATGGCCCACACCTGGGCCTCCACCGCCTCCCGCCAGACCCAGGCCGCCCTCCTCTCCGCCGACGTCCACGCCCCGGACAAGCTGCGGGTCAACCGGGTGCTCCAATCCATTCCGGAGTTCTACGAGACCTACGATATCCAGCCCGGGGACGGCATGTGGGTCAGCCCGGAGGAGCGGGTGTCCATCTGGTGAGCCTTTCCCACTCCATATCAAAAGAGAAGCGGAACGCCGCGGCGTTCCGCTTCTCTTTTTCTCTTCCTCTCTAAGGAAACGCACCCTTTCCGCCGCAAAGGCGTAGAATGGCATGAAGCGGGCGAGAGGAGGCGGGAGCATGGAGGAACGCGCGGAGCTTCAGCGGGGACTGCTTCAGTTGGACGGCTCGGTCTTCTTTCTCATCCTTTTGATCCTCTCCGTTCTCTTTTCCTTTTGGTCGCTGCTCATCCAGCGCGGTCAGGTCGCCGCCGCGCTTCGGGGCGGCGACGCGCAGTCCCTTCCCTCTCCCCTGCCCTTCAAGCGGGCCTCCTCTGCTCTGGTCATCGGCTCTCTGGGCTTTTTCTTTCGCCTGGCCCTGGGCACCCTGGAGAGGGCTCAGACGGGAGAAGATCCTTTGGCTCTGCGCTCCGCCCAGGTCAATATCCTGGCCTCCGTTTTGGTGCTGGGGGCCGCCCTGCTGCGCTTTTACGATCTCCTTTTGAGCGAGCATCGCGAGAAGACAGGCGACCTGAGCCAACTCCAACTTGATGTGACCGACGACCTTCCGCCCGTATGACCGCCGGCAAAGGAGTGAGACAATGGCATATTCCGATTTGGAGGCCCTGGCCCGCATCATCAAATGCGAGGCGGGGGGCGAGGGAGAAAATGGCATGAAGGCGGTGGCCTCGGTAGTGATGAACCGTGTGAACATTACATACGGCGAGTACGCCAAATATAAGACCGTCAAGCAGGTCATCTTCCAGCCCCGTCAGTTCGTCTGCGCCATGGAGACCGTGGGCGGGACATACAACGCCCAGAACATCTACAACATGAGCCTGGAGCAGATCCACTGGGACATCGCCGAGTGGGCCATGGCGGGCCACCGGCTGACCAACCTGGGCACCGCTCTTTGGTTTTTCAATCCCTACAGTCCCAACTGCAAGCCCAACTTCCCATCCGCTGTGGGCTCCTTTGTAGTCCGCATCGGCGACCACTGCTTCTATAACCCAACCGCCGCGTATGCGGACACCTGAAAGGGAGGCTATCCACACTATGGCAAGATTGTATTCCGATCCCACCCAAAACCCGGCCCTGGCCGCGGCCCTGACCGCCGCGGGACAAAACGGCACCATTGTCACCCCGCCTCAGCAGGACTTTGACACCCCGGCCATGGAGGGCTCCATGCAGCAGTTTCTCTCGGAGAACCTGGGCCAGTATGTGGTCATCGAGTTCCTCATCGGCACCCAGGCCGTCACCACCAAGTCCGGCATTCTCTACGCCGTGGGCACCAGTGTTGTGACCTTGTACCAGGAGCTGAGCCAGACCTTTGTCACCTGTGACATCTTCTCCATCAAGTTCGTCACCTTCTATCTGCCCGGACACCGGCCCTGGCAGGTGAATAACCCCCTCTTTGGTCAGGGGGGGATGGGTCCATCCACCTCCATCCCCGAGCTCTCCGCCCCCGGCACCGCATCCGCTCCCGGCTTTGCCCCCGGAGTGGACATGAGCGCCGGAGATATGGGCATCGGCGGCGGAAACGCCTTCCCCGGCGCCGCCCCCGGCTTCGCGCCCCCCATTGACAGAAGCGGTACGGCCTGGGGATAAGGATCCATAAGCCAAAAGCGCCTCTTTCCATGGGAAAGAGGCGCTTTATTTTTTACCTATCCTCTCGCCAGACGGCGATATGTCATGGTCTCGTGGCGGAGCTTTCGGGCCAGCTCCGGGGTGAAGGCCCCGGGCAGGGCCCGCCACTTCCAGTTCATACCCAAGGTGGCCGGCTCGTTCATCCGGGCCTCATGGCCCAGGCCCAGCAGATCCTGGGCGGTGACCACCGCCAGCTCCGCCGTGGAGGCCCAGGCCCCCCGCATCAGACCCCAGCTATAGCCCTCAGTCTCGTTGAGCTTCAGATAGTCCACGGCAAATTCCCGATCCTCGGCCGAGCAGGTCTCCAGCCAGCCCAGGGCGGTGTCGTTGTCGTGGGTGCCCACATAGGCCACACAGCGCCGGTCGTAGGTGTGGGGCAGGTAGTCGCTCTCCTCCCTGCTGTCGAAGGCGAATTGAAGCACCTTCATACCGGGGAAGCCGGTGTCCCGGATGAGCTGACGCACCCCGTCGGTGAGGAAGCCCAGATCCTCGGCGATGATCTCCTGTCGGCCCAGGGCATGCTCCACCGCCCGGAAAAGCTTCATACCGGGGCCCTGCCGCCAGTGGCCGTTGCGGGCGGTCTCCTCCCCATAGGGGATGGCGTAGTAAGCCTCAAAGCCTCTGAAATGGTCGATGCGCAGCACGTCGCAGAAGCCCCGCTGACGGCGGATCCGCTCCACCCACCAGCCATAGCCCTCCTGCTCCATCCTGTCCCAGTCGAACAGCGGGGTACCCCAGAGCTGACCGTCGGCGGAAAAACCGTCGGGGGGACAGCCGGAGACCTCCGTAGGCCGCAGCTCTTCGTCCAGCTGGAACTGGTCAGGTCGGGCCCAGACGTCGGCGGAGTCCAGGGGCACATAGATGGGCAAATCGCCGATGAACCGGATCCCCTTGTCGTTGGCGTACTTTTTCAGGGCCCGCCACTGGCGGAAAAAGAGATACTGTACCCCCTGCCAGAAGGCCACGCCTCCGGCACAGGTACGGCGGGCCTCCTCCAGGGCGGCGGGATCCCGGCGGCGGAGAGGCTCCGGCCACTCCAGCCAGGGCGCCCCCTTGTGGGCGTCCTTCAGGGCCATAAAGAGAGCGTAGTCGGGCAGCCACTGGGCGGTCTCCGCCAAAAAGAGGCTGTAGTCTCCGGGCAGCTTCCCGCGCAGACGCTCCACCGCCTTTTGAAGCACGGGATAGCGGCGCTCATAGAGAAGACCGTAATCCACGCTCTGAGGATCCCCGCCCCAGTCAAGATCCTGATATTCCCCGGGCTCCAAAAGCCCCTCCCGCGCCAGCTCGTCCAAATCGATGAGATAGGGATTGCCGGCAAAGGTGGAAAAGCTCTGGTAGGGGGAGTCTCCGTAACTGGTGGGGCCGATGGGCAGTATCTGCCAATAGGTCTGGCCGCTCTCGGCCAGGAAGTCGGCAAAGTCCCGGGCCTCCCGGCCCATGGCGCCGATCCCATAGGGAGAGCTCAGACTGGTCAGGTGCATCAAAACGCCGCTTGCTCGCATGGTCATCCATCCTGTCAATGAGTGTTTTCTTTGGGCCGTCCCACGCTCTCACCCAGAGAGAGCCGGAAGGGGACGATCTCATGGACGGCAGCTCCGCCCTCCACCTGGCGCAGCAGGATCTCTACTCCCCTGCGTGCCAGCTGTTCCCAATCCTGACAGACCGTGGCCAGTCGGGGCACACAGTAGCCGGCCTGCTCGATGCCGTCGTAGCCCACCACCGACACGTCCTGGGGCACCCGGATCCCCCGGTCGTGGAGGGCCCGGATGGCGCCAATGGCCATCACGTCGGACATGGCGAAGATGGCGGTGAGGCCGGGGAACTGCTCCAGGAGCGTCACCGTGGCCTCATAGCCCCCCTCCATGGAATAGCGGGCGATGGCGGATTGGCGCTGAGGGTCGAAGGGCACCCCCCGCTGGGTGCAGGCCTGCTGGCAGCCCATCAGGCGCAGCTGGCTGGTGTTGCAGCCCATAACGGGGGCGGCCACACAGCTCTCGCCGCCGATGATCCCCACCTGCCGGTGGCCGGCGTCCAACAGGCAGCCCACGGCTTGAGAGGCCCCCTCCACGTCATCGGTAGAGACGCTGGAGAGGTTGGGAAAGCCCAGAGTATCCGCCCGGGTGGCCACCAGGACGCTGGGCAGGGTCACGTGTTCAAAAGAGCGCTTGAAGTTGTCCCGGTTGCCGCCCAGGAAGAGAAAGCCCAGGGGCTTTAGCTCCCGGCACACCCGCAGGGCCTGCTCCACCTCGTCGTCATTCTCGTCCAGGTAATAGACCGCCGCGGGGCGGTGGTCGGCCTTCAAAAGCCGCTGGGCCTCCTCCAAAATACGGGCGAAGAGGAGGTTGCCCGCGCCCTTGACGATAATGGCCACCTCCCGGCTGCCCCGCTGTTTCAGGTGCCGGGCGGTGTCATTGGGGCGGAAGCCGGTCTCCGCCACCACGGCCAGGATGCGCTCCCGGGCCGCGTCGCTGACGTCGGGGTGGCCGTTGAGGACACGGGAGACCGTGCCCACGGCGTAGCCCGAGCGCTGGGCGATATCCTTGATGGTCATGGGCATGGCTCTCCCCCCTTTCGATGATCTTCGACTATTTTATCCCTTTACAGCGCCGGCGGCAACCCCTTTGATGATATACTTCTGTCCGGCCAGGTAGACGATGATGATGGGGATGATGGTGAGCATGATGCAGGCCATCATGGGGCCCATCTCCACCCGCCCGAAGGAGCCCCGGAAGCGCTGGATGAGCATGGGGATGGTCATATATTTCTTGATGTCCAATACCAGAGTGGGCAGCAGGTAGTCGTTCCACACCCACATGGCCTCCAGGATGCCCACGCTCACCAGGGTGGGCTTGAGCATGGGCAGGACGATGAGGAAGAAGGTCTGCACTGGATTGCACCCGTCGATCATGGAGGCCTCCTCCACCTCAAGGGGCACCGAGCGGACAAAGCCGCAGAACATGAACACCGCCAGGCCCGCGCCGAAGCCCAGGTAGATGACGCAGATGTTCCAGGGGGTGTTCAGCTTGAGCATGTCCGCCGTGGAGGACAGGGTGAACATGACCATCTGGAAGGGCACCACCATGGACAGTACAAAGAGAAAATAGAGAATTTTGCTCACCCAGCCCTTGACCCGGGTGATATACCATGCGCACATGGAGCAGCAGATCAGGATGAGGGCCACCGAGGTGAAGGTGATGAGCAGGCTATAGCCCAGGGCCTGTAAAAATCCCTGGGAGACGATGGCACTGACATAGTTCTGAACTCCCGCGAAGGTCTCCGCCGTGGGAAGAAGGAAGGCGGTGGAGGTGGTGATGGCGCGCTCGGTCTTCAGGGTGTTCATCAGGATCATGAACACCGGGTAGACCCAGGCGACACTCAGCGCTGTGAGCAGGGCGATCAAAAGGCCGTTGACGGCGGTTTTCTTTTTTGTCATTACTGCTGCACCTCCCGGGAACGGGTGGCCTTGAGCTGGAGCATGGAGATGGCCACTACCAGAATACAGAACAGAACTGCTTTGGCCTGGCCCATGCCCTTCCACTGGGGGCCGGAGCGGGCGTAGAAGGTATTATAGATATTGTAGGCCAGCATCTCGGTGGCGTGGTTGGGCTCGCCGGCGGTGAGGGCCAGGTTCTGGTCGAAGAGCTTGAAGCCGTTGGTGAGGGTGAGGAAGGTGCAGATGGTGATGGAGGGCATCACCATGGGCAGCTTCACCCGCAGCAGGGTCTGAAGGGGGGTAGCCCCGTCGATCTGGGCCGCCTCGGTCAGGTCGTCGGGCACCGCCTGGAGCCCGGCGATATAGATGATCATCATATAGCCGATCTGCTGCCAGCACATGAGGATGATGAGGCCCCAGTAGCCCGCCGTGGCGTTCAGCGCCAGCAGGGGCTTACCCACAAGGGACAGCACACAGTTGATGAGGATCTGCCAGATATAGCCCAGCACGATGCCGCCGATGAGGTTGGGCATAAAGAACACGGTGCGGAAGATGTTGGTCCCCTTCAGGTTCTTGGTGAGCATCAGGGCAAAGAGGAAGGCGATGACATTGATAAGCGCCACCGACACCACCGTAAAGGCCACGGTAAACCAAAAGGAATCCAGAAACTGGCTGTCGCCGAAAGCCCGGATATAGTTGCCGAAGCCTATGAACTTGGCGTCCCGCACGGTGGTGAACTGGCACAGGGACAGGTACGCGCCCTCAACAAAGGGGTAGATGAAGCCGATGGCAAAAGCCAGGAATGTGGGCAGGATAAACAAGGGAGACCAGCGTTTCAGCGCTCGTTCCATAGCGGTAAGCCACCTCCATATCTCAAATTCCTCCCCCGCCCTGGGGGAAGGGCTCTCTTTTCAAAAAGGAGCGGGCAGACGCCCGCCCCTTTTCCTTTTTTATTTGATTTGTGCCCGAGGGGCTCAGCCGTTGGCCAGCTTGTACTCGGCGGCCCAGTTGTCCACGAAGGCGGAGACCACGGCGGCCCAGTTGGCATCGGTCTGGTCGGCGGCGTAAGCCGTCAGGGCGGAGCCCAGAACATTCTTCCACTCCTCGGAGGGCATGGTGGTGAAGTTCCAGGACACGGGAGTCTTGCCGGCGGCGGTGAGCTCGGCGTCCTGCTTGACAAAGAGGTTCTCCGACTCCTTGGCGGCCTTGAAGGGGATGACAAAGCCCATATCGCTGGCCATGGAGGTGGTGCCCTCGTCGGAGGTGACGCACCAGTACATGAAGTCCAGGGTGGCCTGAATGTCCTCGGCCTTGGCGTTCTTGTTGACGCACCAGTAGTTCTCGGTGCCGGTGCACAGGCCCTGCTTGGCCTCGTCGCCGGCGCCCACGTACAGGGGGATCATGGCCAGGCTGTCGTCGCCCAGGCTCTTCACGTCGCCGTAGGCCCAGGTGCCGTTCTGGTAGAAGACAGCCTCGCCGTTCACGAACTCGGCCACGGCGTCATCGCCGGTCTTGGCGGACAGATCCTTGGGATCGCAGGTGGCGTTGTTGATATAGAGATCCCACATCTGGCGGTAGTTATCCAGGAAGGAACCCTTGATGGCCTCGGTGGAGCCGATGCCGTCGGCCTGGTACTCAAAATAGATGGGCAGGTTGGCCAGGTGGGTCTTAAAGCGCCAGTCGGAGGAGCCGTCCATACCGGCGGAGGTAAAGGCGGCAAAGCCCAGCTCATCCTTCCGGGCGGTGATGTCCTCGGCCACCTTCTTCAGATCGGCAAAACTCTGGATGTCGGAGGTCTTGTAGCCCGCCTGCTCCAGCAGCTTGGTGTTGGTAATGAGGCCATAGGTCTCGATGACGTAACCAATGCCGGCCACCTCGTCGCCGTTTTTCAGGGTGAAGTCCTCGCTGGTGAGCTCGCCCAGCACCTTGGAGCCGGTGAGGTCGTAGCAGTAATCCTTCCAGTTGTTCAGACCCACGGGGCCGTTGACCTGGAACATGGTGGGGGCCTCGCTCTTGCCGATCTCGGCCATCAGGGTGGTCTCGTACTGGCCGGAGGCGGCAGTGACCACGGTGACGGGCACACCGGTCTTCTCGGTGTAGGTCTGGGCCAGGGCCTGCCAGTCCTTGTCCTGCTCGGGCTTGAAGTTCAGATAGTAGACGCTGCCCTTGCCGTCGCCGCTTCCGACGGCGGGCTTATCTCCGCCGCCGCAGCCGGCCAGAAGGCCGAGGGTCATGGCGCCGGTGAGCGCCAGTGCGAGCCAACTCTTTTTCATTGTGTGTTCCTCCTTCAAAATGTATGTGATGTGCTTTCGGTCGAATTTTCCGGAAACGTTTCCAGCTTTTCTGATTCATACTATACAACATTCGGCCAAGGAAGGCAAGGATTTTTGGGCCATATCACACAAATTTGTAGGCTTTATGAAAAACCAGCCCGCAAAATTGTCAAATATCACGAAAGATTCTCCCGCTGTCCCCTTGCCTTTTGGAGCTGGAAACGTTACAATGGTTTTATTCTTTCCAGGGCTTTCAGCTCCGGGATCTCAAGGAGGCGGGCGACATGGCAAACAAGCATGAGAAGGCCCCCGGAAGCCGTCAGGGCTTTCGCTGGTATCTCACTGTCCTGGCGCAGAACTTTCCCGATTGGGTGGGACTGAATTTTGTTTTCCTGCTCACCTGTCTGCCCATTTTCACCCTTGGGCCCGCCCTGTCGGCCATGGGATATGTGATGGAGCAGCTGGCAAAGGACGCGCCGGTCAAGTTGCTGCGCGCCTATTGCTCTACCTTCCGCAGTCGGTTTCTGTCCAAAATGGCCTGGGGCCTTTTGTTCTGGAGCCTGAGCACTTTGCTTTTTACCGCAGTCTGGTATTATTTTGCCTTGGGCGGCGCTCTCATGGCGTTGGCGGGGCTGGGGATGGCCGGACTCATTCTCCTGTGGAGCGTAGGCCTTCACTCTTCCCCGCCCTCACCTGGCCGGAGCCGCCTGTGGCCGCCCTGCGGCGGGCCTGGCTGGACTTCCTCGCCACTCTGCCCGGGAGCGTTCTGGCTGTCCTCTTGGCCACGGGTATTCTGGCCGTTCAGATCTTACTCTTCCCCGCCGTACTCCCTCTTACTCTCACCGTAGGAGCGGTCCTGCCCGCCCTGGCGCTGGCCTTTCCCCGCCACCGGGAATAAAAAGAGCCCTTTTCGGGATTGACGAGGCCCTCAAAATATGATAAACTTTTGATTTGCAGAGTTCCATCCCAATTTGTCCCTCTTTGGGAGAAAACAACTTCATATGCTGCTGTGGCTCAGTTGCTTACTCGCGCTTGGCCGCAAGGCGGCCTTAGGGCGAGTTAGTGCCGCGAAGCGGCTGTAGAGCATCTCCCCTTGGGAGAAACAACTTCATATGCTGCTGTGGCTCAGTTGGTAGAGCAGCTGATTCGTAATCAGCAGGTCGCCGGTTCAAGTCCGGCCAGCAGCTCCAGGCCCCCCCGAATATCGGCCGATATTCGGGGGGGCTTGTACTTTTTGATGGATATGTCTTTCCCCGCTTTAAAGGGAAACATTCCGCAACCCGTTCTCCACACGATAAAAAGGCCCCCCTGGTAGGTTCATCCTACCCAGGGGGGCCTTTTCATTCGGGTTTAGTCCGCGTCGGTATAAGGCGCGTCGGTCTGGATAAAGATGCCCACCCCGTTGGCATAGCCCACGTTGAAGCCCAGGGCGGAACCCAGATCCCGGAGCTTGAAGTAGGTGTAGCCGCCGGTGGCGTCGGTGAGGGTGATGGCATCCAGGGCCACCGCCGCCCCGTTCACCTTCACCGGGGAGGTGTTGACGGTGTAGGGCTGGTTGCCGGCAAAGTTCTGGATGAGCTCGCTTCCGTTGGAGGTATAGGCGCTCCGGGTGGTGATGGAGATGGAGCCGTCCCAACCCACCTCAAACTGGGCGGCGGAGCCATTGAGGATCTGGGCCACGTCCCGAAGCTTCACATAGTTGGTGTCGTTGCCGTTGGCATCCTTCAAAGCGTAGGCGTAGAACTCCACGCTCTTTCCGTCCACCAGAACGTTCTGGGTGGAGGCGTAGGCCACGGCCTGCGTCGGCTTGGCAGGCTGCTGGGGCATGGTGCTGTTGTAGTGGATGGTGGCGGAGGTCAGATTGGTATTATACTGCTGGATGGAAATGGCCTTCCACTGTTCCTCCGTGCCGCCGTAGTACACATCCGTCAGACTGGCGCAGTCTTGGAACGCATACTTCCTAATGCTGGTGACGCTGCTGGGGATCGTTACGCTGGTGAGTCCCGTGTTGGAGAACGCCCTCCCCTCGATGGTAGTCACGCTGTTGGGAATGTGGATGCTCTTCAAACTGGTACAATCGCTAAACGCGTTGGCGCCGATATTGACGATGCCCTTGCCGAAGGTCACGCTCTTCAATTTGGGATTGTTGCCGCAGGCCGTGATCCTGGTCACGGAATCGGAGAGAGTCAAGGTCTCCAGATTGGGGCAGCCGTAGAAAGACGACACCTGGGTCACGGTGTCAGGGATGACTACGTTGGCGGGACACTGATCCATAAACCCCCAGCGAGGGGTAAAGCTTATCATGTTGGGAGTTCCAACTTCCGTTGCGCGGAAGTCCCACTGGTATATGTCATCGTAGATGATAGCACTCGTCCACGCGTGATAGTATTGACCTATGTCCCACATAGCCCAGGTGGCGTCAAAGAACAACCACTCCCCGTCCAGCAGGACGGCGTTCCAGTCGTGTAAAAAAGGATTCTCCTCATTGGAAATACCGGCAATTTCAGCCACCTGGAGCCCCACGATGACACCCATGAGCCTGCACAGGCGGGTATAGCCCCCACAGGTAGAACGTCTTAAGGTATAGGCGTCGAACGCGTCCCTTTCATCAGGAAGGTTGCCATCGTACGTCACGTTTTGGCTTACCCAGTCGAAGATGGCCCTTCATCTTTTCCCTGTCGGTACTCTTGCCGGCGGTGAGGCTGTTGGCGAGATCCGCGATCTCCTGAACCAGGCTGTCATCCCATTTTGCCGCAACATCCTGATTCCAGATGACCTGCAGCACAGTGGTGGGGCAAGCCGGCCGCCGAAGGTCGGTGGGCAGCACGTCAAGTATGGGTTTCAGACGCTGCCGGTGCCGCTCAGGATCAAGCACGGCAGCACGCGCAGGAGCGGGAACCAGGGACAGGGCCATCGTCACGGCCAGGAACAGGGTCAGCAGCTTTTTTCTCATGGTTGGATCCTCCTCATTCTGTTTGTTTCGGAGGGCGGTCTGCCTCACCATTTTTCCTTCTTTCGCAAAAGTCCGCAAGTCGAATCTTCCTGTTTTAGGTTCATTTTACCTGTCCCCACCCCTTTTGTCAAGCAACGCCGGGGGCGGCAGCTCCGGGGAGACAGGGCGAGCGCGTCTTTCCTTTTTTTCTTTTTTCCTGTATAATGACGATAGTTGAGAAAGGAGTGAGCAGATGGAGATCCAATTGTCCCACGGCACATACAGCGCCCTGGTGGAAACCCAGGGCGGAGAGCTGGTCTCTTATCGGGACGGGGCGGGAAGCGAGTACATCTGGGGCGGGGACAGCGCCTATTGGTCGGGGCACAACCCCATTCTCTTCCCCTTTGTGGGCAATCTGAAAAACGGAAAGACCCGCTTTAACGCAAAAACCTATGAGATGCCCCGCCACGGCTTTGCCCGCCGGAAGAAATTCACCCCTGTCGAGCAGGGCGAGGACTTTGTGGCGCTGGAGCTGCGGGAGGATCCGGAGACGCTGAAGCTCTATCCCTACCCCTTCCGCCTGGAGGTGTGTCACCGGCTCATCGACGAGGGCTTCTCCACTCAATTCCGGGTAGAAAATCCCGGAGACGCCCCCCTCCCCTTCTGCATCGGCGCCCACACCGCCTTCCGCTGCCCTCTCCGCCCGGGAGAGCGGTTCGAGGACTACCGGCTGGTTTTTGACCACTCCGAGAGGGCCGCCACCCTGCCCCTCTCCCCTCAGGGACTCCTTCTGCCCGGGCAAGGGGAGCCCATCTTGACCGGCTCTGACACCCTCCCCCTGGACTACAGCCACTTCGACCGGCTGGACACGCTTATTTTTGAGGCCCTGCGTTCCACCGGCGTCTCTTTGCTTCACGGGGAGACGGGCAAAGGCGTCCATATGGACTTCCCGGATTTCCCCATGATCGCCTTCTGGACCATGCCCCACAAGCAGGCCCCATACATCTGTCTGGAGCCCTGGCACGGCTGCGCCGCCTATGAGAACGAAAGCGGTGAATTTACGGACAAGCCCCACTGTATCACCCTGGCCCCGGGCGAGATCAAAACGCTGACCTACACCGTCAGGGTCATCTGAAACCCAAGGATAAAAAGGTCACACCGCAAATAAGTCGCGGTGTGACCCCTCTATTTCTCTTACAGCTCCCGACTCTGGGCGCCGGGGGCGGCCTTGATTTTTTTGATCCACTTGCCGCTTCTGAGCCGGAACACGCACCAGATGGATTTGATCACATGATCCAGCCGCAGGGCAAAGAGGATCCAGAAGGGACTCCAGTGCCACAAATGCCCCGCGCAGTAGCCCAGGGGCACGCTCACCGCCCAGAGGAAAAACACGTCTGCGATCATGAGGAAGCGGGTGTCTCCGCCCCCCCGAAGGACTCCCTTGGTGAGGATGGAGGCGGGGGCCATAAACACCACGATACACGCCACCGCCCGCATAAGCTCCATGGCGATGGCATAGGTCTCCGGGGTGATCTTGTAGCTTCCCACCACCCCGGGGCTGATGAGCAGGATGATCCCACCGCACGCCGCCCCCAGCAGAAAGCCCAAAAGGGTGAAGGTGACCCCCTGGGCCTGGGCCTTCTCCCGTTCCCCCCGTCCAAGAGTGTTGCCGGTGATAATGACCGCCGACTGCCCCAGCCCAGCGGTAAAGACGGTGGTGATCTGCTGGGTGACATTGGTGATGGTGTTGGCCGACATAAAGGCGTCGCTGATATGGCCCACAATGGACATGCTCACGCTGCTGCCCAGGCCCAAAAGGGTATCGCTGATCATCACCGGCAGGGAGATGCGCAGAAATTCCGGCAGCAGATCTCCACAGGGGGCCAGGATATCCCGCAGCCGAAAGTGAGCCACCTTATCATAAAAAAAGAAATACCCGCAAATGACAAGAAATTCAAAGCTCCGGCTGATCAGGGTGCCCAGGGCCGCCCCAGCCACACCCATCTCCGGGGCTCCCAGCTTCCCGAAGATGAAGACCCAGTTGAAAAAGATATTGATAAAGAAGGCTCCTACAGACACCAACATAGGCACATGCATCTTCCCCAGGTTCCGCAAAACCACCGTGGTGGTCAGGGAAAAGCCCGCCAAGAAGAAGCAGGGCAGGGCCCAGCGAAGATACCGGATCCCCTCCGCGATCACCGCCTCCGACGGGGTCAGAAGAGACATGACCCAGTGTGGGGCCAGGGCCACCGTCAGAGTAAAGAGGGCCGCGATAAGGATACAGCAGCGGTACATCAGGCTCAGGCTTTTGCGCAGGCTGGGCATCTCCCCCGCACCCCAGTACCGGGCAATGAGCACACTGGCCCCCATGCCCATCCCCATAGCCATAAAGTGGAACAGGGTATGGGCCTGCGTAGCGGCGGCGCTGGCGGAGATGGCGGTCTCGTTGAGCTGGCCCAGCATCACCGTGTCCATCATGTTCACACCCACGGTGATGACCTGCTGGGCGGCAATAGGGCCTCCGATGGTCAATATCTTTTTATAAAAATCCCGATCCCTGACAAACAGTCCCACAGGCTGTCCTCCCTTCTCTCAGAACGCCGTGGACCACCCCTGGCCCACGGCGTTCCTTTGCTCTATCGATCCAGACCCAGCCGCTCCACGGCCAGAGCCCGGAGCTCGGCGGGCCGGATCTTTCCGGTGACCGTCCGGGGGAACTCCTCCAGCAGTAAAATGTATCTCGGAAGCTTAAAGGCGGCCAGCCGAGGTCTGAGCCATTCCCGGAAGGCCTCCTCGTCCCAGTCTCCCCTCTCCCGGGGGATGACACACAGACAGATCTCCTCCCCGTAGTGCCCGTCCGGAACGCCCACCGCCTTGCACATGCTGATGTTCGGCCACTCCGCGGCAACATTCTCCACCTCCGCGGGGCTGATGTTCTCGCCCCCCCGGATAATGAGCTCCTTGAGCCGACCCGTCATGCGGATATTTCCCTTCTCGTCCATACAGCCCATGTCCCCGGTGTGGAGCCAGCCCTCCGGATCGATGGCCCTGGCGGTCTCCTCACCCTGGCCGTAGTAGCCCTGCATCACCAGATAGCCCCGCACGCAAATCTCCCCCGACCGTCCCGGAGGGAGGGCCGCACCGGTCTCAATATCGGCGATCTTCCCCTCCACATGATCCATAAAGTGGCCCACGGTCTCGCTGCGCACCTCCAGCGTGTCACCCAAAAAGGAGGTGGTAAGCCCCGCGGTGGCCTCAGTCTGGCCCAGGCTGGACAGCAGGGTAAAGTTCTCCCCGAAGCGCTCGTCGATCTCCCGGAAAAGGGCGGCGGGATAAAGGCTGCCGCCGATAAAGCCGGTACGCAGGCAGGACAGATCCCAGCGGTCAAAGTCCTCCCGGCAGAGGATGGCGTGGAACAGGGCAGGCACGCTGCTGAACACCGTACACCGCCGCCTGGTAATGGTCTCCAGCAGTTCTCCCGTCCGCCGACCCGCCGGCAGGCAGAGGCAGGCCCCCACGGCGCAGGCCGCCAGGATATTCACCGACAGACAAAAGCAGTGGAACATGGGCATGCCCACGCAGAACCGGTCGTCCTGGGTGGCCCCCAGATCATGGGCCTGGAGCACTCCGCTGTTGGCCCGGCTGAAGTGGCTGCCCATCACCGCCTTGGGGGCGCTGGTGGTGCCGCTGGTGTAGAGGATAAAGGCAGTGTCCTCCGGGCGCACCACCTCCTCCGCCCACTCCAGCTCCGCCGGGGTGGCCGGCAGGATCTCCTCCAAAGCAGGATAGCCGGACCGGGGCGCCTCGCTGACGTAATACATACGCTCCAGACAGGGCAACTCCTCTTCCAGTCCCCGGCATATTTCAGGATAGTCCAACTCCTTATAACCCCCACCATAAAGGAGGGTGGAGATCCGGGTGCGCTCCAGCAGAGATCTGAGCTCGGGCCGCCGAAGGCTGGTGTTGAACATGGCGCACACCGCCCCGATGCGAACCAGCGCGTACATGAGGAAAACGGCGCGGGGCTCCATCTCGCACCACAGGCCCACCCGTTCTCCCTTGCGGATCCCCAGGCCAAGAAGCCGGCGGGCCCACAGATCCACCTGGGCGTCAAATTCCCGATAGCTCCATGTTCTGTCCCCATACTCCATGGCAGGTCGTTCGGGCAAGCGCCGGGCCGTCCTTCTGAGCAATTGTCCCACCGTCAGTTCTTCCAAAGGCAGCATATGCTCCACTCCTCTTTTTCTCGCGGAAAAATCAATGTATAAGCGTCGGCACGCCGCCGCCCCACAGAGCAGGGCGGCGACGTGCCGGAGCAGCCTTGATCAGATGACCTTCTTTTCCTTCAGTGCGGAACGCTCTTCCGCAGAGAGGCCCAACAGCTTGCCGTAGACCTCCTCATTGCTGCCGCCCAGCTCCGGGCTGCACTCGTACTCTACCTTGACGGCGCTCATCTTGGGAGCAAAGCCGGGGATCTTGAACTTGCCCCGCTGGGGATGCTCCACCTCTACAATGATACCCCGCTCCTGATACTGAGGATCGTTGGTAATGTCCTCGCAGTCCAACAAGGCTCCGGCGGGGATGTCGGCCTTACAGAGGATGTCCATCGCCTCAAACTTGGTGTAATTCTTCAGCCAGTCCTTAATGGCGCCGTCACAAATGTCCCGGTGGACAAAACGGCTGGTGGGTGTGGCCATCTCAGGGCACACATCCTGCTTCAGGTCGGGCCGTCCGATGACGTCGCACAGGTTATCCCACTGCTTGCTGCCGGGATGGCGGGAGCAGTAGATATGCACATAGTCGTTGAGACCAAAAGGCTTGCAGGGATAGGTGTCCGAGGGGGCCACATCCTCCAGAGGCATGCCGTTGGCCACCCGGCGGTTGGGCTTGCCCTTGTTGAGGAAAGGCTCCCATTGAGAACGGCTGAGACAGATCATAAAGTCCTGCATGGCCACGTCCACCCGCTGACCGATGCCCTCCCGCTCCCGCTGGAGCAGAGCGGCAATGATACTCATGGCCAGGGTCATACCGGTGCCTGAATCAGCCACGGAGACGCCGCACTTGATGGGCTGCTCCGGCAGACCGGTGGCGGAGACCATAACGCCGGTGTGGGTAGCGATGGGATCGAAGGCGGGATAATCCTTATAGGGCCCCGTCTGATCAAACCCCTTCAGGCTGGCATAGATGATCTTCGGGTTGAGCTCCTTGCAGCGGTCGTAGGTCAGACCCAGCTTATCCATGGAGCCGGGGCCCATGTTCTCCACCACCACATCGCACACCTTCATCAGCTTCTCCAACAGAGCAAGGCCTTCGGGAGACTTGGCGTCGCAGGTAATGGACTTCTTGTTCATGTTCATGACTACAAAGCCGTAGCTGTCCACCCCGGGGTTGGCCTGAGAGTAGCGGCCCAATTCACCCTTGACGGGCCGCTCCACCTTCAGCACCTCAGCCCCCAGCCAGGCCAGGGTCTCGGTGCAGACGGTGCCGGACTCAAACTGGGTCATATCAAGAACACGGTAACCGGAAAGGGGACCTTTACAAGACATATGGATGACCTCCTGTTATTATAATACATCTCAACCAATTTGTGAATATGTTCAGCCGAAAAAAATTCGATTTTTTATTGTACAGATGGGGATTTTTTATTAATTTTCTCTCTATTTGGTATTACTCTTTGCTCTATGAATTCCTCTACCATGCCGGTCATGGTCTCGGCGTTCCATTTCCCCACATTGACCGGGTCTGCCTGGAAGCTAAGCACAGGGATGCCCGCATCCTCCAGATTCCTGATGATGAAATAGCTGCCCTCCAGCGCGATAACGTCGTTGTCGGGGATCATATATACTACGCCGTCAATATCGTTCTGCCTGGCCTGCTGGATAAACCAGGAGCTGTTCCAGGGCGGCATGTGCAAAAAGTCCTCCATGCCCACAAACCGGGCTGTCAGAGCGCGCAGGGGATCCTTTTCCACATGGTTCCTGGTATAGGCGTCGGCGCCCATGGCCAGATACATGGACCACATGAACACCGCCCCATACTTTTCCTCAAAGCGCTGATAGAAGGCAAAGTCCTGCCACATGCCCCGGCCCAGCCACATCATACGCAGCTTCTCATTGGGCACCGCCGCCTCGCCCTTGTCCACAAGGACCTTGATCTCCTCATAAAGTCCCCGGGCATGGTCGGCGGCCCAGCGGGTCCCCCGCTGCCACTGGGCCTGCATCACGGCGTTGATGGTGTCCACCACCGTGACAGGCACGGGGTGACATTGAGCGATAAGATCCCGTATCTTTTTGTACCAGCCCTCCTGCTCATTGACCAGGTCCATGACCTCTTGCAGCTTGTTCATATCAAACCGCCTGCCCGTTTTCCTCTCCAGCCAGCGGATGAGCTCCTTGAGATCCTCCACCGCTGCGTCCAGGCGGTCACTGTCGTAGATCTCCTCCCAGCGGTCAGCGGCAAGCTCATACCAATTGAGGGGCGTCTTGCGGGCGATGGTGTTGCCCATCACATAGAGCTCTCCGCCGTGGTTGCGGGCCAAAAGATCGTAGATCTTGACCAGGCTGTCACTGGTGGCCCGGGTAATGCTGATGGAGATCCTGGGCAGCCCCCCCCAGGGGCCGATGGGATTGCCCTCCTCGTCCAGCTTTTTGTCGTCGGGATCGTAGCTCTCCGCAAGGGCCATGGCACAGTAGCTGTCAAGATCCGGTCGATAGCCGTTTTCCCGCATCAGCTCAAAATACCGCTTGGTCTTCCGCTTGGCGCCGCAGATGGCGGACCACCATTGATTCACCACAAAGGGGATGTCCATGGCCCGAAATATCTCCATGGGCACGTCGGCGTTGAGAATGGCAAAGTCGCAGCCCTCTCGCTCCACCCGTTCCCGCATTTCAAGGAACCATTTCTTCTGGTATTCTCCCGCCGCCTTGGTGGCCGCCAGCTTCTTTACCGCCGCGGATCTGGAGGCCGGTTTTTTCTCCTCTGCCATGCTCACTCGCCTCCCTTCATTTCCGCGGCAAACTCCGCCAGCTTTTCGTCAAGCCCCTCGTTTTTGCGGAGAGGATAGGTCATCCTGCTGAAAGTCATATGCTTTATGCCCCTGCCCTCCAGCATTTTCCTCTGCTCCGGCATATTGAAGGTGGCCACCTCGGCATAGGCGTTGGTGTAGAAGATCACCCCTTGGGCGCCGGTGGCCTCCACCTGCCCGGAGAGGATCTCCACGCTTTGGGCCACCCGGGATTTTTCCACGGTAGGTGTGCGAAGAAAATATCGGTCGACGATCCCGCGAATGACAGGACAGGAGAGATCCATGTCCCGTTCATAGGAGCGGTCACCCCAGTCGGTATCCTCTCCCACCACCACAAGGCCCAGCTCCTCCAGCTTTTCATACAGGGCGGTGTCCTCATGGTTTGCTCCGCTGTAGAACACTCGTTTTCCGGTGACAGGAGCCCAAGCCTTGGCGTCCTCCACCACCCGGCGAACCAGCTCGGTATGCTCTTCCTTATCCATAAACAGCCCGGCGCCGATGATGGTGAGGGCCTCGCTGCCGTTGATACGGACCTCCTCCCCATGTCGAAGAGCCGCCATGGCCCGGAGGGCTGCCCGGTTCTCGTTCATCAGCTTGCCCGCGGCGCGAATCTCATCATCGCTCACCGTTCTGCCCGCCCATTGCTCCACCTGCTGCTTAAACAGCTCAATGACGAACTCGCAACGGTTCTGCCACAGGCGGCTGCGGGTAAAGGTCCAGTCAATAAAGGTGACGGGAGGGACGTTTTTCTCCGGCTCCACCCGGTGGATCTCCCGCAGGTAGTAGAAAATGCGGATGATGGTGTCGTTGGAATTGGAAATAGCAAGCCCGTCCAGCAGTTCACCATAGGTGCCGTCTACCAGCTTTTCAAACTGGGCGCGCACCACGGACTCAAAGGCGTTTTCCAGATACTTATTCGCCTCCGCCAGCGGCTTTCCGGCATCGGCGCAGACCTGCACCGGAAACATTCCCGCCGCCAAAAGCAGCTCATCGGGGACGTCGAAGCCCAGCTTTCCAATTACCTTTTTCCCTTGCTTGCGCCACTTGAGGGCCTGGGCGTCACGCTGATCATACGCCTCTTTCAGGGTACAAAATGCCTCGCTCCTCAGGGCGCAGGGACGAATACTCATGGAGGCCGTCACTTCCTTTCCTATCGTTAAAATCAGCCCACCGCCCAGCAACTCGGTCCGCCTGCTTGTCAGACAAAACACACCTGGGCGGTGGGCATTATTAATTGATTTTCAGCTATTCAACGCAAACTTAGAAGGGGACTGCTCCAGTAAACCCACACACAATGATTAGCAATATACCAAGCACCCAGGTGGGAAGGAAACAATATTTCAAGTTGTCCTTCATTTCCACGCCGCACAGACCCAGGGCCAGGTAGGGAGTGGGAGCCACCAGGCAGAGGTTAACCGCCACGCAGGCGCCGATAGCACAAGCAACAGCACCCTGCATCATAGTGCCGCCAAAGGCGATCGCCATGTTTCCGAAAATCGGAGCGGCAACCAGGTAAAGGGCATCCGACCCAATAGCCATCGAGAGAGGCACGGCCACGATACCCACAATAAAGGCCAGGTGCTTGCCCATGGAATCAGGCAGCAGACCGATGAGGAAGTTGGTCATAGCGTTCATCATACCCGTGTCCTTGAGTACGCCGCAGAGCATGCCGATGGAGAAAATGATCATGACCATGTTCAGAGCGTTGGCGCCGTGCTTCTTGATCTGAGAAGTCATCTCCTTGGCGTCCTTGCAGTTGACCAGCAGGGCAATAGACAGACCGATCATAAAGGCCACGTTGGTGTTGATCCAACCCATAAGCAGACAAATGACCAGAACGACCAGGAAGCACAGGTCAAAAATCTTGACGCCCTTGCTGACCGGAAGGACCGACTCTCCCTTACCGGTCTTCATCTCCAGCTTCATCTGCGCAAACTCAGCATCGCTCATGCCAGCGCCCTTTTTCTTCAGCAGAGGGCCAACCACAAAAACAGACGCATAGAGCAAGATCAACCCGACGATCTGAGCCGGAAGCATCTGCATCCAGATCTCACGGGGCTCCAGTCCTGTCGAGGAGGCCACACGAGCCAGAGCCGAGGTCCAGGGGAGCATATTCTCTACACCGGAAACCAGGGCGATGTACGCCATCATAATAACAGGCGACACTTTCATTCTCTTGAAAATAGGCAGCATAGTGGGGGCAGTGATGAGCCAAGTGGTAGCACCAGAACCATCCAGGTGGGAAATGGAGGTAAGCAGGCAGGTCACCAGAAGAACCAGGCTGATGGAATTGCCGATAACGCCAAGGATCTTATCCACGATCATATCGAACACACCGGCGTCGCCCAGTACGTTGAAGAACACCACAGCAAAGGTAAACAGAGCAGCAGTGTTCAGCACCTGATTCAGACCTGTGCCCAGATACCCCTGAAGGGCCTTCAGACAGGTAAGTACATCCATGACTGCGGGAGCCTCAGCCTTGGGAGGCACAAGACACCCGGAGAGTCCCAGGATAAACACGGCGATTGTAGACAACAGGATCAAAATGGGGGGCAGCGCCCATTTCCCCCAAATGACCAGGGCCACCATGGCGATGACCAGGATAAAGCCGACAACAGTAAGCATATCCATACTAGTTTTTCTCCTTTTCTTCTCTATTGCTTTTATGTCAGAACACTTCATACAGAGAACGCTCTATCGTTGTCACACATTCCTCCCTTCCATTGTCTCCGGCAGGGTCTATTCCGTCCCTCTGACCCCGCCGTCCGCCTGCCACTCCACGTGCTATGTGAATACTTTAACATAAGTCGAACCGTTCTTTATAGGTATGCGCCGCCCAAAAAGGCCTTCGTCTTTTGTGCGCTTCGCACATATACAGTTTTATCTTTTCTTTTTGTGTATTTTGTATATTATTTTCGCCCATCTTCTTTTTCTTTCTGTCAAACCCTTGCTTTATTTTCCGCCGTCTGGTATCCTTATGGAGAGTTTCCCCCACTCTTTGTGCCCGCGCCCACAAGTTTTTCTTTCCGCTTTGTGCTAAAAGCACATATCCTGTCTGTGAGGTGAGCTTCTATGGGTATGTACACCCCTTCCATGCTCCGCTGCTGGCTGGGCGATGTGATCCTTCGCTTCCATCCCGGCGGCGAGGCCCCAGATCTCCACGGCGGCATCAAGCTGATGGAGCGCAATGGAGCCGAGGCCCTGCGTTCTGAGTGTCTTTATGTGGGAGAGGCCGGGGTCGTGGAGCAATGTCTGCGGCAGGGCCTTTTCCCCCGCTCGCCCATGTGCGTTATCTGCGCTGGTAGCTGTCCCGCCCTGGAGGAACTTTCCATCCCCGATCAGCTTTGGCTGCTGGAGACCTCCCTGCCCCTGCTGCCTCTCTACAATCGGATCCATGAGCACATTCACGCCTTTTGGAGCTGGGATAACGCCCTTCACGACGCGGTCTACACCAACGCCGGACTCCAGGAACTCCTCCGGAGGGCCGCTCCCCCCTTCCGGGCTACACTTCTGTTGGTCAACACCGGCTTCAAGCACATCGCCTCGGTCTACCACCCCGACGTCCACGACCCCACCGCCGACGAGCTGCGGGAAAACGGATACCAGACCTATGACACCATCCAGTCCATCCGTCGTCAGACCCCACTGGTGGGCGGAAAAAATCAGGATCATATAGAATATCGGTATGGCGAAAGCGGAAATTACACCATTGTCCGGGTGGTGCGTTTTCGGGATCTCATTGCCGCCCGGCTTATCCTCATCCTCCCCGGGGGTGAACCGGATCCCTGCTGTACCGATTTGTCCCAGGTGGTGGCCGACTACATCTCCCAATACATGTTCAGCAACAAAAGTGTGGACTACAGCAGCAACGCCGACTTCGGAGCTCTGGCCGCCGATCTCATTGAGTTCCGCCTCACAGACCCCGAGGAGCTGGAGCAGCGGCTCAAGCAGATCCGGCTGGCGGTTCACCGTTATTACCACGTGATGCTGATATCCTTCGGCGGCACCCAGGATCGCTCCAGCATCCCCTGGAACTATGTCATCAGCCAGCTGGAGCGTATTTTTCCCTTCAGCAACATTACTACCTACCGTGGGGATATCCTGCTCATTATCCGCAAGATGAACCGGGGAGTGCGCCTGCGCTTTGACCGGGAGGCCCTGGAGCAGATCCTGTCACAGCATGACGGCCATGCCGCCATCGGCAATTTTTCCGAGTTTCTCACCTCCCTGCCCCCTATGTACCACCAGACCAAAAGCGCCCTTCAGCTGGGTATGACCATGGATCCGGAAGGGCGCGTCTACTTCTATGAAGACTACAGCATGTACCAGATCGTCGAGATGGCCGAGCAATCCGCCCGGCAGTATCTGGGTAGCCGGAACATCGTCCATCTGTGCCACCCCTCCCTGATCTCCCTGGTGATGTACGACAACAAGACCGGCGGAAACCTCACCGATGTACTCTACACCTATCTGTGCTGTGAACGAAACGCCGCCGAGGCCGCCAAGGCTCTCTACATCCACCGCAACACCATGCTCTACAAGGTAAAAAAGATCGAGGATGTAATGGGCCAGAGTCTGGACAATCCCGCCCTCCGAGAGCGGCTGCTGTTCAGCTATCATGTACTGGAATACATGCGCCGCTACCGCAAGGAGGACATTCTCCTGCTCAAGCGCAACCGCGCCGAAGAGGCAGAAAAGGGAAACCAGGGGGCGGGGGGATCCGTTTGACGGAGGTCCTCCTGAAAAAGAGTGCGAAAAGGCCCGGTTCCATCAGGAACCGGGCCTTGCCGTATCTTTCTTATTTTTGTGAGGAAACCCCTTATTTCACGCCCATCCAGCCGGCGATGACCATCCGCTGGACTTCACTGGTGCCCTCGTAGATCTCGGTGATCTTGGCGTCGCGCATCATGCGCTCAAAGGGATACTCCCGGGTGTAGCCGTAGCCACCGGTGAGCTGGAGGGCCCGGCGGGTCACATCGGAAGCGGTCTCGGCGGCCACCAGCTTGGCCATGGCGGCCAGGTGGCTGTGGGGCTCGTGATCCTGCTTGGCCTGGGCGGCCCGGTAGACCAGCAGCCGGGCGGCGTCGGTCCTGGCCTGCATGTCGGCCAGCTGGAACTGGGTGTTCTGGAACTGGCTGATCCGCTTGCCGAACTGGATACGCTCGCTGGTGTACTTGACGCACTCGTCGATGGCGGCCTGGGCGATGCCCAGGGCCTGGGCGGCGATGCCGATCCGGCCGCCGTCCAGGGTCATCATGGCCACCTTGAAGCCCTTGTTCAGCTCGCCCAGCAGGTTCTCCTTGGGCACGATGCAGTCCTCAAAGACCAGCTCGCAGGTGGAGGAGCCGCGGATGCCCATCTTCTTCTCGTGAGAGCCCACCTTGAAGCCGGGGAAGTCCTTCTCCACGATGAAGGCGGAGATGCCCTTGGTGCCCAGCTCCTTGTCGGTCATGGCAAAGACCACGAAGGTATCGGCAAAGCCGGCGTTGGTAATGAAGATCTTGGAGCCGTTGAGCACCCAGTGATCGCCCTTGTCCTCGGCCACGGTCTTCTGCATGGCGGCGTCAGTGCCGGCGCCAGGCTCTGTGAGGCCGAAGGCGCCCAGCTTCTCGCCGGTGGCCAGTGCGGGCAGATACTTCTGCTTCTGCTCCTCGGTACCGAAGTTGAAGATGGGCCAGGCACACAGGGAGGTGTGGGCCGAGACCATAACGGAGGTTGTGGCGCAGTGCTTGGCCAGCTCCTCGCAAACACCGATGTAGTTGACGTAGCTCAGGCCCGCCCCGCCGTACTCCTCGGGGAAGGGTACGCCCATCATGCCCATCTCAGAGAGCTTGTGCCAGGTCTCCTCGGGGAAACGCTCGTTCTCGTCCACCTCGGCGGCGATGGGAGCGACCTCCTTCAGGCAGAAATCATGGAGCATGTCCAGAATTTCCTGCTCCTCTTCGCTGAAATGAAAATTCATACCATTTTCCTCCTTTTGATCGACTATTTGTGAAGTTTTAGACAATGTCTAAATATGACCTTGCGCCGCTCTCTATGGAAGGGGGAGGGCGGCGCAAGAGTCATAGAGACAAACGGATGGATCAGGCCCGGGCCTTCTTGATCTCCTCGGTGAGGACGGGGAGCACCTCAAAGAGGTTGCCCACCACGCCGTAGTCGGCCACATCGAAGATGGGGGCGTCGGGATCCTTGTTGATGGCCACAATGCAGTCGGAACCGGACATACCGGCCAGATGCTGAATGGCGCCGGAGATGCCGCAGGCGATGTACAGCTTGGGGCCAACGGTCTTGCCGGTCTGGCCCACCTGGTGGCTGTGGGCGATCCAGCCGGCGTCCACGGCGGCGCGGGAAGCGCCCACGGTGGCGCCCAGGACCTCAGCCAAGGCCTTCACGGGGGCAAAGCCCTCAGGGCCGCCCACGCCACGGCCGCCGGAGACGATGATCTCGGCGCCCTCCAGGTCCACCTTCTCGCCGTCCACGTCCTGGATGAGCTCCAGAAGCTGGGTGCGGATGTCCTTGGCGTCCACATGGATGTCTTCCCTGACGATCTCCGCATTGGCGGCAGTGACTTCGCCCTTCTTGAACACGCCGGGACGGACGGTGCCGATCTGGGGCCGGTGATCGGGGCAGAGAATGGTGGCCATCAGGTTGCCGCCAAAGGCGGGACGGGTCCAGGCCACGTTTCCGCTCTCCTCGTCGATGTCCAGCGCGGTGCAGTCGGCGGTAAGGCCGGTGTTCAGGCGGCAGGACACCCGGGGGCCCAGGTCACGGCCGTTGTTGGTGGCGCCGATCATCATGCTGGTGGGGCCGTACTTCTCCACCAGGGTGCACAGAGCGATGGCATAGGCGTCGGTGCTGTACTGCTTGTACTCGGGGCCGTCCACCACGATCACCTTGTCGGCGCCATGGGTGGCGGCGTCATTGACGGCGGCGTCCACACCGGAGCCGATCACCACGGCCACCAGCGATCCGCCCTGCTTGCCGGCCATCATCTTGCCGGGGCTCAGGAGCTCAATACCAACGTTCTTGGCGGTGCCGTCCTCGTTGGTCTCAACAAATACCCACAGGTCTTTGGTCTTGGCTTCCATTGTACGTCCCCTCCCTTTAAATAATGCTGGCGCCGCTGAGCAGCTCGAAGAGCTTCTTGGCGCCGGTCTCGTTGTCGGCCTCCTGGATCTTCACGCCGCCGGACTTCTTCTGGGGCACAAAGGTCTTCTTCACGTGGGTGGGAGAGCCCTTCAGACCGATGCGGGTGGTGTCCATCTCGGGGAACATGGTGTCGTCCAGGGTGGGGATCTCAGCCCGGTTGGCGGCCATCTTCCGCTTGATGGTGGGATAGCGGGGATCCCAGGCGGGCTTGGTAAAGGTGACCACGCAGGGGAACTTGACGCCCATGACGGCCTTGCCGTCCTCCATCTCCTTGATGACCTTCAGGCCGTCGCCGTCCACCTCGGCCTCCAGGCCGTATGTAACCTGGGGATAGCCCAGATGCTCCGCCATCTCAGGCCCCACCTGAGCGGTGTCACCGTCAATGGCCTGCTTGCCGCAGAAGATGGCGTCAAACTTGCCCTCGGTCTCCTCGATCTTCTTCACAGCGCTGGAGAGAATGTAGCTGGTAGCCAGAGTATCGGAACCGCCAAAGGTCCGTCCGGAGACCAGATACGCCTTATCAGCGGCGATAGCCAGACACTCCTTCAGAACGGCCACGGCCTGGGGGGGGCCCATGGTGACCGCCACGATCTTGGCGTCGGGATCCTTGTCCTTGATGCGAGCTGCCGCCTCCAGGGCGTACCCGTCAAAGGGATTGAGGATGCTGGGAACACCGTCACGAATGAGGGTGTTTTTGACCGGATCGATCTTGATCTCAGTCGTATCCGGCACCTGCTTGACGCAGACGAGAATGTTCATGCTTCTTTTCCTCCTGTCCGAATTTTGTGGAAACTCGCAGTTCCTATCATATAACCTTTTTGCGGATTTTGCAATAGTTTTCACAGATTTTTGTTGCCGATCTTGTACTTATCAGTTTCCTTTTTTGCAACGATTTTTGGCCCCATATCAGTCCCCGAGGGCACTCTCCGCGCCGAAACAAACCTTTTGGATCAAGGGGGAAAGGGGCTTTTTCACCAGCGCCATGACCTTGCCTGTGACGATGGCGGTGATCACGGTCCCCTCCCGGATATAGGCCAGCTTATGCAGAAACAGGAACGACAGAACCACGCCCACGACCACCACCAGACAATCGATGATGATCTTCATATTGTGGAAGGCCACCCCCGTCTTCTGGGCGATACACAGGGACAGGCCCTCCATGGGCATGGGCACCAGTTCCACCTCCACATAGAGCACCACGCCAACGGCGATCAGGACAATGCTGATGCACAGCATCACCAGTTTGCCGGGATAGCCGGGCAGGGCCCAGTCCCCCACCAGATCCTTGGTGAAGTTCACAAAGTAGCCGAAGACGGTGGAAAAAGCGATCTGAAAGAGATTGACGGGCTTGAACTCCCTGCGCAGGATAATGATCTGGAGCAGGATGTAGAAGCAGAAGACCAGGGTCACACAGGTGCCGGGATCCCGCCGGACGACGGCGCTGATCACGTAGGGCAGAGAGTTGACCGGGGAGATACCCAGATCGGAATTGGCGGATACGGCCACCCCCATCGCCAAAGAGAACAGGCCCAGGATATAGATGAGGATCCGGATGACCCACTGGGCCGAAGTGCTTTTTCTCATAGGTTTCGCGTTCCTTTCCTCCATATGCCAACGGGAGCCCCGCCTTTCACGGCGGCGCTCCCGTTGGCGTCTTTTTGATTCAGTCTTGTTGTGCTCCGGTCACTTGAGCATCTGGCCGGAGATGACGATCTGCTGGACCTGAGAGGAGCCCTCATAGATGGAGCATACCCGGATATCCCGGTAGAGCCGCTCGATCGCATACTCCCGGGAATAGCCGTAGCCGCCGTGGAGCTGGAGGGACTTGTTGATGATGTCGATGGCGGCCTCGGCGGCAAAGTATTTGGCCATGGAGGCCTCCTTGTCGGCCTTCACGCCGTTGTCCATAAGCCAGGCGGCGTTGTATACCAGACCCCGGGCGGCGTTGAGCTTGGTCTCCATATCGGCCAGCATAAAGGCAATAGCCTGGTGCTTGCACAGAGGTTTGCCGAACTGCACCCGGTTCTTGGTGTGCTCCACGGCCAGTTCAATGGCCTCGGCAGCCATGCCCAGACACATGGAGGCCACGCCCACACGACCCACGGACAGGGTCTTCATGGCGTTGATAAAGCCCAGATCCACCTCGCCGATGACGCAGTCCTTGCTCACCCGCACATCCTCCAGCACCACGTCGCTCACAGGCACGCCCCGCTGGCCCATCTTCTCCTCGTGCTTGCCGCAGGACACCCCGGGCAGGGACATGTCCACCATAAAGCAGGTGATGCCCTTGGCCCCCTTTTCGGGATCGGTCTTGGCATAGACAATGGTGTAATTGGCCATGGGGGCCATGGTGATAAAGCACTTGCGGCCGTTGAGGATATAGTCGTCCCCGTCTTTCACCGCCTTGGTGGTCAGGCTGGCGGCGTCGGAGCCGGCGTTGGGCTCAGTGAGGCCGAAGGCGATAAACTCCTCCCCGGCTACCACGCCGGGCAGGTACTTCTCCTTCTGCTCCGGAGTGCCGGAGATAACGATGGGGGCGGTGGACAGGGAGTTGGCGGAGGAGATGAACAGGGTGGCGGTGGCGCACTTCCTGGCGATCTCCTCCATAACACACACATAGGAGCGCATATCCAGGCCCAGGCCGCCGTACTCCTCGGGGATCTTCAGGCCCAGGAAGCCCAGGTCGGCCATCTGCTTGGCCACTTCCAAGGGAAAGTGCTCGGTCTTGTCCACCTCGGCGGCGATGGGGGCCAGGGTCTTGTTGGCAAAGTCCCGGGCCATCTCGCGGATGGATTCATGGTCTTCGTTGAAGAAAGGGTTGCTCATAACAAATTCCTCCTGACATGATATTTTAGAGACGTCCTGTTTATTTCAAAGTGGCGGCAAGACCGCCCCACTTTTCCCGGAAGATAGCCGGATCCATGACCTTGAGATCGGGGGCGATCTCCGGCCGGAAGCCCATCTGGGCGATCACGTCCCGCTCCAGGTCGATGCCGGGCGCGATCTCAATGAGGGTAAGCTTGTGGTCGATGAGCTTGAACACCGCCCGCTCGGTGACATAGAGGACCTCCTGGTCGTCGGGTGCGTATTGGCCGGAGAAGGTGATCTGCCCCACCTTGTCCACAAACTTCTTGATGGTGCCCTCCTCCAGGATCTCCAGCTTGCCGTCGCCCACCTTCACCTTGGCCTTGCCCACCAGGGTGCCGGCAAAGATGACCTTGGGGGTGGTGGAGCTAATGTCGATAAAGCCGCCGGGGCCGGTGAGACGGGAGCCCATCCGGCTGACGTTGTTGTTGCCGTCCTTATCCACCTCGCCGATGCCCAGGCAGGTCATGCTCAGTCCGCCGCCGCTGATGAGGTCGAACATCTCATTGGGGGTGATGATGGCCTCGGGATTATAGGCGGAGCCAAAGCTGGGCAAGGCGGAGGGGACGCCGCCCACCATGCCGCTCTCGGTGGACATGGTGACCTCCTCGGTCAGCCCCTCCTCATTGACCACCTTGGCAATGTCGGCGGGCATGCCCACCCCCAGGTTGATCAGATCTCCCTTCTTCAGCTCCATGGCGCAGCGGCGGCAGATCACCTTCCGCTCGTCAAAGGGCAGGGGCTCAATGGAGGTCAGGGGCTTGCGGATCTCGCCGGAGAAGGCGGGCTCCCAGTAGTCGCCCTCCGCCTGCCAGCAGGACTTGGGATCCTGGGCCTGCACCACATAATCCACCAGCTTGCCGGGGATCTTGATCTCCTTGGCGGGCAGGGTCTCCTTCTTGGCCAGGTACTCCACCTGGACGATGACGATACCTCCCGAGTTCTTCACCGCGTTAGCCACGGCAAAGCCCTCGTTGATCACACTCTCCCGGGCAAAGGAGATGTTGCCGTTCTCATCGGCGATGGTGCCCCGGAGCAGAGCCACGTCACACTTGAAGGCGGGGTAGAACAGGTACTCCTCCCCCTCGAAGTTGACCACCTTCACCAACTCGTCCTTGGCACACTCATTCATACGCCCCCCCTCTACCCGGGGATCCACAAAGGTGCCCAGGCCCACCTTGGTCAGCAGACCAGGCCTGCCCGCGCCGATCTCCCGCCAGAGGTTGATGATGACCCCCTGGGGCAGGCAGTAGCTCTCCAGCTCGTTCTTCCGGGCCTGGTCGCACAGGGTGAAGGCACTGCCCACATGCGCACTGGTCCACTTGGCGATGAGCCCGGGACCCGCCTCACCAAACCGGGTGGCTCCCCGGTTGCCGTGCTCGGTATCGGGGCCTCCCTCCCGGCGGGAGCGGTTCCAACCCACGAACTGGTTGCCGTAGCCCCAGTCGCCCATGGCACTGCCCTGCTTCAGGTGCAGGCCCTTGGGATGTCCTGTCTCCTGGTACCGGTCACGGATGGCGCAGGCGATCTCCTCCGCCCAGCCGGAAAGACCCATGCCGGCAAGTCCCACCGTCGCTCCGTCAGGAATGAGCTCCGCCGCCTCTTTCGCTGTGATAAACTTCGCCATGGTCGTTTCTCCTTTCAGGTTGTCATACAAGCACATCAGCTTCTTTTGCATATTATAACATAAGGGTGATTTTAACGTCAACAACCGATAAAAAGTGAATTTGTTCAATTACAGTTTATCACGCTGTCCTTCTCATCGTCAACACAAAAATCTGAACTCGTTCATTTTTGTTTGAAGCGCTTAAAATCAAAGACTTGATTTGTGCGAATAGCTGAACCGTCCGGTCTTGCCAGCCCCGCCTTTTTCCTGTATAATTGCTTTAACTTCAATAGACAAAAAGGAGGGGGCGCCCTGTGAACGACGGACCGGTCAGGACAAAGGGCCGCGCCAAGTCTCAGCAGACCAAGCTGAACATCTTCAACGCGGCGGCAGAGCTTTTGTCTGAAATGGACTTTGAACAGATCACCATCCGGGACATCGTCCGCCGTGCCAATGTCTCTGTAGGTACTTTTTATAACTACTACGCCACCAAAATGGAGGTCTTCTACGAGACCTATCAGGTGGCTGACCACTACTTCAATGAGACGGTCTCCCGGCTGCTCACCCAGCCAACCGCCGCGCAGCGGGTCGATTGCTTTTTCTATCACTACGCCCGCTACAGCAGCGAGCTCACCGACATGAAGATGACCCGTCTGCTCTATAACCCGGACAACCCCTGGTTCAACCGGGACCCCACGGGAGGCATGGTGGGGGTGCTCATCGACGTGCTGCAGGACGGACTGGATCGCGGAGAGTTCTCCGGCCACGGCGCCGACGCCGCCGAGCTGGCGGACTATCTGATGATCTGCGTTCGGGGCCTCATTTACAACTGGTGCACCAAAAAGGGTAACTATGATCTATATGGCGCCACCCGGAAGCTGGTGGGCCGGTTAATGATGGCTCTGCGCCCCTGAGTTTCAGTCAAAAGGCCCTTGCTTTTTCTTCAATATCTGCTATACTGTCTCATAAGAACAAAGAAAGGGGTGGGAAGATGCGCATGATTTCCTGCTGAAAACGGAACGCACAGTGATACCGCGGTCTTCAGGGTATCCTTGCGCCCATTGCGGGAAATCGATACGTCCTCCCCTCACCAACAGCCCAGCCCCTCCGCGGGGCCCGGGATGTCTGCGCTGAAACGAGCCGTGGGAACGTAGTTTCCCGCGGCTCTTGTTTTTTCTGAAGACGTCGACGCAAAGGAGGCGTGTATATATGTCTATGATAAGAGCGCAGGGGCTTACCTTCTCCTACCCCGGAAGCTTTGACCTGATCTTTGACCATGTGGATCTCCAGCTGGATACCAACTGGAAGCTGGGCTTCGTGGGCCGCAACGGCCGGGGAAAAACCACCTTTTTGAAGCTGTTGACCGGCCAATACGAATACGCCGGGCAGCTCTCCGCCTCGGTGGAGTTTGACTACTTCCCCTACCCCGTCTCCAACAGGGAGCGCCCCACCTGGGAGGTGCTGGAGGAGATCTGTCCCCAGGCCCAGGAGTGGGAGCTCCTCCGGGAGCTGTCTCTTCTGGAGGTGGAGGCCGAGGCCTTTTACCGCCCCTTCTCCACCCTGTCCAACGGAGAACAGACCAAGGCCCTGCTGGCCGCCCTCTTTCTGAATCCGGGGCATTTCCTTCTGATCGACGAGCCCACCAACCACCTGGATGCCGGGGCCCGGGCCCTGGTGGCCGCCTACCTGCGGCGGAAGAAGAGCTTCATCCTGGTCTCCCACGACCGGCGGTTTTTGGACGGCTGCGTGGATCATATCCTCTCCCTGAACCGGACGAATATCGAGGTGCGGGCCGGCAGCTTCTCCGCCTGGCTGGAGGACTTTCAGCGGCGGCAGGACTTTGAGGAGGCCCAGAGCCAGCGGCTTCAGAAGGATGTGAAGCGGCTCAGAGAGGCGGCCCGCCGGACCTCCGACTGGTCGGATCAGGTGGAGAGCGCCAAAACCGGCACCCGGAATTCCGGCCTGCGGCCCGACAGGGGCTATATCGGCCACAAGGCGGCCAAGATGATGAAGCGCTCCAAGACCATTGAGGCCCGCCAGGAAAAGGCCCTGGCGGAAAAGGAAAGCCTTCTGCAAAACCGGGAGACCGCCCAGAGTCTGAAGCTCTCCCCCCTGTCCCACCACGCCCGGCGGCTGGCCGTTTTTGACCGGATCCAGGTTTGCTACCCCGGCACCGATCCCCGTTCTCCGGCCTCCTTTGAGGTGTGCCGGGGAGACCGGATCGCCCTGGCCGGCCGCAACGGCAGCGGAAAGAGCAGTCTTCTGAAGCTCCTCATGGAGGAGGACATCCCCCACACCGGGCGGCTGGAACGCGCCTCCGGCCTTGTCCTGTCCTATGTGCCTCAGGACACTGGGCACCTGCGGGGCTCCCTGTCGAAGCTGGCGGAGGAGGCGGGCATCGACGAGAGTCTCTTCAAGACCATTTTGCGGAAGATGGACTTTGACCGGGTCCAGTTTGAAAAGGACATGAAAGACTTTTCCGCGGGACAGAAGAAAAAGGTCCTCATTGCCCGGAGCCTGTGCCAACAGGCCCATCTCTATGTCTGGGACGAGCCACTGAACTTTATCGACCTCTACTCCCGCATGCAGATCGAAGCGCTCATCCAGACGTTTTCCCCCACCATGATCTTCGTGGAGCACGACGCCGCCTTCCGGGAGGCGGTGGCCACAAAGACCGTTGCGCTGTAAAAAAAGAGACGGCTGCCCAGGCAGCCGTCTCTTTTTCACGTCTGTTTTATTTTACCCGATGGTGAGCCGGCCCTGGGTGATCAGGCGGCCGTTGCGGCGGCTGAAGAGGATGATGTCCTCTCCCCGGAAGTCCAGACGGACCTTCTGCCCGATCTGGTAGAGCACGCCGCCAAAGACCACGCCGGTAAGGAGGAATTCTCCCACCCGAACCTTGACGGTGGTCTCCATGCCGGTGGGCATGGCGGAGTAGATCTCTCCCTCCAGGGCCCCGTCCTCCGAGATGCGCAGGAACTCAGGGCGCACGCCGATGACGAGATCCTCGTCGGTGAGCTCCACCTCGTCGCCGAAGTCCTCCTCCTCGTCCACCTTTGCCACATGATAGCGGAACACCGTGTCCTTGTTCCCCTTCTCCACGTAGCCCTTCTGGGTGGCCTTTTCCGCCATGAGCTGCCGCCTGGCCTCGTCCTGTGCGTCGGCCTGGGCGTACCACTCCGCCAGGCTGATGGGGGCCTTGGGAGCAAAGGCGGCCCGGACGCCGTCAAAGAAGGTGAGGGCCAGAGAGCCGTCGGCGCCCTGGGTGCCCCTGGCCTCGATAAAGTTGATGGCGGGGTTGCCCACGAAGTCGGCCACAAAGGTGTTGTTGGGCTGGCCGTAGACGTCCAGGGGGGCGTCATACTGCTGGAGCACGCCGTTTTCAATGAGACAGATCCTGGTGGCCAGGGTCATGGCCTCCATCTGGTCGTGGGTGACGTAGACGAAGGTGGAGCCGGTCTCCAGGTGGAGGCGCTGGAGCTCAGAGCGCATCTCCAGCCGGAGCTTGGCGTCCAGATTGGAGAGGGGCTCATCCATGAACAGCACCGCGGGCTCGGGGGCCAGGGTACGGGCGATGGCCACCCGCTGCTGCTGGCCGCCGGAGAGCTCGGCGGGGTAGCGGTCCATGAACATGCCGATCTTCACGATCCGGGCCACCCGGCGCACCGACAGGTCGATCTCCTCCTTAGACAGCTTCCGCACCGAGGTGACAGGCTTGCCGTTTTTCAGATAGGTGTAGTCCTCCGAGAAGGCGCAGCCCTCGGCCTCGCACTTCTGCTTGGCGGCGGCCAGGGCCTTCTCCAGCTCGGCCAGCTTGGCGGCGGCGATGGTGGCGGGCTCCATGGACTCGTGGAGCTTGTAGCCCATGAGCTCCTTGGCGGTGTAGATGGAGATCTCATACCGGTCGATGAGCTTGATGTGGGCCTTGTTCTCATCCAGCTTGCCCTTTTTGTCCACGCACTCCTGGATGGTTTTCACCACATCGTCGGGTCGCTTCAGGGCGCGGATAAGGGCGGCGGTCTTCCGGGCCTCCAGGTCGATCCTGGGCAGCTCCTCCCTGATATTGGTCAGGCCGAAGGAGATGTTCTGATAGACCGTCATATTGGGCCACAGGGCGTAGTTCTGGAACAGGAAGCCCACCTTCCGCTTATTGGGGGGCACGTTGATCCCGGCGGCGGAGTCGAAGACCACCTTGTCGCCGATGGTGATACGGCCCGAGGTGGGGGTCTCCAGGCCGGCGATCATCCGCAGGGTGGTGGTCTTGCCGCAGCCCGAGGGGCCCAGAAGGGTGACAAAGGCGTTGTCCTCAATGGTCAGGTTCAGATCGTCCACGGCGTAGAACTTATCCCACCGCTTGGTCACATGGGTCAGTTCGATCTTCGGCATATCAGTTACCTCCTATCCCCTCGTCCAGACTGGCTCCGGTGAGCTTGTTGACGAGGGTGTTGAACACAAGAATGGTGATGATGAGGATGAGATTGATACCACTGGAGAAGGCGTAAAGACCCATCTCATCGAAGTAATCCAGGGTGGTGGAGAGGATGAAGCCCTGGGTACAAAGCAGCAGGAACAGGCTCAGCTCACGAAGGCAGGTCATGAAGGGGAGCATATAGCCCGAGATGATGGAGGACTTCTGGATGGGGATGATGATGTGGATCATCCGCTTGATCCAGGGCACGTTCTGGATGATGGCGGCCTCCTCGATCTCCCCGGAGAGCTGGAGCATGGAGTTCAGGCTGGTTCGGCTGGCAAAGGGGATATACTTGATAACGCCGGTGATGATGAGCAGGGTGTATGTATTGAAAAGATTGATATGCTGGTTGGAAAACAGGATAAAGAAGGCGGCGCCCACGGCGATGGAGGGCATCAGATATGGCAGGAAGGCCATATTGTACACATAGCTGGCCCATCGCCCTCGTCGGTTCTTGCTCACCGCGTAGCCGATGAGAGTGCCGATGGTGCCCGCGATGAGGGCGCAGGCCACACTCACCAGCATAGTGCCCCGGAAGGCCCTCCAGATGGTCTCGTTGTGAAGGATACCCTTCTGGCCGTACATGCCGTTCTCCGTGACGTTCTCGTCGGTGGTCCACCACTTGGTGGTGAGGTTGGAGGTGTCCCCTGTATAGAGGAAGGAGTAGTCGCCGGGGTTGGGCAGGAAGGTCTCAAAGGCAAAGGAGACGATGGGGAAGATGGAGGTGAAGAAGGTCACCACCACCAGCGCCAGAGCGATGACATACCGCCCCACCTTGCCCAGATTCACCTTGGAGATCTGGCCCGACTTGCCGGTGACCGTGGTGTAGCTCTTCCGGCTCTTCAGGCTCCTCTGGTTGAGCATCATAATAGCCACGCCAAAGAGCATCATGATGATGGCCAGGATACTGGCCTCGCCGGTGTACTTGGAGTTCATGGACACGTACTTGGTGCTGAGGGTGGTCAGGCCCAGATAGTGGGGCACCGGGTAGGAGCCCATAGCCGAGCCGAACACCAGCAGCACCGTGGAGAGGATGGCGGGCTTCACCATGGGCAGGGTCACCCGGAAGGCGATCTTCCACCGGGGGGTGTCCAGAATGGTGGCCGCCTCCTCCAGGTTGGCGTCCATATTCCGGAAGATGCCGCCGATGAGGATGTAGGCGAAGGGGGCATAGTGAAGGCCCAACACCATCAGGCTGGGAAACAGGCCCTTGCACCACCAGATGGGCATGTTGATGCCGAACAGACTGGCCAGCAGGCCGTTGGAGGTACCGGTGACGGCGTTGGAGTTGAAGAGGTTCTGCCACACCACCGCCAGGGTCCACTGGGGCATGATGTAGGGGAAGATGAAGATAGAGCTCAGATACTTCCGCCAGGCCAGGTTGGTGCGGGTGATGAGGAAGGCAAACACGCCGCCGAAGAGGATGGCCACGATACAGGTGCCCACCGCCAGCCAGACGGTGTTCAGAAGGGGCGTCCACAGGTTGGCCTTGGCCATCTTGCTGGTGAAGAGATCGATGTAGTTCACCGCCGTATAGCCCGAGGCCATGCCGGTGAGGTGCTGGTCAATGGTGCCGGGGTGGATCTTAAAGGTATCCTGAATGATGGCCACGATGGGGGCGATGGTGGACACGGTCACCACAATGCCGAACAGCAGCAATATCACATTGTAGGGCTTGGAGAAAAAGGTCTTGATCTTGTTGAGCCAGATGGTGGACGGGCTGGCCGTCAGGGTGTTTTGGTTCATAGGCAGCTCCTCTCTTGAGAATGGAGGACTTGGGATAAAAGGCGCCCCCGGCGCGGCAGGTACACCGCCCCGGGGGCGCCTTTTCCGCTATTGTTTCACCACAGCCCTGTCCTTGGGCTGGTCACAAACGGGAAGAAGGATCGGGGCCGCTCAGGCGGCGTACTTGGTCAGCATCTCGATCCAGGAGCCCACGGTAAAGGCCACATTGGCGCAGTACTCGGGATCCTCCAGAACCAGCTTGCCCTCCGTAGACCACCAGTCGTAGCCGCGGTCATTCTTGGCGGGGAATTCGACGGTGACGCCGTCCTCTGCCATGCCGCCCTTGGAGTGGTGGTAGACCTCTTCGATCTCAGCGGCCAACTTGGGGTTGGAGGAGTAGCCGCCCATGTCCTTGCCCCAGGCGGAGTAGCCGTCCACGGTCTCGGTAATAAAGGCGATGAGCGCGCAGGCAGTCCAGGGCAGGGGGCTGTTATCGGTGACAAAGAGGTAGTGGCAGTAGCCGTAGCCGCCGATGCCCTGATAGCCGTCCTGATAGGCGGCCACATTGATGTTGTTCTTGGAAATGGAGGCGGACTCCTCCACGCTGCGCAGCTTGGAGTAGACCAGCAGGCCGAACTGGTCGGCGGCGGATTTATCCACCAGGATGTTGCAGATGGGGCCGTCGTCGGTCTGAGCGTTGTAGGACTCCACCCACAGCTTGATCCAGGCCAGGGCATACTTTCCGTCGGGGCCAAGGCCCAGGTCGGCGGCGTCTGCGGCCATCTCGTCAATGACGGGCGTGAAGTAAGCCTGCTCCTCGGCAGAAAGCGCCTCATACGCCTCTTTGAGCCAGGCGGCATAGTCGTCCCGGGTCAGCATATAGAGGAAGTTCTTGCCCACGATCTCAGAGTCGATGTCCATGTACAGGCCGTGCTCGCCCTCGGCCACGAAGTCCCAGCAGTTGTCGTAGGTCTTGGAGCCGGTGTTGTTGTACATAAAGACCTTGTTCAGGGTCTGCAGGGGCAGGAAGCCGTCATAGGCGTCGGCGGTGGTGCCGTTGGCCTCGGCCCACTCCTTGGGGATAAAGGTATCCAGGATGCCGGTCTGCACCATCTTGCTCTCGATCTGGTTGCCGTCCTGAATGAGGGTCATGGCAAAGGTGCCGGTGTCCTTCAGAGAGTCGGCGGTGAGCTGATCGAAGATCTTATTGTTCTTGGGGGTCTGCCAGTCCTCCTCCAGCGTATAGCTGGGCTCGATGGTCTGGAGGTAGGCAATAAAGTTGGTAATGGCGGTGGGAGTGCGGCTGGAGTTGCCCACGGCATGGAAGGTCTTGCCGTTGGACTCCTCAATGGCCTTCTTCGCCAGCTCCTCCAGCGTCATGGTCTCAGCCTCGGCGATGATCTTCTCCACCTCGCTCATATTGGAGGTGTCCGGCGTGGCGGGGGCGGGATCGGCCGCCTGGGACTGAGCCGGGGCGGGATCGGCCGCCTTACTCTCCGCCGGGGGATTGTTGTTGCCGCCGCAGCCGGCCAGAGACAGGCACAGGCTCAGCGCCAGGGAACCGGATAAAATACGTTTAAACCCAGTCATAACCATATGATCTCCCTTCTGTTATTAAAAGCAGTTCTTTGCTATGTTTCAGGGTTTTACCTCTACCCCTTCGGCCCGCAGGCTCGCCCGCAGGCGCACGATATCGTGCCGGTAGAGCTCCCCTTTCAGGCCGCACCACTTGGCAGCCTCGATATTCAAATGGTTGTCATCCACAAAGAAGCTTTCCCCCGGAGCCAGTCCGAACCTGGACAACAGGCGGCGGTAGATCTCCGGATCAGGCTTCAGGAGCTTCTCCTCAAAGGAGAGGATGCAGCCCTTCACCACCGGCCAGGCCGGGATCCGTTTGCTGAAGCGGTAAAACTCCGGAGAGGTGTTGGAAAGGATATACACCTGGATCCCCATGGCATCCAGCTCCAAAGCCAGAGCATTGATATCCTTCTCCGGCGTCAGCCACTCATCCCAACGCTTGAGCAGCTCGGCGGCGGCGGCATGCAGGCGCTGGGGCAGGTGCGACTGAAACCCAGCCAGCACCGCCGTCTCCGGCACGCCCCGATCCAAAGAGATCCAGTCCGGGTGACCAAAGGTCTCCGCGTCGAGGAGCTGGGCGTCCGCCTCGTTCTCGGTCAGCGCCCGGCACAGGGCTCCAGTGTCAAAGTCCATGAGCACGCCGCCCACGTCAAAAATTACATTTTTGATCATGAAAATTCCCCTTTTAGCTACTGCCCCGGCACGAAATCGTGCCGGGGCAGATAGGCTATGCTTAAATCAGCCCGCGGAATACTTGGTCAGCATCTCGATCCAGGAGCCCACGGTAAAGGCCACGTCGGCGCAGTACTCGGGATCCTCCAGAACCAGCTTGCCCTCGCCGGTCCACCAGTCGTAGCCACGGTCGTTCTTGGCCTCGAACTGAACGGTGGTGCCGTCCTCAGCCATGCCGCCCTTGGAGTGGCCGTACTTAGCCTCGGTGCCCTCGGCCACGGTGGGGTTGGAGGAGTAGCCGCCCATGTCCTTGCCCCAGGCGGAGAAGCCGTCCACATCGCAGGTCATGTAGCGGATGAAGGCGCAGGCAGTCCAGGGCAGGGGGCTGTTGTCGGTGACAAAGAGGTAGTGGCAGTAGCCGTAGCCGCCGATGCCGGTGTAGCCGTCGTCATAGGCCGCCACGTTGATGTTGTTGACGGATACGGAGCTGGACTCCTCCACGGAGCGCAGCTTGGAGTACACCAGCAGGCCGAACTGATCGGTGGCGGATTTGTCCACCAGGGTGTTGCAGATGGGGCCGTCGTCGGTCTGGGCGTTGTAGGACTCCACCCACAGCTTGATCCAGGCCAGAGCATAAGCGCCGTTGGCGCCCAGGCCCAGATCCTCGGCCTCGGACTTCATCTCATTGATGACGGGCTGGAAGTAGGCCTGCTCCTCAGCGCTCAGGGCGTCAAAGGCCTCCTTGAGCCAGCCGGCGTAAGTATCCTCGGTAAGCATGTACAGGAAGTTCTTGCCCACGATCTCGGAGTCGATATCCATGTACAGGCCGTGCTCGCCCTCGGCCACGAAGTCCCAGCAGTTGTCGTAGGTCTTGGAGCCGGTGTTGTTGTACATAAAGACCTTGTTCAGGGTCTGCAGGGGCAGGAAGCCGTCATAGGCGTCGGCGGTGGTGCCGTTGGCCTCGGCCCACTCCTTGGGGATAAAGGTATCCAGGATGCCGGTCTGCACCATCTTGCTCTCGATCTGGTTGCCGTCCTGGATGAGGGTCATGGCGAAGGTGCCCTCAGGCTTCAGGGAGTCGGCGGTGAGCTGGTCGAAGATCTTGTTGTTCTTGGGCTGCTGCCACTCGAACTCCATGTTGTAGCCCGAGTCGATGGCCTGCAGAGCCTCGATGAACAGGGGCAGGGCAGACTTGCCGCGGCTGGAGTTGCCCACGCCGAAGAAGGTCTTGCCGTTGGACTCCTCAATGGCCTTTTTGGCCAGGTCTTCCCAGCTCATGGTCTCGGCCTCGGCAATGATCTTCTGCACCTCGCTCATGTTGGAGGTGTCGGGGGTGGCGGGAGCGGGATCGGCCGCCTGGGACTGAGCCGGGGCGGGATCGGCCGCCTTACTCTCCGCCGGGGGATTGTTGTCGCCGCCGCAGCCGGCGAGCAGACCGGCCGTCATGGCCAGGGACAGGGTCAACGCGAGAATACGCTTTTTCATACGATGTACTCCTCCTTACAAAAATGCAGGTCGTGGTTTTCGCCAAAACAAGAGACAGCTTCGGCAGGTGCTATGACTATATTTTACAAAACGCAAGTCTGAATATCCACTGGACAAAACTGCTGTTATTTGTGAAAATTCCATTTTTTGAGCAAGATACACAGATAACCGCCGGTTTTATGTCACCCCGCCGTCATTTTGCCTCATTCGCACAAAAAAGCTCCGGCCCCCTTACGGAGGGCCGGAGCTTTTTTCGCTTGATGTACTGTTCAGAAGGTGCAGCGCACGATGCACTCCAGGGTGACGCCGTCCACGGTGGCGGTGACCTTGCAGGTGCCCTTGCTCACGGCGGTGACGGTGCCGTCGCCGGAGACGGTGGCCACCTCGGGTTTGGTGGAGGCCCAGGTCACGGCGGAGCTGGTACCCGATACCACCAGCCGCCAGCTGTCCCCCACAGAGGACAGGGTAAAGTCAGATCGGCTCAGCTTCAGATTGGAACCGCTGGGGGCCGAAGAGGGGGCGGGATCGGTGGTAGTGGTCGTTGTCGTGGTGGTGCCGCCGCCTTCCTTAAAGTTGCAGCGCACGATACAGCTCTTCTCCCCCGCGCCCACCACCGTGGCGGTGATGGTGACGGTACCGGAGGAGACCGCTGTCACCGTGCCGTCCCAGGAGATGGAGGCCACGTTGGGATTGCTGGACTTCCAGGAGATATCCCCCCTGGCGCCGTCGGGGGCGTAAGTAACTTTAAATTTGTAGACCTCCCCCACATGATCCAGGGTGATGTCCGATTTGCTCAGCTTAAAGCTGGTGGGCGCGATCAGATCCACCGAGGGAGTGGTCACCTGAGGGGCCGGAGGAGCGGAGGGTACTACCGGCTCGGCGGAGGGTACCGTGGGATCGGCGCTGGGGATCACGGGCTCCCCGGTGGGCGTCACCGGATCGGCGGAGGGCACTATGTCGGCCGATGCCGTGGGAAGGGTGCTCTCCGCGGGCTGGGGGGGCTTCTTCTCCCCTAGGAAGGACTTGGCCAGAGAGATGACGATACACACCGCCGCGATGATCAGCGCCAGGGAGACGATCCCGCCGATCACGGCGCCCACTCCGGGCCCGCCGCCCCGCCGGCTGCCGCCGGCCAGACGCTTGCCGCCGGTATGTCCCCCTCTGTTGTTGTAGTACTCCTCTTCCCGGGTCTCCGGATCGTCCCAACGTCCGGTGCCGTCCTCATTGCAGAAGGGGCAGTGCTTATAAGTGACGGAGTACATCTCTCCGCAGTATTCGCATTTGACAAGGTCGTTCTTTGTGCCGCGCCGTGCCATGGCGTTCCCTCCGTTTCGGATTTCTACCTTTGCTCAACAAGGGTACCCCTTATTTTACACGTTTCGGGCGGCATCGTCAATGTTCTTGGCGCAACTGTTATTATTTTGTAATTCGCCCAGTTCTTCCCGGTCTTTAACCTTTTTCCTTATTTCCCAACGTTTTCCCGCATTTCCTTCTAATTCCTTCCACTTTTCTGCGGGCTTTTTTTGAAGCGCTAAAGGGAAAACTAAAGGGAAAACTTTTGGTCTCAAAAAATAGGAGCGTCCCAGCTTGGGGACACTCCCATTTTTTCATCCATATGGGGAAAAAATCTCTCACGAAGGGGGCTATGCGGTCTCCCGGCCCAAAGTCTAAACTTTTTTGACCCGGTGGGATGGGTCTGCCCCTCCGGGCCTCCCTGCCGCCTTCAGCGCCGCCCTGGACGCGGGGATCACCCCGGCCAGCTCCCCAGCTGGGCCGGTGGCCGTCGTCAGGATCCAGGCGGCGGGCCGGTGACCGACGCCAAGGAGATCACCACCGAGCGGGCGGGCCGCTGCGGCCTGGGTAAGCTCCGCCCGGTGACCGTCGCCGGTGGCGGCGTCAGCTGGGCCCAGTGGGCGGCCAGCGTGGCCGTGGCGGGCCGGTTGGTGTCTACGTGCTCCCGGTGCTTGGTGGGCCTGCTCCTCCCCCGGAAGGGCGTGGGCGAGGCCGTAGGGCCATCCACAGGGCCCCGGTCGATGGTCGGCCTCCCTGCCGCCTTCAGCGCCGCCCTGGACGCGGGGATCACCCCGGCCAGCTCCCCAGCTGGGCCGGTGGCCGTCGTCAGGATCCAGGCGGCGGGCCGGTGACCGACGCCAAGGAGATCACCACCGAGCGGGCGGGCCGCTGCGGCCTGGGTAAGCTCCGCCCGGTCGCTGTCGCCGGTGTCCAAATCAGACACCCTCGCCCTTTCCGCCATTTGGGGAAAAAATCTCTCACGAAGGGGGCTATGCGGTCTCCCGGCCCAAAGTCTAAACTTTTCGACCGGGGGGGAGGGGTCTGCCCCGTAGGGGCCGCGCCCGCGTGGGCGCGTGGTGTCTTGTTCGCACGCCCAAGCGTTCCCGGCCCACAGCCCGAAAGCCCGGTAAAAATTCCCCGGATTTTCCCGCCTTTCCGGGGCGTGATGTGGGAATTTTTCTCACACGCGAGGGGCAACGGGGTCTTTTCAACCCTCGCCTTCAAACTTTTTGAAGAGGGGTGTAGCCCTTGCCGCCGTTGGGCTTGGCCCCATTCCTCGCCCGCATAGCGCAAGCACACGGGCACACGGGCGACACGTAGCCTCCTGGCAGTTTCACCCCCCAAAATCCGAACAAAAAGCCTCCCTTTCCACCCTCCGCAAGGCCCGTTTGACTGTGACTTCATGCCCATTCTCACCGGGCGTAACGTCCATTTCCAGCTCGCATTTACAGCGCACGCACCACAGCCCGACGCCTCGGGCCTCGCTGTCCTCTTCCAGCCGTAGCAGTTTCCGCCTGCAAAACGGGCATCTCAGCCACTCCTTCCCGGTCTCGTCGGCCTTTGTCTGGATCATCAACGGCATGTTGACCACCGCCTTTCCTGTTGCTCTGATTTTACCATGTTTTCTTCCTGGCTGTCCGCCGTTTTCCTCATTTTCTCCGGGCGTGTTCCAAAGATATAGTCACGTACAAGCCTGATAGGAGGGGGCCTTCTCTCCTTCTCCCGCTCGGTGTTCAGTTGTCAAGGTACATCGGGAAGCCTCCGCCGCCCCCGTTATCCCGCAGACGGTAACGGATATAGCAGAAGCTCCCGTATAAGCCTCCTCCCTCCTTCCGGTCAAGGGGAAGGGCTCCGGGTGGAGGCGTCAAGGTGGTGTCGCTGGGCACATACTCATATTTCACAATGGGCTTCTTCAGGTTCCGGGAAGGCGTCCACATCTGGGCCCCGTTGGGCCGGTCTCCCGCCTCCTTGCTCAGATAGACCGCCCAGCCGTCAAAGTCGTGCTTGCCTACATACTGGACGTCTACAATGTCCCCATAGCTCCACAGGCTCCGCAGCTCTTCCACGTCCTCCCCCGTGGCGTTGAGGATCAGATGATGGTGGAGGCGCCCTTCCCCGTGCTTGTCCTCTGTGACGTAGATATATCTGAGATCGACGCCCCGCCGCCGCCTGACCTCTCTCAGCTTCCGCAGGAAGGCCCGCATCAGCTTCCGCGCCTCCTTGCGGTTGGCCGGTAAGCTTCCGTCCCGGTATGTCAGCGTGGCAACGAGATCCCGCCATGTGAAGTTTGTGGAGATCAGCCGTGACAGCCTCCGCCTGGCGCAGTTGTCATTGATCGCCTTCTGGGCCGCCGTGGTCATTCTGGACTTCTCCGCCCGCGCCCTGGGGCCGTCCCTGGGCTCCGGTGGCGTGTAGATCACCGCTTCCACAATAGGCCCCGATATGATAGTCTTCTTCCGTTTTGCCACGCTTCCCCGTCCTCTCGTATAGATACGGCAAAGCCGGGGCGGGTGTTGTCCCCGCCCCAGCTCTTCAGTCTTCCATCGGTTCCCGCATATTGCGGGAGCGTGTCCAGCTCCGGCCACCCGCCGCCGTGCCCGGCGTCAGAAGCTCCAGCAGCCCGCCCCAGCCGTTGGCCCTGTCCGCATGGACGATATGCACCCCGCCGACCTGCCACAGCCGCGCCACCCGGTCAAGGGCCCCCTCCGGGCCCTGGGCGAAGTCCAGCCCGCCCTCATTGACCAGCAGGCGCACCACCGGCCCCTCCGCCAGATCGGCGGCGTATATGTACCGCAGTTCCTCCCCCGCTCCCCTGTCGTCAGCTCTCAGCCTCCGGATCATCCGCTCTGCCTCTGACCGCATCACCGAGCGGGCGGGCCGGAAACTCAGCCCGGTAAAGTCCAGGGTGAGGAGGTAGCCGCCCCCGGTGAAGTTCGCCTCCAGGATCCGCTTCACCTTGTCCATGGCCCGCCGCCGGTAGTTCGCCGCGTCTTTTTTTGCTGCCTCCTCCGGGTGGGCGTCCCTCCACTTCCTGACGCTCTTCCGGGCCGCCTCCCGCACCTTCTCCGGGTTTGCCTGCCTCCAGGCCCTCACCCGCTCGACGGTCTTTTCCCTGTGGGCCTGATAATAGGCCCGGCTATATTCCGGCGTGTTGCTGCTCATCTTTCCCACCCCCTACGCTTCCCATTGAGTGGAACAGCAGGCCCAGCTCCACGCCGCATAGGTAACGCACTGCCCCCGCTTTAGTTCCGCAAGGGTGTCCTGCGCATTGAATGTGTGGATCCCCTGAAAGGTGTCTGACCGCTGAAGCAGCCGTTTCAAAACCGCCCGCTTGCGCCGTCCCTTCTTGGTGGTTGGGTCAACATAGGCCAGCATAGGCGCCTTGAGATACCCCATAGTGATCTCCATGCGCCGGGCAATCGCTTCCAACCGTTCTTCCTCCAGCTCTGCCCCGTCCTCGATCACCCTTGTCATTTTCTCCCGTGAGACTCCGGCGGCATTTGACGGCGTGGTGATCTGCCATTCCCGCGCCACCAGCTCGGCGGCCAAATTCGGATAGAGTGACACGGCGGGCCCATCGTGGCCGGGCCAGCTGTCCCCCACACGGATGAAATGATCTTCATTCTGACGAAGGCGGTCAACGATCCCTTGATAATTCACCCTTGACAACCTCCCCAGGCATAGCCTAAAATAGAGGCAGGAATAAGCCGCTTGGCAGTTGCTTTTCCGACCTCGCCGCCTCTGGTGTTCGTAGCACCGGGGCGGCTCTCTTTTTGCCCTCTGACATCCCGGCAGTACCCGCCAGGGGCACGCCCGATCCGTAGCGCTCCTTTGTCGCTGACGGCTCGGCAGTCGCACAGCTCGCCGGGATCCAGATGCGCCCCGCAATGGGGACATGTACGATAATAGCTCATTGCCCTTGCTCCTTTCCCCGCCCGCTCGGCGGGTCTCTTTTTGGCCTTCCTGGGCCTGTCCGCCCGGAAGGATAGCAGCAGCGCCGCCACAGCCAGCAGCAGGGACACCGGCAAGCTGTCCGCGCATATCGCCGCCCCCAGACACAGGGCGAAGATCACCCCGTCCCTCATATCTCCGCCCCCAGAAGCTGCTTGTCCAGCCAGTCCTGAAGCCGTGCCCGGTTGATGATCCACTTCCCGCCCCCCGGCTGAATAGCCGGGAAGCCCTCGGTATGTACCAGGTTATAGACCGCCGCCTCTGACAGCCCCAGCAGGGCCGCCGCCTCCGGGACGTTCAAGGCCAGCTTTTCCCACGGTGGCACCTCAACGGCTTTCTTTCCGCTCACGGCATTTCCTCCTCCGTCATTGGCCGTCCCTCCGCCAGCTCTGCCTTTGCCAGCTCCCCGCAAACGTCGCAGTAGACGCCGCTCTTCAGCAGGCTTGCTCCCCGCTCCATCCCGGCGGCCAGGTCGTCTAAGTCCACCTTGACCTCCTTCCCGCACCGGGGGCACTTGTTATATACCGTGTCCTTCCTGATCTGAAGCTCCTCGCCCTTGTACTTTACATAGAACATGCCGTTTCCTCCTTCTTTTTGTCGTTTCCGTATACCTCCGCCATCAGGCGGACGCCCAGCCGGAAGCCATTGATAAACCCGCACCGCTGGGCCTCAAAGCCCGCATGTACGAAGATATCCACAAGCCGCTCTTGGTCGGTATCAGATATCTTCAGCGCATTCAGCGCGTCAAGCGCTGCCTGATCCGCCTTCTGCTTTGCGCCGGTCTCCTTGCCCAACTCCAGCAGCTCCGGGGCCACGAAGCCCATCCCGGCGCTGAACAGAGCGGAGATCAAGTCAAAGTCCATCCCCTTTCACCTCCTTCCCCGTCGAGCGGGCCTTCCCGCCCGGTCCTGGTGTCCAATTCGGACACCGGCCCGGTAAATTTCACCGGCCCTTCATGGAACGTCAGCCCCTCCAGCAGACGGGGCGGGATAAATGCCCCGCCGCCCTTCTCCGGGCCCCTCACTGTCCCGCCTGGGCCTTTTGGGCCAGCTCCAGCCCCGCCGCCATACCCTCGCCATAGGCGGCCATAGCTGCCATAGCCTCCCCGGTCAGCTTGGGCATGGACTCCTCCAGCCGCTTGGCCATCGTCTTTTCCTTCTCGGTCATGTGCTCACCTCCTCCCGCTCGGGATGATTTTACAATGTAGCGCATAGATTACAGGATAATCATACATTGTAAAATCTATATTGTCAACCCCTTTTTACTTATTTTGCGATTTTATTATTGACGTGAGGATATTTCTGTGATATTATTATCGCAGAAAGGAGGTTAACCCATTGAATGAGCGTATAAAAAAACTGCGGAAAGCCCTGGGCCTTACGCAAGCGGAATTTGGTTCCCGTATCAGTATGAAACAAAATACAATAGCCCTCATCGAGGGCGGGAGGAATACGTCTAACCAGACCATCTTCGCCATCTGCCGGGAATTTGGCGTCAGTGAATCGTGGCTACGCACCGGGGAGGGGGAAATGTTCTCCCCTACCTCCAGAGATCAGGAGATCACCGCCTTTGTTGACCGTGCCCTTGCGGGCCAGCCGGACAGCTTCAAGCGCCGCTTTGTCTCCATGCTCTCCCGTCTCAATGAAGACGGCTGGGAGCTGCTGGAGAAAATGGCGTCTGAGCTCGCCGCCCAGCAGGCGGCGGCCACCCCCGCCCCTCCCGATGATCTGGCCGCCATCGAGCGGGAGGTGGAGGCTTACCGGGCCCAGCTCCTGGCCGGGAAAAAAGCGGCGGGAAGCTCATCCCCTTCCTCTGGTACCGGCGCAGGCTGAACCGCCCCCGGTGGTGGTGACGCCGCCAAATCCCCAAGCGTTTGGGCATTTGCCGGGGCATAAAAAAGCCCCTCCCGCTCGAAAGCGGGAAGGGAAGAAATGAGAAGAAACAGGTAAGAAATCAGAAGGAATGAGAAGGAATCAGGAAACTTCACATTGACAACATAGCCCCGGACGGTTATAATGACCATAGAAAGGGCGCTGCCGGTAGACGGTCAGCCCCCTCTGTTAGTTACGAAGTAACCGCCAGCCGGGAAAGCATGGGCGGTTACTTCTTTTTTGCCTGAAAAAACAAGCCGATAATGCCGATGACCACAAGGCAGAACTGGAACAGCTCTGAGTATGTAAGCATGGGCACCGCCTCCTCTCAGTGGAGGAGGCCAAGAAGCTGCCCCCTCCAAGATGAAGAGGGCCAACCGCCTACCGTATACGGGCAGCGCCACGGCCATCATACCACAGCGCCCGACAAATGGCAACAAAAAACCGCCCCCGGAGTTGCGACCTCCGGGAGCGGCGTAGATGCAAAAGACCACAGTCAGCTAAAACCAAGGCCCCTTTGCGCTCTTATTGTACCACAGGAGCGCCGGGAGGGCAAGAGGAAAGGAAGGATTTCCATGCCCAGAAGAGCGGCCTCCGGCACCGGCACCATCCGCAAGAAGACCGTCACCCGGAAGGGAAAGCCATACACCTATTGGGAGGCCCGTGTCACCGTGGGCCGGGATCCCGGCACCGGCAGACAGATCCAGCGCAGCTTCACCGGCCAAACCCAAGCCGAAGTCGCCCGGAAGCTCACCGCCGCCGTGGCCGCCCTGGACGAGGGCACCTATAAAGCCCCCTGCAAGCTCACCGTGGGCGAGTGGCTGGACATCTGGGCCCGTGACTACCTGGGCGGCGTCAAGAAGAAGACGGCGGCCTCCTATCAGCAGCGTATAGACCTGTACCTCCGTCCCGCCCTTGGGGCGGTGAAGCTGGACGCTCTCAGTGCCCACACCATCCAGCGCCTCTATAACGGCCTTTCTCTGGGCCTCAGTCCCCGCAGCGTCCACGTGGTTCACGCCGTGCTTCACCACGCCCTTCAGCAGGCCGTGAAGCTGGGCTATCTCCGCTTTAACCCCGCCGACGCCTGTACCCTCCCCCGCATCGAGAAGACCGAGCTGCGCCCCCTCGACGAAGCGGAGACAAAGGCTTTTTTACAGGCCATCAAGGGCCACCGCCTGGAGGCCTTGTTCACCCTCGCCCTCTTTACCGGTATGCGGAAAAGTGAGATCGTGGGCCTCACCTGGGACGCCGTGGACTTCAAAAGCGGCGTCATCACCGTCAATAAGCAGCTCCAGCGCCTCCCTGGTGCAGAGGAATACACTCTCCAGTCTCCCAAGAGCGGAAAGGGGCGCACCGTAGCCCCCGCCCCCTGGATCATGTCCATGCTCAAGCGCCACCGGACAGAGCAGGCCAAGCAGCGCTTGAAGGCCGGGGAGCTGTGGGAGGACGGCGGCTTTGTCTTTACCGACGCCATAGGCCACTATATCCCACCCTACACCGCCTACAGCCAGTTCAAGCGGATGGCCGCCTCCATAGGCCGCCCCGACGCCCGCTTCCACGATCTCCGCCACTCTTACGCCGTGGCCGCCCTCCGGGCCGGGGACGACATCAAGACCATACAGGGCAACCTGGGCCACGCCACCGCCGCCTTCACCCTGGACGTTTACGGCCACGTCACGGAGCAGATGAAGCGGGACAGCGCCCAGCATATGGAACAGTATATAACCGGCGTCCTGGGCCTCTGAGCGACCCAGCCGCCCCCCATAAAGGCCACACCACCGAGCGGGACACCCTCCCGCTCGGTTTTTCTATGTTGTGGGCCCGGAGATCACCCCGGCCAGCTCCCCAGCTGGGCCCGGTGACCGGCGCCAAGAAGATCCCCACCGAGCGGGCGGGCCGCCGCGGCCCGGGCAAGCTCCGCCTGGTGGCCGTCGCCGGTTTCCGATTCGGACATCAAAAGAGGCCCGCAAACACCCTCCCCAAAAGCTGTAAAGGGAAAACTAAAGGGAAAACAGGCCCTTTTCCTCGCCTACTGTGGCCCCTCGTCCCTTGGAAATACTACATTTTTCACTTTTCACTGTGACTATTTTGTAATTACGGACGAAAATCACAGTAGACCTCCCCGGGCTCCAGGGGCACCTGGCGCTGCCGGGCCAGTTCCTCTACTGTGACAAAGAGAAAGCCTTTGGCGTGAAGGGCGTCCACGATCTGAAGTGCGGCCTCCACAGAGGTGGGATAAATGTCATGGAGAAGAATAATATCCCCGTCCTGTGCCTGGGAGACCACCTGCTCCACAATACGCTGGGTATTCTTATCGTCCCAGTCGGTGGGATCCACCGACCAGAGGATGATGGGCGCTCCCGCCCGTTTTTTTACCCCGTTGTCCACCATGCCGTAGGGAGGCCGAAGAGCAAACCCTCCATGCCCCAGGATCTGGTACAAAAGAGTGCCGGTCCGCTCCACCTGAGAGTAAAAATCCCTGGCGTTGAGCCCGGTAAGAGAGACATGATCCCAAGTGTGGATCCCCACCTGATGACCCTCCGCCTCCATCCGGGCCACGATATCCTCGTTGTCGGGAACCAGCTCACCGATGAGAAAAAAGGTGGCAGGGACCCCACGCTGAGCCAGGCCGTCCAATAGTTGGGTGGTGGTGGAGCGGCGGGGACCGTCGTCAAAGGTGAGGGCGATGAGCGGCTGACTTTGGGGTGCGAAGGCAGGCAGAGCCCGTGTGACCCTCCCGCCTGTAAGCAGCAGTCCCGCCGCCGCCAAAAGCAAGAGCAAGGCGCGCGAAAAGGCGCTCAGCCTCCCGAAAACGCGCTGGATACGATAACGCAAAACACCCACTTCCCTCCCGACCATGTTCAAGGTCAGTATGTGTAGAAGCGGGTGTTTATTTCCGGTCAAAGTTTGGCAGACACGCAGAGGAAGATCTTTCCATCACATACTCGTATGTAACCTCTAATCCGGGGGACATTGAGCCAAAAATTGATTTGCCTCCATCTGAATGGCCTGAATAAACTCCTTGAGCAAAGGATATTCATCATATGCCTGTCTCGAATAGAACACGCAGTAATCGCTCCGGGTATTCACATCCAGAAAGGGGATGGATACAAGCTTCTTTTGGGCCACCGACTCATATCGGTACAGGGCCGGGGAATAGGATAAGGCGTAGGCCTCGGAGCTTCTGGAGACCATGTCGATGACACTGCTGACCGACTCCACCTGGAGAACGCGGTGGCTCTGACAGGTATTTATGATCCCGTCCAGCAGCGGAGTCAGAAGGTTGGTATGCCCTTGGGGAATGTCTATCTCGGGAAGCACCAGATAACACTCCTGCAGATCCTTGATAAAGATCCCCTTCTTTTGCGCCAGGGGATTGTTCCGGTTGACCAGGCAGGTATACTCTCCCTGAAAGAGCACGACAGGGCGGTTCCCCTGCTGCTTGATCAACCTTTGATATTTCTCTCCATGGGCATAGGGAAAGATGGCAACGGCAGGGTTTTCCGTACTACGGGAAATATACAGCTCAGGGGCGGCGCTGCTGGTACAGTTGACGGTCAGCTCCGGATGGAGCTGCTTAAATTTCAGAAGCACATCCGGCAAAAGGAAGTTGGGAAAAGAAACATGGGAATAGACGTTTAAGGAGTGGAGGACACGTCCCTTGCCCAGGGTCAGCCAGCGCCTGTAGTTCTCCAACATCATACGGGCCTCCGGCAGGATCTGCCGCCCGGCCTCGGTCAGTCTGATCCCCTCCTTGCTCCGGACAAAAAGCTGGAACCCCAGCTCCCGCTCCATACATTGAAGGGCCTTTGTCAGGCTGGACTGGGCAATGTACAGCTTCTGCGCCGCCTCGTTAATGGAGTGGGACTCTGCCAAAACGATCAGATATTCCAATGACGCGATTTTCATATCCGTACCTCCCCGCAGGTTATCGCCTTTGGGAATAACCCGGAGAATTTTATATATTATACGAAAATATATTCTTATGATACCCTGAATATGGCGATATTGTCAAGTGAACCACTGAAATCAGAAAGGAGAATGTAGTATGACGAAAAGAGAGCGGCTGGAATGTGTATTGTCCAACAAACCGGTGGATCGTGTCCCTGTGGCCTTTTTCCACCACTTCACCCCTGTTGAGGAGTGGAACAAGGGACTGACTGTCCCCGGCGCCATTGAGCGGAACATTGAGGGCCACAAGCCCGCGCTGGAGAAGTTCAATCCCGACGTCATCAAGATCATGAACGACACCCTGATGATGATGCCTTTGGATGTGTCCTTCGTCAAGTGCGCCGCCGACCTGGCCAGGATCCAGCCCATGTCCATGGACAGCGAGTACGCCAAGGCCCAGATCGACCTGACCAAGCGGGTAGTGGACATCTACCGCGGCAAGTGCGACGCTCCCATCTATGTCACTGTTTTCTCCGCCGCCTGGATCCTGCGCAACGCCCTGATGACCAGCGACGATCTTCCCGTGGCCGGCGCCGAAGAGCCCCTGATGTGCAAGCTGATGGAAGAGGATCCCCAGGCTGTGGCCGATTGCCTGATGCGCATGTCCCAGGGCATCGCCGATCTGAACAAGATCCTGCTCACCGAGTGCGGCGCGGACGGCATCTACTTCAGCTGTGCCAACCAGGCCAACTTCTTCTCCAGGGAGTTCCACCAGAACTACGTGGCGCCCAGCGAGAAGTTTGTCCTGGCTGAGGCCAAGAGGATCCGGGATATGCACATCCTTCATATCTGCGGCTACCACGGCCACGGCAACGACCTGAGTCTCTACACCGACTATGACGCCGCCGCCTACAGCGTAGCGGTCAACGCCGAGGGCACCACGATGGCCGAGGCCAAGAAGCTCTTCCACGGCAAGGCCGTCATCGGCGGCTTCCCCCAGGACGGCATCATCTACGACGGCTCCAGGGAGGAGCTGAAGAAGGCCGTTTGGGAGCTGCTGGACGGCATGGGCCAGGTGGGCGTTGTCATTGGCGCCGACTGCACCGTCCCCAACGATATCGACGACGACCGGCTCAACTGGGTGCGGGAGGCCGCCGAGGAATACGCTGTCGCCCACAAGTAAAATACATAGAACATACGAAAACCCGGGCCGCGGAATGGATCGACAACCCTACGGCAGCTATGTAAATATCCCGCACTCGGAGCCGATCCCGGCAGGACACCAATGACCGGGATCAAAGAGTTCAAGAGAAGAGATAGGAAAGGAGTCCTTTTCATGGAAAAGAAATCCAGCGCATGGCAGACATTTCAGATTTGGTTTGGCCTGGGTGCCCTCATGTTCGGCACCTACTGCGGCGCCAATATGGCCTCCGGCGTATACGCCACCCAGTACATCGTGCCTCTGGGCGGCGGTTGGGCGTTGGTCTGGCTGTTGCTCTTCTGTGTGATCATGTCCTTCTTCTGCACAATCGGCCTGAACGTGGCCCGCTCCTATAAAGCCTCAAACTACAACAGCTTTTATCTGGCTCTGTGGGGCCAGCATAAGCCCGACGCCAATCCGGTGGCCAAAACGGTCGTCACTGTGTTCTTTGATATCTACACCACCCTGTTCGGCATGGTCACCGTAAGCGCCACCATTGCGCTGTTTGCCCAGCTCATGAATTCCCTGTTCGGCGTGCCGAGCGCCGTGGCCAGCATCGCCGGAGTGCTCATATTTGCTTTGTTGACGGTCAACGGCGCCGGCTTCCTTCGTAAGTTCAACGGAGTGATGACCGTCACCCTGACCGTGTCCCTTGTGGCGATCCTCATCGCCGTTGTGAGCATCAAGGGCGACGTGCTGATGGAGCGCATCGGCAACTTTAACGAAGGGCCTGACTGGGGCCTGACCACTGTAGCCGCCCACACCTCCATGTTCATCTCCTACTGCCTGACCACCAGCACCTGGGGCGCTACCCTGAGCAACTACGGCGACCGTCTGCGCAACAAGAAGGACGTCGTCGGCTCCGGCGTAATGATCGGCGTGATGGTGACCCTGCTGTTCCTGTTGACCGGGATCATCACCCTGCCCTACATCCCCGAACTGTCCGCGGACAGCGCCCCCATCCTCACCATCTGCCAGCAGAACCTGCCCAAGGCTCTCACCGCCGTGTACTGGGTCGTCGTGGTCTTCTCCGTGGTCTCCACCGCGCCCAGCTTTACCTTCAACTTCTCCAATCGCTGGGTCACCCTGTGGAAGAGCGAAAAGATCAGCGGAAAGGTCAAGTTCTTCATTCTCTCCGGCGGTTACCTCCTGGTGTGCTGGATCATCTCCAACATCGGCCTGATCGCCATTGTGCAAAAGGGCTACACCCTGCTGGGTAAGGTCGCTCTGCCCACCATCGTTCTGCCCTTGCTGGTGTCCATCTACCGCATCCACAAGAAGGAAGCTGCCGAAAAGAGCGCCGCCATTAACGGCTAAGCTCTCCCGGCGCAAAGCATCACTCTATAAATAAAAAGGGCACGCCGCAGACCTGATGAGGTCTGCGGCGTGCCCCTTTTTGTTCTCTCAGATAATTGGTCTGTTCTTATAAAGCGACTCACCTGGGATCGGGATCACCGTCCAGGGTGGCGAGGTAACGAAACAGAGGGACCAGCTTCTCCCAGCGCTCCAAAATGTGCCCGGGCAGATCGGGAGAAAAGATCAGCTCATCGTGGCTCCGGTCACAGCTCAGGGAAAAGCCTCCCTTTTTGTTGTACCAGGGCATAAGCAGCTGACTGGGCGCCTGCCTGGGCTTTTTAAAGTCCTCCCCCTCAAGGCTGAAATCTGTCTGCTTCTCCAGCCCCCGCACCAGTGTTTCCATCTCCCCGGGCTTACGATCCATCCGGGCCCGCAGCCTGGCCATGGTGGAGGCCTTGGCCATCCAGTACCCCAGGCCAAAGCTGTACCCCTCCGGGGTCAGTTCAAACCAGAAGGTGGGCAGACAGCTCCAGCGCTCGGCGGGCTGGGAGACAGTGAGCCACAGATGATCCTTGTAAGGGCCGCGGCCGTGGAGCCTCCGGGCGTCCCGGTAGATCCGGCACACCCTGCTCACCAGGCCCAGCTCCCCGTATTTTTCATCCATACCCTGATAGAGCTCCTGGGCCAGTGCGCGCATGGGCGCCTCCAGGCAGGTCTTGTACTCCTCCTTGTGGGCTTCAAACCAACTTTTCTCGTTGTTGAAGCGGATGCCCCACAGGAAGTCTATGGTCTCTTTGGTAAAGCCCTGAAACATGTCCGGAGCCTCCTTGGTCGCTGAGGCTGTCAAAAGGTCTTTTCAACAGCCCAGGTATCTCTCTTATGCCCCCGGAGGAAGAATGGCCTCGCCGGGGCCGGGATCGGGTACGGGAACGGCGGTGGGTACCGGCAGGACGGGGACGGTTTCCCCGGGGGGCGGCGTCGGCGTGGCGGGGGGCACCGTTTCGGTCTCCCCGGGAGGCGGGATCACGCCGGTCTCCTCGGGAGGGGGCACCAGACCGGTCTCCACCGGAGGCGACGTCACTGTGACATCCCCGGGATCAGCCGTGGGCGGTACCACGGGATCCAGTGTCTGAAGCCCTGTGTTGGGGTCGATCCCCCACAGGGCAATATCGACGGGATTGTAGAGCACCACGGCATTGCGCACCTTATATTTGCTGGTGTAGAGCTTGGTCTCAGAGACAACATTCCCCTCGGCGTCCACCAGCTTCTGATAGGTGTCCCAACTCACGGCGTTGTAGCCGGTACGCTCCGGATCCTTCCGCGTGGTGCCCTGGGGGATCGTGTCGTTGGGTTCATAGATGGTCTGGTAGGCTTGGAGGAGCACCCGGTTGGTGGAGTAGGGCTCCCCATGGACGCCGGTGGTGTCTGTGCCGTAAATATTCACATAGAGGTAATTCTTGTTGTCCATATAGGCTTCCAGCTTAACGGGGTGTTCAGTGCTGTTTTTGAAGCGGAAGTCCAGGCTCCCCTCCTCGCCATAGTCCCCGTAGACCGTGGTGTCCAGCCCGCCCTTGACATAGCTGGGCTCATACCGGTGGGCATAGCGCTCCACCGTCTCCATATTGGCCATCAGGCTGGCCCAGTACAGCGTGGAGCTGGCCTGACAGATCCCGCCGGCCACCGTGTCCTTGGACAGACCGTTGACGTAAGCGGTGGCCTTCCCGTAGCCGTTGGCCATGGAATAGGGGGAGCAGGCCTGGTTAAAGGAAAACTCCTCCCCAGGGAAGAGGATCTTCCCGTCCAGAAAGGCGGCGGCCACTCCCACGTTCATCTTTCGGTCGGAGGTGCCGGTGACTCTCGTGGCGGCGGAGCCCAGCGTGTCCCGGAAGAGAGACTCGGTAAGGCTCTCCGTGGTGACCTCGGGCACCGTAAGCTCCAGCGGAAAGCGGCACATCCTGCCCTCCGCCGTGGCCGCCAGCGCCGCCTGAGCCGCCGCCGGATCAAAATTCTTTCCGGTGACCGAGGGAACGATCTCCTGGCTCTCCCTGTCCAGATACGCGTCCGCCGCCTCCGCGTAGACCTGGAGGCGGATGGCCTCAAAGTCGGGCTCGGCGGGCGGGGCCTCAATGATGGCGATCTCCACCTCGGCGGGTCCCGTGCCGCTGACGGCGAAGGCAATGTCCTGACGGACCTTGGCCCCGTCCACCATCCGGCCGGTGACTCCCTTTTCCAGCATCAGCGCCGTATCGGTCACCGTCCAGGTGGTCTCGTTGCCGTCGATCCCCAGCTCCCGGGTCAACTCCCGCAGCGCGGCGCTCACCCGCTCCTGGCCGTCGGGGGTATAGGCCAGAGAGGGGATCCCCTCGGAACTGCCGCCGGAGAACAGGGCGGCCAGAAACCGACCTCCGCTGACGAAAAAGTTCCCCTTATCATTGATATAGGCCACAATGTCCGTCCCCGCCGGCTCCATCAGCCCGTCGCAGGGCAGCTCCACCGTGGTGCCGGTCTGCGGCTCCCGCAGGGTGACCTTCTTGCCCGCAAGCTGTCCGGGCAGCTGCACGGCCAGCTTTTCCGCCGCCTCGGCATAGCCCATGCCGGAGATATCCACTCCCATCACAAAGCTGTTGGGCCAAAGCACATCCCGGCTGGCATAAGCGCACAGCCCCACATAGCCCGCCAGCAGCACGGCGGCGACGATCCCCAGAATGACGGCGGCCTTTTTTCCGCCGCCGCCCACCCCGGGAGCCACCCGCTTGCCGCCCTTATCCTTTCCTTCCACACCCGATCACTCCAATACCAAACCTTATACACAATATACAGAACAATTATAGGCCAGTTCACGCTAAAAATCAATAACAGAACGGTTACAGCGCCCTCCATTTTTCCTTTACAAGCAGTTGAAATCGTTGTATGATATGTAAGAATCAAAAAAGTATGTAATTTCAGTGAGGAGATGTTCTCCATGGACAACAGGCAGGGCTCCGAGATCCCCTGGTGGGCCATCATTCTGGGCTTTATTTTTTTCTGGCCCATCGGTATGGTACTGCTGTTTCTCAATCTGGGGGGCGTACGTATCCCCACGGACAAGCTGAATACCGGCGCCCAGCCCCGGCAGGGCCAAACCACCGGGACGGGCTATACCTATAACTATACCGCCACCGGCCAGGGCCAGCGCCAGGGTCAGGGGCAGGTCAAAACGGGTTCCGGAGTGGGCTCCGCCGCCCCCGGCCAGCAGAAGACCGGCTATACATACAGCTACGGCCGGACCGCGCAGCCCCCCAAGCAGGCCCCCGGCCCGAAGAAGAGTTGGGGGAAAAAGATCAAGGACGGCAAGGCCATGACCGTTCTTGGCGGCGTTATGAGCTTTATCTTCGGCATCGGCTTTGCCGTGGAGTTTATCGAGGCCCTGCGCTACGGCCTGCTTCTCTACGCCGACGAGTGGTTTCCCATCTTTGGTTTTCTCTGCGCCTGGCTGTTTCTCCTGGGGCACGGTATCAGCAAGACCAGGCTGTCCCGTCGTCAGCGGCTCTATATGGGGGTCATCGGCCGGAAGAACTCGGTGTTCCTCTCTGATCTGGCAGGGGCCGCCGGCGTCAGCGAGAAGCGGGTGATCGCCGACATTCAGAAGATGCTCTCCGATGGCATCCTCCCCATGGGCTATATTGACCGGGCCAGCGGACGGCTGGTGCTCACCGACCAGGGCTATGAGCCCACGCCCCAGGCCGAGGCCCAGCCTTCCAAAGCCGAGGTGAAAAAGGAGGTCGAGGATGACGACGCCATCCTCCGGGAGATCAAGGCCGTCAACGACGCCATTCCCGGAGAGGAGATGACCCGGAAGATCGACCGTATCGGAGAGATCACCAAAAAGATCCTGGACTATCAGCGGCAGAATCCCGCCAAGGCCGGGGAGCTGCGACAGTTTTTGAACTACTACCTGCCCACCACCCTCAAGCTTTTGAAGACCTATGCCCAGCTGGACGCCCAGGGGGTGGAGGGGGACAACATCACCGCCTCCAAAAAGCGCATCGAGGACATGATGGACAAGGTGGTGGAGGGCTTTGAGAAACAGTTGGATCAGCTCTTCCAGACCGACGCCATGGACATCGCCACCGACGTGGAAGTGCTGGAGCGGATGCTGGAAAAGGACGGCCTGGGGTCTGGTATGACCATGGGCGGCTGACAGAAACGAATCAAAAAACCGGGTCTGCCCCAAGGGGCAGACCCGGTTTTTTGTTGACGCAGAAGGGCCATATCCCGCCGGAGAGCTCCCAGGCTCAAAGCTCCTTTTTCGCCATGATGCGGCAGGAGATCTGGTAGGAGACGGCCAGGGCGGCCAGTCCCAGCAGCGGCAGCAGCAGGGTCACCGGCGGCAGGCGCAGCCGGCCCAGGGTGCCGGAGATAGTCAGGATCGAGCTCCCCACGCCGACGCCGCCGGCCAAAAGGGCGATGATGACCACCATCACCGTCCGGCTTTTGGTGCCGCCGAAGCGGTAGCTGACGGGCAGGGCAATGGCGGCGTAGAGGAGGAACACCCCGCCGTAGACCGCCGCCACGGGCAGGCTGTTCTCCTCCCTTCCCAGCAGGCTCAGGAGGAGCTGCAGCGCCGTCATCCCCGCCGCCACCAGGACAGTGAGGAGGTACCGGGCGTTCACCATGTCCCGGCGGCCCTTCTCCACGGCGGCGTAGGCCGTCCAGTGGTTGAAATCGTCGTAGCTGAACAGGCCCAGGATGCTGGACATGCCAAAAATGAGTATATAGAAGACATAAAAACCAGAATTGAAATCGGTAAAGACCGACAGGGCGGCAAAGGCCGCGATAATGAGAATGTAAAAACGGATGTTATTGCTGATGAGATAAAAGTCCCGCTTCAAAAAGCCGGTCATGTCCTGTCCCCCCTTGTGGTAAAGATCATCAGGTCCTCCAGTGTGGGCGCCTCCAGGGGCAGCTGGGGCCACACCGCCTGGAAGGCCCGGCGGTCGTTGATGAGAGCCTGGCAGCCGAACTCCCCCTCCCGCTTGCCCACCAGAAGGATGGAGTCGATCCCGGCCAGCTCCGCCCTGGAGCAGGAGAGCTTGCCATAGGTGGCAAGCAGCTCGTCCTTGGCCCCCGAGATGGTGACCCGGCCCTTGTGGAGATAGGTCACATAGTCGCAGATCTTCTCCAGGTCGCTGGTGATATGGCTGGAGATGAGGATGGCGTGCTCCTCGTCCTGGATAAAGGCCAGGAACTCGTCCAAGATCTCGTCGCGCACCACCGGGTCAAGGCCGGAGGTGGCCTCGTCCAGCACCAGGAGGTTCGGCCGGTGGCTGAGGGCGGCGGCAATGGCGAGCTTCATCTTCATGCCCCGGGAGAGCTCCTTTACCTTCTTTCCGGCGGGGAGCTCAAATTTTTCCAGATAGTGTTCGAACAGCCCGCTCTCCCAGCCGGGGAACATCCCGGCGCAGAAGGCCCCTACCTGACGCACCTTCAGCTGGTCGGAGAAGGGGCACTCGTCAGGGACGTAGCCCACTCCGGCCAGCCCCGCCCCCTCCAGCAGCTCCACCTCTCCCCCGTCGGGGTGCAGGATGCCCAGCAGGCACTTGATGAGGGTGGACTTGCCCGCCCCGTTTTCCCCGATGAGCCCCAGGATGGTGCCCCCGGGGATGGCCAGGGATACGTCCCGCAGGGCAAAGGAGCCAAAGTCCTTGGTGAGATTTTTGATTTCAACGGCGTATTTCATCGTTCATTTATTCCTCCTCGTATAGGATATCCAGTGTCTGGCGCACCTCGTCCCGGGGGATCCCGCCCATCTTGGCGGCGTCCACCGCCCTTTGCAGATGCTCCTCCACCTGGCGCAGGGCGTTTTCCCTCACCAGCTCCAGATTTCTGGGGGCCACAAAGCATCCCTTGCCCGGGACGGTGGTGATGAAGCCCTCCCGCTCCAGCTCCTCATAGGCCCGCTTGGTAGTGATGACGCTAATGCGCAGATCTCTGGCCAGAGCCCGCATGGAGGGTAAAAGCGCTCCCTCGCCGAGAGCCCCGGTGAGGATCAATGTTTTGACCTGCCGGGTGATCTGGTCGTAGATGGGGGTCTCCCCCGTATTTCGGATGATGATATCCATGTGGTCACTCCCATCTGCTTTTTGTAGATACTGTATCTATTGAACATATACAGTATATATGTGATACATACAGTTGTCAAGAGGGAATTTTTGTGGGCGGCCCCCTTGTAGGGAAAGGATCTTCCTGATATAATATAGAAAATCGCCCTTTATAGGAATAAGGAAGGGATGATTCCCGTGAAAAAGTCTGTTCCGGCGTTATTTTTGACCTTGGTCATGTTCAGCCTCTTTTCTCCGGCAGCTCTGGGGGCAGGAGACAGTTCTCCCCGCCTCAACGCCAATTATAACCGGACCACCTACATTGACGACAGCGGCTCTGTCTGGGATTTTGGATATGAGGATGGGCTTCCCCACCGGGTCGTAGAGGGAAAAGGCTGTACCGCCCAAGCCTCCTCCGGTGTTCCCTCTATGCTGGTCCGCACCGACGGGACCCTTCTCTTTTTCTCCGAGGGATTTTCCGGAGGGGGAATAGAATGGATGACCGGGGCCGTGAAGGCGGAGTATGACTACCTTGCGGACTGCGGCTATGTGCTTACCGAGGATGGCGCCCTTTACGGCTGGGGAAGCAACCATTCAGGGACCCTCTCCCCCGGCGGAGTCCCCATTGACGGGGAGACCCTTCAAATGGTCCCCCTGTTTGATGAGGTCGCCGATTTTCTCGCGGACTCCTCCACAGTCTTCGCTCTCCGGAAGGACGGAAGCCTCTGGGCTTGGGGAGACGACGCGTTCAGCGTGCTGGGAAACGGCCGGGAAAGCCCCGACTCAGGGTGGCTCGACGTTTACCGGGAGGAGCCTGTTTGGGTACTGGACAAAGTAACCAAAATGGCTCTGGGCAATATCCACGCTCTGGCGGTGCGGGAGGACGGCACCCTGTGGGCTTGGGGAATCGCGGGCGGGCTTCTCTTTGAGGAGCATTACGACAAGGTGGACTGCTTCGACCAAGGCTACTGCTCCCGCCCCGCGCAGGTCATGGAGGGGGTCCGGGACGTGGCGGCGGCCAACACCACCAGCTATATCATCAAGGAGGACAACAGCCTTTGGGTCTGCGGCTCCAATATCTTCGGAGAGGCCGGGACCGGCGGAGAGGACTATGTTCCTCTCCCCACCCAGATCATGGCCGATGTGGACGAGGTGACTGCCGGAGAATTTTTCGCCATCGCCCGCAAAATAGACTCCTCCCTGTGGGTATGGGGACTCAATGACAGAGGACAGCTTGGAAACGGCTTTGCCGGAACAGTCTCCGACGACCGTACCAGCCCGTACCAGCCCCTTCCCGTTCAGCTCTTCACCATCCCGCCCAACGCCGCCCCCGACATGGCCTACGCCTCCTCCCAAGCTGTGCTGGTGGACGGTTCGGCCGTTCAATTCCCCTGCTACGCTTTGAAGGATGAGAATGGAAACGACACCAACTATATCAAGCTGCGGGATCTGGCTATCATCCTAAACGGCACCGCCGCGCAATTTGAGGTAGAGTGGGACGGTTCCATCTCCCTCGCCCCCGGAAAGCGGTACTCCCCCAACGGTTCTGAGCTGTCCAGCTCCCGCTCGGGCATGGCATACTACACCGTCCAAACCGATCCGGTAAAGGTAAACGGCCAAGAGGTGGTCTTGGATTCCTTTGTGATCACCGACACGCATGGGGGCGGGAGCACCTATTTCAGGTTTCGGGATCTGGGAGCCGCCTTGGGCTTCACCGTGGGCTGGTCGGCGGAAACAGGCATTTATATCCAGACCCAATGACCCTTGAAAAAGAGAAAGCGGCCGGCGATCTGATCGCCGGCCGCTTTTTTCTGTCTTTCCTTCTTTTAATGGGTCAGGTACCGCACCCGGAGAACGCCGTCGATGGCGCGGATGCCCTCCACCTCTTTCTCCCCAATGCGGCTGCCGATATCCACCACGGTGTAGGCGTACTCCCCCTTGGACTTGTTGGTCAGGTTCTCCACGTTGACCCCCTCAGCGGAGAGGACGGCGGTGATCCTGGCCAGCATACCGGGGCTGTTGGCGTGGATGACGCACAGCCGGGCGATGCCCGACCAGGGCTGCACCAGAGTGGGCAGATTGACGCTGTTGCGGATGTCGCCGTTTTCCAGGTAATCCCGCAGCTCCTGGGCGGCCATGACCGCGCAGTTCTCCTCACTCTCCGGGGTGGAGGCCCCCAGGTGGGGGATGAGGGTCACGTTCCGTGCCCCCGCCAGCTTATTGGTGGGGAAGTCGGCGACGTAGGCGGCCACCTTACCGCTTCCCAGGGCGGCGATCATATCGTCCTCGTTCACCAGGCCTCCCCGGGCCAGATTGACGATGCGCACCCCACCCTTCATCATGTGGATGGCGTCCTCGTTGATCATCCCCTTGGTCTCCTTGTTCTGGGGGACGTGAATGGTGATGTAGTCGCAGTTTTTATAGATGGTCTCCACCTCGCCCGTGACATGGACCATCCGGGACAGGGAGAGCGCGGCGTCCACCGAGAGGTAGGGATCGTAGCCGTAAACCGTCATGCCCAGCTTGGTGGCGATGTTGGCCACCTGAACGCCGATGGCGCCCAACCCGATGACCCCCAACGTCTTACCCATGAGCTCGGGGCCCACGAACTGGCTCTTCCCCTTCTCCACCACGTCCTCGATGTTCACTCCGGCGGTGATCTGGCTGTCGATCCACTTGGAGCCCGCCGCAATGCCCCGGGAGGCCAGCAGCAGGGCGCATATCACCAGCTCCTTCACCGCGTTGGCGTTGGCGCCGGGGGTATTGAACACCACGATCCCCGCCTGGGAGCAGCGCTCCACGGGGATATTGTTGGTGCCCGCCCCCGCCCGGGCAATGGCCCGGAGGGCGTCGGGAAAAACATAGTCCTGCATGTCCGCCGAGCGGACCAGCACGCCGTCCTCATTCTCCTCGCCGTCGGAGACGGTATAGCGGGCCTTGTCCAGCTGGCTGAGGCCGGCGGGGGAAATTTTATTCAGGGTCTTGATACGGAACACGGGGATCCCTCCTGTCAGGTTGAGTATATGAGCTTGCGCTTCCCCCCGCGGGGGAGAGGCTTTCAGTTCTCTTTGTCGAATTTGCGGATGAACTCCGCCAGCTTCTCCACGCCCTCCACAGGCATGGCGTTATAGATGCTGGCCCGCATGCCGCCCACCGAGCGGTGCCCCTTCAGATTGGTAAAGCCGGCGGCGGTGGACGCGGCGACGAACCTGGCGTCCAGCTCCTCGCTGCCGGTGCGGAAGACCACGTTCATATCGGAGCGGGAGCCGGGCTCCACCGGGCAGGTAAACAACCGGGAGGAGTCGATGACGTCATAGAGGGTCTGGGCCTTGCTGTGCTTGATGCGCTCCATACCTTCCACGCCGCCCTGCTCCTCCAGCCAATCCAGCACCAGCCCCAGCATATAGATGCACCAGCAGGGGGGTGTGTTGTACATGGAATCCTTGTCGATCATGGTCTTGTAGTTCATCATCAGAGGGGTGAAGGGCAGCTCATGGCCGGCCAGGGACTCCTTGATGATGACCACCGTCAGCCCCGCGGGGGCCATGTTCTTCTGGGCCCCGGCAAAAATCAGGCCGTATTTGCTCACGTCCACAGGACGGGAGAGGATATCGGAGGACATATCGCACACCAAAGGCACTTTTCCGGTGTCGGGAATATACTGCCACTCGGTGCCATAGATGGTGTTGTTGGCACAGTAATAGAAATAGGAGGCCTGGGGATCCAGCTTCAGCTCCGATTGGGCGGGGATAAAGGTGTGGTTTTTCTCCGCGCTGGAGGCGGCAACGGAGATCTCCCCATACTTTTTGGCCTCCTTATAGGCCACATTGGAGAAGTTGCCGGTGACGGCGTAGTCCGCCTTCCCCGTGGCTCCGATGAGGTTCAGGGGCACCATGGAGAACTGGCCGGAGGCTCCCCCCTGAAGAAAGAGCACCTTGTAGCCCTCCGGGATGTTCAGCAGCCTGCGCAGCTTGGCCTGGGTATCGTCAAAGATCTGCTGGAACGCCTTGGAGCGGTGGCTCATCTCCATCACTGACATGCCGGAGGCCCGATAGTTGGTGATCTCGGCGCCCGCCCGCTCCAGCGCGGCCAGAGGCAGCATGGAAGGACCGGCAGAGAAGTTGTAAACGCGATCTTTCATTCTGAATGACCTCCTTATTTTACGCTATATAGGGTTCTTTAGCGGATTAAAGTTCATTATACTCATTCCCGGCCCGTTCGTCAAGGCAAAGGGCGTGCAAAAGGAGGGACTTTTCCGGAAAAAACTTTGTGAAAAATAGAACAACTTTCTTTACAAGCGGGGTCAGGCGTGCTACAATAGAAAATATAGAATCGCAAGTTTAGTTTTTGGGAGGAAAAAGCAATGAAACTTTCTGAGGTGCGGGATATCCTGCACGCCGAGGTCCTCTATGGGGAGGATGCGCTGGACCGGGATGTGTTTTCCGCCTGCGGCAGTGACTTTATGAGTGATGTGCTGGCCTATGTAAAAAATCAGGCCCTGCTCCTCACCGGTCTTGTCAATCCCCAGGTCATCCGCACCGCCGACATGATGGACATGAAGTGCGTGGCCTTCGTCCGGGGCAAGCGGCCGGACGAGGGACTTCTGGAGCTGGCCCGGGAGCGGGATATGTCCATTATGTGTACGTCCATGCGCATGTATGACGCCTGCGGCAAGCTCTATGCCGCGGGACTGAGAGGGGAGGAGTAAAAATGGACGCGGTCAAACTGGTCTATCCTGTAGAGGGCGGCGATCTCATTGAGGCCGGCGAGGCCTCCAGTAAGATGAAGCTCACCCTGAAAAAGCTGGGACTTCCTCCCGACGTGATCCGCCGGGCCTCCATCTGCATGTATGAGGGCGAGATCAATATGGTCATTCACGCCGACGGCGGCCAGGCGGAGGTGGATGTGGGGATGGACGAGATCCTCATCCGCATGATCGATCACGGCCCCGGTATCCCCGACGTGGATCGGGCCATGCAGGAGGGCTATTCCACCGCCGGGGACATGGCCCGGGATCTGGGCTTCGGCGCGGGAATGGGCCTGCCCAACATGAAGCGCTATTCCGACGAGATGGACATCGACACCCAGGTGGGCAAGGGTACCACCGTCACCATTAAGATCAAAATTTGAGGTGAGCGACTGTGCAGCATTCCGTCACAATTGAATACGCAAAATGCCGGGGCTGCACCACCTGCATGAAGATCTGTCCCACCCAGGCCATCCGGGTGCGGCGGGGCAAAGCCACCATCCTCACCGAGCGGTGTGTGGACTGCGGCGAGTGCATTCGCTCCTGCCCCCACAAGGCCATCAAGGCCCGCAGCGATCCCTTCTCCTGCCTGGAGGAATTTCAGTATACCGTGGCCCTGCCCGACCCCGCCCTCTACGGCCAGTTCCAGAATCTGGACGGGATCGGCCGGATCCTGGACGGTCTTTTGGAACTGGGCTTTGATGCGGTCTATGAGACCGCCAAAGGCTCCGGACTGCTGTCCGACTACGCCCGCAAGCACCCTGAGGAGGACAAGGGAAAAAAGCGTCCCGTGATCTCCTCCGCCTGTCCGGCGGCTCTGCGGCTCATCCGGATCCGCTTTCCTCAGCTGCTGGAGCACATCACCCCCACCATCACCCCCATGGAGCTCTCCGCCATAATGGCCCGAAAGAAGGCCATGGCGGAGACGGGGCTCCTGTCCGAGCAGATCGGCGTGTTCGCCATCGTCCCCTGCTCGGCTCAGGTCACCGCCGCCCACTCCCCCGACGATCTGCAGCAGCCGGTGCTGGACGGGGCCTTCTCCATCCGGGATCTCTACTTACGTCTGCTCTCCCCCATGCAAAAGCTCTCCCAGCCCCTGAGCTCACCCCAGGCCGGAAAGGCGGGGGTCCGCTGGGCCTTCTGCGGCGGAGAGGCCAGCGCCCGGGGCACCTCGGAGCGGTTTATGGCAGTGGACGGCATGTCCAGCGTCATCCGCATTCTGGAGGCCATTGAGGATGAGCGGGTGCCGGACGTGGACTTTGTGGAGCTGTGCGCCTGCACCCAAGGGTGTGTGGGCGGCTGCCTGACAGTGGAGGATCCCTTTGTGGCCACCATGCGCCTGCGCCATCTCATCCGGGAGCTGCCCGACGCCCCCTGCGACTATGACGCCGAGGTGGGAGACGACGCCCTGATCCAGGCGGACAAGGAGCTGGAGTTTACCCCCGCCTACCTGCTGGATCCCGACCGCACCACCGCCATGGAAAAGATGGCCGCCATTCACGATTTGGAGCGGCAGCTGCCTGGACTGTTGTGCGGCTCCTGCGGCGCCCCCTCCTGCCACGCCTTCGCTGAAGACGTGATCATGGGCCGGGCAGAGCGGGAGGACTGTATCTTCCAGGTCCGGGCCAGAATGCAGGCTGTCACCGAGGATTCCGACGAATATCTGCCCGCCCCCTTCCGCAAGCGCATCAAGGTCGTCCCCTCAGACCGCTGAGACCTTCTGAAACAAAAAAAGAGCCGTGGACTTTCGTCCACGGCTCTTTTGATGCTCTGTTCAGTCGGTCACGTAGGGCAGCAGGGCGATCTGACGGGCCCGCTTCACCGCCACGGTCAGCTGACGCTGATGCATGGCGCAGGTGCCGGTGGTCCGGCGAGGCAGGATCTTGCTGCGCTCGGACAGAAAACGCTTGAGCTTGGCGGAATCCTTATAGTCGATGTGCTCCACCTTGTCTACGCAGAAGGTGCACACCTTGCGGCGCTTCCGGCCGCGGGGACGCTGCTCACGATTTTCCATAGCCATGAGGATAGACCTCCTTTTTGATTAAAATAGTTGCCGTGACTTAAAACGGCAGGTCGCCGTCCGGGTCGGCCAGCTCGGCAAACTGGTCGTCGCCGGCGGGGGCGGCATAGCCGCCGGCCGGCTGCTGGGGGGCGCCGAAGCTCCCCGAGGGAGCGCCGTAAGCGGAGGGGGCAAAGCCGCCCTCGCCTTCCCGACGGGAAGAATCCCCAAAGTAGACGCTGTCGGCCACCACCTCGGCGGCGGTGCGCTTGTTGCCGTCCCGGTCGGTATAGTTGCGGATCTGAAGCCGGCCCTCCACAACGGCCATACGGCCCTTGGCGAAGTAGCGGCTGACGAACTCAGCGGTCTGACGCCAGACCACCACATTGATGAAGTCGGTCTCCCGCTCGCCGGTCTGCTTGTTGCGGAAATCCCGGTCGCAGGCGACGCGGAAGGTGGCTACTGTGACCCCGGCAGGCGTGGTGCGCAGCTCAGGATCGGCCACCAGTCGTCCCATGAGGACGATGCGATTGAGCATGTCCCTTCCTCCTTACTCGTCCAGACAGACGATGATGGAACGCATGACGCCGTCAGTGATGCGGAAGATACGATCCAGCTCGGCGGGGAAGGCGGGCTCGGCGGTAAAGGTGATCCGCACATAGTGGCCCTCGTTCTGGTCCTGGATGGGGTAGGCCAGACGACGCTTGCCCCACTCGTCCACCTCCACCTGGGTGGCGTTGCTCTCGGCCAGGGCCTTGAACTTCTCCACCAGAGCGGCGGTGTCCTCCTCGTTCTTACGGGGGTCGATGATAAACACCGCCTCGTAATTCGCACTCAGTTTTGCCATTTTTTCTTGCACCTCCTTATGGTCTTGTGGCCCCCGGTCTTCGCCGGGAGCAAGGAGCTCTGCCTTAACCTTATTAAAGACAGGCTATATTATTATATAAGTTTTTTCCGGTTTGTCAAGCAAAAAAATCCTCTTCCACCCATTGGGACGTAAAAAAGGGGGAGGTCTCCCCACGAGACCTCCCTCCTGCGGCGCGGTGACGCGCCCATCCGCCCATTACAGGCCCCGGGCCTTTTCCCTGATGAACTCCTTCAGCCACGCCCCGGTCTCCGGATGATCCAGAGCGTAATCGATGGTGGCCTCCAAAAATCCCTTCAGGTTTCCGGTATCGTAACGCCGGCCCTCAAACTCCACCGCCAGGAGCTTATTTTCGGGACAGAGCTTTTTCAGCCCGTCGGTGAGCTGGATCTCCCCACCGTAGCCCGGAGTCTGGTTCTCCAGAATATCAAAGACGTCGGGCCGCAGCACATAGCGGCCCAGAACGGCGTAGTTGGAAAACTTCTCGGCCAGGGTGGGCTTCTCCTGCATATCTTCAACGGCAAAGAGCCGATCGGCCAGAGGCCGGGCCTTGATCACGCCGTATTTGGACACCACCTCGTCGGAGACCTGCTGCACACCGATCACCGAGGCGTCATACGCCTCAGCGGCGTCGATGAGCTGGCCGATCACCGGTTTGGGGGAGCGCATGATGTCGTCCCCCAGCAATACGGCGAAAGGCGCATCCCCCACAAAACGCCTGGCACGCCAGATGGCGTGTCCCAGCCCCTTGGTCTCCTTCTGCCGGACATAGAAGATATTGGCCAGGTCGGCAGCCCGCTTGACCTCCTCCAGCTCCTTCTCCTTCCCCGCCGCCTCCAGCCGGTGCTCCAGCTCGGGGTAGTAGTCGAAGTAATCGTCCATGGCGGACTTGGCCCGGTTGGTGACGATAAGGATATCCTCAATGCCGGCTTCCACTGCCTCCTCAATGATGTATTGCAGCACCGGCTTATCCACCATGGGGAGCATCTCCTTGGGCACCGTCTTGGTGGCGGGCAGCATCCGGGTCCCCAGCCCGGCGGCGGGAATGACTGCTTTGCGGACTTTCATGGGATATCCTCCTTTGTAAAACAGATCTTTATCGCACCGACAACCGTTTTTCCGGAATCATGGCGCGGAAATAGCCGTTCCTGGGCAATGCCTCCAGCAGAAGCATGCCCAGCACATAACACACACCCAATTCCCCGATCCCCACACTCAGGCCGTTGACCAGCCAGGCCATGGGAAGCTTGGCGGTAAAGCCACCCGCTTCCGCCCAGCCGATGGTGAAGCCCACCAGCACCGTGTTGCACAGGACGGGGGGCAGCGGGGCCAGCCACTTGTTTTTCAGCCTGCTTGTCCACACCGCGGCGATGAGAGTGGCCGCTGAGCCCACCACGATATCCAGGGGCCCATAGGGGGAGAGCAGGTTGACAATGACGCAGCCTGCAAAGAGCCCCGGCACGGTGGCCGGGAACAGGAAGGGGAGCACGGTGAGGGCTTCGGCAAAGCGGAACTGGATGGGCCCGAAGGTGAGCCCGAAGACGTTGCCGAAATAGCCCATCACGGCGTAGATGGCGGCCACCATGGCCGCCAGGGTCAGATCCCTGGTGCTGAGTTTGCGCATAACAAATTACCTCCATTTTTTGTTTAGAGTATGTGCGCCACATACAGCGGCAGCGGGCCCTTCCCCGGGGGTACGGCGCAGCGCCCCCGGACGGCTTTCTCACTGCCGGTTGGACTGGGTGGGGAACCAGTCGGGGGTATTATATCACGGAAAGCAACAAAAGGAAAGGGGGATATCCATGCAAGCAGAATGCGGCCCGGAGAGAAGTTCTCTCCGGGCCGCGTTTTGTTTTCCTTGACTTTTCCTTCCCCACGTTCTATACTGTCATTTAGATATTTATCTAAATATACTCCCGGGCGTCAATTCCGGGGCAGATAGTCCAGGGGGTCGGCGTCAATGCCGTTATGGGTCATAGCCAGATGCAGGTGGGGAACCTGACTGATCTCCCCTATGGCGGTGGCGCCCACCGCTCCGATCACATCGCCGGTACGCACCACATCACCGATCTCTACATTGGTGATCTCGCCCAGGTTGGCGCAGGCGCTGATCACGTTGTCGGCGTGGAGGATCTCCACCACGGTGCCCAGCATGTCGTCGGTGTAGATGTCGGTCACCGTTCCTCCGGCGGGGGCCATGACCTGGGTGCCCTCCGGGGCGGCGATATCCACCGCCAGATGGACCCGCCAGTCCCGCAGGGTCTCATTGTAGGCCAGAGACTGGCCGGTATAGCCCTGCAGCACCTCGCCCTTCACCGGCCAGGTAAAAACGCTGGCGGTGGCAGTGGCGGCCGGAGTCGGGACCGCCGGGGCCGTCGCCTCAGGCACTGGGGGCGCCGTGGGGACAGGCGTGGGGGCAGCGGTGGTGGGAGGCGTCACTGAGGACGCCGGAGTGGTGACGGGTCGGGGAACGGGGGTGGGGGTCACCACCACCGTGGCCGGGCCGCTCACGGCCCGTCCCGGATCGTCTGTCATACCGGAAAAGAGATAATAGCCCGAAGCTCCCAGCGCGGCGACGCACAGGAGAAGGACTATGTAGAAGCCCTTCCCGGCCATGAAGTCGCCCGCGCGGTCTCGCATGGTTCGTTTCATTTGGTTTTAACACCTCCGGGGCCTATTGTTGCCCCCTCCGACACCGTTTATACCCATCCGCGAGAAAATTTCCCCACGGGGGAGAACTTTGGATTTGCTTTTCCCTCTCACCCGGCGTATACTGGGCCCCACGGAGAAAAACGGGCCTCTTTTTCCGCCCGGCCCCGGCAATGTCTTCACATCTTAAATGAATTTTAACTTTGTGTTTACACTTTTTTCTTTTCACCATGCTATACTGCAAACTTGATTCAAGCTCCAAGAATGGATCCGGAAGGAGAACATACATATGGCCGACCAAAGCAATGTCCAGACTCCCGTCAAGGAGGCTCCCAAGCTCCAGGTTCCCAAAAAGAAGAAAAAGTGGATCAAACGGCTCGTCATCCTTGTGGTGATCGTGGCCGTCATTCTCTTCGTTCTGTCCCGGTGCATGTCCGGCGGGATCCAGAGTGCGGCAGGCAACTACCTGCCTGCCGTGGCCCAGGTGCAGGACCTGACCGTGGCCGTCACCGGCCCGGGCACCATCAAGTCCAACGACTCCTACAAGGCCACCACCCTCATCAAGGGGGAGATCCTCACCGCCCCCTTTGAGGAGGGGGACACGGTGGAGAAGGACGACGTGCTGTTCACCATCGACGCCTCCGACGTGGAGAACGCCATCAAGCAGGCCCGCACCGGCGTGGAGCAGGCCCAGCTCTCGGTGCAGTCCGCCCAGCTCAACTACGACAGCCTCGTCCGCACCCGCAATGACAACGCCGAAGACCGGCAGGTAAAGGCCAACGCCAACGGCGTGGTCACCAAGGTCTATGTGGATCCCGGCGACACCGTGGGCGCGGGCACCCCCGTCGCCGACATCCTGGATCGGGACAACATGAAGCTGGAGGTGCCCTTCCACTCGGTGAGCGCCGCCGGGTTCTATGTGGGCCAGCCGGCCTCGGTCACCGTCTCCGGCACCGCCGAGATCCTCTACGGCGCCATTACCGAGATATCCGCCACCGACGCCGTAGGCGCCGGCGGCGCCCTGGTGCGCAATGTGACCATCACCGTCCAGAATCCCGGCGCCCTGTCCGACAGCTCCATGGGCTCCGCCGCCGTGGGAGATGTGACCTGCGCCTCCTCCGGCCAGTTCGCCTACGGCGAGAGCAAGCAGCTCATTGCCAAGTATTCCGGGGAGCTGGAGACCCTGACGCTCCACGAGGGCGACCGGGTCGCCGACGGCCAGGTCGTGGGCGAATTCAAGGAGACCCAGATGCAGGATCAGATCGACGCCGCCGCCATTCAGCTCCGCAACGCCCAACTGGCCCTGCGCAACGCCCAGGACAGCCTCCAGCGCGCCGAGGACAGCCTGGAGGATTACACCATCACCTCCCCCATCACCGGCACCGTCATCGAGAAAAATTATAAGGAGGGGGACAACTACGACCCCTCCACCGCCTCCTCCACTGGAGCCAACGCCTTCCTGGCGGTCATTTATGATATGTCCCGCCTCACCTTTGACATCAACGTCTCCGAGATGGACGTGGTCCGGGTCCAGGCGGGCCAGAGGGTCACCTTCACTGCCGACGCTCTGGACGGACAGGAGTTTACCGGCGTGGTGGAAAAGGTGAACATCAACGGCACCACCCAGAACGGCAACACCTCCTACCCCGTCACCGTGGCAGTGGACGGCAACGGCCAGGACCTGGCCGCTGAGGGCCTTCTCCCCGGCATGAGCGTCTCGGCCAACATCATCGTGGAGGAGGTAGGCAGCGTCCTCTGCGTCCCCGTGGACGCCATCCAGCGCTCCGAGATCCCCTACGTCCTGGTGGCCGGAGAGGGCGCCCTGGACGAGAACGGCGGCCTGGCGGACTTTACCAAGCTGGAACAGCGCCCGGTGGAGCTGGGCCGGAACAACGATGAGTACATTGAGGTCCTCTCCGGATTGGAGGAGGGGGATGTGGTCTTTATCCCCAACGCCGCCTCCAGCTTTATGAGCGCCATGATGGGGATGTAAGCTATGGAACACCTCATCGAATTCAAAGACATCTACAAAATTTACCAGATGGGCGAGGAGACCGTCCACGCCCTGGACGGGGTGGATCTCACCATCGACCAGGGGGAATTCGTGGCCATCGTGGGCCAGTCCGGCTCCGGCAAAAGTACCGCCATGAACATCATCGGCTGTCTGGATGTGCCCACCTCCGGCACTTACCATCTGGGCGGCATCGATGTGTCCACCATGGAGGACGACCAGCAGGCGGAGATCCGCAACAAAATGCTGGGCTTCATCTTCCAGCAGTACAACCTCATCCCCAAGCTGAACGTGCAGGAAAACGTGGAGCTGCCCCTTCTCTACGCCGGCGTCTCCGCCGAGGAGCGCCACGAACGGGCCATCCGGTCTCTGGAGCGGGTGGGTCTGGCCGACAAGCGGAAGAACCTGCCCTCTCAGCTCTCCGGCGGCCAGCAGCAGCGGGTGTCCATCGCCCGGGCCCTGGCGGGGAACCCCTCGGTGATCCTGGCCGATGAGCCCACCGGAGCCCTGGACTCCCGCACCGGCCGGGAGGTGCTCTCCTTCCTCCAGAAGCTCAACGCCGAGGGGGACACCGTAGTCCTCATCACCCACGATAACTCCATCGCCGTGAAGGCCAAGCGCATCGTACGCCTTCAGGATGGCAGGATCATCTACGACGGGGACTCCCAGGATCCCCAGGCTGTGGTACAGCCCGAGGAGACCGGGGCCGCCGACGAAGACGACGGCTTTGCCGCCCTCCTGGTCGAGGAGGTGGGGGAATGAACTTCGGACAATCCTTCCGCCTGGCGGTGAAGAGCCTGATGACCAGCAAGATGCGCTCCCTGCTGACCATGCTGGGCATCATCATCGGCGTGGCGGCGGTCATCATCATCACCTCCCTGGGCAACGGCATGCAGAACTACATGAACGACCAGTTCGAGGAGATGGGCTCCAACCTGGTCCAGGCCCAGGTCTATCTCACCGGCTCCTCTTTGGACGTGAAGGCCGACGATATGTACGCCCTGGTGGAGAAGTACCCCCAGTACCTCTCCGGGGTCACCCCCTATAACAGCATCCAGGGCACCGTCCGCCAGGGCAGCGACGAGTTTAAGCGCACCAGCGTCTACGGCGTGGGCGAGACCTTCTACAATGTCAACAAGAACACCATCATGACCGGCTCCTCCCTGGGCAAAGGCCGCTTCCTGTCCTACGTGGATGTGGAGCGGGAGATGGCGGTGTGCGTCATCGGCTCCTACCTGGAGCAGGAGGCTTTCGGCGGGGACGCCCTGGGCAAGACCCTCACTGTCTCCGGAGCTCCCTTTACCGTGGTGGGGGTGTTGGACCAAAGCGGAGACAGCTCAGAGGGCAGCAGTGACGACTGCATCTATATCCCCTATACCCAGGCCAACCGGCTGGGCGGTTCCCAGTGGTACGTCCTTTATATGTTCACCTCCACCGACCGCTCCACCGCCGCCGCGGCCAAGGGCATCGTGGAAAACCGCCTGTTCAAGGCCTACCACGACACCGACTACTACGTAGTCTTGACCTCGGCGGAGATGATGGACGCCATGGACTCCATGGTAAACCTGCTCATGGCCATCCTCACCCTCATCGCCGCCATCTCCCTGCTGGTGGGCGGCATCGGCATCATGAACATCATGCTGGTGTCCGTCACCGAGCGCACCCGGGAGATCGGCATCCGGAAATCTCTGGGGGCCAAGGGCCGGGATATCCGCAGCCAGTTCATCATCGAGGCGGGCACCACCTCCGCCATCGGCGGCGGCATCGGCATCGTGCTGGGCATCATCATGGCCAATGCGATCACCAATGTCATCGCCCTGGTGCTGGGCACCGGCAATGACGGATTCGTGGCCATGCCCACCCTTCAGGGGATCGCCGTGGCCTTCGGGGTCTCGGTGGCCATCGGCATCCTCTTCGGCTATCTGCCCGCCAACAAGGCGGCCAAACTCAACCCCATCGACGCCCTGAGATACGATTGATAAGGAGTATCTACCATGAAGAAACGAATCTTACCCATCCTGCTCTCCCTGGCCCTGTCGGCCAGCCTCCTCCCCGCCGCCCACGCCGCCCAGGTCACCACCGCCGACATGGCTCAGGTTCTGGCCGCGCTGGACATCATGACGGGCAATGAGGAGGGCGATCTGATGCTCTCCCGCCAGGTGACGAGGGCGGAGTTCACCAAGCTGGTCATCGCCGCCTCCCCCAGGGGAAAGAATGTGGGCGCGACCACCACGGTCTCCCCCTACCCCGATGTCCCCTACACCCACTGGGCGGCCCCTTATGTGGAGGCCGCCGTGGCCGCCGGGTATGTCAACGGCAACGTCTACGGCTATTTTGAGCCCGACCGCTCCATCACCCTCCAGGAGGGGGTGACCATGGCGGTGCGTCTGCTGGGCTACAGCGACAGCGACTTCTCCGGGGCCTGGCCCGCGGGGCAGATGGCCCTCTACTATAAAGAGGATCTGGACGAGGGTATCACCATCGGCCAGACCAGTGCCATGACACGGCAGGATGCCATGTACCTGTTCTACAACCTGCTCACCGCCGCCACCAAGACGGGAACGCCCTACCTGACCTCTCTGGGCTATCCCCTCACCGCCGCCGGGGAGATCGACCGGGTGGGACTCATCAACGCCGCCATGAACGGCCCGGTGGTGATGGAGGGCGACTGGCGCGGCAAGATCAACTTTGACGTGGACACCGCCACGGTGTACCGGGGCGGCTCCCTGGCCACCCTGGCCGCCCTCCAGCCCAATGACGTGATCTACTACTCCGCCTCCATGCGCACCCTGTGGGCGTACTCCAACAAGGTGACGGGCCTGTACCAGGCGGTCTCCCCCTCCGCCGCCAGCCCCCAGGCTGTCACCGTGGCGGGCAAGACCTACTCCATCGAGACCGCCGAGGCGGCCTACGCCCTGTCCAACCTGGGCGCCTATAAGACCGGAGATACGGTGACCCTCCTGCTGGGCCGGGACGGTCAGGTGGCGGCGGTGGCCTCCTCCGCCGCGGGCAGCGGCACCCTCTACGGCGTGGTGCAGGCGGTGACCGACGCCGCCTACACCGACCAGAGCGGCAACAGCTACACCGCCAAGACCGCCCTCATCGCCGCCACCGACGGTCAAACCTACTCCTATCCCCTGGACGCAGGCTCCTCCCTCAAGGCGGGGAACCTGGTGCAGGTGGCGGTGGCCGACCGGGGCGACGCCAAGGTCTCCCGCCTCTCCGGCAGCTCCATCTCCGGTAAGGTCAACGCCGCGGGCACCCAGATCGGCAGCACCAAATTCGCCGAGGACGTGGAGATCCTGGACACCGACGGCACCGGCGCGGCGGTGAAGCTCTACCCCAGCCGCCTGGCGGGCATGAGCCTGGAAAGCGGCGATGTGCGCTACTGCCGGAAGAACGCCAACGGCGAGGTGGACGTGCTCATCCTGGACGACGCCACCGGCGATTTGTGCGCTTACGGCGTGCTCACCGAGGTCAACGAGACCGTCACCCCCATCCCCGGCTCTATCAGCACCTTCTACGGCGCCTACCAATATGACATCGGCGGGCAGACCTACGGCTTTGTGAAGGAAAACGGCATCCTGAATCTGAGCAAGGGCCCCGTGCAGATAAAGGGCAGCCTGGCCTCCCCCGAAAAGATGACGACCCTGCGCTCCGCCCGGCTCACCGGGGCGGACGCCTCCGTGGCCACCTTCTCCAACGGCGACACCTTCCCCATGTGGGATCAGGCGGCGGTCTACGTGCTGGAAAACAACACCTACCGTCTGTCCAGCCTGGATCGTGTCCGCACCGGGCACTCCCTCACCGGATACTACGACAAGGCCGCTATTGAGGGCGGACGCATCCGGGTGATTGTGGCAAAGCCCATCTGAATCCCGCAGGCTTACAGCCCCCGGCAGTCTCCGGACTGCCGGGGGTTTATTGCGCCCTGGGGAAACTGTAACTGTATTGTCACTTTATTTAGGTTGACATCCGTCTACCTCCCGTGGTATTATCATCATAGAAGGTAGACGTTTGTTTACCCAAGGGAGGTCGATCCTATGAAAGTGAATCTGTCCGACGGCGAGTGGAAGTTGATGAACAGGCTCTGGGAGCACGCGCCCATGACCATCACCCAGCTCACCGCCGCCCTGCAGCCTGAGACGGGCTGGGGCAAGCACACCGTCATCACCATGCTCGCCCGGCTGGAGGACAAGGGGGCGGTTCGCCACGACGGCAGGACGCCCAAGGGGTACTCCCCCCTGCTCCGCCGTCAGGACGCCGCGCGCCAGGAGACCGAGAGCTTTTTGGGGAAGGTCTACGGCGGCCGCCTGGGCCTGATGATGAGCGCCATGGTGGACAGCAAGGCCCTGACCCGGCAGGATATCGACGAGCTCACCGCCATTCTGGAGAGTGCCAAGGAGGGGAAGTGACATGATGAAGGAGATCCTCATTAGCTCTTCCGCCCTGATCCTGGCTCTGCTGCTCATCCGGCAGGTCTTCAAGGGCGTTTTGTCCCGACGGGTACAGTACGCTCTGTGGGGTCTGGTCCTGGTACGGCTGCTTGTGCCGGTGAGCCTGCCGGCGGCGGACTTTTCAGTGCTCACCGCCGCCCGGCCGGTGCAGGCGGCGGTGGCGGAGCGCTTCACACCGGGGCCGGTGTTCATCCCCGTGGCCCGGCAGCCCCTGTCCCAGCACCCCACCGCCCCCGATACCGCCCCGGAGCAGGCCATAACGCCCACCCAGGATCGGGTCTGGGTGGTGGAGACCGACGAGACGGCGGTACAGTACCGGAGGCTGTCGGCGCAGCAGGTACTGGAACTGGTCTGGAAGGCGGGAATGGTCGTTATGGGCGGTTTCTTCCTTTTGAGCAATCTGGCCTTCTATCTGCGCCTTCGGAAAACTAGGAGGGATCCAGCCCTCTCAGTCGGCTGCGCCGACAGCTCCCCCAGAGGGGGAGCCAGCGGACAGAGGGACGGTTCTTGCTGTCCCGCAGGGACAGAAGAACCGTCCCTGCTGTCCGCCGAATCCCTCTGGCCTGCGGCAAGCCACAAGATCTACCTGGTCCCCGATGGGGTCATCCCCTCCCCCTGCCTGTTTGGGCGCTCCATCTATATCACCCCGGCGGTGGCGGCGGATCCCGACAAGCTGCGCCATGTGCTGGCCCACGAGGCCACCCACGCCCGTCAGCTGGATCCCCTGTGGTCCCTGCTGCGGTGCGTGTGCCTCACCGTCTACTGGTTCGACCCCCTGGTGTGGATCGCCGCTCACTGCTCCAGGACCGACTGCGAACTCTCCTGTGACGAGGGTGTTTTGAAGGCCCTGGGGGAGGCCGAGCGCATCCCCTACGGCCAGACCCTGGTCTCCCTCATCCCGGTGCGCCGGGTGAGCAACCCCCTGCTCACCGCCACCACCATGGCCGCGGGGAAAAAGCAGCTCAAAGACCGCATCACCCGTATCGCCCGGCGGCCCCGGCAGCTCGTGGCGGCGGCCCTGGCCGTGGCGGTGCTGGCGGGCGTCGTCTCCGCCTGCACCTTCACAGGGGCCAAGGTCACCTCCGCCCCCAGCCCCTCCCAGGGCCCTTCCGAGGATACCCTCCGCTCCCTCTCCGGTGAGGAGCTGCGGTGGTTCAACGAGCAGTTCTTTAACAACGTCAACCCTGCGGTCTCCAGTGTCTACAACATCCGCAATCAGTTTGCCAACCCCGCCATTCTCTATGACAAGCCGGAGGACATCGACCTCTATGAGCTGTTCTACTGCGAGGGTAGATATGATCTTACCTCCGAAGAGTTCCGTGCCGCCTTTGATATGGACGAGGCGGACGCCCCCTGCCCCGCCTACATAATGACCGTCGGGGAGATGGACGAGAGCCTGAAGCGGCACACCGGCCTGACCCTGGAGCAGACCAACCGGGTGGGACTGGAGAACTTTGTCTATCTGGAGGAATACGACGCCTACTACTGGATGCACGGGGACACCAACTACTGCGGGGAGCTGGACTTCACTTCGGGCACCCGGGAAAACGGCGTGGTCAAGCTCTACCACCACAGCGACTTCTCCGGCGGCTCCTGGTACTGTGTGACCCTGATGGCCCAAGAGGACGGGGGCTACTGGTTCCTCTCCAACCAAAAGTGCGAGCCGCCCCAGATCCCCACCGTCCTGCCCGCGGGAAACCCGGAGGCCACTATTGATCTTAAAGCACTGGAGCCCTATGTGGCCCCCACGGTGACAGTGGAGCCCCACACCGATGACTTCATCGACCACTACGACTACCGACTGGAAAACTGGAACTTTGACGGAACCAGTGTAGTGGTCTACCGCTCCTCCACCCGGCCCGGCACCGTCCACGCCGCCATCCGGCAGGACGACGGGACTATGAACGTGTTCTTCACCACCCAGGAAGACAATTATCAGAACATGTTCTTCTTCCACGACCTCTTCGGCCGCAGCGGCTTTACCATCACCTACTCCGGCCAGGTGGACGAACACAGCTACGGCACGCTGGTGGACTTCTACACCGTGAGCTCCGACGGGGTGCCCGCCCTTCTCTGCCGCACCGGCAACGGCTTTTATCAGCCCATCGCCGTCGACCTCAACGGCGACGGAACAAGCGAGCTGGTCACCGAAAAGGAGCTGTTCTTCCAGCGGGAGGGCAGGCTCTACCGGGCCGACCTGCCCCGGCTTCTGGGCCAGGCCATGTCCGGGATGAACTACTACTGGGACTCCTCCGCCTGGGACAAGTACTCCAAGTGTCTGGTGGTCAGCGGCTCTGTTCAGGACGAAACGCTGGGCGGCCGGGAGTGCACCCTGCTGCTCTTCTTCGACGGGGAGCGGGTGCTGGTCTATAAGCAGGGCCCCAAGTCCACCACTGACCATGTGGTGGACGGGGCGGCGGAGCAGTACGGCGTACCCCAGGAAGTCATCGCCGACGCGAAAAACTATGTTCTCAACGAGATACTGGAGGAGCAAAAGGACGGTACCTGGTTCTATCAGGACAGGGACGACAGCGGCGAGGGACCCGTGGTCTTTGATGACTGGCGCATCGAGAGCTTCACCGGGTTCTACTCCGAGCAGTTCGGCGACACGGTCATCGAGGGCTGGGCTTTTAACTACGAGCTCCACACCACCACCCCGGAAAATGTGGTCTTGGCCGGGGGCCGGTACATCACCGAGGATAACTGGGTCTCCCCCGGCTACCCGGGGTGCGAGTGGCTCTTCTACCGGCTCAGCGGCGCCGCGAATGAAAACCGGAAGCTGCTCTGGCACGACATGATCAACGACGCCTCCCCCGACTCCTGGGCCTTTAAAGAGTGGGTCATCGGCCATCTGGAGCAGCTGGGGATCGACATCGGCGGCACCAGTGTGGCGGCGGAGCGGATCCAACAGGCCCTGGATCTGATCCTGGAGCACAGTGACGACCAGGCCCAGATCCTGCTGGCCACCGCCGACGGGGTGGGGGGCGGCTCCTATCCCGCCGGGAACAGCTACAACCTGGCCAACCGGCAGCTCTATTTCACCCAGCCGGGCACCTTCGCCTGGACCGAGGTGGAGGCCCCGGCGCAGGAGCCCACAGGCTCCACCCTCCTTCTGGCCGACCCCTACTGGTACAGCCAGCTTCAGTTCTGGGAGGGCAGCGACCTGGTCATGGGTAAGGGACAGGGTCAGGGTGAGCGCTGGTATCAGGCCCGGCCCCTGGAGGACTACTCCCCCTTTGAGAGCGACATTTTCTCCTTTATGCGGGTGATCTTCGACGAGGCGGAGCTGGTCACCCTGGAAAACGCTATCGCCATCCCCGACGACGGCCAGGACTACCAGGCTATTGCCCAGGACTTTCTGAATCAGTATGAGGGCGTGGGACTGAAGGTCACCCCGGGCAGCAGCTTTGCGCGTACCTACGTGAAGAATACCGAGGTGACGGTGGAGGACATGCCGGAGGGGTGGTTCCCCAGCGATATCACCGCCGCGGGCTATGAGCACTTTGCCTTCTCCTACTCCCCCATCTTCGTCCCCGCCACGGAGCGTGCCAGGGACATGAACATGGCCGGGAACACCGACTTCTATCACGGAGACGACCCCACCGTGCCCCAGGGAGCTCTCCAGCGGTGGATGCGGGGCTCTATGTACCTCAAGGACGGGTACTGGTACTGCGGAGGGATCGGAACGGGCTGAGAAGAAGCGCGGAGCCCAGGCCAGCCGAGGGGCTTATATCCCGAGGTGTACTGGCCCGGGCGCAGCGTGACAGCCCGGAAGGCTCTTCTTTTATATCAGCAGCCCCACACACCACGCCACCGTGGCCAGCAGAGCCCCCAGCGCCACATATCCGGTGGGAGGCACCTTGACATGCCAGGGCCCGATCCTGTTCTTACGCACAAAGCCGTCGGCCACCCTTCGGGCCTCCTCCACCACCTGGTCGGCGGTGACGCCCCCCTTGCTCAGGACCCCCTCACGAACAATGAAAATGGCCTCTTCAAAAAAACGGCGATCCGGGGAGCGTACTACGATGACCCGCCGGTTGGTTCCCTTGAGCATGGCAATCCCTCCTCTGTTTGCTGTTTCTCAGTATGGCACGGCGGAAGGAAAAATATACCCGCATACCCAGCCTTCTCCAGGCGTACACTTTCCACGGAGGGAATGGTATGGAGAGAAGGCCCTGGGCGGCTCTGGCGGCAGTGTTTGGATTCCACATCCTTCTCATCCTGCTCTTCCAGGCCGTCCTCTGACAGAAAAAGCGCCTGTCCCTTTTCGGGACAGGCGCTTTTTCTCAGCCCTCCATATGCCGGCCCAGGAAGCCGGAGGTGGTCTGAAGGAGCTTGTAGTCGGTGTCGTCGGCGGTGAGGTCCCCCTCCTCAGCGGCGAAGAGGACGCACCCCAGCACGTCTCCCTCCGCCAGGATGGGGGCGGCGCAGCTGACAAAATACTTGCCGGTCTCGTCGCTGACGGGAATGGGCGTTTCGCCGGGCTGGTGCTGGTAGATCTTGCGGCCCTCCAGCACCGATTCCAGCTTCTCGCTCAGACGCTTGTCCATCAGGTCCCGGCGAGGGGCTCCCGCCACGGCGATGCAGGCGTCCCGGTCGGTGATGACGGTGACGTGAAGGGTGGTCTTGTTCAGAGTGTCGCACATCTGGGTGGCAAAGTCGCTCAGGCCCCCCATGAGGGAATACTTCTTGAAGATGACCTCGCCGTCCTTATCAGTATATATCTCCAGCGGGTCGCCCTCGCGGATACGCATGGTGCGGCGGATCTCCTTGGGGATGACTACCCGTCCCAGGTCGTCGATCCGGCGCACGATTCCTGTGGCTTTCATTTCTCTCTCCTCCTGCGGTTAAAGTTGACACGCTTATTATCCGCAGGTTTGTTTTGGCTATTCTCCCAAAGACAGCGGTATGATTTGGAAAGAGCGCTCACTCGCCTCTTTGATATTCCTCCAACTCCCGCAGGAATATTTTTCCGTACCGCTCCGCCTTAACGGCGCCTACGCCGGAGACTGTCAGAAGTTCCTCCATGGTCCGGGGCATTTTTCGCGTCATGTCGGCCAGGGTAGCGTTGGAGAAGACCACATAAGCCGGTACGTTCTCCTCTCTGGCCAGGCGGGAGCGGAGCGCCCGCAGCCGGTCCATCAGCCCTTCGTCCTCTGCCTGCGGCCGTTTTTCCTGCGTCCGCCTCTCTTTTTCAGGCTCCGGCGGTGCCGCCTTTACCCGCATTTCCACCCTCGCCCCGTGAAAGAGCACCTCCCGCCCCTTTGCCGTCACGGTAAGGGCTCCGTATTGAGGATCCTGATACAGATAGCCCTGCCCCACAAGGCATTCCGTCAGCTCCGTCACCTCTCCCCGGGAAAGCTGACGCATCAGGCCGTAAGTGCTCAGCTTGTCCAGTCCCAGGCTCAGAAGGCGCTTGTCACCGCCGCCCCGCAGGGTCCGTGTCACCAGTGCGATCCCCACCGAATAGCCCAGCCGGTCTATGATCCGCTGTACGCAGGACAAGATCATCTGGGCCTGACGGGTAATGTCCCTCGTCTCCACATCGGCGTCACAGTTCCCGCAGTTCCCGCAGCGGGGCGGATGGGCCTGTCCAAAATAGTCCAGAAGATAGCCCCGCAGGCAATCCTCCGTCCTGCAGTAGCCCACCATCTGCTCCAGCCGCCGAAGATCCTGAGCGATGACCGCCTCCCGCTCGGCCTCGGTCAGCTCCTCATTCTCCGTGGTGTTTTGGATGAGATATTTTGCCGTCACGATATCCGCGGAGGAGAACAGCAGAATACACTCCGCCTCGCTCCCGTCCCTTCCCGCCCGTCCGGCCTCCTGATAATAGGCCTCCAGGCTCTTGGGCATGTTATAGTGGATGACAAAGGCCACGTTGGATTTGTCGATGCCCATGCCGAAAGCGTTGGTGGCCACCATGACAGGGGCGCGGTCATAGATGAAATCCTCCTGACTGCTCTGCCGCTCCCCGTCCTCCAGTCCGGCATGGTAACGGGTGGCCGGGACGCCCACGTCCCGCAGGGCCTGGCAGACCTTCTCCACATCTTTGCGGGTGGCGCAGTAGATGATCCCGCTCTTTCCTCCGCGCGCGCTCACCAGTCCCTTCAGCTCGGTCAGCTTATGGGCGCTGCGGCGCACCTCAAAGCGGAGATTGGGCCGGTCAAAGCCAGTCACCACCCATACAGGGTCCCGCAGCTCCAGGGCCTGTGCGATATCCTGCTGTACCCGTGGGGTGGCCGTGGCGGTAAATGCCGAGACCACCGGCCGACGGGGGAGCCGGCTGATGAAGTCCGCGATCTTCAGGTAGCTGGGCCGAAAGTCCTGGCCCCACTGGGAAATGCAGTGGGCCTCGTCCACCGCCACCATGGCCACGTCCATATCCTGCAGCAGAGCGACGAAGCCCTCCGCCAGCAGTCGCTCCGGAGCCACATACAGCAGCTTATACCGCCCGGCACGGAGATTCCGATACACCTGACCGATCTGCTCCGAGGTCAGAGAGCTGTTGAGATAGGCCGCCGGAAGTCCCGCGCTTTTCAGGGCCATGACCTGATCCTTCATCAGGGAGATGAGGGGGGACACCACCACCGTGAGCCCCTCAAAAAGAAGGGCGGGGATCTGATAGCAAAGACTTTTTCCCCCTCCGGTGGGCATGACCCCCAGCACGTCCCGTCCCGACAGCACCCCGTCGATCAGCTCCTCCTGTCCGCCCCGGAAGGAGGAGTAGCCAAAGCACCGCTGCAAAAGCGCATACTTGCTCTCCTTCATCTCTTCTCCACTCCCTTGTACGTTTATATTCTATTGTACGCCTCTTTTCCCCCGGAGTCATCTGTTTTTTCCGAAAAGGACCGAAAAGGCCGGAGCTTATACAAGCTCCGGCCTTTATTGCAGTATTTTCCCCTGCCTTTTCTCTTACAGCAGGTTGTTCTCCGTCTCGGGATCAAAGATATGGATAAGGTCCCCGGGGAAGGTGAAGTGGATCTCAGTACCGTAGGGGATACCGCCCCGCCAGGCGGCGGGCAACTCGGTAGTGGCCAGCACCAGAACGATGTCCTTGCCCTTGGCGTTGACGTGGAGATGGATCTCGCTGCCCATCATCTCGCTGACGTCCACGATGCCGGAGACGGTGTGAGCCTCGGCCTGGTCAGCCAGATGGATATGGGCGGGACGAATGCCCACCACCACCTTGCCGGTGCGGCCGGCAAGGGCCTTCTGCTTGTCCTCGGGCAGCTCCATCACGGCGTCCTGGATCTTCACCTTGGTCTCGCCGCCCTCCTGAATCAGCTCGGCGTCGTCGAAGAAGTTCATCTGGGGCATGCCGATGAAGCCGGCCACAAAGACGTTGGCGGGATGCTCAAAGACCTCCTGGGGCGTGCCGATCTGCATGATATAGCCGTCCTTCATAATGACGATCCGGTCGCCCAGCGTCATGGCCTCGGTCTGGTCGTGGGTGACGTAGATGAAGGTGGTGTCGATGCGCTGGCGCAGCTTGATGATCTCCGCCCGCATCTGGTTACGCAGCTTGGCGTCCAGGTTGGAAAGAGGCTCATCCATGAGGAAGACCTTGGGGTTACGGACGATGGCACGGCCGATGGCCACCCGCTGACGCTGACCGCCGGACAGAGCCTTGGGCTTGCGCTCCAGGTACTGGGTGATGTCCAGAATGGCGGCGGCCTCCCGCACCTTCTTGTCGATCTCCTCCTTGGGCACCTTTTTCAGCTTCAGGGAGAAGGCCATGTTCTCATAGACCGTCATGTGGGGATAGAGGGCGTAGGACTGGAAGACCATGGCGATGTCCCGATCCTTGGGCTCCACATCATTCATGACGTTGCCGTCGATGAGCAGCTCACCCTCGCTGATCTCCTCCAGTCCGGCCACCATCCGCAGCGTGGTGGACTTGCCGCAGCCGGAGGGACCGACCAGAACGATAAACTCCTTGTCGGCGATCTCCAGGTTGAAGCTGTGGACGGCGGTGACCTTGTTGTCGTAGATCTTCTTGACGTTCTTCAACTGCACAGTTGCCATACTTTGAGCCGTAGTCGGGGCGCCTCCGCGCCCGTCCCTTGCCCCTGAGGCGCGTCCTCAGGGACTTTACGGCAGGTCTCCACACTGCCGCACCGCCGGCCCGGCGGTCATTTCCTCCTTTTTTGACTCTTCGGCCCTATAGGAACATGGAGTAGGGACGAAGGCCTTGTTTTGGGGGATGCGCGATATCATATACAGGCAGTTTCACCCGTAATGATCCGTTGTTGTCGCTCGCTTTTGTCAGTATATCACAAAGTCAACGGTTTGAACAGAGGTTTTTGCGGCTTTTTACACCAACTCGCCCCGGAAGATCACATCTTTCAGGTTCAGGTTCTCGTCCAGAATGGCGATGTTGGCCGCCTTGCCCGGCTCCAGAGAGCCGTAGCGCTCAAATATGCCGATGGCCTGAGCGGGATTCACCGCTCCGGCCCGAACCGCGTCAGGGAGGGAAATGCCAAACTCCACAGCCGTCTTCACACAGCCCATCAGATCGGTGACCGAACCGGCCAGAGTCTCCGGGTGACCCAGGATGGTGGCCCGGTTTCCGTGGAGCTCGATCTCCTGACCGCCGAAGGGATAGACCCCGTCGGCCATGCCGGTGCAGCGCAGGGAGTCGGAGATCAGGATCATCCGATCCGCCCCAAAGAGTTTGAAGGCCGCCCGGATCACCGAGGGATGGATGTGGACGCCGTCGCAGATGATCTCCGCCCGTACATGGGGACAGTCCGCCGCCGCTCCCACCACGCCGGGTTCCCGGTGGGTGAAGGGGGGCATGGCGTTGAAGAGATGGGTGGCCTGAGAGGCCCCCAGCTTAAACGCCTCCATGGCGGTGTCATAGTCGGCGGTGGTGTGGCCCAGCGAGACGGTGGCCCACTCCTTGACCCGGCGGATAAAGTCCATGGCCCCCGGCTCCTCCGCCGCCACTGTCACCAGCTTTACCAGCCCTTCCGAGGCGTCCACCAGACGTTTGAGCATATCCGCGTCAGGCTGGTGGAGCCACTCCCCGTTTTGGGCCCCCTTCTTGGCGTAGGAGAGGAAGGGGCCCTCCAGGTGTACACCCACCAGCTCGGCGCCGGCGGTACTGGTCTTTTTATGCCGGGCGGCCATCTCGCAGATGACGGTGAGCTGATCCTCCAGCAGGGTCATCCCCGCGGGACAGATCTGGGTCACCCCCCGGCTGAGCTCATAGTCGGCCATGGTCTGAAGCCCCGCTGGATCCCCGTCGGAGAAGTCCGCCCCCACGCAGCCGTGGAAGTGGACGTCGGTGAGGCCTGGGATCACATAACAGCCCTGGGCGTCATACGTCTTGCCGTCGGCGCTGGCCGAGGCGATATCCGCCCCGGCCGTGCAGAGCTCCCGGTGAAGAAAGCCTTCCTTCAGGTCAAAGACCTGTCCGCCGATTATCCGCATATGGGTTCCCCCGCCACCGCCAGCTTGGAAAGGGCGGCCGCATCGCCGACTAACGTCACATTGGGGTGGAGCTGGAGGATGGAGGCGGGCACCTTCGGGGTCACAGGCCCACGGAAGGCCTTGAGGACGATGTCAGCCTTGTCCTCACCGCTGACCACCACCAGAATGTGGCGGGCCTGCATGATGTTCCTGATGCCCATGGTGAGCGCCTGGCGGGGCACATCGGCCTCCGAGGCGAAAAAGCGCTTGTTGGCCTGAATGGTGCTCTCGGACAGGTCCACCAGATGGGTACCCAGCTCAAAGGCCTCCGCAGGCTCATTGAAGCCGATGTGCCCGTTGTGGCCCATGCCCAGGAGCTGAAGGTCGATGCCGCCCAGATCCTCGATGAGCTGATTGTAGCGGGCGCACTCGGTGCTCACATCGGCGGCCCGGCCGTCGGGGACGTTGGTCCACTCGGGCCGCACGTCGACATGGTCAAAGAGATTGTTCTGCATGAAATAGCGGTAGCTCTGGTCATGGGTGCCGGGCAGGCCCACATACTCGTCCAGATTAACCGTGTGGATCCCCGCAAAGCTCAGATCGCCCTTTTTGTGCCACTCAATGAGCTGCTTATAGGCCCCGATGGGGGTGGAGCCGGTGGCCAGGCCCAGAACACAGTCGGGCTTATAGATGATCTGGGCGGAAATGATACCGGCCGCCCGACGGCTCATGGCCTGATAGTCGCTGGTTTGATAGACCCGCATGACATTCACCTCAGTCAGATTTTCAACAGTATTTTGCGATGGCGGCCTGGATCATGGCGGCGGCCTCGTCCACCACAGCCTGGTCATCGGCGGTCAGGCCGGTCAGGGGCTTGCGCACTCCGCCGCACTCCACGCCCTGCTTGCGCAGAATGCCCTTGATCACGGCATACATATTGCCGTGGGCGGAGCACATCTTGTAGATGATACGGCAGCACTCGTTCTGGATGGCCTGGGCCTTGGCCAGGCCACCGGCCAGGAATTCCTCCCGAAGCTTCAGGTAGAGCTCAGACATGGGGCCATAGGTGCCGCCGATCCCGCCGGTGGCCCCCATGGCCAGGCCGGAGATGAGTTGCTCATCGGGACCGTTCATCACCACAAAGTCCGCCCCTCCCTGATCCTTCCACATCTGAATGTCCTGGGTGGGCATGGAGGAATTCTTCACACCGATGACCCGGGGGTTCTTCCGCATCTCCGCCAGGAGGGCCGGGGTGAGCGCCACGCCGGCCAGCTGGGGAATGTTGTAGATGATAAAGTCGGTGTTGGGGGCGGCGGCGGAGATGTCGTTCCAATACTCCGCGATGCCGTAGGCGGGCAGGTGGAAATAGATGGGCGGAATGGCCGCGATGGCGTCCACCCCGAGGCCCTCGGCGTGACGGGCCAGCTCCCGGGAGTCCGCGGTATTGTTGCAGGCCACGTGAGCGATGATGGTGAGCTTGCCCCTGGCCTCGGCCATCACATTCTCCAGCACCACCTTACGCTCTTCCACGCCCTGATAGATGCACTCGCCGGAGGAACCGCCCACATAGAGACCCTGGACGCCCTTGTCGATGAAATAGCGGGTCAGCGCACGCACCCGTTCCGGAGAGATGGCGCCGTCGTCCTCATAGCAGGCATAGAAGGCGGGGAAAATGCCCTGATACTTTTTGATGTCCATTTTTTTAAGCTCCTATTCTCAAGGAAATAATATTTACCTTTAACCCTTGACAGCTCCCATGGTGATGCCCTGGGTAAAGTATTTCTGGAAAATGAGGAAGACGATGATGATGGGCAGGGCGGCCAGAGAGGCGCCGGCCATAAGAAGGCCCATATCCACCGAGGTTTCCGCCTGAAGGGTAGCCACGCCCAGAGGCATGGTGTAATTGGCGCCGCTGGTAAGCATGATCAGCTGGAGGAAGTAGTCGTTCCAGGAGTTGATAAAGGTAAAGATGGCCAGGGCGCCGATGCCCGGCTTCACCATGGGCACCACGATGGTGGCAAAGGTGCGGATCTCGCTGGAGCCATCCACCCGGGCGGCCTCCAGGATCTCTCCGGGAATGCTCTCGGAGAACTGCTTCATCAGGAATACGCCGAAGGGCCAGCCCACAGTGGGGAAGATGACGGCCCAGAGGGTGTTCATCATTCCCAGGGCGGACATCTCCTTAAGCAGGGGGATGAGGATGACCTGCTTGGGCAGGGCCATGGCGCAGATGATGAGGGAAAAGAGGATCCCCCGGCCGCGGAAGCGCTTCTTGGCCAGGGCATATCCCGCCATGGAGGCGGTGATGCAGGTGAGGATCATGGCGGTGACCGCCATAAACACCGTGTTGATCAGCCACCGGAAAGCGGCGGGAACGGTGGGGCCGGTGAGGAAGTAGACGGGCTCCCCGGTGCCGGAGAACTGCGCGCTGAAGGGAATGGCCAGCTGGAACAGCGGCGCGGAGCGCTTGTTGAGCAGCTTGACAAAGTTCTCTCCGGTAAACTCGCTGGGCCACCACACCGGCTTCATGGCGTAGATGTCGGTGGCGGGCTTGAAGGCGCCGGTGACGATCCAGTACAGGGGGAAGATGAACAGGAACGCCAACAGGATCAGAATGAGAACGGACAGAACCTTATAGAGCCGTCTTAACGTCTGGTCAGATGTTTTCATATTCTCTCCCCTCCTTTACTTTTCTTTCGCCAGCTTAAACTGCACGGCGGACAGGATGGCAATGAAGACGGCCAGCACCACGCCCATGGCGTTGGCATAGCCGAAATGGCCTGCCTGCTCGGTAAGTTTAAAGGCGGTATAGTAGATATAATACATCACCGTGTTGGTCCCCGAGCCGCCCTGGGTCAGCAGCTGGATCAGCGCGAAGCACTGGAAGGAATTAATGGTGGTGATCACCAGAATATACAGAGTGGTGGGCATCATCTGGGGCCACTTGATCTTCCAGAAGACCTGGAAGTTGGTGGCGCCGTCCACCTGGGCCGCCTCCACCAGGGACTGATCCACATTGCCCAGAGCGGAGACATAGAGGACGATGGGCTGGCCCACGGAGGTGGTGAACAGGATGAGGATGATACACCAGAGGGCGTAGCGGGAATCGCCCAGGAAGTTGATATTCTTTTCAATGAGCCCCGCCCCACTCAGGACGGTGTTGATGATGCCGGTATAGTTATCAAACATCCACTTCCACACCACGGTGACCGCCACGGAACCGGTGACCACGGGCAGGTAAAAAATACAGCGGAAAGCGGAGAGCACGGGGCCTTTGAGCTTATAGATGGCGGAGGACACCCACAGGGAGAATGCGGCCACGGCGGGGACGCTGACGATCACAATGATAAAGGTGTTCTTCAGCGCCTCCAGGAAGACCTCATCACCCAGCAGCTTTCCAAAGTTGCTGAAGCCCACAAAGGCGGTGGCCGCCTTCTGGTGCATGGTGGCGTCGGTCAGGCTGTAGCCGATGCAGATGAACATGGGGATCACCACAAAGCCAAGGAAGAAGATCAGGCTAGGCAGCATAAAGAGGTAACCGGCAACGTCCTCTCTGCGCTGCAAGGCCCGGCTCATGGTGGGCTTGCTGGCTTTATTCGCCAAGATCAACACTCCTCTCTCAAATAGGAAGGGCGCCCCTTCCCCGCGCGTTGTCGCGGGGAAGGGGCGCGCAAACCCTTCAGAATTCTGCTCTTAATTTTGGCGTTTTAGCCGCCGATGGCCTCCTTGGCGTACTGGGCGACCATCTCGGAGACGTCGGCGCCCTCGCCCACCTTCTGGAGCATGGTCCACCAGGAGGTACGGGCCTGAGCCCAGTTGGTGGTGACCTGGTAGTAGTCGCCCAGCAGGGGCATGAGGACGTTGTACTCAGCCATGATGGGGTTGTCGGCCCAGATGTTGGACAGATCGTTGCCCTCGGCGGTGTTGCGCACGGCAAAGTAGTTGGCGGTCTTCACAGCGTCGGCGGTATGCTCGCTGTCACACATGTACTTGATGAACTGCTTGGCGGCAGCGATCTTGGCCTCGTTGCCGTTATCAAAGATGCCGAAGCCCCAGATACCACCCTGCAGCTTGCTGTTGCCGTCTTCAGAGGGGAAGGCCATAAAGGCGATCTCCTCGCCGGTGACGGTCTTGCCGGAGCCGGTGCCGGCCGCATTGGGATCCAGCTGCTGGGCAATGTTCCAGCAGAAGGCCATCTTCAGCGCGCCCTGATAGAACTTGGCGATCTCGTCGCCGCCGGCCAGAGAGGCGTCAAACTCAATGCCCTTGGTGTCGCGCAGCTTCTCCAGGGCCTGGACGTTCTTGGGATCATCCCAGGTGTAGGCGGTGTGCTCCGCATTGGTGAAGGTGCCGCCGTAGAGGTTATTGACCAGGGCCCGGGTGCCCTGGTCACCGCCCTGACCGGCGCAGTAGACGGCGCCGACGGTCTGACCGAAGTGGGCGTAGAGGGCGTCAACGGCCTTGAAGAAGTTCTCGGTGGTCCAGGTGTGGGTCTTCAGATCCAGGTACTGGTCGGCGCCGGCGGCCTTGAAGGCGTCCAGATTGACGGCCATGCAGTGGGCGGTCATGACCAGGGGATACTCATAAATGGAGCCGTCGGTGTTGGTGCAGGCGGCCATGGCGGCGGCGTTGATCTCCTTCTTGTCGGTGTCGTCCACCAGGTCGTTCAGGGGCACCATGTGACCGTTGGCGCCCCAGTTGGCCACCAGACGCTCGGGACCTTCCATGATCAGGTCGGGGGCGTTGCCGGCGGAAAGGGCGGAGTTGACCTTGTCGTCGCCGTCGGCGTAAGCCAGGTACTCCACGGTGACCTTGATGCCGGTCTCAGCGGTGAAAGCGTCGGTCATAGCCTTGACCTCGGCCTCCTTGCCCCAGTTGCCGATGGGGTAAGTCCACAGAGTGATGGACTCGGCAGTGGAGGGCTCAGCGGCCTGAGACTGCGCGGGCTCAGCCGCCTTGGAGCCTTCGGGAGCAGGGGTGGTGGTGCCTCCGCCGCCGCAGGCAGCCAGACCCAGGAGCATGGAACCGGCCAGCAGCAGAGCCATGAGCTTGCTTCTTTTCATAATGGTGTCCTCCTCATTTTTGATGGTTTTTGAGCCTTCTCCGCAGAAAGCTGTTGTATAAATTGTACAATTTTAACCAGGGTTTGTCAATAGGGTTTGAAAATAATTTTTAAGGATCCGATTTTCGTAAAATTTCTTTCGTTTTCTGTCAGACCCCTTTTACAGGTGTTTGTCTCCCAGAGCCTCGGCCACCTGCTTGCGCCGGGAGCGGATGCCCTCCATATCCCGGCGGGTTACCTCGCTGAAAAGCACATCCACCAGGTAGAGCTGGGCCATCCGGGCCGCCACCGAACCCAGCTGGAGGGGCCCTTCATTGGAACCGCATTCCAGCACCACGTCTGCCATGACCGCGCCGGGGGAGTTGGGATAGCGGGTGATGAGAATGCACTTCACCCCCTGGGCCTTGGCGATCTTCATAATGTCCAGCAGATCCTTGGTGGCCCCGGAATATGAGAAATAGAAAAGCACGTCCTTCTTCGTGAGCAGGGCGGTACGGATGGCCTGAGTGTGGGAGTCCGCCACGGCGTAGACATTGGGCATGGCGGTGGCAAACAGGTGGGCGGCCTCCTGGGCCAGAAGCATGGATCCCCCCTGTCCCATACACAGCACCCACTGGGCCTTCACCAGCAGATCCGCCGCCTTTATGATCTGCTCCGGCCGTACCAGCTCCAGCGTCTGCCGCACCGCCTCCACATCGGCGGTACAGATCTTTTGACACATGTCCTCCACACTGTCCTCGGGAAGGACCTCCCCCGACAGGGGATTGCCCCCTCCGGACTGGATGGCGGCGGTGGAGTTGGCCACCGCCAGCTTGAACTCATTGTAGCCCTTGTACCCCAGCCGGCGGCAGAAGCGGGACACAGTGGCCTCCGCCACCCCGGTGGCCTGGGCCATCTCGGAGATGGACATGAACTGACTCTCCTGACGGCGCAGTGTCACATAGTCGGCGATCTTTTTTTCCGAGGCGGTAAGCTGGTAGTAGTCGTGGTTGATCTTGGAAAATACGCTGCCGTATGCCATAGTGCCTCCCCTTAGACCTGACCGATCAGCTCACTCAGCATCCGGTCGCACATGGTGAGTGCCCGGGGCAGATGGAAGGGCCCTTTAAAGGTGGAACCCTTGGTGCTGGGCTGGGTGGGCTTGCCGTCCCGGCGGAGATAGCCGTACCACTCGCCGTACTCGGGATCGGCAAAGTGCTCCTTGCAGTAGTCCAGGGTCCTCTCAAACCACAGAAGATACTTCTCCTCCCCGGTATCCCGGTAGAGCATGAGGGAGGCAATGAGGATCTCGTTGTGGGGCCACCAGAGCTTCATGTCGTGCTCATAGGCCTCCGGGGGCTTGCCCAGGCAGTCGGTAAAGTAGAGCAGTCCACCGTACTCCTCATCCCAGCCGGCCTCGATGGCCCAGTCGAAGATCTGGGCCGCCTTGGCCACCAAAGTGGCGTCCCCGGTGCGCTTGGCGTGCTCCAGCAGGAACCAGACCCCCTCGATGTCGTGGCCGGGGTTCACCGTGCGGCCCTCGGTGTAGTAGAGCCGGGGGGTGCCGTCCACGTCCACATTCTCCAGCAGGCACTTCAGCTCCGGCTTGACGTGGTACTTGAAGATCTCGTCCACACACTGCTGGGCACGCTGGGCGTACACATCGGAGCGCTCGGGATCCACCCGCAGCAGGGTGGTGGTGACGTTGAGGATGATCATGGGGGTGCCGAAGGCCCGACCGGTACGGGTCTCGGGGATGGTCTTGGGCCCCATGCCCGTGGGGTCCGGGGCGCCGTGGGCCAGATCCCAGTAGAGCTCATAGGCTCTCCGGGCCCGCTCCAGGCAGTCCTTGTCACCCGTCACTCCATAATACTCGGCGTTGGCCAGGGCGTAGAACGCCTCGGAGAAATAATACCGGCGCTGGCGCAGGGGCTTGCCCTCGGCGGTGACGGTGAAGTACATCCGTCCCCCCGCCTTCTCATTGATGCAGTACTTCTCCATAAAATCCAGGCAGCTCCTGGAGGCGGCCAGCCACTCCTCCCTCGCGCCGTAAAGATGACACAGCCAGGCAAAGACCCAGCCGCACCGGCCCTGCATCCAGACGCTCTTGTCGGTGGAGTAGATCTCCCCCGTCCGGTCCAGACAGGTATATACGCCTCCGTGCTCACGGTCCATCCCGTGCTCCAGCCAGAAGGCCACACAGCGCTCCAACTCCTCCTGTATCCACTTCTGGCGGCCTTGCAGTCGGGCCTTGTCCATAAAAATTCCACCTTTCCGCATTGCTTTTTTGGGGATTTCGCTGTCCTCATGCCCCTATCATACCCGTCAAAAGCCCCTCCGTCAAGAAAATAATTTTCAAAAACGTGAAAATTTGCTTGACAGATAGAAAAAAACTGGTAGCCTATAGACAGAAGGATCGCTTGCCCCGCCCGTTTCCACAAAAAGAAGGAGGAATTCGCTATGCAGCATCTTGGCATCCAGGTCAACGTCAAAAACGTCCCTGAGCTGGACAAGGGCTTTATTCCCCTGCTCCAGTTCAACCGTGCCTTCCTGGCCGGGGCCGAAAAGCCCCTGGATATCGCCGTGGAACGCTCCAACGGCCAGGTGGCGGTCTTCCACACCAGGATCCACGGCACCCCCGACATGGCTCAGGCCGACCTCTACTATGTGGAGCGGGTGGTGAAGACCATGCTGTGGCTCTATGGCGGCTTCAGGATCCACCTCACCGACAGCACCTTGGCCGAACAGCTCCAGGGGATCTATGGCCCCAAGGGCCAGCAGTTCTTTGACTTCGATTACATGGCCAACGTCTTTGAGCACCCCTTCGAGGTAGTCTGCTGTGACAAGGTCCCCCAGGAGAAGGGGGATCCCAAGGCCATCGGCCGGCACCTGGAGGGCTGCCGCATCGGCTTCGACGCCGGCGGAAGCGACCGGAAGGTCTCCGCCGTCATCGACGGAGAGCCGGTGTTCTCCGAGGAGGTGGTCTGGTTCCCCAAGACCAACTCCGATCCCGACTATCACTATGACGGCATCGTGGCCGCCCTCAAGTCCGCCGCCGGGCATATGCCCCGGGTGGACGCGGTGGGCGTCTCCTCCGCCGGGGTGTACATCGACAACCGCACCATGAACGCCTCCCTGTTCCTCAAGGTGCCCAAGGCCGATTTTGACGCCAAGGTGAAGGACATCTATATCCGGGCCATCACCGACACCTTCGGCAGCGTCCCCTACGCCGTGTGCAACGACGGCGACGTCTCCGCCCTGGCGGGGGCCATGAACCTGGGTGAAAACAATGTGCTGGGCATCGCCATGGGCACCAGCGAGGCAGTGGGCTACGTGGACGCCGAAGGGCGCATCACCGGCTGGCTCAACGAGCTGGCCTTCGTCCCCGTGGACGCCTCCCCCGAAGCCATGCGGGACGAGTGGAGCGGAGACATCGGCTGCGGAGTCAAGTATTTCTCCCAGGACGCGGTGATCAAACTGGCCCCCGCCGCGGGCATCACCCTGGACGAGAGCCTCTCCCCCGCCGAGAAGCTGAAGGCCGTCCAGAAGCTCATGGAGGTGGAGGGCTCCCCCGCCGAGGCCATCTATCGCTCCATCGGCGTATATCTGGGCCACTCCCTGGCCCTCTACCACACCTGGTACGGCTTCAGACACGTGCTGCTGCTGGGTCGGGTCATGTCCGGCCGGGGCGGTGACATCATCCTCAGCGAGGCCAAGCGGGTGCTCTCTGACGAATACGCCGGGATCGCCGCTCTGATCAATGTGGCTCTCCCCGACGAGAAGTCCCGCCGGGTGGGCCAGAGCGTGGCCGCCGCATCCCTGCCGGAGGTAAAGTGACATGAAAAAGCACATTGTCTGCCTGGGGGACTCCAACACCCACGGCTACTGTGCCGATCCCAAGGACTGCGCCGACGGCGCTCTCCAACGCTTCAATGAGGACGAGCGGTGGACAAAGCTGCTTCAGAGGGCCCTGGGGGACGACTATCTGGTCATTGAAGAGGGCCTCTCCGGACGCACCACCGTCTTTGACGATCCCCTCTATGAGCACCTGTCCGCCCTGGACTACATCTGGCCCTGTCTGAAAAGCCACGAGCCGGTGAGTCTTCTCATCATCATGCTGGGCACCAACGACGCCAAGGAGCGCTTCGGCATAAACGCCTACGCCATCGGCCTGGGGATGAAGCGGCTGGTGCAGAAGGCTCAGACGGTGGAGTGCTGGGGCCCGGGAGGCAAACCCAACATTCTCATCGTCGCGCCCCCCGCCATCGGCGAGGGGGTGCTCACCTCCCCGGTGGCCGACGAGATGGGCACCATGGGCCCCTCCTGCGTGGAGAAGTCCAGAAAGCTGCCCCAGGAGTACCGCCGGGTGGCCCAGGAGACGGGCTGCGCCTTCCTCTGCGCCGACGAGGCCGGGTGCGAGTTCAACCGGATCGACTTCATGCACCTGACCCGGAAGGGCCACGCCGCCCTGGCTGCCAAGCTGGCGGAGCTGGTTCCGGAGCTGCTGGGCTGAGGCGCCGTCTTCGGGCAAACGGCAAAATCGTGTGTTGTCAAAAAAGTGGAGCTGTCGACCCTCTTCGGGCCGGCAGCTCCACTTTTCTATCTTTTCAGACCCTTCGCGATTGCGATCAAGCTATCTAACCGCTCTTCACTTAGCCCCTTTGCCGCATCCATAAGCTCATGGGCCTTTCCGTCTCGGTGTCGAAAAATTCTCTAAGGATGGGATGGCAAGGCTGCAGTCCGCAGGCGGGCTGTCGCACGGCCTTTGGGGCCTTCTGGGGCACGGTCGCCCTTGTCCATCGAAGCTGAAGCTTCTTTTTTGCATTTTGGGCAATAAATCCATTCGCCTTTTGTTATGCAATAGCTTTTCCAAGCTTATAAGCGGCAGATATTTCGGTTTTTCCCTCAATATCGCCTATGTCCCCGTTTCCTCCAGCAAGAACATGGCCGAGAAGGAGACTGGCAAGCACAATCACATCGCACTCCCGCACCACAGGATAAATTTTATTCATGTCGTCCCGCTGAACGCAGGGACACTCTTTGCTGCTGTGTCCACCAAAGCACCCCTTACAGCCGTGGATATTCATACTGTCCAGGAAAAACTCGGTTACAGTATGGCCGGCACTCTCCGCACCCTCGGTGAACGCTTTGACCAGCGCGGAGGTATTACCATTTCTGCGGGGACTACCATTGAGAATGACAATCTTCTTGGCCATGGTATTCTTCCCCCTTAAAATTTCTCCGCCAGAGCAGCCGCTTGTTTACAGCCGTCTGTCTTTTCAATGTCACCGATATTCAGGACGCCCGGAACAAGAACCTCTCCAACCATCTTCCATTTCATTAGTGCGGCAGAGCGTTCTATGGGGACGCGCACACCGTCAAAGACGGACATATCATCTTCTTCACAACAGGCGATAACTGCACACTCTTTCCCTGCAATATCTTTTCCACCTACTACAAAAGAGAACAGGCGGTCAACGACCCCTTTAATTTGCGCAGGGATGGAATACCAATACACAGGCATAGAGAAAACCACAGCATCGGCCTCCAAAATAGCGGGAGCAATCGTATTAAAATCATCATCAAAGGAGCAGGCTTTTCCTGTCCTAAAGCAAGTCTCGCAAGCCCGGCAGCCCCCCACATTTTTCAGCGCAGCGTCAAAACGGGTAATAGTGTGTCCTTTGGCTTCTGCCGCTTGAACAAATGCCTCGGTCATAGCAAAGCTATTGCCTTTCTTTCGAGGACTGCCGGTAACAACAACAATTTTTTTGCTCATGCAAAGCACCTCCTGATTTTGCGGGCTTGACTTTCTCCGCACCCGATAGTATTATTTTAGCAAGAATTAAAGCAAAATCAAGTACGCACATATAAGTGCAATACTAACCCGGAGGAAAGCGCACTATGAATGAACGCTGTATTTCGCAAGAGTGTCTCAATGATACTGGTTTTAGCTACACCCTGTCTTTAATCAGCGGGAAATACAAAATGATAATCCTTTATACCTTGATGGAATTTAAGGTCGTTCGTTTCAATGAGATGAAAAAATATATTGGGAGTATTTCTTATAAGACACTGAGCTCCACGCTAAAAGAACTAGAAGCAGATCAACTGGTACATAGGGAGGAATATCCCCAAATTCCACCCAAGGTTGAGTATAGTTTAACGGAACGCGGGAAGTCTCTCATGCCTCTTTTAGATGAAATGTGCGATTGGGGTGAAAAAAACAGACTTCTGACCACGTAATTGGCGGCAAGCAAGGTAAGTGTATGGACACTTGCGATTTTCGCGCCTCTCTTTGGAGCGCTTGGCCACCTGTTCATAGTCATTGCGTAATATGGTCGCTGATTTTAGCGCCATAGAACCTTTCCTCTCAACAAAAGAAAGGCCGCGAGCGATAAACCCGCTCGCGGCTTTTCTTTTCCTCTTATCCCAGGGTGGCCTCCACCAGGGCCCAGACCTGCTGGGCGTTGATGCCGGAGCAGTCGTAGCCCACCACTGTGCCGTTGTCGTGGAGCACATAGAAGTGGCAGATCTCTCCGCCGGTGTCGTGGTCGTTCATCCGGGCCTTCACCACCTCCAGGGACATATCCTCTGCCCGGAAGGCGGGCTTGTAGAAGGCCATCCGGTACTCCTCGGGGACGGTGTCCGAGATGGGGCCGTCATAGAGCCGCCAGTCGTAGCTCTCGGGCACGCTCACGTCCACCAATTGATCGTGGTAGTAGTCGGCGCTGTCCCCCTCGGGGAGGTGGACGTCGATCTCCACGTTGTCGTACCCCTTGCTCCAGCGGACGAAGAGGTAGTTGTAGTTTTCCTTCTGGTAGCTGAGCCGGCCATAGAACTCGCTCCAGTTCACCGGGGCGGTCTGGGGCAGGTAGGAGGCAAAGTCGGCCCGTTCCCGGGCCTGGGCCAGAGTGTCGAAGGAGGCTTCCTCCCAGACAGGGATATTGTCATTGTGGGCAATGTGGTCGAAATAGCACCTGCTGTCCGTCCACTGGGCGGCGCGCATGACAAAGCAGGCGTGGAAGAACTTGGCCCTCTCAGCGGCCTTTTCCTCCCCCTCCCCGGCGTCGCTGTGGGCGCTGCGGAAGCGGTAGCCATAGCCGTCCACCATAAACTCGCTGGTGCACACGTAGTCGGTGAGGCCGTCCCCGTTGCGGTCGTAGACATGGTAATAGGAGGTGACCTCCACCCCGTTCACGTCCACGCTCTCCCCGTCCGGGTCGACCAGACACTGGGGAGGCAGGCGGCCGGGGGAGACCTGGAGTTCGAAGGTGTCCAGTCCCTTGGAACCGTAAACCGTGAGCATCCAGAGCCCGCCCGTTCCGTCGTAGGTGGCGCCGGCCCGGACGGTGTAGCCGTCCCAGCCCAGCACCCAGGGCAGGTCGGTGTCGGGACCCAGGTCGGCCGGCTTGCCCTGGGAGCCCCAGAAGATCTTCTGGAGATCGGCCAGGGTCAGCTCCACGAAAAAGCTGCCGTCGGGCAGGGCAATGGAGGCGGCCACCTCGTTCATCCCCTCCTGAAAGTTCAGGGCAGGGATGCTGTAAAAGTTAAGCCTATCCCCGGCGGCGGGACTGTAGATGAGGAAGCCGTCCTTGGGGGTCGCCGCCGGGTCGGTAGTACTTTCATCGGGCGCCAAAGTGGGCTCAACGGCCAGGATGTCCTCCGGCCCACTCCCGTCGCTCACCGCCACCGGTGAGGTCGCCGCCGGGGCGGCAGGATCCCACCAGCCGCTGCCCAGGCCAAAGATCAGGGCGGCACAGGCCGCCAGGGCGCCGAATTTCATATAAACTCCTCCCATTTTCTTCTGTTTGGGCGCCTCCAGCGCCAGAAGCCGGGCGTGGAAATCCGGAGAGACCTCCTGCCGGGCCATATAGGTTTTGTATGTGTTCATGGAGAACTCCTTTCAAGCGGTGCGAAATAGCGGGCGGGTTTGGAACCCGCCCCTACAGAGGGCATACATTTTGTAGGGGCCGGTTCCAAACCGGCCCGTAAGGAGACGGATGGCATCAGTTGAGATCAACCGCCCCTACAGGGTGAGCGCAGGGCCAAACGCAGGGGCGGATATTATCCGCCCGCCGTGTCTGCCAGCAGCTTCCTCAGCCTCTCCCTGGCCCGGGAGAGCCGGGAGCGCACCGTCCCCTCCGCCACGCCGGTGATGGCGGATATCTCACGGGTGGACCAGCCCTCATAGTAAAAGAGGTGAATGGCACACCGCTCCTCCGGGGGCAGCTGCCACAGCTCCGCGAGCTCCTCCCGCTCCTCCGGCGTGGGGGCGGGCAGCTCCTCGGGGATGGGCCCCACCTGCCGCCAGGCAAGGCGCAGGCGGCTCTTGCAGCCGTTGATGAGCACCCGCATGAGCCAGGCGTTGGGAGCCTTCAGCTCCGCCGGGGCCTTTTCCAGATATTTTACAAAGGCGTCCTGCACCGCGTCCTCCGCATCCTGGGGACTGCCCAGGATGGCCAGAGCGGCGCGATAAAGGCGGTTTTCATTCTCCTGTACCAGTGCTTCCCAGTCCACCGGCCGGTTGGATGTGGGGGCCATGGCCTCACCTCCTTCTGTCTATATGACGTTTGAGCGGGGCGAAATGTTGCGAAAAGGGCCGCCGAATTTTTTCGGCGGCCCCTGGATCTACGGCTTACACTGGCCGCAGGGCTCATAGCCCCCGGCGATCAGCTCACTGCGGGAGCCGGCATAGTCCCGGCGATTGTCCTCACTCATGGTGGCCACTCCGGAGCAGTCCGGCAGATGGAACTTGCGGCTTTTCTCGTTGAGCACATATTCGCCGCGTTCCTCCCCCGCAGCGGGGGCTTTGCTCTCCGCCGGGGAAAGCCCCTCCCCTTCCAGCGCGCTCTCCCCGGTGGCGTAGTCGATCTCCACCCCCGGCTGGACATTGTAGACGAACACGTGGAAGCAGACTCCTTTCCCCCCGTCCTCCACCGAGAGGGCCTCCATCTCCACCCCGGAGGCCACCAGATCCAGATCTCCGTAAATGGGAGTGACCCGGTAGAGCACGTGGTTGCCGGTGTCCTTCACATAGTCGGCCACCTGATTTTCAAAGGGGAGCATCCCCTCCACGTTCATGTACCGGGTGCCGGTGATGAGATTGAGCTCATTGGCGTTCTCTCCGGTGAGCTGCCAGCCGATGAGGTGGCAGCGGTTGTAGAGATATTTCCCGTCCACGCAGTCATACTTCACCGTCTGCCAGCCCGAGGGCTTCACCTGGCCGATGGAGCCCCGCTCCTCTGTGGGCATGGTCTCCCGGCCCACAGAGGCGTAGGCCGGGCCGCAGCGGCCGAAGTAGTCCAGCTGGCTGTATCGTTCAAAGGCGGTGGAGGTCTTGTCCCCGTCGGGAAAGGAGGGTATGTTTTCCTCCAGGATCACATAGGACTCCCCGGCATACCCGGGCAGCTCGTCCAGCGTGTAGGAGGGCTCCGGGGCACAGGCTGTGAGCAGACACAGAAGGAGCAGCAACGGGAACAGACAACGTTTCATGGATCCTTCACCTCTCGTTTGATGGCCCGGGGCATGGACAGGGCCGGAAAACTATGCTATGATAAAAGAACGGAAAGGAGGGGCTCTCCCATGTTCGGACGGTTTTTCAGCGCCGACAATCCCCTGTTCGTCCCCTTCGGGAAGCTGGTGGACGTGGTGTGTCTCAGCCTCCTCTGGGTGGTGTGCTCCCTGCCCGTTCTCACCCTGGGAAGCGCCACCGCCGCCCTCTATGATTCGGTCTCCCGGTGCGTCCGGGGCGGACAGAACGGGCCCTATGCCCGTTTTTTTGAGACCTTCAAAAGCAATTGGAAAACCGGCCTTCCCGCGGGGCTGCTCATCGCCGGGGCCGCCTACGGACTCTACCGGCTCCACTACTTTCTCTATCTTCACGCCCTGGAACGGGGGCTTTGGTACGGGATCTATTTCTTCTTCTGGGTGCTGGCCCTGGTCTTCATCGGGGCCATGGGCTATGTCCTGCCCGCCCTGTCCCGGTTTGAGCTGGGCTTCGGCCGGCTGCTGGGCAACTGCGGCCGCCTGGCCATGGGCCATTTGCCCTCCACCCTGGCCATGGGGCTCATCCTCACGGTGAGCTTCATCCTCTTTTACGACTTCCCTGTGCTGAGCATCTTCTTCCTGCCCTGCATGGCGGCCCTGCTGGTCAGCCTTCCTCTGGAGCGGATCTTCAAGCCCTTTATGGGAGAGGAGTGAGCTCTTCCCCTCCATTATAGACGATGCCCGCCCCGGTGGCAAGCGGAGGCGGGAAAAATCGGGAAAAGGAGCGAACGTTATGGACTATGAGGCTCTTTACGCCGCCCAGGCCCCCCACTTTGAAGCCCCCCTTTTTAAAGGGCTGTCCTTCGCCAATGAGTGGCGCAACGAGTGGAAGCGGGTGCTGCGCAATGCCGCCCGGGCCCCCGAGGAGTATCCGCCCCAGCGCCCCCAGGCGGTGTGTGAGCTTCCCCTCACCTTCCAGGGCACGGAGATCCGCTTCCGGCTGGACCGGGATAAGCTGTGGGACTGGTTTGTCCGGGACGGCAAGCTCAAGGAGCGGCGGGTCTTCCTGCACCGGGAGCTCAAACGCGGTATCGACGGGGAGTTCGGCATCCGGGACTCTCAGCTCACCTGGGACGCCGACGACCGGGAACCCACGGTGGATCCGGCGGGCAAGGAGCTCCTCGTCGTCTCCCTGCCCGGAGTGCCCCCGCCCCTGCGGCTGGTCTATGGGGCCCACCGGGTGGAGCATTGCCTCACCGGCTGGAAAAAGAACAAGCTGCCCATCTATCTCGTTCAGGCGGAGTTCACCCCCGCCTTCCTCACCGACTCCTTCCAGGCCGCCCTCTACCTCTTCTGGATGGACGTGTGCATTTTGAGCGAAAACCGGCTGAAGCTGAAAGAGGCGGATCTGAAGCCCCTGCTCCACATCTTCCGCCCCTCCTCCATGCTGACGGTGAAGGGTTTGAAATAAAACGAAGAACAGGCCCTGCCACAAAAGGGAAATTTTTGTGGCAGGGCCTGTTTTTATTGTCTTTCTCCTCTCTTTTTATTGCAGTCGCTTCGTCTATATGCACAATTTTGAAAATATTATATCGTATTTTCTTGCTATTTATGTGAAAATGTGATATATTTAACATACCAGGGTTAGGAAATTTTACCAGCACAGGGTCTATCATTGTACCCCACTAAACAAAGAGAGGAGTAAGATCATGAAAAAATCACTGAGCTTTGTCTTGACCTTCGCAATGCTGGCATCTATGACCTATACCCCCGCGCTGGGGGCAGAAGAACCGGAGAATATTGTTCCCAACGCCGATACCCAAGTTGTTTCCCATGCGATCAGTCCTCTTGAATACCCCACACGGCAGAGCTGCCGGAAACGGTGACAGCGCAGATCATCGACGGCTCCACAATGGAGCTGTCCGTGATCTGGGACGTCAGCGCATACGATCCGGCCCAAACGGGAAAGCAGACCCTGACCGGCGAGCCCGAGCTTCCCTCCGACGGCTCCATTATCAATCCCCATAACCATACCGCGACCTTGGAGATCACTGTCATTCCCAAAGAGTATGAGGTCTGGGATATCCGGGAGGATCACAAAACGATCGAAATCACAGTGAACTATGGCACCACCCTGCCGCAGGTCAACGAAACGTTAAAGTCGAGCGGGAAAAGCACGATCGACGTTCAGGTCATGGATCTGGAAAGTGACTTTGAAGTACTGACCTTCTGTGAAATCGAACTGAAGGAAGAGAACAATGAGTGCTTCCAGGAGGATGTTCCCGGTAATTATTCACTGATTGCCAGCCTTCCGGACAACTTCACTCCCCTGGCAGAGAATATCCCCGGCCCTATTACAGTAAACGTAACGGTCTTGGAAAAAATCCCCATCGTCGCATTTGAGCCTGCCCGGATGGACGCTTATCAAAGCGTATCCCCGGAGCATCTGGCCGACGTCCCCCTCCAGGTGATCGCGATATTGGAAAACGAAGAGAGGATCCTGGTGGATGCGGAATGGGACTGGCGGGAGTATGCCGCCGCGAAGGATGCGGTTGGCGAGCATGTCTTGGTAGGCGTGCTGAAGGAGTTGCCCAGCTATGTGGCGCCCCCCCAAGATCCCGATCTCGCTCCTACCCTGATCGTCAACACCATCCCGGTGGACTATGAGGTCACCGGCGTCCTCAGCGACAACCTGTTTGAGGGAGACGCGGGCCTCACCCTGGAGGAATTGACCGCCCAACTCACGCCCCAGCTCACCCTGGAAATTACCAGCGTGACCGAAGGGATCGACCTGACCACCGAGTATACGGTGAACGTTGCCCTTGAGACAGAGAAAAACCCCGACTTTGACCCAGAGATCGCTGATCTCTATATTTTGGCGGGAACCCTGCTGCTTCCCGAAAACATCACCTGCCCGGCCGGTCAGAATTATGAAGAGATCCTCCTTCAGATAAACCCGGTGGAGATACTGAATGTAGAGCCGGTGTACGCCCTGGCCAACGAGGGGATCCCCTTTGCCCAGCTGGAGGATCTGCCCTCCCAGGTGCTGATCACCCTGTCCTGCGTGGGACTGGACGGCGAGAACAAAAAGATCCTGGTGGGCGCGGACTGGGGCAGGGGCCAGGGCTATGATCCCTTCCCCGCTGAGCTCACCGACGACAACTCCGTGACCATGGAGATCACCGGCGTCCTGGCGGACTACCCTCAATACGTCAACGGTGCCGAGGTGGAGGCCACCCTTATTATCACCATGACAAGAACCTTTCAGCTGGTGGCCGTCACCCCCAGCCGCTTCCCCGCGGAGGGAAGTCTGGAGACAAAGCTGGGCTCCAGCCTGGACGATATTTATACCCAATTGGAGGATCACAGCGTGGAGCTGACCCTGGAGAATGCCAGGGGGGAAACCAGCACGGCCACCGTGAGCTTTACCCTGCGCGAAGAGGACAACCGCAGCTATACGCCCACCGCCCTGGGCGTTCAGGAACTGACGGCATACCTGCCTCTGGGCGAAAAGATCCAGAATCCAGATGGACTGGGCGTCACCGTCTCGGTGGATCTGGTGCAGTATTCGATCCTGAGCCTGAAAGCGGTGCGGCTGACCGGAGTCATCAGCGGAACTCCCTTTGCGGAGATCGGACTGCCGGAGACGGCAGTGGCGTCGCTGAGCAACCAAAGTACGGAAGACGTACCCGTGGTCTGGGACGGCACAGGCTACAACCCCACCAAGATCGGCTCCCAGGTGGTTCGGGGCTCCCTGAGGGAACCCTTGCCCATCCACCTGCGCAATCCCAACAACCGAAAGGCCAGCGCCGCGGTGACCATCGTGGACCCCACGGCCAAGATCCTGTCTCTGGAGCAGCTGCCCAAGACCATGCCGCTGTCCGCCGACGGTGATATGGAGGAGCTCCCCGGCTTTACGGAGTACCGCTATTGGGCGCAGGTGCTCCATGCCGATGGCACCATTACCGAAGAGATCATCTCTGTGTTTGTTGAGTGGGAATAATCGTTCAGGCCCAAGGGCAGGGGGCTGCGCCCCCCTGCCCTTGGGCGCCGTTCACCTTTTGGATATGGAGGGAAGCGCCATGATGAAGAAGTGCCTTGCTCTGTTGCTTACAACGCTCCTTTTATGCGTAGCCCTGCCTGCGGCTCTGGCCGCGCCGGAAGCGGAGAGTGAGACAGAGCTTTCATATCCTGAAGAATCAGAGCGGCATTTCTGCGGCACCGATCCCGAGGTGATGGACGAGCTCTTTTCCAACCTGCTGAACAAAAAGGCGGAGGAGCTGGGACTGTATCCGGAGGATTCTCCGGCGAGCCGGGCCACCATGCCCAATTGGTGGTGGCATACCCTGCCCTCCACCGGCGAGGTACACATGTTGGTGATCCCGGTGGCCTATTCTGATTATCCGGACTACAAGGAAAGCTTTGACCCTCAGCGACTCCAGGATCAGTTTTTTGCCCCCTATGTACCTGATCAGCCCATGCGGGAACAGTCCGTGCGTGCCTTCTACTATCAATCCTCCTACGGAAAGCTGGATCTCACCGGAACGGTGCTGCCCATATACGACGCCCCCCAGACCAGCGAGCACTATGGGGATGCCTATCCGACGGCTATCCCCGAGCTGATCAAGGAGGCCTTAAGCTACCACATGGCCCAGGGCCTGGATCTTTCTCAGTACGACAGTGACGGCGACGGTGTCCTGGATGGGGTGATACTGAAGTCCCTTCGCCCGGAGGATCGGTCTGACGGGTGGCATTATGTGTATAGCTGCGGCGGAACTTCTACCGTGGGGGAATACCGCGTAGAAGCTTATATGTATTCTGCTGTCAAAAAAATTGATGATGGTGCTTTCGGTATTCGCGAGGTATATAAACACGAGACCGGACATCTTCTGGGACTCCCGGACCATTATTCACGCCCATCCCAGTCCAGCGGCAGCCACAACACCCTGCCTTCCAATACGGAAGAACTCATGCTGTCCTATTACTACTATATCAACGCTTATTATAAGTACCTGCTCGGCTGGATCGACCCGGTCATATTGACCGGAAAAGACGCCATAAAGCCCATGGCGCTGGCCCCCGTGGAGCCCCTGGAGAACCCGGACGGTCTGCCACGGGCCGCCGTGCTTGTTCCCCACGGAGAGAATTTCCCCTTCGGTGAATATTATGTGGCGGAATACCGGGCCGGCGGATTTGATCGGGCGACCTCCCCCAAGTCATTTTTTACCCAGAACCCCGGCGTTGTGATATGGCACTGTGACACCGCCGTAGATCCCCTTATGCATTATACAAATAGTACCAGTTACCTTAAACCCGTCCACAAAAGCGGAGCGGCCTCTTATGGCGCCCAGGACATCTATACTGCGGGAGATGCATTTTCTCAGGACACCACCCCGTCCAGTACCTTTTATACGGGGGCCCATTCGGGAGCGTTTTTAAAGGTAGACTCCCTTACCCCCGAGCGGGCGACCCTGCAGATCGGTCTCGCGGATCCCGGGCCGCAGATCGTGATCAGTGAGTATGGCTCCACCGCGATCAAAAGCGGACAAACATGGTTTACCCTCTCATATATGGACGGATGGGAGCCCCTTTCCCCCGATAACGAATTTTTTCACAGGGCAGGCGGACTGAACTACACCGTCACAAAAACGTCAGCTGTGCCTGGAGAAGAGCTCAACACAGATGTGACCCTGCGAGATCATCCTACGGCAACAAATCAGCAGAAGATGTACATCAGCAGGATCGGCATGTCCGGCAAGGTCGACGGCACGATAAGGATCGAGATCCCCGCGGGGGAGATCCAAAGCAACGGCAGAGCCTCCCCTGCCGTTGCCTCTGCCGTCCTATATGTGGATCATACTCCCCCCGTTTTGACCCTCAAAGGGGATGACCCCATGATCCTTGCCAAAGGGGAAAAATTTGTAGACCCCGGTGTTTGGGTCACAGATAACCTGGATCCACGATTCCAAAATGATACCATACAATATGCCTATGCCAACGAAACACAAAAAGTTGATACTGCCACGCCGGGCACCTATACTATAAGCTATGTTATCTCCGACCACGCCGGAAATCGGGCCGAGCCGGTGACCCGGACTGTGATCGTGGACTCCCACAGTCACAGCTATGGAGAAAGCTGGCAGTGGGATGAGTTCCTCCACTGGCATGCATGCACAGTCTGCGGGGAGCTGCATGACAGGGGCAGCCATCTCTGGGATACAGGGACGCAGACTGTGCCCCCCACTGAGGAACAGGACGGCCTCAGGGTCTATGCCTGCACCGTCTGCGGCGCCACAAAAACTGAGCCCATTCCCGCCCTGATCACATTCATCCGCACCGCCCAGGAGCTGCGGAATGCCGCCGACGAGATCAGCGGGGGCAGCACTTCCGGATATTACAGGCTGGCCGCGGACATTGACCTGAATGGCGAGCCATGGACGCCCATCAAGAGCTTTTCCGGGGTCTTTGACGGAAACGGCCATAAAATCACAGGCCTGCGGGTCAACAGCAGCACAGGCAGCGCAGGCCTCTTTGCCATCAACAGTGGGCTGATCCAAAATCTGGGCATATATGGTGAAATGACCGGAAGCGCTGCCAATGCAGCCATCGGCGGGATCGTTGCCACAAATACCGGCACGATCCGAAATTGCTACAATGCCTGCTCCATCATGGGTGAGCGCACCTGCGGCGGCATTGCGGCCAATAATACCGGTCTGATCGAAAACTGTTATAATATCGGCCTCTGTATGATCACGCAAAACAGAACCGGCCAATCTATCGGCGGGATCGTGGGCCACAATCTGATAGGTACCGTTTTCGGCTGCTATAATGCCGCCGAGATCACAGGCTCCGCGGCAAACATAGGAAGCCTCGTCGGCAACAATGGTGACCGGGGAACGATCACCGCCTGCTACTATCTCTCCGACACCTCTGCAGCCGCCGTGGGCAATGGCGACAATACGGGCACGGAGGAAAAGGACAGGGAGGGCTTTTCCTCGGAGAGTTCTTTTCCCGCCTGGGATTTTTCCACCACGTGGTATATGAGCGGCAGCCTTGGCCGACCCATTCTCCGCAATGCCCCCGAAGTAAATGAGGGCCATGTCCACAGCTTCCCCGACACCTGGAGCAGTGACGGCGCCCGCCACTGGCGGCAGTGTGCCTGCGGAGAGCGGGCAAATGAGGGGGATCACACCGCTGAGATTGACCCGGAGATAAAGGCCAGCTGTGTTAAGCCCGGCAAGACCGAGGGCAGCCACTGCCCTGTCTGCAGCAGAGTGCTGTCGGCGCAGACAGAGCTCCCCGCCCTGAGTCATGATTATGCCTCCACATGGAGCCATAATAAGACCCACCATTGGCATGCGTGCCGCCGCTGTGGCAGCGAAGCGGACAAGGCCGTCCACAAGGAAGACAGCGGGACGATCACAAAGGCGCCCACCCCGGAAGCAGAGGGCACAAAAATCTATTGCTGCACCATATGCGGCCTGCTCCTGCGGGAGGAGATTCTTCCGAAGCTCCATATACACAGCTTTCCTGACTCCTGGAGCAGTGATGATTTCAAGCACTGGCGACAGTGCTCCTGCGGGGAGACCGACAAGGGCTTTCACCTTTGGGATGAGGGGCTCGAAATACAAAAGCCTACTGAAACTCAAATCGGACGTAAGCTCCATACCTGCCGTGTCTGCGCCGCCACAAAGGTCAAGCTCCTGCCCATGCTGGTCTCCTATATTTATATCCACGACGCCGAGGAGCTGCGAAACGTCGCTGCCATGATAAACAGCGACGACGTCTCTTACCGCTCAAGTCACTATAAGCTGACAGCAGATATCGACCTGGGCGGTGAGCCCTGGACCCCCATCGAAAACTTCAGCGGAACTTTTGAGGGAAACGGCCATAAGATCACCGGCCTGCGCATCGTGGAAGATGAAGAATATTCCCATCATGCAGCCCTGTTTGCCAATACAGACCATGCAGGGCTCATTCAAAATCTGGGGGTCTACGGTGAAGTGACCGGAAGGATCAGTGCCGGGATCGTCGCCATAAACGTCGGCACGATCCGAAACTGCTACAGCGCCTGCTCTGTTACCGGCACGTCTCGCTGCGGCGGCATTGCGGCAAGCAATAACTACTTGATAGAAAATTGTTATAACCTTGGCCCCTGCACGTATATTGGGAACGGGCAAAGCGGATACGTTGGGGGGATCGCCGGAGCCACCACGATAAACAGCCAAACGCTCAATTGCTATAATATCGCGGATATCTCTAACGGCGTATACTCGGGAGGTATCGTTGGCCAACTTGCGAGTAAAAGTACGGTTGCCGGCTGTTATTATCTTTCCGGTACCTCAGCGGTTGGCATTGGCAGCGGAAACTCAACAGGCGCCCAAGAAAAAACGCTTGAAGAGCTTAAAACTACCGATTCTTTCCAGAATTGGGACTTTTCTGAGATATGGGTCATGAACTCCGACCTTGGCCGACCCGTTTTTTACGAGATCGCCGAGGATCATTTCTCTGATACCTGGAGCAGCGACGACTCCCACCACTGGCATGCCTGTCCCTGCGGAAACCGGGCGGATGAATCCCCTCACGACTGGGACAGCGGCAGTGTCATCCAGCAGCCCACTGTCTCTGCCACCGGAACCAGACTCTATACCTGCGGCATTTGCGCCGCCACAAAGGAGGAGACGATTCCCGCGGAGCAGCCCCCCAAGCCCCCCACCGTTGGAGGCGGCAGTTCCGGCGGGGGTTCATCCGCAACCTATCCTATCCTGATCCCGGAGGAGCTTGTGGGGGGACACCTGGGCGTTGCGCGCAGCAAGGCCCCTGCCGGGGAGCGGGTGATCTTCTCCGCAACTCCAGCTGAAGGCTTTGAGCTTCAATCTCTTGAGGCAGTGGACGGCAAGGGCAGAGCCGTTGCACTGACCCTCCTGGCCGACGGGAAGTACTCCTTTGTCATGCCTGCGGAAAAGGTGACCCTTCGCGCCCTGTTCTCCCCTCTCCCTCCTCCGCCGGAAAGCCAGGGGCAGAGACTGCCCTTTGAGGACGTTTCGCAAGACGCATGGTACCACGACGCAGTGGCCTATGTATATGAAAACGGCCTGATGAACGGTACGAAGCGGGAAAAGCTATTCAGTCCGGAGCTCCCCATGAGCCGGGCCATGCTTATGACCGTTTTGGCCCGCTATGGAGGCGTTGATACCTCCGGCGGCGAGAGCTGGTTCAGTAAAGGCGTTGCCTGGGCCGCAGCCTCCGGTATATCTTCCGGGGAATATCCCGACGCCGACCTTACCCGGGAGCAGCTTGTCACCATGCTGTGGCGCTATGTGGGTGAGCCGGACAGCACACAAAGCCTTGCGGACTTCCCTGACGCTGCCTCCGCTGGAAAATATGCCGTGCCGGCCCTCCAATGGGCGGTGGATAAGGGTATTCTCACAGGCAAGCGCGGCAATCTGCTGGATCCCAAGGCCCCCGCCACCCGGGCCGAAGTCGCGGCCATCCTGACCCGTTTTTGCGAGTGGGAAAAAGAAAAACAGGCCGAGCGACCTCCGGATTTTCCGGCCCCCAAATCAATGTAATGTAAGGGTCTGAAGGAGGAAAAAAAGCGCCGTTGTGATTCCAAATCGGAATCACAACGGCTTTTTTTACGTTTTGTTTTGCGTCTCAGCCCCGGACAGAGTCCCGGAGCTGGGCGGCCTCCCGGGCCAGCTTTTCGATCTCGTCGAACTTCCCGGCCTCCAGGAGATCCATGGGAACGATCCAGGTGCCGCCGCAGGCCACCACATTCTTTTGGGTCAGGTAGCCTCCGGCGTTGCCGGGCTTCACTCCGCCGGTGGGCATGAACTTCATGCCGGCGTAGGGGCCGGCCAGAGCCTTGAGCATACCCACGCCCCCCACCACCTCGGCGGGGAAGAGCTTGACCATCTTCAATCCCTCCCGCATGGCGCACTCCACCTCGGAGGGGGTGGCGGTGCCGGGGATGACGGGGATGGCGTGCTTGTTGCACCAGCGAACGGTCTCCAGATTCAGACCCGGGCTGATGATGGCCTTGGCCCCGGCCCGGATCGCCTCCTGGGCGGTCTCCGGGGTGAGGACGGTGCCGGCGCAGACAAAGAGGTCGGGGACCTCCCTGGCCATGGCGGCGATGGAGGCGGCCGCGGCCTCGGAGCGGAAGGTGATCTCCGCGGCGGGCAGGCCGCCCGCCATCAGGGCCTTTGCCAGGGGTACGGCGTGCTCCGCCTTGTCCATTTTGATGACGGGAACGATACCGACCTTATAGAGAATTTGCTCCATATCCATGGAAATCTCTCCTCTCTCAGGCCTTCTGCCTGGTTTCCGCCATGAACTTCTCCAGCTCAGGACGGGTGGGAAGGCCCTCGTTATCGCTGACGTGCTGGATCTGGATGGTGCCGATGGCGCCCGCCCGCTGGACGGCCTGCTCCAGGCTGAGCCCCTCCATGAGGGCGCTTTCCAGTCCGGCGGCAAAGCCGTCTCCGGCCCCCACGGTGTCCACGATCTTCTTGGGGGGATAGGCGGGGGTGTGGAAGGAGCCGTCTTTGGTGAAGGTCTCGGCCCCGTCGGCGCCGGTCTTCACTACCACCACCTTGGCGCCCAGATCCAGATAGAACCTGCCGATGACCTTGGGATCCTTGCTGCCGCAGAGGGTGAGACCCTCGTTCTCCCCGGGGAGAACGTAGTCGGCCCTGGCGCACATCTTGTTGATCTCCTCCACCATCTTCTCCTTGCTGGGCCAGAGCTGAGGCCGCAGGTTGGGATCGTAGAAGATGGGGATCCCCGCCTTTCTGGCCTGATCCATCAGGTAGTAGGTGGTGGCCAGGGCGGTCTCGGAGGTGGCGGGCAGGATGCCGGAGAGATGGATGGCGTCCCACTTGGTGAGATCCACGTCCTTCACGTCCTCAGGGGAGATGGTGGAGGCGGCGGAACCCGCCCGGAAATAGTAGATGTCCGGATCCCCCTGGCTGGTCTTGCTCTTGAGCATGAAACCGGTGCGGTGGGCGGGGTCGATCTGGGTCAGAGAGGTGTCGATGCCGTTTTCATTCATGCAGTTGATGATCTGACGGCCAAAGGGATCCTCTCCCACCTTGGTGAGGTAGCCCACGGTGTGGCCCAGCCGGGTCAGACCCACGGCCACGTTGAACTCCGCCCCGGCCACAGAGGTGGAGAAGTGCTTGACCTTCTCCAGCTTGGCCTCCTCCTGGGCGATGAACAGACCCATGGGCTCGCCCACGGTCAATACGCGTTTTCCGGTCATTTCCGTCCCCTCCTTACGGCTGCTTGCCGATGTAGGCCAGAATGCCGCCGTCCACGTAGAGGATGTGACCGTTGACAAAGTCGCTGGCCTCGCTGGCCAGGAAGATGGCGGGGCCCATCAGATCCTCAGTGGTGCCCCAGCGGGCGGCCGGGGTCTTGGCAATGATGAACTGGTCGAAGGGGTGGCGGGAGCCGTCGCTCTGGCGCTCCCGGAGGGGGGCGGTCTGGGGGGTGGCGATATAGCCCGGGCCGATGCCGTTGCACTGGATGTTGGCCTCGCCATACTCCGAGCAGATGTTCCGGGTAAGCATCTTCAGTCCGCCCTTGGCGGCGGCGTAGGCGGAGACGGTCTCCCGGCCCAGCTCGCTCATCATGGAGCAGATGTTGATGATCTTGCCCCTGCCCTTCTTGAGCATGCCGGGGATGACCGCCTTGGACACGATGAAGGGGGCGTTGAGATCCACATCGATGACCTTGCGGAACTCATCGGCGGACATGTCCAGCATGGGGGTGCGGCGGATGATGCCGGCGTTGTTGACCAGGATATCCACGCTGCCCACATCCTTCTCGATCCGGGCGATGAGATCCTGGACGGCCTTCTCGTCGGTGACGTCGCAGACATAGCCGCGGGCGTCGATGCCCGCCTCTTTATAGGCGGCCATGCCCTTGTCCACCAGCTCCTGATTGATATCGTTGAACACAATGGAAGCGCCCACATTGGCGTAGGCGGAGGCGATGGCAAAGCCGATGCCGTAGCTGGCGCCGGTGATGAGGGCCACTTTGCCGTCCAGGCGGAAGTTCTTTTCAGAAATCATGATATATTCTCCTCTCTCACCGAAGGTCAGGCACTTTGATGTTGTCCATGTCGTCGAACTCCTTGTTCTCGCCGCCCATGGCCCAGATGAAGGCATAGTTACTGGTGCCGCAGCCGCAGTGGATGGACCAGGAGGGGGAGATCACCGCGTCGAAGTTCTCCATCACCAGATGACGGGTCTGCTGGGGCTGGCCCATGAAGTGCATCACCACATTATCCTGGGGCAGGTTGAAGTAGGTGTAGATCTCCATGCGCCGCTCGTGGGTGTGGCAGGGCATGGAGTTCCAGACGCTGCCGGGAGCCAGTTGGGTCAGGCCCATGCACAGCTGGCAGGTCTCCAGCACATCGGGGTGGATGAATTGGTTAATGACCCGCTTGTTGCAGGTCTCCTCGCTGCCGCAGGGGCGCTTGTTGGCGTCCTTGATGGAGATAAAGGTGGTCTTGCAGGGTTTGTGGGCGGGGGCGGAGACCAGATAGAACCGGGCGGGATCCTTCCCGTCCTTGCTCTCAAAGGTGACCTCCTTGGTGCCCATGGAGATATAGAGGCAATCCTGGAAGCCCAGGTCATACTTCACCCCGTCGGCCACGATGGAGCCCGCGCCGCCCAGGTTGAACACGCCGGCCTCCCGGCGCTCCAGGAAGTAGTGGGTGCCGAAGTTGGCCCACACGTCGATGCCCTGGTCGATGGAAACGGCCTTGGAAACGGGCATGATGCCCAGCACCACCATACGGTCCACATGGGAGTAGACCGCCTGGACGGCGTCAGGCTGGTAGAGATCCCGGATCAAAAACTCGTCCCGCAGCTCCTCGGTGGTGTAGCGCCGCATGTCCTTGGGGCCGGTGGAATAACGAATGTCCATCTCCGCCCCTCCTTACGCCTTCTGGGTCAGGTGGATGCGGAAGCCGGCAATGTCCTTGGCGAAATAGATCACCCGGATCTTGCCGTCGGGGCCCCGGCCGGCGCTGTCCATCTCAAACTCCACGCCCTTGTCGGCCAGGTAGGCCATGGCCTTCTCCGTGTCGGTGGTACGGATGGCGATATGGCCCTTCTCGCCGTAGAAGGGCTTTTTCATGATCTCGAACTCGTCCTTGCCTACAAAATAGCTGCCCTCGGTCTCCCGGCAGGCGAAGCCGAACAGGCTGCACAGCAGCTCCGCCGTGGCCTTGCCCTCAGCGGAGCCGGGCTCGTTGATGCCGATATGGGCCAGCTCAAAACCCAGTTCTTTTACGTCCATTGGTAAAACTCCCTTCTGCGTAGTGGTCTTCTTATTTGGCCAGGTAGCCGCCGTCCACGGGGATCACGGCGCCGGTCACATAGTCGGAAGCGGCGCTGGCCAGGAAAATGGCCAGGCCCTTCATATCCTCCGGGGCGCCCCAGCGGTGGGCGGGGATGCGGCCCAGGATCTCCTTGTTGCGGCCCTCGTCGTTGATGAGGGCGGTGTTCATCTCGGTGGCCATATAGCCGGGGGCGATGGCGTTGACCTGAATATTGTGGCCCGCCCACTCGTTGGAGAGGGCCTTGGTCAGCTGGGCCACGCCGCCCTTGCTGGCGGCATAGGCGGGAACGGTAAAGCCGCCGAAGAAGGAGAGCATGGAGGCAAGGTTGATGATCTTGCCTCCCCCCTGCTCCAGCATCTTCCGGCCCGCCAGCTGGCACAGCACGAACACGGCGTTCAGATTCACCCCGATGACGGTGTCCCAGTCCTCCAGGGTGAAGTCCTCACAGTGGTTCCGGCGCTGGACGCCGGCGTTGTTGAGCAGAATGTCGATCCCGCCGCCCAGCAGGGCGACGGCCTTATCGAAGACGGCGGGGATACCGGCGCGGTCGGAGAGATCCCCCTGGAGGCCGGTGACGTCCAGGCCCTTGCTCCGGAGGGTCTCGGCGGCCTTCATCACCGCGTCGCTGGAGCCCAGAATGACCACTTTGGCCCCGGCCTCCGCCAGGCCCTCGGCCATACCCAGGCCCAGGCCCCGGCCTCCGCCGGTGACCAGGGCCCGCTTGCCGGTAAGATCAAAGAGATTTGTCATAGCCTTGTCCTCCTCAGTCAAACTGGAACATGACCTTCACCGCGCCGGTGCCCTTGGTCAGACACAGGTCGAAGCCCTTCTGGCCCTCGGCGGCGGGGAGGACGTGGGTGATGATCTTCTCATAGTTGGGGTCGGCCCCCACGATCTTGGTGGCCAGGGCGAAGTCCTTCTTCCGGTAGACCCGGGTGAAGAGGATGTCGCACTCCTTGGCCATGCCCAGGAAAAAGGGCATGGCGGCGGGCTTGGCATAGGAGGCCACAACGAAGACGTGGCCCTTCACCTTCACCGCGTCCAGCAGCACGTCGGCCACAGGCTGAACGCCGGCGCAGTCGAAGACCCAGTCGTAGCCGTCGCCGCCGGTGCGGCTCTTGCAGTAGTCCCCCATGGGGCCCACCTTGGTGGGATCCTGCACCTCAAAGCCCATGTCCCGGGCCAGTTGGGCCCGGGCGGGGTCGGTCTCCATCATCACCAGATCCTGGCAGCCGAACACCCGCAGGGTCAGGGCCACCACCATGCCGATGGTGCCGCAGCCGAAGACCACAGCGTTGTCACCGGGGGTATAGCCCTGCTCCCGCAGGGCGTGGACCGCCACGGCGACGGGCTCCACAAAGGCGCCCAGCTTGAAGGAGATGTTGTCGGGCAGGGGAATGATGCTGTCCACGGGCACCGCCACATATTCGGCGAAGCCGCCGTCGCAGTCGATGCCCAGCAGCCCCAGGGTGTTGCACACATGGCCGTTGCCCTCCCTGCAGGGGGTGCAGTGGCCGCAGGAGAGCAGCGGATAGGCGGTGACCCGGCTGCCCTTGGGCACGCCGGGAACATTGTCGGACTCCAGGGTGCCGGAGAACTCATGGCCCATCACAAGGGGGGCCTTGGCCCGGGGGTGGAGCCCCTCGTAGATATGCAGATCGGTGCCGCAGATGCCCGCGTGGGACACCTTCACCATAGCGTAGCCCTCTTTGAGCTGGGGTATGGGAAGATCCTTTATCGCCAGCTTGTTGGCGCCTTCATAAACGATAGCCTGCATGGAAAACATGCCTCCAATGATTGGTATAATTACTTCTTCGGGGTGTTCACCGGATAATGGACCGGCTCTCCGGTCAGGAAACGGACGGTCTCCTCGGCGCACTTGCGGTTGAGCTCCACGGCGGACTCCTCGGAGTACCAGCCCATATGGGGGGTGACCACCACGTTCTCGTGCCTGAAGAGGGGGCTATCCTTGCTCAGAGGCTCGGCGCACACCACGTCGATGCCCGCGCCGGCAAGCTTCCCGGAGGACAGGGCCTTCTCCAGGGCCTCCTCGTCCACCAGACCGCCCCGGGCCACATTGAGGAAGAAGGAGCCGTCCTTCATTTTGGAGAAGGCGGCGTCGTTCATCATGCCCTTGGTCTCGGGGCTGAGCCCGCAGTGGAGGGAGAGAATGTCGGCCTGGGAGAGCACCTCGTCCACAGAGCTCTTGAACTCGATATACTCGGGGGCCCGGAAGCCGGGCTTGCCGTAGGCGGCGTCATAGGCGATGACCTTGCACCCCAAAGCGTACACACGGTGGGCAAAGGCCTGTCCGATCCTTCCCGCGCCGATGAGACCCACCGTCCGGGTGGACAGACGGTGGACGGGCACAGACTCGATGTAGTTCCACACACCGGCCTTGGTCATGTTGCCGATCATATGTACCTTCCGGGTCAGGGCCAGCATCAGACCCAGGGCCTGGTCGGCCACCTCGTTGGTGCCGTAGTCGGGCACGTTGCAGATCTGCACGCCGTACTCGGTGGCGTCGTCCAGATTTACATTGTCCACACCCACGCCGTAGCGCACCACGAACTTCAGGGTGGGGATGGCCTCAAAGATCTTCTTATCCATGCGGGTGTACTGGTTGAGGAAGCACACAGCGCCCTGGCACTGCTCGATGACCGCCTCCTGGGTGGTGCAGTGGAGCCACTTGAAGTCCATACCGGCGGCGTCAAAAACCGCCTTTTCGGTGTCCACGTCCTTATGGTCGCAGTCACAAATGATGATTTTCGGATTTTCCATGGGAGCAAGTCCTTTCATCAGGTAAATATGATTTTAGGAGGAAAAAGAGGCCTTACCCTACAAAGAACATGTTGAACCCGGCGGGCAGGCTCACCAGACCCAGGGCGTTGGGAATGGCCATGGACAGGAAGGGGATGTAGGTGACCAGGATCAGGCACACCAGCACCACTCCGAAATAGGGCAGCAGCATCTTGATGACCTGTTCGATCTTCACGTTGGCGATGCGGCAGCCGGCGAAGAGGATGGCGCCCACAGGGGGAGTCAGGGTACCCACACACAGGTTCATGACCATCATCAGGCCGAAGTGCACCGGGTGCATGCCGAAGGACTGGACGATGGGCAGGAAGATGGGGGTGAAAATGAGCACCGCGGGGGTGGGATCCATGAAGGTGCCCACGATGAGCAGCACGATGTTCATGATGATGAGCAGTACGATGGGGCTGGAGCTGATGCCCAGCATGGCATCGGAGATGAGCTGGGGGATCTTGGCGTAGGACATGACCCAGCTCATGACAGAGGACACACACACCAAAAACTCAATGACGGCGGTGGTCTTCACGGTGGACAGCAGGATGCCGGGCAGATCCTTGACCTTGATGTTGCGGTAGATGAAGCCCAGGATCAGGGAGTAGGCCACGGCGATGGCGGAGCCCTCGGTGGCGGTGAACCAGCCGTTGAGGATACCGCCGATGACGATGACGATCATCAGCAGGCTGGGCACGCCCTCCCACAGGGCCTTCAGGGTCTTCTGGAAGGTGTACTTCTCGGAGGAGACATAGCCCCGCTTATGGGCCATAACGCCGGCCACGATCATACAGCCCACGCCCCAGAGAATGCCGGGGACATAGCCGGCCATAAAGAGCGCGGCTATGGACACACCGTTGGCCACCGTGGCGTAGACGATCATGATGTTGCTGGGAGGGATCATCATACCGGTGGGGCCGGAGGCGATGTTGACGGCGGCGGAGAACTCATGGGAGTAGCCCTCCTCGTCCTCCATGGGGCCCAGGATGCCGCCCATGGCGGAGGCGGCGGCCACGCCGGAGCCGGAGATGGCGCCGAAAAGCATGTTAGCCACGATGTTGGTCTGGGCCAGAGCGCCGGGGAGCTTATGAGCCACGATCTTGGCGCAGCCGATGAGTCGTTTGGCGATACCGCCCGTATTCATCAGGTTTCCCGCCAGCACGAAGAAGGGGATGGCCAGCAGGGAGAAGGAGTTGGTGCCGGTGAAACACCGTTTGGCCGCCATGGTCATGGCATTGCCGAAGGGCAGAATGACCATCATGGCGGCAGAAGCGCCCAGGCCGATGGACAGGCCGATGGGGAAGCCCAGCGCAAGGGTGACTACGATGAGTACCACCATGACCAGGGCAGCTATCATTGCTTGATCCATAATTCAATTCCCTCCCTTACACAACGCTCTTGGCTTCCTGGCTGCCGGAGTTGCCCTTTTTGTAATTGTCAGCAGCAAGGAAACAGTTGTAGATGGCATAGAACAGGGTAAAGATGCCGGAGATGGGGATGGCGGAGTAAATGACGCCCATGGGGATACCCAGGGCGGCGTCGGTGGTGGACATCTGCTGGCCGGCGATCAGGTAACCGCCATAGCCCAGCACCACGGCGGCAAAGAGCACCAGGCAGATGTTGGTGAGGATCTCCACCAACAGCAGGGTCTTGCCCTTCATCTTGTCCTTCAATACGGTGATGTCCAGGTGCTCCTTCTTCCCAAAGACGTAGGCGGAACCGTACAGGATCATCCACACAAAGAGGTACTGGGAAACGGCTTCGGAGTAGGCACTGGGAGAGTTGAAGATCTTCCGGGTGATGACCTGATAGACCACCAGAACGGTCATGATGCCCAGGATAATGATGCACATGACCTCCATGATCTTGTCGATCGCCCGCTTGACTGAGGTGAACGCTTGCATACAGGAACCTCCTTTTTCTCACTTTTGCTCTTTATCAGAAGAGGCCCGCAGGAGCCTGCGGGCCTCTCTCTGTCACGAATTGCTCGTTCCAGCCCCGCGGGAAATTACCGCAGGGACTGAATGGCCTCGTAGACGGACTTGGTCATGTCGTTGCGGTTGGCAACGTCATCGATCAGGCTCTGGCAGCGATCCTGGAAGGGCTTGATGTCGACCTCGGTAACGGTGACGCCGAACTCCTTCTGGACCTTGTCGAAGTAGGTGTTGCGCAGCTCCTCAGCCAGATCGAACATAACGCCCACAGACTCGGTGGACAGCTCCTTCAGAGCCTTCTGGTCAGCCTCGCTCATCTTGGAGAGCACATCGTTGTTGATGATGAGCTCGTCGGGGATCATCAGGTGGTTGGTCAGGGTGTAGTAGGGAGCGACCTCGTACTGGAGCAGGTCGGTGTAGGTGATGATGTTGTTCTCCGCACCGTCAAGGACACCGGACTGAATGGCGGAGTACACATCGCCCTGAGCCATAGCGGTACCCACGCCGCCCATGGCGTTCAGCATGTTGATCATGGTCTCGGACTGCATGACGCGGATCTTCTTGCCGGAGAGCTGCTCAGGAGTGGTGATGGGCTCCTTGGTGTACAGGCAGCGGGGGCCAAGGCTGTAAGCGGCCAGCACGGTGAAGCCGCTGTCGGCGGTGCTGGCGAACAGGTCGTCCAGCTTGCCGCTCTGGAAGAGCTTGAGCTGATGGTCGATGGAGTCATAGATGTAGGGAGTGCCGATGATGGCGAAGTCAGAGTTGGCGCCCTCCACGATGGAGTTGGCCACGATGGCCATATCGATGGAGCCATTCTGAACACCCTCCATGGACTCAGCCTGGGAACCCAGCTGCTCGGAGGGATAGACCTCGATGGAGTAACGGCCCTCGGTGGCGTCATAGAGTTTGTCGCTCAGATCCACGATGGTCTTGGCCTCGGGGTTCTCCATGGTCTGGTTGAAGGCCAGCTTCAGCACGGTGGCGCCCACCTTGGGGCCGTCGTTGGGGGTGGCGGCCTGGGACTGAGCGGGCTCAGCGGCCTTACTCTCCGCGGGAGCAGGGTTGTTGCCACCGCCGCAGGCGGCCAGGGACAGGCTCATCGCACCGGCGAGGAGCATCGCAAGGGCAGATTTCTTGTTCATGTTCTTTTTCCTCCTTGAAAATCTTTATTGCGAACCGGTCTTGTACCGGAAGCAACCATAGTTACGGGGCCTTGGCCCCAGAGAAGTTTGTTTCCCCGCCGGGGAAACAGCGAAAAGGCACGTGCCTTTTCAAAGGTGGGGGTCAGTCCCCCCGGGTGGTGGAGCCCCGGATCTCCATGCGGTTGGGAAGCTCCTCATAGACAGGATAGTCGGGGCCGTGGCCGGCTATGCGCTCCATCAGGAGCTCAGCGGAGCGGCGGCCCACCATCCAGGAATCCTGGGTGATGGTGGTGATCCCCGGCGGGATCAGTGAGGCCCAGCCCCAGTCGTCGAAACCGCACACCCCAAACCGGGAACCAATCTGGATCCCGGCGGCCTGGATGCCCTGAAGGAGCCCCAGCATGGCCTGACCGTTGACGGCAAAGGCGGCCAGCCGCTGGCCGGGAAATTTGGCGCGGAAGGCGTCCAGCATGCGCACGCAGGCGCCCTTGTCCTCGGGCTGGAACTGGCACAGCCACTCATGTCCCCGCTCCCCAAAGGCGTCCCGCAGGGCGTCGGAATAGCCCTGGTAACGGAGGATACGGGGAGTGACATATTCGTTGCCCTGGGTGAAGAAGGCGATCTGTTCGTAACCCAGGGTCCGCAGATAGGCGATGCACTGGTAGGTCATGTGGTAGTTTTCAGTGGCCACCGTGTCCAGCAGGCCCGGAGCGGAAAGGCACCGGTCGGCCAGCACCAGAGGCACGCCGCTTTTATGTAAGGAGATCAGATACTCGTCGTTGCGTCCGGTGGTGTTGACGATGAGGCCGTCCACCTGATTTTCCAGCAGATCCCGGATGGCGGAGCGCTCCCGCTCCGGGTCGTCTCCCGAGTCCACCAGCAGCAGCTGATAGCCCGCCGAAACACATACGCTGTTGATCCCCTTGACGATGAGGGCGGAGAACTGGCTGGAGATATCACTGACCAGACAGCCCAGCATCCGGGTGTTCCGGGCCTTCAGGCCCTGAGCCATGCGGTTAGGGCGGTAATTGAGCCGTTCGATGACCTCTTTGACACGCTCCCGGGTCTCGGGGGAAAGGGCGTCGTATCTTCCGTTGAGATAACGGGAGATGGTGGTCTTGGAAACGCCGGCCTGTTCCGCCACCTGGTCAATGGTCACTCGATTTTCCCGTCCAGGGCGGCCACTTGACACGACCTTCGCCCCCTTGCTTGCTGATTTCTGCCTTTATCCTAAATCTATGAAACCGGTTTGTCAATGAATTTTTGCACTTTTCAAAGCATTTTGTTCAATTCTACCTGTTTAGGACCAAAGTTTTTGTGCATTTTCCCAGCTTCATTTTTCCCGCCGCCCTTTTCCCGATCCCACTTCCCTTTTCGGGTTGACAGTGGGCGCGGAAGATCTTATGATAAGGAAAAGGACCGATCACAACAGAAAAGGGAGACGTTTCACATGGAATTGTCGGAATTGAAGGGGCGGCTGAGCAGCCTTTCCGCCTATCGAGGCCTGCTGGCGGAGCCCCCCATCACAGCCGTGACAGCACTGTTCTCCGCTCTGTCCGGGCCCGATGCCCACCCTCTGCTCCCCGCCTGGGCCGACCTTCTCTATTCATTGGGAGAGAAGGGATATGACAGTCTCGCCCTCTGGCTGGAACACTGGCTGCTCCACTGCGACGAGCCCTGGCCCAACGCCGTGGCCCGGGGCAACTCCACTCCCCTTTGGGACGCACAGGCCCGCCGGGACGTGGAGACCGTTGCCGCCCTGGCCGCGCTGGATGCGGAAGGTCTGCGCGGACAGCTCATCCAGGCTCTGCCCCCCGATGAGCGGGCAGCCGCCGCCTCCCTCCCCCTTTGGAGCCCTCACACCCTGATGAGCTTTGAGGCTCTCACGGAATGGTACCGTTCCCATGGGTCGGGCCCCTTTGCCCATTTCCGGGCCTTTTTGTGGGATCGCGGGGAGCTTCTCCCTGTGGAGCGCCCCGACGTCCCCACCCAGTCCGACCTGCTGGGCTACCGCCTCCAGCGTGCCCAAGTGGAGGAGAATACCCGGGCCCTTTTGGCGGGCCGCCGGGTGAATAACGTGCTCCTCTTCGGCGACAGCGGCACAGGCAAGTCGGCCACGGTGAAGTCCTTGCTGGGGTTGCCCGGAACGGAGGAGCTCCGGCTCATTGAGATCGAAAAAAACAGCGTTTGCCGGCTGCCCGAGCTCATCCGCTCTCTGGGCAGCCGGCGGCAGAAGTTTATTCTCTTTTTGGACGACCTGGCCTTTGATGAGGACGACATGACCTATTCGGTGCTCAAGACCATTCTGGAGGGCGGCCTGGAGCCCCGGCCGGCGAACGTGGCCATCTACGCCACCTCCAACCGCCGGAACCTGGTGCGCCAGACCTTCTCCAGCCGGGCGGGGGACGAGGTGGATCGGGAGGAGACCATTCAGGAAAAGACCGCCCTGGCCGACCGCTTCGGCCTGCGCATCCCCTATCTGAGCCTGCCCAAAAACGAGTATCTGGAGCTGGTGGAGCATCTGGCGGGACGGGCGGGGCTGGATATCCCCCCGGAATCTCTCCACGCCCAGGCCCTTCGCTGGGACGCCCGCCATCCCGGCCGCTCCCCCCGCACCGCCCGACAGTTCATCGACAGCCTTACTCCCTGAGCTCTCTTCTTTCCCGCAGGCCGATGACCACCGCGGTGCGGTCGTCGGCGGAGCCCACCCGCTTTTCACTCTCCTCCATCACCCGGCCCACCAGTTCCTTGGGGCTGGCGCCGTCAAAGTTTTCCAGCAGCTCCCGCACCCAGCCGTCGTCAGCGCCGTCGGACACCCCGTCGCTGAGCAGCAGCACCCAGTCCCCCGGGCCCAGGGCCAGCTCGGTGACGTCGGGGCCCACGCCGTCCCCGTCGGCCAGTCCCGCCGGAAGGGCCGCCCCCGTCAGGCACTTCACCGCGTCGCCCTTGCGGATATAGGTGGGGGCCGCCCCCAGCTTGCAGACCTCCCCGGCGCCGGTGAAGAGATCTATCCGGAGCAGATCCACCGTGGTAAAGGCCCCGCTCTCCTCATTTTTCAGGGCCAGGGCGGAATTTACCGTCCGCAGAGCGGCCCGGGGCTCCATCCCCGCGCGCAGAAAATCCTCCAACAGCCGTACCGCAAGGCCGCTCTCTCCATGGGCGGCCTTTCCGCTGCCCATTCCGTCGCACAGCAGAACAAAGAGACTGCCGTCAGAGCGCTTGAACCAGGTGCCGGCGTCTCCGCTCTCCCGCTGGCCCTCCCGCCGGCGGGCGGCAAGGGCGGCCATGGCCATGAGCGGCTCGGACTGCACCAGCACCACCCGGTGAACGCCCCCCTCCTCCGCCCGGAGGGGCAGGCCCATCAGCTCCGAGAGCTTTTCCACCTCCCGGGGCGTCCGGAGCAGCTCCACCCCCTCCCCGGCCGCCTCCAGGCGCAGATGGCCGGCGGTATCGTAATAGGCCGCCGTCTCCCCCTCCAGTCCCAGGGCGGCCAGGTGCCGGGAGAGCCGTTTCTCCCGGGCGGGATCCGGGGTGAGCTCCGAAGCCAGCTCTACGGCGCTCCGGGCAAGGACGTCAGCCAGGGTCTCATACTGTCGGCACACCGCCCCCCGGTTCTCCCGGAGCCGGCTTTGATATTGCTTCCGGTAGCGCAGGGCCACCAGCTCCTCGTTGGCCGCGCGGAGAAAGGCGGAAAATTGCAGGCACCGCCCGGAAAACCAGCCGGGAAAGTCCTCCGGCTCCCCCTTCCCCCGCTCCATCATAGCGGGCAGGGCATCGTTGAGGGCGTTGAAGGTGCTGATATAATCGTGCTCCCAGCAGGTGCCCCGGAGGGCGCACCCACGGCAGACCCGCTCGGCGGCCCGGTCAAAGACGCAGGAGGGATCGGCGTCATTGGGGGCGTCGGCCGGAAAGGCGGAGCGAAGGCTGGAACGTACCTGACGGAAGGCGTCCGCCGTGGCGGAGAGCTTTTCCCGGACATATTGGACCGTCCGCCGCTCCCCCGCCTGCGTGCCCTGCCGGATCAGGAGGGTCTGCAGGCTCTTGAGCCACCGCTGGGGGAGGAGCAGAAAGAGCACCGAGGCGATAAACACCTCATAAAGCCCGGAGATCCGGGGCTGGGCCTCCCAGCTCCAGAGCACTGCCACGGCGTTGGATATCCCGTAGCTGAGTACAGCAAAAAGGCGGCCCTGCCGTTTTCCCGCCCCGGTGAGAAGGCCGGAAAACCCGTAGGCCATGGCGTAAAAGGGCATTCCCCCCGCGGCCAGATCCATCCCCAGCCCCACCGTCACCCCGGCGGCGGCACCCAGCTCCGGCCCTCCCACCCGGGCGGCGGCCATCACCAGAAGCACCGCCGTCACCCGGCCCAGAGAGAGGTCGCCGAACACATTCACCCCCGCCAGGGCGACCAGCAGGGTACCCAGCAGGAAAAACAGGCCCACCCTCTGCTTCTGGGTCAGGGGACCGGTCTCCCGGCGTCTCCAGAGGGAGAAGGCAATGCGGTAGAAGTAGGCCGAGGCGCCGGTCAGGATGATCTCCGTAATAAAAAAGGTCACCCTGTCCGCCCGCCACAGGGCGTCGCTGAGGTAGACAAAACCGGTCACAGCGTCCATGGCCGCCGCCGTGAGAGGCATAAACCAGCTCTTGCGGCAAAATCCCACATCATAAAAGGCAAAGGCCACGGAAAACACCAGCACACAGGCGGCGGCGCAGCGCAGCCCCTCGGAAAAGCCATGGAAGACCAGATAGCCCCAACAGGCCCCCAGCAGGGCGCACAGGCCGTCGCTCCCCGAGCCCGAACAGGCCACCAGCCCCACGCCAAAGGGGGCGTATCCCCCAAAGAGCTCTCCCCCCGCCAGAACCGCACCCAGCAAAAAGCGCATGGCCCACTCCGCGCCCCGAAGCAGGGCGGGACTCTCCAGCACCGCTCTGCCGGTCTCCTCCAGGGTCGCCCCCACAGGGCCCTCCTTGCTCCTCCATTTCGTCGCCATGGTCGTATCCTCCTATGTAAACAGTGGTTCTCGTTCGACAGACAGTATAATCCAAATTTTGGAAATTTCTTGTTGAAACGTGGGGTGGCGGTAAAGTACGTTGTCAAAAATCCGAAAGCATGGTAAAATACCTTTGATTATGGATCCGAAGGAGGCCGCAGCCGCTCCCATGCCCGCGGCGCAGGGTCCCCAACCATCTCATGAACAGGAGAACACCCCTTTGAAAATCGGAAATGTGGAAATTTCCTCTCCGCTGGCTCTGGCCCCCATGGCCGGGGTCACGGATCTGGCCTTCCGGCAGGTGTGCCGGAACCTGGGGGCCGGATATACCGTCACCGAGATGGTCTCGGCCAAGGCCCTTTGCTATCAGGACAAAAAGACCCTGCCCCTGCTGAAGCTGGCCCCGGAGGAGAGCCCTGCCGCCGTACAGATCTTCGGCAGTGACCCGGAGACTATGGAGCGGGCTGCCGGCCTGGCCGGGGCGTACTCCGGCGCGGATATCATCGACGTCAACATGGGCTGCCCCGTCCCCAAGGTGTGCAACAACGGGGACGGCTCCGGCCTGGCCCGGGATCCGGTGAAGGCCGCTCAGGTGGCCGCCGCCGTGGTGCGGGGGGCGGGAGGAAAGCCTGTCACCGTGAAGATCCGGCTGGGCTGGGACAAGGGCCACATCAACTGCGTGGAGCTCTCCCGCCGTCTGGAGGACGCGGGGGTGAGCGCCATTACCGTCCACGGCCGCACCAAGGTGCAAATGTACTCCGGCAAGGCGGACTGGAGCGCCATCCGGGAGGTGCGGGAGGCCGTGAGCATCCCCGTCATCGCCAACGGCGACGTATTTTCTCCCCAGGACGCGGTGGACATCCTCCGCCGGACGGGCTGTGAGATGCTGATGATCGGCCGGGGCTGCTTCGGCAATCCCTGGCTCTTCCAGCAGTGCGCCGCCGCTCTGAAGGGGGAACCCATTCCCCCAAGGCCTCCCCTGGCCCAGCGGTGCGACACGGTGGTGGAGCAGATCAGGCTGGCCGCGCAGCACAAGGGGGAGCGCATCGCCTGTCTGGAGGCCAGAAAGCACTACGCCTGGTACCTCAAAGGGATCCCTTACGCGGGTTATTATAAGGAACAGATCTGCAAAGTGGAGACCCTGGAGCAGATCGACCGCATTACAGAAGGCATTAAACGGGACCTGAACGATCCGGAAGAATAAAAAAGCGCCCCCCGGAGAGCCGTCAGGCTGTTCCGAGCGGAGCGGACTTTGCGGTAAAATGGGGCCCCCGGGAAATCGCGGAGCGATTTTCTGGGGAGAGGAGGAGCAAGGGAGCAAAGGGAGGAATGGCCGTCAGGCTGTTCCGAGCGGAGCGGACTTTGCGGTAAAATGGGGCCCCCGGGAAATCGCGGAGCGATTTTCTGGGGAGAGGAGGAGCAAGGGAGCAAAGGGAGGAATGGCCGTCAGGCTGTTCCGAGCGGAGCGGACTTTGCGACGACGAAAGGTGGTGAGACCGATGACAGAGCAAAAGCTGATCCAGGCCGCCCAAAGGGGCGACCAAAAAGCCTTTGAACAGCTGGTGAAGGACAACCAAAGCCTGGTGTACAACCTGGCCTACCGCATGACGGGCAACCCTGACGACGCCGCCGATCTCACCCAGGACGCCTTTCTCAACGCCTGGAAAGGCCTTACCCACTTCCAGGGCCAGTCCTCCTTCTCCACCTGGCTCTATCGGCTCACCTCCAACGCCTGCGTGGACTTTCTGCGCCGTCAGAAGCGGCGGGAGACCCTCTCGCTGACCATGGAGGAGGACGAGGAGGATCGCCAGATCCAGATCCCCGACGAGCGGTACTCCCCCCAGCGGGAGCTGGAGCGAAAGGAGGCCCACAGGATCCTTCAGGAGGGGCTATCCGCCCTCTCCCCCGAGCACCGGCAGGTGCTTCTCCTCCGGGAGTCGGAGGGGCTGAGCTACCAGGAGATCGCCCAATGCCTGGGCCTGGAGGAGGGCACCGTCAAGTCCCGGATCGCCAGAGCCCGGACAGCCCTGCGGGATTTTCTTTTGCAAAGTGGGAACTTTTTCAGAGAACAAACGTCCAAAGGATAAAACAAGCGCCAAGCTCCCTCGCAGACCCTTGCTTTACGCTTCTCCCTGTCACGCACCGCAAGGGTCTGGTCGCTCGGTCGCTTTCCCGCCGACTCGGGCTGGTCTGCAAGCCGCTTTGCGGCTTTCCGCTCGCCCTCGCTCCGGTCCAAGCTCCCTCGCAGACCCTTGCTTTACGCTTCTTTATAGAAAGGAGGACGCTCCCATGGCCTATTGTGAAAACTATATCGACCTCATCAGCGCCGGCCTGGACGGGGCGCTCTCCCCCGCGGAGCAAAAGGAATTGGAGGCCCATCTGACGGAATGTCCGGCGTGCCGGGCGCTCTGTGATGACCTGACCGCCCTCCGCGCCGGCCTGACCGGTCTCCCCTCCGTCCAGCCCCCCGCGGATCTGACAGAGCGGATCATGGAGGCGGTGACGGCGGAGAAGGTCGTCCCCCTTCCCGTCAAAAAGAACCTGCAATGGAGAAAGTGGATGGCCTCCGCCGCCGTGCTGGCCATCGTCATAGCGGGCGCCTGGAGCTGGAACAAAAATTCCTCCGGCTCCGCCATACCCATGGAGGCGGGCGCCGGCGCCCCGGACAGGGCTGAAGAGGCCGCCCCCCAAGCCTCCGAGCTCGCCCAGACTCCGGAGCCGGCCGCCGACAGCCCCGCCAGTAAAATAGCCATGGCGAGCGAACCACTTCCGGAGCCCGCCTCCATCCAGCCCCGGGACGCCGCCCCGGAGGGATCATATGGCGTCTCCATGCAGAGTGTGGAGCCCGACCAGTCCCCGCGCCTTGCCGTGCAGGCGCCCGCCTCCGCCCCCGCGGCGACCTCTACAGAGACCACCCGGGAGGAGATCCCCCCCGTCGCCCCCCGGCTCTTCGCCGCCGCTCCGCCTCCCGTGGAAAACGGGAACTGTGAGAGTCCGGAGGAAACTTTGTATGACCAGAACCGGGAGCCCCTTCCCACCGACACCGCCGAGCCGCTCCCCAACGCCTTCTCCCTCACCGCCGCCTCCACAGAGGCGCCCCAATCCGTCCAGACCCTCACCGCCCAGGAGGCGGTCCAGGCTCTGGCCAACTATATCTACGAGTTTGTGGAGCAGGTGGAGCCCATGGCCCTGGAGGAGCCCGGGGCGCAGGTCTGGCTCCTGTCCAGCCCCACCGGAATTTCCGGGACCGCCGCGCTGGATGAGGAGACCGACCAGCTCTTCCGCTTCACCTATCGGGACGAGGAGGGCGGCGAGCCCCTTTGCTACACCGTGGACAAGACAGACGGAAAGGTGCTCTTCCTGGAACAGGAGCCCTCCAACTGAATACACCGAAAGGATGGGCCGTGACTGCTGTCACGGCCCATCCTTTTTGCCCGGAGAAGTTTTGTGCGTTTTTCTCAAATTTCTTATTGTCATACCGCCCGATTTGCGCTATAATGGACAAGAACAGTGAAATTTTCAGCCCCTCCACTGTAAACCCACAACGTAAGGAGAGAAGACCCATGAGCTATTCCGCGCAAAACATCCGTAACGTCTGCTTGCTTGGCCACGCCGGCAACGGCAAGACCAGCCTGGCGGAGAGCATGCTCTACCTCACCGGCGGCGCCCTTCGCCTGGGTTCCGTGCCTGACGGAAACACCGTGTGTGACTATGATCCCGAGGAAATCAAGCGCCAGATCTCCATCTCTCTGGCGGTGGCCCCGGTGGAGTATAACGGCTGTAAGATCAATATTCTGGACACTCCGGGCGGCTTCGACTTCGCCGGGGAGGCCCTGGAGGCCCTTCAGGCCTCCGACGCCGCCATCATCGTGTGCTCGGCCAAATCCGGCATGAGCGTGGGCGCGGAAAAGGCGTGGAAGTACTGTGAACGCCGGAACCTGCCCCGTCTGCTCTACATCTCCAAGACCGATGAGGACAACTCCGACTACAACGCCGCCTTCGCCACCCTGCGGGAGCGCTTCGGCAAGAACATCGCCCCCCTGGTCGCCCCCATCTGGGACGCCGACAAGAAGGTCATCGGCATCATCGACGTGCTCCAGAAGCGTGCCTTTGAGGTGGGCCCCAAGGGCGAACGAGTGGAGATCGATGTGCCCGAGGACAAGAAGAGCGTGCTGGACGAGCTTTACGAGGCGCTGAAGGAGTCGGTGGCCGAGACCAGCGAGGAGTTCATGGACAAGTATTTCGGCGGCGAGGACTTCACCTATGCCGAGATGGTCAAGGGCCTGCGCCAGGGCGTGAAGGATCTCTCCCTCTTCCCCGTGGTCTGCGGCTCCGCCCTCTCCGGTTTGGGCACCCGTATGCTGCTGGACACCGTCGTGGAGCTCCTTCCCAACCCCCTGGAGGGCCAGCCCCTCATCGGCGAGAACGAAAACGGCGAGGCCGACGAGTTCGTCTGCGCCCCCGGCGCTCTGCCCGCCGCCGTGGTGTTCAAGACCGTCTCCGACCAGTACGGAAAATACAGCTACGTCAAGGTTCTCTCCGGCTCCATCAAGCCGGATATGGCCATGGTCAATTCCCGCACCGGCCTCACCGAGAAGTTGGGAAGGCTCTACGCCATGAAGGGTAAGAAGGCCGAGGAGGTCAAGGAGCTCCAGTGCGGCGACATCGGCGCCATTGCCAAGATGGATAAGCTCAAGACCGGCGACACCCTGTGCGAGCCCCGGAAGGTGGTCAAGATCGAGCCCATCCCCTTCCTGGAGCCCTGCTACTCCGTCGCCATCCTCCCCAAGGTCAGAGGTCAGGAGGATAAGGTGGCCCAGGGCCTTGCCCGGATGAACGAGGAGGATCCCTCCTTCTATGTGGTCAACAACGCCGAGACCCATCAGATGGTCATCTACGCCACCGGCGACATCCAGGTGGACGTGCTGGTGAGCAAGCTCAAAAGCCGCTTCAATGTGGACACCGAGCTGGCGATCCCCCGGGTCCCCTATCGGGAGAAGATCCGTAAGCCGGTGGAGAAGCAGGGCCGGCACAAGAAGCAGACCGGCGGTTCCGGCCAGTTCGGCGACGTGTGGATCCGCTTTGAGCCCAACCCTGACGAGGACGAGCTGGTCTTCGCTGAGGAGGTCTTCGGCGGCAGCGTACCCAAGAACTTCTTCCCCGCGGTGGAAAAGGGCCTGCGGGAGGCTGTGCTCCACGGCCCCCTGGCGGGCTACCCCATGGTAAACCTGAAGGCCACCCTCTACGACGGAAGCTACCACCCGGTGGACTCCTCCGAGATCGCCTTCAAGACCGCCGCCCAGCTGGCCTACAAGGCGGCCATGCCCGAGGGCAGCCCCGTCCTGCTGGAGCCCATCGGCGAGCTGAAGGTCACCGTGCCCGACAGCTACATGGGCGATATCATGGGCGACCTCAACAAGCGCCGGGGCCGCATTATGGGTATGGATCCCACCGGGGACGGCGACCAGGTCATCTCCGCCGAGGTGCCCATGGCCGAGATGATGAGCTACGCCATCGACCTGCGCAGCATGACCCAGTCCCGGGGCTCCTTCACCTTCCACTTCGTCCGCTACGAGGACGCGCCCCCCGCCGTCCAGGATAAGGCGGTGGAGGCCGCCAAGGCCCTGGCCGCGGAGGAGTAAAGCTCCCAGCTGATAAACAAAAATACCGCCTCTGCCGGATCGGTCCGGCAGAGGCGGTATTTTTATTTCGCGATTCAGCTGTTTCCAGGCTGGAAGATGATGTTCAGGTTCGTCAGCTCCATGCCATAGACCTTCATCCCCTCGCCGGGCTCCCCGAGGGCATAGAAGGCGCATATGACCTGGGCCATGGACTCGCCCGTCCCAAAGCCTTCCAGCCAGTTTTCCGGTACTGGGAGCGCCCCATTCCAGTAGGAGTCCTGACTGCCCGGCAGCAGTGACACCCAGCCAGTGCCCATGCAGAAGGCCACCCTCACCTGCTCATAGACGCCGGTGGGAACGGGATCCGGATCCGTCTTATCCTGAAACGTCCCGGTGGAGCCGTTGATCACCAGCTGAAGGCTTTTGGGCGGGCCCTGCCAGGGTTCGTCGGCAGATCCGCTGCCGATGGAGAAAACGTGGAAGACTCCCTTCCCGGTCATGTCCAGCTTCCTCTCCCCCACCTTATCGGCCACCTCAGCATTTTGCAGCGCAGGCCGTACTGTCACCGTGACCTCGCCCAGCTCGATATCATAACACAGTCCTGCCCTGAGCATAGTGAAAACATACTCGCTCACAAAGTCGACCAGGTCCAGTCCCACGCTCACCGCCCCGTTTTCCGGGATGGTATCGGAGTCGATGTACACAACGGTCACGCTGCCCCCGAGCTCTGTGCCGTCCTTCTTCTGTACCTTTGCATTGACCTCCACCGAATAGCTCACGTCCTTGTGGCACATCAGCTCTCCCAGTTCCACCGTCATCCGTCTTCCGCTCTCATCCACTGTCAGCTCGCTGCCCACGGTGGGAATCGGGATGGTATCGGCGTCCAATATGTCCCGGATCTCCACCGCCTTCACGGCAGAGGGACAGGTCTTCCCCCCGGCGGTAACGTCACAGCAGTAGTAGAGTATCCCCTCGGTCCGGGTGTCTTCGGCGGGGACAGTATATTCTCTGGCCGTCGCTCCGGTGATAGGGGTCTTCCCCCCGCCCTCGGCGTTATCGCACTGATACCATTGGTAGGAAAAGGTCTCCGGATCCACCAGAAGGTTGTTCCAATAGGAGACCTCAAGCTTTGCCGTCGTCCCTGGGCTCACCGCCGCCGGGGCCACGACAGTCACTCCACTCACCGGCTCCCGGTGCTCGGTTTTTTCATAGACCATGGTCACCACCCAGTTGTTCCCGCTCTTCTCCGACTTGGCGGGGAGAAACTCATTGCCGTTTCCGTCGGTGACGCTTACCTTCAGGCTGTCGGCAAAAACATAGTTGGTAACAGGGCTCAGGGTCACCACCGCCTGGTAGGCCTGGTCGGCGGTAAAGGTGTCCTTGTCGGTGCTGTCCGCCTTCCAGCGGTAGCTGGGGGCGGAGCCGTCGGCGTTGAACCACTCCGTTTTGGCGGAATACCCCACGCCCAGCACGTCGGCCTCGTCGGGAATATTGCCGAAGGCAGGAGCCAGGAGCTGGAGCTTCGCCTCCGAAACGGTCTTGGGTGCGGCGGTACTCCCGCCGCCGGAACCGCCGGAGGAGCTGCCGCCCGAGCTGGAGCCGCCGGAAGAGCTGCCTCCCACGCTGCCGCCGTTCTGCTTATCCACCTTCACCCCGGCGTCGTTGGTCAGCCTGGAGACCCGGCCCTCCACCGTCACCTGGGCAGTCTTGGCGCTCTCGGCCAGCTCCAGGCTGGACACGGTGGAGCCCTTGTTCACGGTGAGCTTGGCGCCGCCGGTGACAGAGAGGGTCTTCACACTCTTGGCGGCGATGGTCACAGGGGCGTCGCAGGCGATGACCACCTCCCCCAGGGCGTCGCCGTCCAGGGTCACCCCGGCCTTGCCGTCGTTGACAAAGATCATGGGGATGGTCTTGCCGCTCTCATTGACCAGGCGGATCATTCCTCCTGTGGTCTTGGTGACGATGATGTTCTTTACATCGCACCCCGGCAGGATGTGGAAGGAGTTCTCCCCACAGCCCCGGAGGATAACGTCCCCCTCCACAGTGACCTTTTCCAGATACACATCTCCATCGCCCACGCCGTCGGCCACGATGAGATCGCCCGCCACGGTCATCTCCTTCAGGGTCACGTCCCGGGCGTTGACGATGAGGTTGCCCTGGCAATCCTCCGAATACTCCCCGTCCTCATTGATGAAACCGGGGGCCATCCGATCCAGGATGGTCACCAGCTCCGCCCGGGTGATAGGGTCGTCGGGACGGATGGCGCCCGTTTTTTTGTCACCCCGGATATAGCCCGCCTCCTTCATGGCGGAGACATAGCCCACCGCCCAGGGGGCGATGTCGGCGTCGTCCGTAAAGTCGGGGGCCGACTGACCGGCCTCCAGACCCAGGCACCGGGCCAGCGCGGCAAAGGCCTCCTGCCGGGTGACAGCGGACTTGGGCATCATCTGCCCGGCCTTCCGACCCTGGAAGATGCCCTCGGCGGTGAGGTGAAGAATGCTGGGGGCATACCACGCCTTATCGGACATGTCGGTATAGGTGTTCTCCGCCATGTTCTGATAGCCCATCACCCGGTCCAGCACCACCGCCAGCTCGGCCCGGGTCACCTGGCCGTCGGGCCGGAAGGTACCGTCGGGATAGCCCTCCAGCACTCCACGCTCGCTCCAGGCCTTCACCGCCGTCCTGGCGTAGTGGCCCTCCAGGTCGGAGAAGCCCTCCGCCGCCCGCGCCGGCAGGGCAAGGCCCAGGCACATCGTTAGGGCCAGCGTCAGGGACAGGATCCGTTTCATTGCTGCCTCACTCCTTTAAAAAGGTGATCAGTTCCGGTTTTTCAGGGGGCGCCCCCCTCAATTGAATTATATTATATCACTCCACTTTTTTCCTTGCAAGAAATATTCCTCCATTTGGGAACGAAACGTGTCGCTTTTGGCCTCTCCGGGCCGGTCCTGACCTCCAAACACAGAACTTTTGGAGAAAACCCTTGCGTTCCACGGCATAATATGGTATACTGGCTCCAATAGTAAAGGCAGTATGGTGAGAGTGAGGCTGAGTCCTCACTCTTTTTCATGGAAAAGGGGTGTAAACGCCTATGGCAAAGGTCACCGATATTGTGGAGGCTCTGGCCCTCCCCATCGTGGAGGCCCAGGGATGCAGCCTGTGGGACGTGGAGTATGTGAAAGAGGCGGGGGTCTGGTACCTCCGGCTCTACATCGACAAGCCCGGGGGCGTCGGCATCGACGACTGCGAGGCGGTCTCCCGCCCGGTAAGCGACGCCTTGGATCAGGCCGATCCCATCGAGGGCAGCTACACCTTTGAGGTCTCCTCCGCCGGAGCGGACCGGGCCCTCAAAAAACCCGAGCACTTCGCCGCCTTTCTGGGCAGCGAGATAGAAGTCCGTCTCTACCGGGCCCGGGAGGGCCGCAAGGACTGGGTGGGCGTTCTGACCGCTTACGCGGACGGGGCCGTCACCCTCACCACCCCCGCCGGAGAGATGACCTTTGAGAAAAAAGACGTGGCACAGGCCCGCCTGTATGTACACGTATAAAGGAGAATACCGCTATGCCGAAGAAAAATCAGAACGTACAAAAGCCCCACGAGCTGGACGCGGCCGAGTTCTTCACCGCCATCGACCTCATTGAGAAGGAGAAGGGGATCCCCAAGGGCTACATGCTGGAGAAGATCACCCTGGCCCTGGTCTCCGCCTACAAGAAGGATCACCCCGAGGCCGGGGACAACCTGGTGGTGGACGCCGACGAGGAAAAGGGCACCGTGCGCATGTATCTGAAAAAGGACGTGGTGGAGAAGGTGGATGACCCCTCCACCGAGATCAGCCTGGAGGAGGCCCAGACCAAGCTGCCGCAGGTGCAGCTGGGGGATGTGATCTCCATGGAGGTCAAGACCCGGGACTTCGGCCGCATCGCCGCCCAGACCGCCCGTCAGGTCATCATTCAAGGCATGCGGGAGGCGGAACGCGGCATGATCTTTGACGAGTTCTCCTCCAAGGAGAAGGAGATCCTCACCGGTCTTATTACCCGCATCGATCCCCGCACCGGCGGCTGCTCCCTGCGCATCACCTCGGGCAGTGAGTTCACCGAGGCCTATCTGGCCCCCAATGAGCAGATCAAGGGGGAGCAGTATATCGAGGGCATGCGCCTGAAGGTCTACGTGGCCGAGGTGCGCCGCTCCACCCGCGGCCCCCAGGTGCTCATCTCCCGCACCCACCCCGGCCTTGTCAAGCGGCTTTTTGAGCTGGAGGTGCCCGAGATCTACGACGGCACCGTGGAGGTCAAGTCCATCGCCCGGGAGGCGGGCAGCCGCACCAAGCTGGCGGTGTGGTCCGCCGACCCCAACGTGGATCCCATCGGCGCCTGCGTGGGCCCCAAGGGCCAGCGGGTCAACAACATCGTCAACGAGCTCAAGGGCGAGAAGGTGGACATCATCAAGTGGTCGGAGGATCCGGCGGAGTTTATCGCCGCCGCCCTGGCCCCCGCCGACGTGATCTCGGTGACTACCCTGGACAGCCGCGCCGGGGAGGAGGAGCTCCTCTCCGACAAGGACAGCAAGGGCAGCTGCCGGGTGGTGGTGCCCGACGACCAGCTCAGCCTGGCCATCGGCAAGGAGGGCCAAAACGCCCGTCTGGCCGCCAAGCTCACCCGATACAAGATCGACATCAAGCCCACCAGCGCCCTGGACGAGGACGACTCCCAGGAGGACGGCCTCATCGCCGTGGAATAACGAGGAGTAAAAAATCGGTCAGTGAGGAGGCCTGGACCGATTTGGAGCTTGACATGACAAGGGAGAGGAGCGTGACCAACCGTGCCGAAAAAGATCCCCGTTCGCCAATGCCTTGGCTGCCGGGAGCATAAGCCCAAGCCGGAGCTCATCCGGGTGGTCCGTTCCCCGGAGGGGGAGGTCTCGCTGGACTTCAAGGGCAAAAAACCGGGACGGGGCGCCTATGTGTGTCCCGATCCGGAGTGCCTGAAAAAGGCCCGGAAAGCCCGGGCTCTGGAGCGGGCCTTCTCCGCCCCCCTGCCCGACGAGGTGTGGCAGGCCCTGGAGGAGCAGATGAAAGAGGGTGAGGGTGATGGATAACGGCCTCACCGGCCTCCTGGGTCTCGCCCGCAGAGCGGGCAAGGCGGAGTTGGGTGAAGAGAGTGTGACCACGGCCATCCTCTGCCACAAGGCCAGGGTCATCCTGCTGGCCTCCGACGCCGCCGACAACACCCGACGCAAGATCGGATCCCTGGCCGGGCAGGGCAACGCCCCGGTGCTCGCCCTCCCCCTGACCAAGGCGGAGCTGGGCGGCGCGCTGGGAAGGGCCGCCTGCGCGGTGGTCGCCCTCACCGACATGGGCCTGGCCGCCGCCGCCGCGGAGAAGCTCTCCCGGCTGGATCCCCAGCTTTACGGCGACGCCGCCCAGGCTCTGGGCAGCAAAGCCGCCAAGCAGGATCGCCGGCGCAGGGAGCAGCGCGCCAGGGAAAAGGCCCGACAGGCCCAGGGCAGAAAACCCTGGGCAGCGCCCCCCAAAGAGGGCAGACAGACATGAGACGACGGACAACAACGACTTGAGCGGACTTGTTCCAATGAGAAAGCGGGAGCGGCCCTCCCCTTTTCTCATTGGCGCAAGTTCCACCAAAATGGAGGTGGCTTCATTTGCTGAATATCAAATATCGCGTTCGTGAGGTGGCCAAGGACTTTGACCGGAGCACCAAGGAGATCACCGAGATCCTTGCCAAGTACGCCACGGCCCCCAAGAATCCCCAACAGGCTTTGGAGAGCAGGGAGTTGACCCTGATCTTCGAGTACCTCACCCAGCACAACCAGGTGGAGAGCATTGAGAGCATCTTCGCCGACGTATATCACGAGCCCCAGGCCCCCAAGGCGGAGACGCCCGCCCCCAAGGCCGACGAGCCCAAGCCCGCCGCCCCTGCCCAGGCGGCTCCCGCCGGCCGCGACGATACGGCCCGCCAGGCCGCTCCCGCCCAGAAGCCCCAGGCTCAGCAGTCCGCCCAGCAGCGTCCCGCCAGCCGGGTGCCTGAGAAGCGGGTGGTGGACACCCGCAAGGGCGGCGCGGTGAATCTGGACAAATACGACGAGAAGCTGGAGCGCATCGCCTCGGCCAAGACCAAGCAGATGGACGCCGGCCGGGAAAAGTTCCGCGGCCGCAACGCCCAGCAGCGCCGCGGCTCCTTCCAGGGGGGCAACAAGCGCCGCCAGGAGGAGCAGGAGAAGCTGCGTCGGCTCCAGCTGGAGATCGCCAAGAAGGCGCCCGTGAAGGTGCTCATCCCCGATGAGATCGCCGTCAACGAGCTGGCCTCCCGGATGAAAAAGACGGGGGCCGAGGTGGTCAAGACCCTGATGAAGAACGGGGTCATGGCCTCCATGAGCGACGTCATCGACTTCGACACCGCCGCCATCATCGCCGAGGAGATGGGCTGCAAGGTGGAGAAGGAGGTCATCGTCACCATCGAGGAGAAGCTCATCGACACCGCCGAGGACCGGGAAGAGGATCTGGTGAACCGGGCCCCTGTGGTGGTGGTCATGGGTCACGTGGATCACGGCAAGACCTCTCTTCTGGACTATATCCGCAACGCCCATGTCACCGAGGGGGAGGCCGGCGGCATCACCCAGCACATCGGCGCCTACCAGGTGGAGGTGGGCGGCAAGCCCATCACCTTCCTGGACACCCCCGGCCACGAGGCCTTCACCGCCATGCGGGCCCGGGGTGCCATGATCACCGACATCGCCATCCTGGTGGTGGCCGCCGACGACGGCATCATGCCCCAGACCGTGGAGTCCATCAATCACGCCAAGGCCGCCGAGATCCCCATCATCGTGGCCATCAACAAGATGGATAAGCCCGAGGCCAACCCCGACCGGATCAAGCAGCAGCTCACCGAATATGAGCTGGTGCCCGAGGAGTGGGGCGGCGAGACCATCATCTGTCCCATCTCCGCCAAGACCGGAGCGGGCATCGACACCCTGCTGGAGATGGTCACCCTCACCGCCGAGATGCGGGAGCTCAAGGCCAATCCCCAGCGCTCCGCCCACGGCGCGGTGGTGGAGGCCCGGCTGGACAAGGGCCGGGGCCCCGTGGCCACTCTGCTGGTGCAAAACGGTACCCTGAACCAGGGAGACGTGATCATCGCGGGCACCGCCGTGGGCCGTGTCCGTGCCATGACCACCGCCTCGGGAGAGAAGGTGGAGCACGCCGGGCCCTCGGTGCCTGTGGAGATCATCGGCATGGCCGAGGTCCCCTCCGCCGGCGACGACTTCCACGCCGTGGATGACGAGCGCATGGCCCGTGAGCTGGCCGAGCAGCGCAAGCACGACCAGAAGATGGCCGCCTCCGGCCCCCAGGGCAAGGTGACTCTGGAGGATCTCTTCTCCCAGATCCAGCAGGGGGAGATGAAGAACCTGAACGTCATCGTCAAGGCCGACGTCCAGGGCTCCGCCGAGGCGGTGAAGCAGTCTCTGGAAAAGATCACCAACGAGGAGGTGCGGGTGCGGGTCATCCACTGCGCCGTGGGCGCCATCAACGACTCCGACGTGATGCTGGCCAACACCTCCAACGCTATCATTGTGGGCTTTAACGTCCGGCCCGACGCCAACGCCAAGGCCTCCGCCGCCCGGGATCATGTGGACATGCGGATGTACCGGGTCATCTACGACGCCATTGAGGAGATCGAAACCGCCATGAAGGGCATGCTCACTCCCAAGTTCAAGGAGGTGGAGCTGGGCCAGGCCGAGGTCCGCAACGTCTTCCGCATCACCGGCGTGGGTATGGTGGCTGGCTGCTACGTCACCGATGGCCGGATCCAGCGGGGGGCCCAGATGCGGCTGCTCCGGGACAACATCGTCATCTACGACGGCGCCATCGCCTCCCTCCAGCGCTTCAAGGACAGCGTGAAGGAGGTCGCCCAGGGCTACGAGTGCGGCATCACCTTTGAAAAGTGGCAGGACATCAAGGAGGGCGACGTGATCGAGGCCTTCCTCATGGAGCAGATCGAGGTCAAATAAACAGCAGGGCGGGCCTTTCGCCCGCCCTGTTTTTCTTTCAGCGAAGGGACAGGCCCAGCCGGAGACCGCAGGTGAAGACGGCCTCCATGTCCTCGGCGCGAACATTTTCCAGGCAGTCCATCAGGGTGCCGACCCGTTCCAGGGCCTCCGGAGGGCAGAGCCTGCGCAGATCCTCCAGGTTCCAGCCCGCCGCCTGTTCGTTCTCCTCCCGCTCTCTTTGGGAGGTCAGGCCGTAGCAGGCCTCCAGGCGGTATTTGCCGATGTATTCCCAGAGAATGTGGGTCAATTCGTCCATAGAAAAGCATCTCCTTAAGTTAAACTGAAGTTATTATACTTCAGTTTAACTTAAGTGTCAAAGGGGCACACTATGCTTTCAAAAAAATTATTTGGTCAACGGCTTCGCCAGCTTCGGGTGGATCACCAGGAAAAGCAAGACGCATTGGCTAAACTGATCGATGTTTCCGTCCCGCAAATCAGCGCAATCGAAAATGGGTACAATTCTACTACTCTTGAAAAATTAGTGCTGATCTGCGAACACTATAAGGTGTCTTCTGACTATTTGTTAGGGCTTTCCGATCAACGGTAATGTTCCCACCTCGAAAGGTGGACAAGCTCTGAGGGATCATTCTTTCCCG
>CANSYW010000001.1 GCA_947651395.1 uncultured Pseudoflavonifractor sp. | reverse complement strand
GGCTTTGCGTTGGGGCGTGCTTTTATATTTTTTTTTATGTGAATAATTATGCGTATCACCGTGTCCGGGGGTGGGCGGCCGGGCGCGCCGGGCGGGGGGGGCCCTCCCATATTGTCCCGAAAAGAAAAGCGGTGGAAATATCCGGGCAAGTGTGGTAATATGTTAAAGTATAAGCTGCACATGGAGGGAAGTACTTTGAATTACATATCATCCGTTTTGATGGGCCTTCTTCAGGGGGTTGCGGAGTTTCTCCCCATCTCCAGCTCGGGACATCTTGCCCTGTTTCAGCACTTTTTCAGCGTGGAGAACTACGAGGAGACCCAGCTCTTTTTTACCGTGCTGCTCCATCTCGGGACGCTGATCTCCGTGTTCGTCTACTATTGGCGGGACATCTGGGAGATGATCCGGGAATTCTTCCTTCTGCTGGGCACGCTCTTTTCCCGCCGGGGGGGACGGGAGTCCGCCACTCCGCCCCCCGCCCGGAGAATGGTGCTCCTCATCATCGTGGCCACCCTGCCCCTGTTCCTCATTCTGCCCGTCAAGGATAAGGTGGAGGCGGCCATGGGCAGCGTCACCTTTGTTTCGGTGGCTCTGCTCCTCACCGGCTTTATCCTGTACTTTTCCGACCGGATGGCCAAAGGCCGCAAGACTGAGCGCACCACTACCATGCTGGACGCGGTGCTGGTGGGCTTTGCCCAGGCCCTGGGCACTCTGCCCGGTATTTCCCGCTCCGGCATCACCATCTCCGCCGGGCTGCTGCGGGGCTATGACCGGACCTTTGCCGTCCGCTTTTCCTTCCTTATGAGCCTGCCGGCGGTGCTGGGGGCCAACATTCTGACGTTGAAGGATGTCATTGAAGAGGGAAGTATCGACCTGGAGCTGCTGCCGGTCTATCTGGTGGGTACGGCGGTGGCGGCGGTGGTGGGCTATTTCGCCATCCGGCTGGTGAATCTGCTGGCCAACAAGGGAAAGTTCGGCGCCTTCGCCTACTACTGCTGGGCGGCGGGGCTGTTGGCTCTGATGGCGAACTTTTTGATAAAATAACGAAGACTGCAAAAAACCGGGGGCCCATATCGGGCCTCCGGTTTTTTATAGCTGAAGGGCTTGAAATTTGGGAGAATTTGCGGTATATTTAATATGAAATTTTATGGACATGCCGCCGCTTTGCCGCGGTGTTTTTGGAAAGGATGATCCCATGGCCTCCTCCACACAAAAGAAACCGGAGCCCGCCCGCCGGGGCGGCTCCGCTACCCGCTCCACCTCTGGCCGGAGTTCCTCTGCCGGTCGGGGAGGGAGCTCTACCAGCCGAAAAAAGGCTCCCGAGCCCACCAGCCGTCCCATCCGCAGGGAGGTGGGCGCCCTGGTGTGCCTGCTGCTGGGGATCTTCGCCGCCCTGGGCTATTTTCATGTGGAGGCCATCTTTATTGATTTCCTCTGCGGCACGGTGAAGGGGCTCATCGGCTACGGCTATTGGCTGCTGCCCCCGGCCCTGCTGTGGAGCGCGGTCATTCTGGGCTTCCATCGGGGGCGTCCGGTTCAGCTGCGGGTGTGGTGCACCATGCTGCTGCCCGTGGCCTTCGGCGGTCTGCTCCACCTGTTTTTGGCCAAGGGAGATTTTTCCTGGAGCGCCGCTGTAGTCAAGACCTTCTGGGAGGGCGGCAAAGCCATGACCTGCGGCGGCGTGATCTCCGGGGTGGTGGCCCAGGGTCTCATTGTAATATTCAGCAAGATCGGCGCCGGGATGGTGCTGACCTTTGGCCTTGCGGGACTGCTGATGGGCAGTTTCCGGATCACCCCCGCCGATCTGGCGGACTGGCTGAGCAGCCGGCCGCCCCGCAGGGAGTATGAGCCGGAAGAGGAGGAAGAGGAGGAAGAGGAGCCTTCGGCCCCTGTTCCTGCCAGGGCTGTAAAGCCCGCCCCCGTTTCCAGGGAGCGTCGCCGGGCGGCTATTGATATCCCGGTGGACGACGGCCCTCTCCCTCAGAGCGAGGAAGAGGAGGAGCCCCAGCCTCAGCCTGAGCCCCGGCGTGGGCTCTTTGACCGTAAGCCCCGGGTGCCCACTCCGGATCAGGTGGTCTCCACCGCGCAGGAAGCTGTCCGCTCCGCTCCGGAGCCCTTGAGCTTGGAGGAGCAGTCCAAGCCCCCCTTCCAGACCCCGGCTCAGCCGCTCCAGCCCTTCGTTCCGGCGGTTGTACAGCCGCCGGAGATCCAGCGGGAGCCGGCGGTGCCCAAGCTGAAGAAGGGGGAGGCTGACGAGGCTGCGGCCCAGGTCTCCCAAGAGGTGGAGGAGGCGCTGAGCCAGGCGGCGGCCGCCTATGAGTATCCCCCGGTGTCCCTTCTGAGGGAGGGGAGCGAGGCCGACTCCGCCGGAGTGGCGGGGGAGCTGAAGGCCAACCAGGCCCGGCTCACCGATACCATCCGCTCCTTCGGTATCGACGCCAGTATCGTCAATGTGACCCGGGGCCCCTCGGTGACCCGGTACGAGCTGGAGCTGGATCAGGGCGTGCGGCTCAATAAGCTGACCAACCTGGCCGACGACATTGCCCTGGCTCTTGGGGCCTCCGGGGTGCGCATTGCCCCCATCCCCGATAAGATATCCATGGTGGGCATTGAGGTGCCCAATAAGCTGGTTTCCCCGGTGGCCATCCGGGATGTGATCGGCTCCGGAACCTTTACCGAGCACAGCTCCAAGGTGGCCTTTGCCGTGGGCAAGGACATCGGGGGCAACTGTGTGGTGGGCAATATCGCCAAGCTGCCCCATCTGCTCATTGCCGGCACCACCGGTTCGGGTAAATCTGTATGTACCAACTCCCTGATCATCTCCCTGCTCTATAAGGCCGGCCCCGAGGAGGTCCGCCTCATCATGGTGGATCCCAAAATGGTGGAGCTGGGCATCTATAACGGGATCCCCCATCTGCTTATCCCTGTGGTCACCGATCCCAAGAAGGCCGCCGGCGCTCTCCAGTGGGCGGTGGTGGAGATGATGAAGCGCTACCGGGCCTTCTCCGAGGTGGGCGTCCGGGATCTGGCCTCTTACAACGCCCATGCTGTCAAGACCGGGGAGATGGAGAAGATGCCTCAGATCGTGGTGGTCATCGACGAGCTGGCCGACCTGATGCTGGTGGCGGCTAAGGAGGTGGAGGAGTCCATTTGCCGGGTGGCCCAGATGGGCCGTGCCGCCGGCATGCACCTGATCATCGCCACCCAGCGGCCCTCCGCCGACGTGATCACCGGCCTGATGAAGGCCAACATTCCCTCCCGCATTGCCTTTGCCGTGGCCTCCTCCCTGGAGTCCCGGATCATTCTGGATCAGACCGGGGCGGAGAAGCTTGTGGGCCGGGGCGATATGCTCTACTTCCCCTTGGGCTCCGGCAAGCCCACCCGTGTTCAGGGCTGCCTTATCTCCGACGAGGAGGTGGCCGCGGTGGTGGACTTTGTCAAACAGGGTGGCTCTGCCCAGTATGATGAGAGCGTTCTCCACGAGATCGAGAAGAGTGTGGCCGAGAAGGAGAAGGGCGCTAAGGGGGTGGGCGGCTCTGCCCCCGAGGATGTGGACGGCGCCTTCGACGAGCTGCTTCCCTCCGCCATCGAGGTGGTGGTGGAGACGGGCATGGCCTCGGTGTCTATGCTCCAGCGCAGACTGAAGCTTGGCTACTCCCGGGCCGCCCGGCTGGTGGATCAGATGGAGGAGAAAGGGGTGGTAGGACCCTTTGAGGGCTCCAAGCCCCGGCAGGTGCTCATCACCAAGGAGCAGTGGCAGGAGATGCAGTACAAGCAGGGCATGGTGGATCTGGCGCCCGACGCCCCGCCCGTTTCCGAGCCGGTGCCCGAGGAACTGGACTATGAGGGCGACGCCATCCCTCAACCCATGGATCGGCCGCCTTTTGATGTGGACGACGAGGATTTTTGACGGAAGTGTACCGTGGGATCAGACGGTGTATGGAAGAAAGTCGGTAAAAAATTGGAGAACGAGGAAAAAAGGGCTTGCAATTTACCGCTCACTGTGATAAAATAATCAAGCTGTCAGTGAGACGGTATGCGGCTGTAGCTCAGCTGGATAGAGTGACTGGCTACGAACCAGTAGGTCGGGGGTTCGAGTCCCTCCAGCCGTACCAAAAAGAAAAGACACCCTTTAGGGTGTCTTTTCTTTTTGGTAACTGCTTGTTTGGACGAGAACCCCTTGGGGTTCGATCTACTGCCTATTAACGAGCGAAGCGAGTTTAGAGGCAGTTGATATCGGCACAGCCGATACCCTCCAGCCGTACCAGGAAGAGGACTTTTCGCTTCAGTGGAAGGTCCTCTTCCTTTTTATGTGGTATCAAGAAAAGCCCCGGAGCTGTGAGGCTCCGGAGCTTATGCTATATCCGGCTATAGAGGTGGGTCAGCCTCCGGCGGAGGCGATCAGCCACTGAAAGAGGGGGAGGCCGTCTACGGTATCCGGGCGGCGGAGGGAGGCGCACATCCGCTCCGGGTGCCATTGGACCGCCCGCACGGGTAGGCTCTTATGCTGGAAGGCTTCCACAAGGCCGCTCTCCGACCAAGCGGCCGGCTGGAGCCCGTCCCCCAGTCGATGCACTGCCTGGTGATGGGAGCTGTTTACCTGGAATACAGGGCCGTAGAGGGCTTCAAGAAAGCTGCCGGGGGCGGCGCGGACCGGGTGGATCTTGTCCTGGGGCAGATCCCCGCGGGTGTGGAAGAGGCAGGGATCGGCGCCTATGTCCTGGAAAAGGTCACCGCCCAAAACCACGTTGAGGAGCTGCTCCCCGCGACAAATACCCAGAATAGGCTTGCCCAGCTCCAGATAGAGCCTGGCAAGGGATAGCTCCACCGCATCCCGGTCCGGATCAATGCCGGAGGAGGCGGTGTTGTCCTGGCCATAATAGCGGGGGTCGACATCCTCACCTCCGGTGAGGAGGAGGGCGTCATAGCTGCCGTCCACCGGGGGCAGATAGGAGGCGAAAGGTTGGCCGCCGGCGGCCAGGATGGCGTTGATGTAGTTGTCACAGCCGTTTGGGGCGCCGGAAACCAAAATGCGGGGCATAGGGATATCATCCTTTACGAAGAGATAGCGGGACGGGAGACGCCCGGAGAGAGCGTTTAGTCATATAGGTGACAGGAGACAAAATGACCGGGCTCCAACTCCCGCTCCTCCGGCACAACGTTCCTGCAGACCTCCATGCAGTTGGCACAGCGGTTGTGGAAGGGACAACCCTTGGGAGGATCGGCCGGGCTGGGGACGTCCCCCTCCAGACGGATGCGGCTTTTTTCCTCCAGGGGATCCAGCTTGGGGATAGCGGACAAAAGGGCCTTGGTATAGGGGTGGAGGGGATTGCGGTAGACCGCCTCTGTGTCTCCCTGCTCCATGATGCGTCCAAGGTACATCACGCCGATCCGGTTGCTGATGTGGCGCACCACATTCAGATCATGGGAAATGAAGAGGTAGGAGAGCTTCAGCTCCTTTTGAAGGGTGAGGAGCAGATTCAGGATCTGGGCCTGAATGGAGACGTCCAGGGCGGAGACCGGTTCGTCGGCGACCACAAAGCGGGGCTTGGTGATGAGGGCCCGGGCAATGCTGATCCTCTGGCGCTGCCCACCGGAAAATTGGTGGGGATAGCGGGAGAGCTGTTCCGGCGCGATGCCGACGGCCTGGGAGATCCAGAGAACCTGTTCATCCATCTCTTTCTGGGAGAGGGAAAAGTGGGTTTGGAGGGGCTCCTCCAGAAGCTGACGGACGCTCATCCGGGGATTCAGGGAGGAGTAGGGGTTCTGGAAAATCAGCTGCATGTCCCGGCGCTTTTGCCGGAGCTCATCCTGAGACAGGGCGCGGAGATCCTGGCCGTCGAAGAGGATCTCGCCGGCGGTGGGCTCGATCAGCCGCAGAAGGGTGCGGCCTGTGGTGGACTTTCCGCAGCCCGATTCCCCCACAAGGCCGAAGGTCTCCTGCTCTCTGATCTGGAAGGAGACGTTCTCCACGGCGTGGACATGGCCCACCGTTTTTTGAAAGACGCCCCCCGTAATGGGGAAATAGGTTTGGAGATTTTGAATATCCAGCAAAACGGCGTGTTCACTCATTGGGCGGCCTCCTTTCCCGGGGCGTGAAGCCAGCAGCGGCACAGGTGGCCGGGGGAGATCTCAGTCAAGGCGGGGGCGGACTCCCGGCAGCGGCTTTCGCAATACTCACAGCGGTCGGCAAAGCGGCAGCCCTGCCCGAAGTTCCCCGCAGTGGGAACGGCGCCCTGGATGGTGTAGAGCATCTTCTCCTCGCCGCCCAGGGAGGTCACGGACTTTAAAAGCCCCGCGGTGTAGGGGTGCGCGGCGGCGCGGAAGATCTCCTCCACACTGGCCTGTTCCACCACCTGGCCGGCGTAGAAAACGGCCACCTCCTCACAGGTCTCCGCAATAACGCCCAGGTCGTGGGTGATCATAATGACGGAGGTGTCGTAGCTCTCCCGCAGTTCATTCATCAGATCCAGGATCTGGGCCTGAATGGTCACATCCAGAGCGGTGGTTGGCTCGTCGGCAATGAGGAGGCGGGGATTGTTGATGAGAGCAATGGCGATCATTACCCGCTGGAGCATTCCGCCGGAGAGGTGGTGAGGATAATCCTTCAGGATCTGCTCCGGCCGGGGGATCTTTACCTTTTTCAGCATGGCCAGGGCGGCCTCATGCATTTCCGGTTTGGAGAGTGAGGTGTGGAAGCGAAGCGTCTCGTTGATCTGCTCTTCAATGGTATACATGGGGTCCAGCGCGGTCATCGGCTCCTGAAAGATCATGGAAATATCCTTGCCCCGGAGCTTTCGGAGCTCAGCGGGGGAGAGGGAGGTGATCTCCAGCTCTTCTCCGTTCTCCTTCAGAAAGCGGATGGAGCTGCCTGCCCCGACGGTAAGGGGGTAGGAGAGCAGGCCCATGATGGCCGAGCAGGTGATGGATTTTCCGCAGCCGGATTCCCCCACGACGCCGAAGTTCTGCTTTTTGCGGACGGTCAGATCTACCCCCTCCACCAGTTTGACGGGGGACTGCCGTTTGCCTCTGGGAAGGTCGATGGAGAGATTCCGCAGCTCTAACAGATGTTCCATGGTTCTTCCCCTCCCTTACAGCTTGAGCTTGGGATCCAGCACGTCCCGGAGGCTGTCCCCCATGATGTTGAAGAGCAGAATGGTGATGATGATAAAAAGTGCGGGGAAGATGGCCATCCAGGGGGCCTGCTCCATGAAGGTGCGGGCCTCGTTGAGCATGGAGCCCCAGGAGGAGGCGGGAGGCTGAATGCCGAGGCCAAGGAAGCTCATGGAGGCCTCGGTGAGAATGGCGCTGGAGAGGGCCAGGGTGGCCTGTACGGTAAAGGGGGCCACCACGTTGGGGGAAATGTGGCGGATGAGGATGGGCCAGGTCTTTACGCCCACGCTGCGGGCATTTTCCACATATTCCAAGCCCTTGGCCGAGATGACAGAGGCCCGGACCGTCCGGGCGAAGACGGGAATGTTGACGATCCCGATGGCCACCATGGTGGGAACCAGACCCCGGCCCAGCACCGTGGAGATCAGAATGGCCAGGAGAATGGAGGGGAAGGCAAAGAGGATGTCCATAAGGCACATGATGACCCGATCCACCCAGCCCTCAAAATAGCCGGCGATCAGGCCCAGCACATAGCCGGCGGTGGCGCCGATCCCCACGGCGATAAGGCCCACCTGGAGAGAGACCCTGGCCCCGTATACGATGCGGCTGAAAATGTCCCGGCCGTAGTTGTCGGTTCCGAACCAGAATTGGGCGCTGAGGGACGCTTTGGGCATCCCGACCATTTTATCCGGTTTGAAGTGGGAGAGCTGAGGGGCGAAGATCGCCATAAGGATGATGAGAAGGATGCCGATCAGGCTGATCCTGCCCATGGGATCCCGCCAGAGCTCCCGCAGCGTCTGCAACAGTTTTTTCATGGGGCTTCACCTCTCAGTCGTAAGAGATCCGCGGGTCAATATAGGCATAGAGCAGATCGGTGAGCAGATTGACCAGAACATAGATAAAGGCGATGAAGAGTACACAGCCCTGAACCACAGGATAGTCCCGCTGGTTGATACCGGTGAGGGTCATCTGCCCCAGACCTGGGAGCGAGAAGATCTGCTCCACGATGACCGCACCGCCCAAAAGGGAGCCGATCTGCATTCCGATAAGGGTAATGATGGGGATGAGGGCGTTGCGAAGGGCGTGCCTGAAGATGGCCACACGCTCGCTGGCCCCCTTGGCCCGGACGGTCTTGATGAAGTCCTGCCGCAGCACCTCCAGCACGGAGGAGCGGGTCATCCGCATCACGGAGCCGGAGATGGTCACGCCCAGAATGGCGGCGGGGAGGATCATGATCTGGAGGTTGCGCAGGGGATCCTCCAAAAAGCCCACATAGCCCAGGGGCGGGAAATAGCTGAATGCCAGGGAGAGAACCAGGATCAGCAGGATGGAGAGGGCAAAGTTGGGTACCGAGACGCCCAGCAGGGCGAAGACCCGGACAAAGCGATCCGCCAGGGTGTTCCGCTTTACAGCGGCCAGAACGCCCAGAGGGATGGCGATGATCCAGGAGATAAAGGCCGCCAGGATGGTGAGCTCGGCGGTGACCTTGAAGCGGGAGAGGATCTCGGGCAGAATGGGGGCGGAGGTGCGGATGGACTCGCCGAAGTCTCCGTGGAGCACTCCGCCGATCCAATCCAGATACTGAACCAGGTAGGGTCTGTCCAGTCCGTATTTGGCAGCCAGCTGGGCCCGCAGCTCCGGCGTGGCCTCCACGCCCAGGATACCGGAGATCACATCACCGGGGATCATTTTCATCACGGCGAAAATGAGGATACTGATGCCGATCAGGACAGGGACGACCTGAAGAATACGGCGTAAGATATAATTTTTCATGCTGTCACACTCCTGTCAAGATCCTTTGATTGCTGACAATATCCAGCCGGCGGAGGAGTCGGCTGACTATTGTCAGCAATCAACAGAATAAGGAAGGGGATGGGGCAGCGGACAAAATGCCCGCTGTCCCATCCCACGGAAGATCACTGAGCCAGATAGGCGTCGCGGAAGTTGCTGGAGTCTGCGGCAGAGGGAGAGAAGCCCTCCACGCTGGTGGAAGTCACAAAATACTTCATGGGGCTGGCAATGCAGATCTTGGTGCAGTCCTCAATGCAGATCAGCTGGGCCTCATTGTAATACTCTTCGCGCAGAGCCTCGTCAGTGGTGGCGATGCCCAGGGTGCACAGCTCGTCGATACGCTCGTTGGAGAAGCCGAACACATTGGCGCCGGAACCGGTGCCGAAGAAGAAGGAGATGGAGCGGTTGGGGTCGGTGCCCGCGCCGTCATTGACGATCATCATGTCAAACCCGGCCTCAGGGGTGCTCATTTTACCCCAGATGTCTACGTACTCGCCGGACTCCAGGTTGGTGATCTCCAGGTCGATGTAGATCTCAGCCAGCTGCTGCTGGAGCACCACAGCGGCCTGGCGCAGGGAGTCCATCAGACCGGCGGCCAGGGTCAGGGACAGACGGTTACTGTCGCTGTAGCCGGCAGCCTCCATCAGCTCCTTGGCCTTGTCCACATTGGTCTTGTAGAGATCCATATCGGACACGTCCAGAGACCAGTGGCCCATGGCGGGAGGAACCATGGAGCAGGGGGCGGCCTGGCCGCTGAAGACCACGTTGATGATGGTGTCGCGATCCATGGCGTAGCTTATTGCCTGGCGTACCCGCAGATCTTGGAGGGCGGCGGTGGAGAGGTTGCAGCCCACGGCGATGTACTCGTTGGTCTGGTAGCTGAGCACCTTCAGGTTGGCCTCCTTCTCAGCGGCGGAGACATTGGAGGCAGAGAGGCTGGCAAAGTCGATGTCACCGGTGCGCAGGGCGGCCAGGCGGGCGGCCTCATCGCCGATGAGATAGTAGGTGATGCCGTCCAGGCTGACCCGATCGGCCTCCCAATAGTCGGCAAACTTGGAGACGGTGACATAGTTGTCCGGCAGCCATTCGCCCAGGGTGAAGGGGCCGGTGCCGCCGTCAGCGCGCATCAGGTCGCCTTTTTCCGCAATGACATCCTTGTCCACAATGGCGCCGTAGTTGCTGGTCAGGTTACCCAGGAAGGCGGCGTTAGGGGCATCCAGCGTGAACTGGACGGTATAGGTGTCAAGGGCTTCCACGGAGGTGACGCCGCCGTAGTAGCTGGACTTGCTGCCCAGAGCGCCGATGTCGCCGGCTTCGGTCTTGCCCAGGATACGGTCAAAGGTGTAGACTACGTCGTCGGCGGTCATCTCACGGCCGGAGTGGAACTTGACCCCCTCACGCAGCTTGAAGACGTATGTGGTCTCATCGGGGATCTCCCAGCTCTCAGCCAGCTGTCCGTAGATGGTCATGTCGGCGTTGCGCTCCACCAGGGTCTCATAGAGCTGGTTCATGACCCGGAGGGAGGCCTCTTCGGAGTTGGTGTGGGGATCAAAGCCGGTAGGCTCAGAATCGGTGCCCCAGCGGAGCGTGCCGCCGGAGACAGGGGCGGGCGCTTCGCTCCCGACGGGGGCGGTGGAGTCCTGGGGAGCGGGGGTGGCGTTGGAGCTGGGGCCGCCGCAGCCGGCCAGTGTGCCCAGAAGCATAACACCCGCAAGAGATACAGAGATCCACTTCTTTACATTCACGACAAAATACCTCTTTTCTTTTATGGAATTTGTATTTCACAAGGGGAACCTTGCTTATACCGAAGGGGGAGTTCGCCCCAGAAGGGCGTAGTGGACGGCCTTTCGGAAGTCGTTGGAATTTCCGGGTGGCTCGCCCTGGGTGCGGTAGAACTTGTTTGTGAGAATGACCGCTCCGAGGCCGTGGGTCCGGCTCACCCACAGGCTGGTGCCGGTAAAGCCGCTGTGGCCGCAGCCGTCGGGGAAGACCTCGCTCTTGTCAAAGCCCAGGCCCCGGCCCTGAACCGTCTCCTCCATGGCACGGAGGAAAATGGGGCGCTGGGTGGAGAGATAGAAACGACCCAACTGGGACAGGGCCCCCGCGGTGGCGAACACACCGGCGTGTCCGCTCACGCCGCCCCAATAGTAGAAGGCGTTGCCGTCGTTGCAGGCCCCCCGGACCGGGACGCCGTCGGGCCGCCAGCCGTCAAAGGAGAGGCCCCGTTCGGCGCACATGCGCTTTTCGATCTGATTGCCCAGACAGGAGGGGGCACACAAGGCGGGCTCCATCGGGCCGTAGGAGAGATCTCGGATGCCCAGGCCGTCGTTTATGTAATGGACCAGCCCCTGACGCAGGGAGAGGCCGGTGGCGTGGGTGAAGATGAGCCCCAGAAGCATGAAGTTGAGGTCGCTGTACGCCATGCCCTCCTCTGGGGGAGTGGTGGAGAGTACCTGCTCCAAAACGGTGTAGAAGTCCCGCCCGTCGGTGTAGAAGGGGTACCAGGGCACAATGCCGGAGGTGTGGGTCATGAGCTGGAGCAGGGTGGTGTCCGCCAGACGCCGCAGGGTGACAGGGCCAAGCTTCTCATGGGGCAGGTGGGCCAAAGCCGGATCCTCGGGGGAGAGCTTTCCCTCCTCCATGGCGGAGAGGAGCAGCGTGGTACAGATCAGCTTGCTCACCGAGGCCAGGTCGAACCAGGTTCCGGCGCTCACATCGCCAAAGCTTTCCTCATATAAGGTCCCCCTGGCGTCAAAAACCTGGCACACGGCCGAGGGGTAGTAGCCCCTGTCGCGGTACTCCCGCAAAATTTCGCTGATTTTGGAGCAGTCCACTGTCATCGCCCCCTTATTATCAAATTTCATCCGCGGAGAGATGAAATTACACGTCCGGCAATTTGGGAGAGGTCCTGATCGTCGGTTCCCGACCTCCCTGGAGGACCTGAATGATGGAACGGGTCTCACGGAGGTTTTTCTCCGTGCGTTCCGGGTCCTGCTTGGCGATGCCCAGATAGAGCAGATCCAAAACCAACAGACCCGAGGTGCGGGAGGTCATGGCGCCCACCCGGAGCCCGCGCTCCTCTCCGGGGATGCAGAGGGAATAATGGGCCAGGCGGGAGAGGGAATTGCCTCCGGCCTTCGTGATGGCGATGACCCTGCAGCCCCGATCCCGGGCGGTCCTGGCGGCCAAAACAGTCTCCCTTGTCTCTCCCGAATAGCTGATGGCGATGACAGCGTCTTCCGGAGTCAGGAGAGCGGCGGTGGCCAGGTTGGTGTGGGCGTCGGTGTGGTAGAAAGCCGGAATGCCGATCCGGGAGGCTTTATGGAGGAAGTCCAGGGCCAGCAGACCGGAGGCACCCAGGCCAAACAGGTGAATGGTCCGGCAGGCACGGAGATTTTCCGCGGCCTGGGTCAGCGTGGCGGGATTTATCATCCGGCAGGTGAGGGAGATATTCCGGGTATGGATGCACTCCGCTTTGCGGAGGATCGCCTCCATATCGTCATTGTCCCGGATAGCGATCTGGAATTCGTCGATCTCCTCCCCCTGGCCGGTCTCCTGGGCCAGGCACAGCTTCAAATCGGTAAAGCCCTTGAAGCCGAGCTTTCGGGAAAAGCGTACCACCGCCGCCGGAGAGGCGCCGCAGGCTTCGGCAAACTCCTTTGCGCTCATGCGGATGACCTCTCCGCTGTGGTCGAGAAGATAGGAGGCAAGGCGGCGCTGGGTCCCGGTGAAACCGTGCATCTCTTCTTTGATCAAAAGCTTACAATTCAACGGGTTCCAACACCTCCTCCTTTTAGACAGTATAACAAATGTGGGAAAAGAAGTCTATAGCTTTTGAAATTTTATTTTGGGATATTAGCTTTTTGGTCGAAATTTTATTGACAGATCGGGGTGGATGGGATAGGCTAAGAGCAGAGATCAGAATAAAGGAGGCAGGCATATGGACAACTATCTGGCCGGGCTGGCCACAGAGGGGATCAATCAGGAGACCCGAAATATTGATACCTGCTCCACCCTGGAAATGGTCACAATGATCAACCGCCAGGATGCCCTGGTGGCGGAGGCCGTGGGCCGGGAGACGGAGCACATCGCGCAGGCGGTGGAGTTCATTTGCGGATGCTTTCAGCGCGGAGGAAGGCTCATTTATCTGGGGGCCGGAACCTCTGGGCGGCTGGGGGTGCTGGACGCCTCCGAGTGCCTGCCCACCTTCGGCGTGGATCCGGACATGGTTCAGGGCTACATAGCGGGTGGGGACATCGCCCTGCGCCATCCGGTGGAGGGGTGCGAGGACAGCCGGGAGGAGGGGATCGCCCTGGTGGATCGGCTGGAAGTGGGGAGCGCCGACGCCGTGGTGGGCATCACGGCCAGCGGCGGGGCGCCCTATGTCCTGGCCGCTCTGGAGCGGGCCAGAGACCGGGGGGCGGTGACCATCGGCCTTTGTACCAACGCCCGTTCCAAACTGGAGGGGCTCTGTGAGGTGACCATCGCCCCTCTGGTGGGCCCGGAGGTGATCTCCGGCTCCACCCGCATGAAATCAGGCACCGCGCAGAAGATGGTGCTCAATATGCTGACGACCTGCTCCATGATCAAACTGGGTAAGGTCTACGGAAACCTGATGGTGGATCTGAAGGCGAGCAATCAAAAGCTGACCGACCGGGCCAAGCGGCTGATCATTCACGCCACCGGCACGGGGCCGGAGGAGGCGGAGGAGAGCTTGCGGCGGGCGGGAGGCCATGTGAAGCTGGCCATCCTGATGGTGAAGACGGGGCTGGAGGCCGTGCCCGCCCAGGCGCTTCTGGATCGTTGCGGCGGACGGCTGGCCCAGGCCATTGCGGCCGGGGAGGAGAGCGCATGAGTATGTTGGGCGCGCTGCGGGAGAAGCCGATCCGGCGGGTGGTAGGTATGATGTCGGGCACCTCGGTGGATGGAGTGGACGCCGCCCTGGTGGAAATCGGGGGAAGCTCCGACCGCCCGGAGCTCCGGCTGCTGGCCTTTGAGAACAGGCCCTACCCGCCGGCGGTTCGGGACAAGATCTTTCAGCTTTTCCGGCCGGAGGCCGCCACGGTGGATCGGGTGGGCTATCTGAATTTTCTGCTGGGAGAGATCTATGCCTCCTCCGCCCTGTCGGTGGTGGAGAAGGCCGGACTGAGGCCGGAGGAGGTGGATCTGATCGGCTCCCACGGGCAGACCATCTGGCATGCGCCCCAGCTCTGCCGGGAGGACGGCTATCCCATCCGCTACACGGTGCAGATCGGAGAGGGGGCGGTGATCGCCCAGCGTACCGGCATTCCCACGGTATCCGATTTCCGGGTGGCCGACATGGCGTTGGGAGGGCAGGGGGCGCCCCTGGTGCCCTTCTCGGAATACCTGCTCTACCGCCGGGAGGGGGAAACCATCCTCCTGCAAAACATCGGGGGTATCGGCAATATGACCGTGCTCCCCGCCGGGGCGGGGCCGGAGGAGGTCTATGCCTTTGACACCGGGCCGGGAAATATGGTGATCGACGCGGTGGTATCCGCCCTCACCGACGGACAGGCGCACTATGACGCCGGAGGGGCCATGGGGGCGAAGGGACAGGTGTGCCAGGCGCTGCTGGAACTCTTGCAAAAGGAGCCGTACTATACCAAGCCCCTCCCCAAGACCACGGGCCGGGAGCTCTTTGGGGAACAGTACACGGCCGGGATCCTGGCCTGGTGGAAGGAGAACCCCATCCCGGAGGCGGATCTGGTGGCCACGGTGACCGACCTGACCGCCTGGTCCATCGCCAGCGCCTATGAACGATATGTCCTTCCCGGCTGCCGGGCCTCCGAGCTCATCGTGGGAGGCGGGGGCAGCTATAACCGGACACTGCTGGCCTTTTTGACCCGCCGGATGTCCGCCTATGGGGTCACGGTGCGTACCCAGGAGGATCTGGGCTGGAGCAGCGACGCCAAGGAGGCGGTGGCCTTTGCCCTCATGGCCGACCGGTGTATCCGGGAGGAGCCGAACACGCTTCCCGGCGTTACGGGGGCCGATGGGGAGGCTATTATGGGGAAGATATCCCTGCCCATGAGAAGGAGAGGATGAGGATGAAGCTGATACAGTCCGGGCCGGAGGTTCCCGCCGGATGCGGGGAGATTTTTCAAAATTCCGCGATATGTGAACGGTATTTTCAGGAGCCGGGACGGGTAGAGCGCTCCCTGTGCCGGGCGGCGGAGCGGGGAGAGCTGTATCTGGCCCTGGATGAGGAGGGCCGGGCGGTGGGAGCCATGTGTGTGGCGATGAAGGGCTTTTGTGGCCTGTATCCCTACCTGAGCCTGATCGGCGTCCGGGACACCTGCCGGGGGCAGGGGGTGGGCGCCTTCCTGATGGATGGGCTGGAAAAGCTCTCTCGGGATGCCGGAGCCCGGCGGGTGACCCTGATGGTCAGCGACTTCAACGAAGGCGGTCAGCGGTTTTACCGCCGCCGGGGCTACTGGCTGCTGGGCGAACTGCCCGACGCGGTAAAGCCGGGCATCCGGGAGCTGGTCATGGTCAAGGATCTGACGTAAGTGAGGTTTGAAATGAGACCTATCCCTTAAGGGAGCGAGGACTCTATATGTGGATAAAACGCTTAGAAGGAAGGGACGCGGTTGCGCCCCTTCCTTCTTTGTCAAAAATGCGCATTTTTTCTGTTGACATAGCGACAGTGGTGTGCTATATTGTTGATGAACAAAATAATTATTTTATAAATTGGCGTAAAATTCGATATATAAAAGAAAGAAATTTTCAAAATAAAGGAGTTTTGGTTGCTGATATTTTTTCCGAAAGGAGGAAGTATTAACAATAAATATCAAAAGCAAAATGAAAAGAGGAGGACGTAAAAATGAACGGTAAAAGAGGTTTTGCCCTGCTCCTGGCCTTAACGATGGCTGTTGGCATGTCCGGCTGCGGCGGTGGCGGCCAGACCGCGCAAAGTCAGTCCCCTGTCGAGGGAAGCAACTCGCCCAAGGAAGAAAAGGTAGAACCCATGACTCTGACCTTTGCCACCCATTTGCCTGAGACTGGGGTGGACGGCGCATCCTTGAAGTACTTTTTTGAAGAGGTGTCCAAGGAGACCGGAGGTCAACTCACCTTCGACTATCACTTTGCGGGCTCTCTGGTCAAGGCCACCGATTCTCTGACCGCGGTGTCTGACGGACTGGTGGACATCGCCTTCGTGCCGGAGGGCTTCTTTGAGACCCAGTTCTATCCCACCTTTGTGGCCACTATCCCCTATACCACTACATCTGAGTGGGTGACGAACAAGGCTCTTTATGAAATGTTCCGGACCTATGAACCCTTCCAGAAGATGTGCGACGGCCAGAATGTAGTGAATCTGGGCGTGGTGGCACCCAGTGAGCTGTCCATGTGCTCCAACCTGAAGATCAGCTCTCTGGAGGATCTGAAGGGCTTGAAGATCCGGGCCATGGGCGCGGTGAACGCCGATATGGCCAGGCTGGGCGCCACTCCTGTGGCTATGGACGCCAGCGAGATCTACGAGGCGCTGGAGCGTAAGACGGTGGATGCTGCCACTGGAATTCCTATTACCCTGGCCGTCTCCTTCAAGCTTCAGGAGATCAGCGACTACTTTATTTTTACTGGCTACGGTATGTACACCACCTCCAGCATCTACATGAACAAGAAGGTCTACGAAAAACTGCCCGAGGCCTATAAGCAGGCTTTCCAGACGGTTTATGACCGCTTTGTGGACGAGTACTCCAGCGAGGAGTGGATGGGCGGCGCCCTCAAGGATTCCGTCCAGGCCATTAAGGATGCTGGCGGCGAAGTGGTGGTGCTGTCCAAGGAGGAGCAGGCCAAGTGGGCCGAGAAGCTCGCAGATAACGCCCAGACCTTTGTGGATACCGCTAATTCTTACGGGTACAACGGCCAGGAGATCCTGGACACCTATCAGGCCCTGGTGGAGAAGTATACGCCAGACGATATCGCCTATCAGATCTACGATTGATCCGGATATTCGGCAGACCGGCGGGGGACTTTCCCGGAGAGTCCCCCGCCTTTTAAAAGGCGAAAGGAGCGTTGATATGAAGATCCTGCGGAAGATTCCTGATGTGTTTGGTGGACTGTCGGCGGTGCTGATGGTGGGCATCTGGGTGATGATGACTGCCGAGCTGGTGGCTCGAAATATATTTTCCTCCCCCATTTTGGGGGTGAGCGAGATCGCGGTATATCTCTATGTGACTGCGGCCTATTTTGGCTTTTCCTTTACTCAGAAGGAGAAAGGCCATATCTGTGTAGACCTGCTCTATGACCGGCTTGGGGAGCGGGCCAAGCAAATCGTCAGCGTGATCTCCTATGCGCTGTGCGACGTGCTGTTTGCCTGTTTCTCCGTATGTATCTGGAAGGCCTTTGCCGCTTCCTGGGCGGTGAAGGAGATCCAACTGTCGGCTATGAAAATGCCGGTCTATCTGTTGAAATTCACCATTGCCCTGGGCGTTACCGTGATGTTTCTGCAATTCCTTTTGGATACAGCAGACAGTCTGCGGGTCGTCATGGGCCGGAAGGAGGAGAAGGCATGAATCCTTTGATGATCGGACTGATCGCTTTTTTTGTGCTGATCGTACTGCTGTTGCTGCGGGTACCCATCGGTGTGTCTATGCTCATTGTGGGCGCCGGCGGACTGCTTGTGACCAAGGGGACCGTGTTGGCGGAGTACGCCTTGTCCACCACCCCCTATAGCGCCATCTCCTCCTTTACACTGGTAGCCATTCCCATGTTTATTCTTATGGGAAATCTGGCTAACGCCGCGGGGGTGACCACTGAACTCTATGACACCGGCTACAAGTTGCTGGGCCGGCTTCCGGGCGGTCTGGGGATGGCTACCGTGTTTGCCTGTGCCGGCTTTGCCGCCACCACCGGTTCCTCGGTGGGCATGGTGGCGGCCATGACTCGGATCGCTCTGCCCGAGATGGATCGGTACGGCTATGACCGGCGGCTGAGTCTGGGCACCATTGCCGGCGCAGGAACTCTGGGCATCTTGATCCCACCCTCCATCCCGGCGGTGATGTACGCCATCACCACCGAGCAGTCGGTGGGACGGATCCTGCTGGGCGGCGTGATTCCCGGCATCATTATGGCGGTGGCCATGTTGAGCTATCTTGGGATCCGCTGTGCGCTGGACCCCAAGCTGGCCCCCGTGGCAGCGGAGAAGATCCCGCTGAAAGAAAAGCTCTGCTCTCTCAAGGGGGTTTGGGCTATCGTAGTGCTTTTCGGCGGGGTCATCGGCTCTATCTACCTGGGGATCGCGACGGCCACGGAGGCTGCGGCGGTAGGCTGCCTGGGTGCGGTGATCATCGCGGCCATCAAGAAGAATCTGACCCTTTCGGCGATCAAGGTGGCCCTTTGGGACACGGTGAAAATGACTTGTATGATCATGATGATCTCGGTGGGCGCGGCGGTGTTTCAGTTGTTTTTGACCCGCTGCGGCTTTGCCAGCGCGTTTTCCAACCTTTTTATTTCCTCCAATATGTCCATGATGGCCACAGTGATCGTGATGCTGCTGGTCTATATCCCGCTGGGCATGTTCTTTGACACTATGGGTATGATCCTGCTGACCATTCCCATTTTCTATCCCATTATGACCAGCTTGGGTGTGGATCCCATCTGGTTCGGTGTTATGGTCATTATCATGATCCAAGTCAGTTTGCTCTCACCCCCGGTGGGGCTGAATGTGTATGTGCTCAAGGGCTGTGTACCGGAGGCTTCTCTGGGTCAGATCTTCCGGGCCTCCGCTCCCTGGATGTGCATCCAGATCCTGGTGGTGGCGCTGCTTCTGCTCTTCCCAGGGCTGGTCACCTGGCTGCCCAATCTGATGAAATAGGGAAGGAGAGGTTTCATGGAACGCTTTGCGATCGTGGGCTTTGGAGCTGCAGGCTATCATGCCCTCAAGGGCTTGCGGGCCGTGGGCTGTGACGCCCGGGTGGAGGTTTATACAGAGACCGATCTGCCCCCCTATAACCCCATGCTGACGACTTATTACGTGAAGGGACGACTGGATTATGAGGGGCTGTTCCCCTTCGGCGAAATGGAACAGCTGAAAAAGGAACTGGACTTCACCTGCCTGCCACCGGGCAGGGCGGCGGTGGACGCCGGAGCTATGACGATCCGGGCCGCCGACGGCACGGTAAGGAGCTACGATAAAATGCTGCTGGCCACAGGGGCGCGGGCCTTTGTTCCTCCTGTGGGAAAGCTGCCGGAGAACCGGGTCTACTCCATGCGTACGGTTTCCGACGCCGTCCGACTGAAGCGGATACTGGGGACGGATGCCCTTCGGCGTGTGTTGGTGGTGGGCGCTTCCATGGTGGGGATCAAGATCGTGGAACTGCTGACCGAGCGGGGCATCCAGGTGGTGTTTTCCGACCTGGCGGAGCATATTTTTCCAACTGCGGCCTATGAGACCACCAGTGAGCGGATCGAGGCGGGGCTGACCGGACGAGGGATCCTGCTGCGCTTTGGAAAAAAGGTGACCGATGCCTGGGAGGAGAACGGTCGGGCGGAGATCTGCTTCTCCGACGGAAGCCGGGAGACGGTGGACGCCGTTGTGGAGTGCATCGGCACCCGAACGGCGGTGGATTGTATTTTGGCCGGCCAGGTGGAGATCGATCGGGGCATTGTGGTGGACGACCATATGCGGACTTCCGTGCCTGGGATCTATGCGGCGGGGGATTGCTGTCAGGGGCGGGATCTGTCCATTGAGAGCACCAGGCTGATCGGGCTTTGGGCCAATGCGGTGTGTCAGGGGGAGACGGCGGGAAAGAATATGGCCGGAGAGGATATATCCTATCCCGGCAATATCCTGCACAATATCACCCACTTTATGGATATGGACTTTGTTTCCTTTGGGGACATAAGCCTGCCGGGAGAGCGGCGGGTCTTTGTGGACGACAAGGATCGCTATGCCGAGGCCACCATCTCGGAGGGCCGGGTGAGCTGCGTCAACCTGCTCAATCTCTTTAAAAACAGCGGCGCGGTAAAAAATTATATGCTGCGGCGCCTGTACAGGCATGATACGCCGCCGGATCCTCAGATGAGGGCCGTATTGCTGAAAAGCGGGCTGCCGGCGGAGCTGACGGCGCTGTTAGTGGGAGGAGAAAAACGATGACCGAGCTGGAACGCCTTCAGGCCGCGAAAATCCCGGGAAAGGAGACGGGGATCGAGATCAGGCACACTTTCTGTTCCGTGTGTGAGCCCCTGTTTCACTGTGGGATCGACACCTATATAAAAGATGGAGAGGTCATTAAAATAGAGGGAACGCCAGGTTATCCGGTGAACAATGGGAACCTGTGCCCCAAGGGGCATGCCAACCGTCAGTACATCTATCGCGCCGACCGGATCAAGACGCCTCTGCGTCGCACCGGGCCCAGAGGGAGCGGAGAATTTGAGCCCATCAGTTGGGAGGAGGCCTACCGGGAGATCGCGGAAAAGCTGAACCGGATCAAGGAGATCTATGGGCCGGAATCGGTGCTGTTCTATTCTGGGTATGCCAAGTGGTACCGCTCTTTCCTCCAACGGCTGGCCCACTCTTTCGGCTCACCCAACTTTGGCTCGGAATCCTCTACCTGCCATATGGCCACAGTGGAGGCGTGGAAGGACATGGTGGGCAGATTCTCTGTCTACGATGTGCAGAACGCCGCGACCTTTATGGCCTGGGCAGTCAACCCCTATCACTCCAAGCCCACACAGCTGCGTCAGCTTTATGAGGTGAAGGCCAGGGGGCAGAAGATCGTGGTGATCGATCCCAGAGTCACCCCCATGACGGAGAAAATGGCGGATCTGCATCTGCGTATCCGTCCGGGGACTGACGGGGCGCTGGCCCTGGGTATGGGCAAGCTCATCATCGACAATGGCTGGGTGGATGAGGAGTATGTAAAAAACCACGTCTACGGCTTTGAGGAGTATGTCGACTACGTCAAGCAATTTGACCTGAAGCGGGTGTGCGACATCACCGGGCTGCGGGGAGAGGACATCGAAAAAGCCACGGAGTGGTACGCGGTGAACAAACCCTCCTGTATCAGCCAGAGCGGCGCGCCCATCGTGCATCACCGCAACGGATATCAAGCCTTTCGGGCCATCAACTGCCTGAGCGCCATTACAGGCAACTATGATGTGCTGGGCGGGAACATACCCGCGGGGGAGACCTACTCCCATCAGTGGGCAAACTTTGAGACCAGGGAACATGAATTTGCCAACGCCACAAAACCCAGGGATCTTCCGCCCCGGATCGGGGATAAGCGCTTTCCTCTGTGGGCTCACTTTATGGATGAGGGGCAGATGACCGATCTGACCCGGCAGATCCAGGAGGAGGTTCCCTATCCGGTAAAGGCGGTCATGGCCTTTGGGCTCAATCACCGTATGTTCCCGGAGCCCCACAAGCTTCTGGAGGCGGTGGATAAGCTGGATTTTGTCATGAGCGCGGAGCTGTTTATGACCGAGATGTGCCGCCACTCGGATATCGTGCTGCCGGTATGCACCTCCTTTGAGCGGGAGGAGTTCAAGGTATATCCGGGAGGCTTTGCTACTTACATCAAGCCGGTGATCGGGCCGCTGTATTCATCAAGGCCGGATTCCACCGTGATCAAAGAACTGGCTGACGCGCTGGAGTTGGATGATCCGCTGCTGCGCTCGGGATATGAGTCCTGTGTGCGTTGGATGCTCTCGGACTGCAAGCTGGAGCTGGACGACTGTATCCGGGAGGATATGCCCATAAAAGTTCCGGACGCCAAACCCTATGAGCCGGGACTGTACACCAAACAGGGCTATGATACCCCTACGGGGAAATTTGAGCTATGGTCAAAGAGCATCGAGCGCTACGCACCCGGGTTGAATCCCCTGCCTGCGTATACGCCACCCTGGGATCGGACAAACGAGGTGGACTATCCCATGGTTTTGTCCATTGGGGCACGGCTGCCCTTTGCCCTGCACAGCCGGATGCACGATGTGCCCTGGACCAGATCTCTGCGGCCGGATCCCATGGTGGATATGAACGATGAAGATGCAGAAGCTCTGGATATCCGGGAGGGAGAGCTGGTCACCATAGAGAGCCCCGCCGGGGCCATTACGGTGAAGGCCAATCCCACGGCCCGGATCATGCCCGGATGCCTCCAGATCTATCACGGTTACCGGGAGGCGGACGCCAATGAACTTGTGGATGATTTCCATCTGGATCCCTATTCCGGCTACCCCGGTTACAATTGTGTCCGATGCCGCATCCGCAAAGGAGGGAAAGAGGGATGAGACTGCGTTTGACCCTGGACATTGAAAAATGCTCCGCCTGCGGGGCTTGTGCAATTGCCTGTATGGACCAGCACGATATTGATGTGTTAGCGGGGGAATGTCCCCTGCGGCGCATTTATGACGTGGAGGCTCTGGAGTGTGAGGGATGGATGTCGGTCTCCTGTATGCATTGTGATGACGCACCCTGTGTAGCGGGCTGTCCCACCGGTTGCCTGACAAAGGATCCTCAGACCGGCCTGACGGTATATGACGCGACCAAGTGCATCGGCTGTCACAGCTGCGCCATGGCCTGCCCCTATGGCGCACCCTCCTTTGGTGTGGATGGCAGGATGATGAAATGTGACGGGTGTATTGAGCGCTGGAAACATGGCATGGAGCCGGCCTGCGTAAGGACTTGCCCCACCGGGGCCATTGCTCTGCGGGATCTGGACACACAGTGACGGAATGGAACCATCGCCTTGCATTTTGACGTGTCTCTATGCTATAATAGCTAAAAACAGTTATTTTATGGATCATAGTCACGGCGGTCTTCGGCCTTGTGCTGTCATAACTGAAGAAGACCTCAGGGGGGAGAACGTATGGCGGATCTCAGCGAAAGCGCGCTGCATAAAACCTTTTCGGTAGTAGAGTATCTGGGCGGCGCGAAGCGCAAGGTTTCTCTTCCGGAACTGAGCGAGGCTCTGTCTCTGTCGGAGATGGCAGCACACCGGCTCCTCAATGGCCTGATGGATCTGGGATATGTGGCCCAGGACGAAGGGAAATATTATCTGACTTATAAGATATACAGGCTGGCGGGAAAGTCTGTGAACAGGGACAACGATTTGAAAAACATGCTTCCCTATATGAATTACTTTGCGCTGCGCTATGGCTGCGAGGTGGGGTTGACGGTATTCTGGGAGGACTCCATTGTCCACCTGATCAATGTGGGAAAGAGCATCAGCTTTGGGGGAGAGGCGCTGCGGCCGGGACAGAGGTTTCCTTTGTACTGCTCAGCGGGGGGGAAGGTGTTTCTGTCACAGATGTCCCCCGAGTGTTTTGAGGATTGGCTGGGGGCCAATACCTTGCTGCCCTATACCCACAGAACCATTATCGACCCGGAAAAGCTGCGCAGGGACATTCAGCGCACCAGGGAGCAAGGCTATGGGATCAGTGAGGGAGAGCTCTACAATATCGTATATGCGGTGGCTTTTCCCATTCACAATAAGGGAACTGTCGAGGGAACCTTTAATTTCCGTATGCTGCCGGAGGTGTATCAGGAGCGTATGTCCGGCAGTTTTGTGCAGGATGTGAAAAAGGCGATCGAAAATTTCGGACTTTGAGAGTGGTGGTGGGATATGAACAGCAACGAAAACTCCATGCGGAAAATATTCTCCATCCTTGAGTACATGGGTGACATGGAGCGTACCCTCTCCATTCAGGAGATCTCGGCAGCTTTGAGTATCTCCACCCCCACAGTCCATCGTCTGCTGACAGGCCTGAAGGAGCTGGGCTATGTGGAGCAGTCGGCCAACAAGCAATATTACCTGACCTATAAGCTTTACAGTCTGGCCGGGGAAGTCATTGAGCGGGACGGCCTTTTGGATCGAATGATCCCCATTATGAATTATTTATCCATGCGCTATGACTGCGAGGTCGGTCTGACGGGCTTTGACGAGATGTCTATCATCCATATCATCAGTGTGGGCGAGAGCGTTACCTTTGAGATGCAGCCTACGCCGGGAATGGTGAGTCCCGCCTACTGTACCGCCGCTGGAAAGCTCTATCTGGCCCAAATGGGGCAGGAGGAGCTGAAGGCGTGGATGTCCAGAGCCCAGTTGATCCCACATACAAAAAATACGATCATAGACCGGGACGAACTGCTGAGGGAGATCGTGCGTACAAGACGGCGGGGCTATGGGATGACAGTGGGGGAGTCACGGGACAACTTGGCCTCTGTGGCTTTTCCGGTTCATGAGGACAATGGCCGGGTGGTGGCCACCCTTAACCTGAATTTCACGGTGGAAAAATTTCAGGCTCAGATGAGCGAGGAGTTTATCAGCAGTGTATGGGATACTCTCCAACGTGTGAGTAAACACTGAAAAAGGAAATGTTATATGGAATGAAAAGGGCCGTCCCTCTAAGGGCCGGCCCTTTCAACCAACTTTTTGTCGAAAGTTGCCACAGCGGTTGACGGGCCGGATTTTTCCCGGTAAAATATAAAATGCAATACAGGGAAAGAAGGAGAAGCTCTATGGTCAACAGGCGGGAATTTACCTATCTCTCCTCCGACGGCGTCCACCAGATCCACGCCGTTCTATGGCTGCCGGAAGGGGAGCCCAGAGGGGTGGTACAGCTGGTTCACGGCATCTGTGAATACGCCCTGCGCTATGACCCCTTTGCCCGGTTTCTGGCGGAGCGGGGCTTTGTGGTGGCGGGTAACGACCACTTGGGCCACGGGCTCACAGCCATGGGACCTGAGGAATACGGTTACTTCGAGGACTGGCGGCATCTGGTCCGCGACGTCCGGACCCTTCAGCTCAAGGTGAAGGAGCACTGGCCGAAGCTGCCCTACTTCCTGCTGGGACATTCCATGGGCTCCTTTGTGGCCCGAACCTTCCTCATTGACTATCCCAGTACACTGACAGGCTGTATCCTCTCCGGGACAGGGCAGGAGCCGGCGGTGACGGTGGCGGCGGGGAAACTGCTCACCGGGTTGGGAGATCCCCACAAGGTCAACAGGATCTTCTATAAGCTCTCCATTGGTGCCTATAACCAGAAGTTCGCTCCCGCCCGTACCCCGGCGGACTGGATCTGCCGGGACGAGGCGGTGGTAGACGCCTACCTGGCGGATCCTCTGTGCAATTTCCCCACCAAGGCGGGGATGAATCACGCCATGATGATCGGTCTTCAATATGTGGGCAAAAAGGCCAATCTGGCCCGGATGGACAAGGATACGCCCGTCTATTTCTTTGCCGGGGACGCCGACCCGGTGGGGGCTATGGGCAAGGGCGTTCAAAAGGTGGCGGACTGGTTCCGCCGGGCGGGAGTGAAGGATGTGACGGTAAAGCTCTATCCCGGCGGCCGGCACGAGATGCTCAATGAGCGCAACAGGGAAGAGGTTTTTGAGGACGTTCTCTCCTGGCTGGAGAGACATATGTAAAAAGACAAAGGGCGCGGCCATCGGCCGCGCCCTTTGTCTTTTCTGCCTTACTTCTTTTCTCCCTCGGCGATGACACGCTCCAGACAGGCCATGAGGTCGGCCATAGTGTCCAGCCGCATGCCGGTGTTGAGGACGGCCTGCTGAAGGTCGGGGGGCATGGAGTCGAATTTGTCACGGATGACAGGAGATACTGCGGACATAGAGATCACCTCATGTGGGAGTATATCCCAAAAGCGCCAAAACCATGCATATAAAAGGCGGGCACGCTCACACAGAGCGTGCCCGCCTCCGCTTGAATAGGTTCAGTCGGACAGATACTGCTTCACCAGCTCCTGAAGCAACTCGTCCCGATCCAGCTTGCGGATGAGGGAGCGGGCGTTGTTGTAGTTGGTGATATAGGTAGGATCCTCGGAGAGGATGTAGCCTACGATCTGGTTGATGGGGTCGTACCCCTTCTGTTTGAGAGAATCATAGACCGAGGTGAGGATGGCCTTGATCTCCTGATCCTTCTCATAGCGAATATTGAATTTTCTTGTGAAGTCTATATCTTCCATGTGGGGGCACCTCCCTTTGGGGTATAGTGTGATTGTACTCGAAAAATGGGACGGTGTAAAGAGAAAAGAAGAAAAATTTATCTTTCTTTTATATTTCACACCTTAGCGCAGAACGGCGCCCAGTTCGGTCTTGAGGGTCTCCAAAATGCCCTTGACGTCCTCATCGGCCTCCTCGGCAGTGAGGCTTCTGTCGTCGGCGCGGAGAATGAGGTTGAAGGCCACCGACTTTTTGCCCTCCTCGACCCCTTTGCCCCGATAGATGTCAAAGAGGGAGACCTCCTTCAAAAGTCCTTTGGCGCCCTTGCGGATGGCAGCCTCCAGGTCGCCCACGGTGATCTGCTCCGCGCAGACCACGGCGATATCCCGGGTGACGGCGGGGAACTTGGGCAGGGGAGTGTACACAGGGTCGGAGCCCTTGGCGTTCAGCAAAGCCTCAAAGCTGAGCTCGGCGCAGCAGAGCTCAGCGTCTACGCCGTAATTCTGGGCGACAAGGGGATGGATCTGGCCCAAAACACCCAGAACGGTGTCGCCGGACAGCACCTGGGCACAGCGGCCCGGATGGTAGGAGGAGTTATCGGTGACAGCCCGGAAGGATATCTCCTCCACCCGCAGTTCCTTCAGAATGGCCTCCACGGAGCCCTTCAGAGTGAAGAAGTCCATGCCGTCTCCATAGGCGCCCATGGACAGTACCTTTTTCTCCACGGCGAGACCGTTCTCTCCTCCGGGGAGGTAGATCCGTCCCACCTCGTAAAGACGGGCGTTTTTGTTGCGGTAATTGTAGTTCCGGGTGAGGATCTCCAGCATGGAGGGCAGCACCGTGGTGCGCATGATGGAGGTGTCCTCTCCCAGAGGATTCAGGATCCGGAAGGACTCCCGGCGGGGGTCGGCCTCTGCCCAGCGGATCTTGTCATAGTAGGTGGGGGAGATGAAGGAGTAGGTGATGATCTCATCGTACCCCATGGCCCGACAGCAGGCGCCCAGAGTCCGTTCCACCTGCTGCGCGGAGGAGTAGCCTCCCTGGGTGGTCTGGCCCCGCATGAGAGTGGTGGGGATGTTGTTGTAGCCATAGAACCGGGCCACTTCCTCGGCCAGGTCGGCCATCCGCTTCACGTCCCCCCGCCAGGAGGGGACGGTGACCTGGTTGCCCTCCACGGCAAAGTCCAGCTTCCGAAGGATGGCGACCATGTCCTCCCGGGATACGTCGGTGCCCAGCAGGGCGTTGATCTTGTCGGGCTCCAGAGGCAGGACGGTGGGATGAGGGACGAAGTTCAGGATGTCGATGACTCCGTCCACCACCTCGCCGGCCCCCAGCATTTCCACCAGCTCACAGGCCCGATCCACGGCGGGGAGGGTGTTCATGGGATCCAGGCCCTTTTCAAACTTGGCGCTGGCCTCGGTGCGCATGCCCAGGGCCAAGGCTCCCTTACGGATGCAGGTGCCGTCAAAGCAGGCCGACTCAAAGACCACGTCAGTGGTGTCGTCCACGATCTCGGAGTTCAGGCCCCCCATGATGCCCGCAAGGCCCACCGCTCGGCCCTCGTCGGCGATGACCAGATGGTTGGCGTTCAGGGTGTGCTCCTTGCCGTCCAGGGTGGTGAGCCCCTCCCCTTCGACGGCCCGGCGGACGATGATCTTTCCGCCGTTGACATACCGGTAGTCAAAGGCGTGCATGGGCTGGCCGTATTCCAGCATCACATAGTTGGTGATGTCCACGATGTTGTTGATGGGTCGCACCCCCATGGCCCGGAGCCGGCGGCGCATCCACAGGGGGGAGGGACCGATTTTCACATTCCGCACCATCCGGGCGGTGTACCGGGGTACCAGGTCGGCCGCCGGGGTCTCCACGTCCAGCAGCTGGGGGAGGACGCCGTCGGCCCCTCCCTTTACTTCGGGGGTATGGAAGCGGCAGGGCTTGTCAAAGGTGGCGGCCGCCTCCCGGGCCAGACCGATGACGCTGAGGCAGTCGGGGCGGTTGGGGGTGATCTCGAACTCCACCACATGGTCGTCCAGACACACGGCCTGGCGAATATCCTGCCCCACGCTGAGACCGGTGAGCTCCGGGTCGTCAGAGAGGATCCAGATCCCGTCCGGGTAGGCGGCGGGGAAGTCCCGCTGATCCAGACCCAGTTCGGCGAAGGAGCAGAGCATACCCTTGGACTTTTCGCCCCGGAGGTTGCCCCGGATGATGTGCACGCCGCCGGGCAGCCAGGAGTTGTCCTTGGCCACAGGCACCAGATCGCCCTCCTTGACATTCTGGGCGCCGGTGACGATCTGCACCGGCTCGGCGTCCCCCACGTCGATCTGACAGATCCACATGTGGTCGGAGTTGGGGTGGCGAACCAGGGAGAGGACCTTGCCAACGACCACGTTCTTGATCTCGGAGCCCAGGTCGGTGTAAGTCTCCACCTTGGAGCCGGACAGAGTCATAGCTTCGGCAAACTCCCTGTCGGAGGCCGTCACGGTGACAAACTCATTGAGCCATTCACGGGAAAGATTCATTTTACACAGCCTCCTCTCTTAAAACTGTTCCAGGAACCGGACGTCGTTTTCAAAAATGAGCCGCAGGTCGGAGATCTTGAACCGGCCCATGGCGGTGCGCTCCAGGCCCATGCCGAAGGCCCAGCCCGACCATTCACCGGGGTCGATGCCCGCCATCTCCAGCACCCGGGGGTGGATCATGCCGGCCCCCAGGATCTCGATCCAGCCCTCTCCCTTACAGGTGGGACAGCCCGCGCCCCCGCACTTGTGGCACTGAACGTCCATCTCGCAGCTGGGCTCGGTGAAGGGGAAGTGGTGGGGGCGGAACCGGGTGACGGTGCCCTTGCCGAAAAGCTGCTCGGCCAGGGTGTTCAGGGTGCCCTTCAGATCGGCCATGGTCACGTTCTTGTCAATGACCATGCCCTCCACCTGGTGGAACATGGGGGAGTGGGTGGCGTCCACCTCGTCCTTCCGGTAGACCCGGCCGGGAGCGATGATGCGGATGGGCAGCTCCATGGTGTCCATGGCCCGCACCTGCATGGGGGAGGTCTGGCTGCGGAGCATCACCTTTTCATCGGCGCTGAAATAGAAGGTGTCCGACCAGTCCCGGCTGGGGTGGCCCTCCTCGGCGTTGAGCCGGTCAAAGTTCAGCTCTGCCAGTTCGATCTCGGGCCCGTCCAGTACGGTAAAGCCCATGCCGATGAAGATGTCCTTGATCTCATCCAGGGCCAGATACATAGGGTGTTTGTGGCCCAGTTTGGGAGCCTTTCCGGGGATGGTCACATCCACCGCCTCCAGCTTCAGCCTGGCCTCCATGGCGGCCTGCTCCAGCTTTTTGGCCTGACCCTCCAGGGCGGCCTCCAGATTGGCCTTTACCTCGTTGACCAGCGCGCCCATCCGGGGCCGCTCCTCGGGAGAGAGGGCGCCCATCTGCTTGAGCAGACTGGTGAGCTCGCCCTTTTTGCCCAGATACTTGACCCGGAGGGCGTCCAGGTCGGCCACGGCCTGGGTACTCTCCAGGGCATTCAGGGCCTCCGCTTTGATTTTCGCTAACTGTTCCTTCATACCTCTAAACTCCTTTGCTGGAATTTTTCCAGGACTTTTTAAAAAGATGGGGTGGGGGGAAGGACGCAAAAAAGCCTTTCCTCCCCAGGATCAGGGACGAAAGGCTCACCTTCCGCGGTACCACCCGCATTCGCGCATGACGCGCGCACTCACACCCCGATAACGGAGGGCATCCGTCCGCGTCTTTCCCCGCGGCAGCTCCCAGGCGAACCAAGCGACACGTTCCGAACCGGCTCTCAGCCGCCGACCGGTTCTCTCTGAAAGGAACGCAAGCACGCTATTTTCCTGCTCCAAGCCTTGTTGCTACTCCTTTTTATAGCACAAATATGGTTGAAATGCAAGAGGAAAATGCCTATAATGGGGAGAGCGACAGGAGGGAGTGGTCTGTATGGCGGACGGTATGGAGAAAACCGGACAGAGGGATATGCGGCCGGTCACGGTGGGAAGACCCGTTTTACGCTCCCGGAGGCGGGAGGCCCACAAGGGGGATTTCGGTAAAGTGTTTATCCTTGCGGGTAGTAAGGGGTACACCGGGGCGCCCTGTCTGGCGGCCCGGGCGGCCGTTCGGGGCGGGGCAGGCCTTGTGACGGTGGCGGTACGCCCCGACATCTACCCCATTATAGCCGCCAGGTGCTGTGAAGAGGCCATGGTGCAGCCCATCTCTGAATCCTGTGAGGAACTGCTGGCAAGGGCCCGGAGGGCTGATGCTGTCCTCATCGGCCCCGGCTTGGGTCAGAGCCGGTGGATGGAACGGCGGGTGCTGAATCTGTTAAGTGATCTCACTTGCCCTGTTATTTTGGACGCCGACGGTCTAAATATCCTCTCCCGTCATATAGATGTGTTGGACAAACGCTCCGCCCCCACCATTCTCACCCCTCACGAGGGGGAATTCGCCCGGCTCACGGGGGGCGAGGCCCCTGTCCGTGACCGTCTGGATGAGGCGAGCCGCTTTGTCCGGGCCCACCCCGGCTGCACGCTGGTGCTGAAAGGGCACCATACCGTTACAGCGACCTCTGACGGCCTTGGAGGGATCCGGCTGGCGGTAAACACCACCGGCAATCCGGGGATGGCCCGGGGAGGCAGTGGGGACGCCCTGGCGGGGCTGATGGCCGCCCTGTGGGTTCAGGGAGAGAAGCCGGAAGTCGCCGTTTGGATCCACGGCAGGGCCGGGGATCTGGCGGCGGAGGAAAAGGGGGAGCGGGGCATGACGGTGGGGGATCTCATTGAGGCCATCCCCTACGCAATGAAGGAGTGCGAGGAGGAATAGGGTGTGCGCGGACGTCTTTGCGCACTAATGATGATCCTTGTTCTCCCCCTGGCCGCCTGTGGGGCGGCGGAGGAGAATGAGGCAGAGACACTTTTACAGGAGGCCCGGGGGCGGTATCTGGAGATGACGGCCTGCACCGGCCACATGGAGATGACCGCCGACTACGGACAGCGGGTCTATGATTATGGGGTGGATTTTTCCTGGGAAAAGGAAGGGGAGACCTTTTTGACGCTCACCGCCCCGGAAAGTGTGGCGGGCACTGTGGCCAGGATTGCCAAGGGGGAGACCACTCTGGAGTACGACGGGACCATACTGGAGACCGGCCCGCTGAGCAATACGGGCCTCAGTCCGGTGGACGCGGTCCCCGCCATCCTCACCTGTCTTCGGGAGGGGTTTCTGGCGGAGTGTGTGCTGGAGGACTGGGAGGGGGTCCGGCTGCTGCGTCTGAGCAGTCGGGATCCGGAACTGGAGCCGGGACAGGGTGTGGAGACCGAGCTGTGGCTGGACGCTGGGACGCTGGCGCTGACCCGGGCGGAGCTCCGGGATGAAGGCTTCACGGTGCTCCGGTGCGAGTGCTCCGGCTTTGCCATGACACTGCCCCAAAGTGGGGAGACTTGACCGCTTGGGCGGGAGGAGTTACAATAACCTTTGTTGATCGAAGCTACCAAAGAAAAAGGGAGAGATCCGTATGGAGGTTCAACCGCGCCGCACATGGGCGGAGATCGATCTGCTGGCGCTGGAGCATAATTATCAAACCCTGCGCGCGATGCTGCCCCATGGCTGTAAGCTGCTGTGCCCGGTGAAGGCCGACGCTTACGGACATGGGGCCGTGCCCGTTGCCCGCTGGCTGGAGCGGCTGGGGGCGGACTATCTGGCGGTGGCCTGTCTGGACGAGGGCATTGAGCTTCGCAAAGAGGGCGTCAAGGTCCCCATCCTCATCCTGGGCCATACCGAGCCCTTGTGGGCCGCTGAGCTGATGGGATACGACCTGACCCAGACCGTCTTTGAGCCGGAGACCGCCGGGGCCTTGTCCCGGGCGGCGGTGGCGGCGGGAAAGACCCTTACCGTCCACATGAAGGCGGATACGGGCATGTCCCGGCTGGGATTGTTGTGCGACCGGGAGGATATGGACAGTACGGTGGAGACCATGGCCGCCATGCACGCCCTGCCCGGTTTGGAGTGGGAAGGGATCTTTACCCATTTTGCCGCCGCCGACGGCAGTGAGGAATACACCATGCTCCAGTTTACCCGCTTTCTGGAGCTGTTGGACAGGCTGAGGGAGAGGGGGATCAAATTTCCCATTCGCCATTGCGCCGCCAGCGCCGCCGTGTTATACTATCCCTGTACCTGTCTGGACATGGTCCGTCCCGGCATCGCCCTTTACGGCCACTATCCCCACCCGGACTGCGAGGGACTGGACGGCCCCGGTCTGGAGCCACTGATGACGCTGAAGACCCGGGTGATCTCGGTGAAGGACATGCCTGCCGGTACGGCGGTGAGTTACGGCTGTACCCACACGCTGGATCGGCCCACCCGTCTGGCGGCCATTGCCATCGGCTACGGAGACGGACTGCCCCGGGCCTGCTCGGACAAGCTGAAGGTTTGGGTGCGAGGCGGCCTGGCCCCCGTGGTGGGCCGTATCTGTATGGATCTTTGCATGATAGACGTCACCCATCTGCCTGAGGTGGCACCGGGAGATGTGGTGGAGGTCTACGGGCCCCACGTTCCGGTAGAGGAGGCCGCCGCCCTGGCGGGAACCATCCAGTACGAGCTGCTGTGCAATGTTAGCAGGCGGGTGCCCAGGATCTATAAACGGATGGCCGGGCGGAGAACGGGCTGACACCATCCGGGTCCTGCCGGCGTACAATGACTCGGGGAGGTCAGCGCCGGACCGGCGGGGTGAGATCGGCCCGGTGAGAGAATCACGGGCAGATGGGTATAAATCCCGCCAAGCCGTGGGAGAATCATAGTGACCGATGGACCGGGGTGAGCGCCCCGGGTCAACGGTGACTTTGAACCACGGAGAGTGAGCCTTGTGGATGTCAGCGTGAAGCGAGGAGACATTTTTTACGCCGATCTGAGCCCGGTGGTGGGCAGTGAACAGGGGGGCGTGCGGCCTGTGCTTATTATCCAGAACGATACAGGCAACCGGCACAGTCCCACAGTGATCGCCGCCGCTATTACCTCCCAGACCGGTAAGGCCCGGCTGCCAACCCACATCGATCTGACCGCCAATACCTACGGTCTGCCCAAGGAGTCCGTGGTGCTGCTGGAGCAGATCCGAACCCTGGATAAAAAGCGGCTGAGAGAGTATATGGGTCGGCTGGATGAGGAGCAGATGGAGAAGGTGGATGGCGCCATCGCCGTAAGCTTTGGCCTCCGCCCGAGACAGATGGTCTGAGTACAGTGACGGGGCCGGGCACGCCCGGGCATGTCCGCCCCCGCCGCTGAGAACGGAATTTGTACATAGGAGGAGCCTTTCTATGAAAAGAAGAATGTGGACAAGCCGTCTTGCCTGCGCTGTGCTGGTGGTGGGTGTGCTGGGCGGGGTGGCCTTTGCCGCGGGGACCCAGGGCAGTCAGGACGATCCCCTGGTGACGCTGAGCTACTTAAATGAGAAAGCGATGCCTGAGATCATGAAGCAGGTCGACGCCAAGCTGGCCGAGCGGGAGAAGGCGCTGACCGAGAAGCTCCAAGAGGAGAGCCAAAGCGCCTTTTCCACCGTGGAGCTGAAGGCGGGGAAGACCCTGACCCTCTCCTCCGGAAGCCAGATCCTTCTGCGCCAGGGGGGGCTTACCACCACCGCGCCCCTGCTGGATCTGACCGACGGCACCACCCACAACGGCGGGGAGCTGACGGCCAATCATCTCTATCTGGCCGCCGGCGACAGCCAGACCCTTACCGCCTCTACCGCCGTCACCGCCATGGTGCAGGGCGGATGGAAATGAGGCCTTACCCGAAAAGAGGGAAATAAAAAGGAGCGAAACGCAAAAGGCGTTTCGCTCCTTTTTTCAGGCTTGATCACAGGAGGCAGACCACCTGATACATCATGAAGAAGTGGCATATACTGCCCAGCAGGATGAACAGGTGGAAGATTTCGTGGCAGCCGAAGCGGGGATTGTTCCGCCCCGGCCACTTGAGCGCGTAGAGCACGCCCCCCACGGTGTAGAGCAGTCCGCCGGCCAGCAGCCAGAGGATCCCACTCAAGGGGACGGCCTGAGCCAGGGGGTAGAGAGCCACCACGGCCAGCCAGCCCATGACCAGATAGACTCCGGCGGTGAGCCAGCGGGGGGAATTGATCCAAAAGAGGGACAGACAGCACGAGCAGACCGCCATGACCCAGATGACGCCGAACAGGGCCCAGCCCCAGGCGCCCTGGCCGCGCAGGGCGATGAGACAGATGGGGGTGTAACTCCCGGCGATGAGCAGAGCGATGGAGCAGTGGTCATATTTGCGCAGGGCCATTCGCCCCGATACCGAAGTGTTGACGCAGTGGTATAGGGTGGAGGCGGTGTAGAGGCAGATCATGGACACGCCGTAGATGGCAAAGGAGACTATGTGCCAGGCGTCCAGACCCAGCAGGGCGGCGTGGGTCAAAAGCAGAGCAGTGCCCGCTATGGCCAGCAGGGCCCCCACACCGTGGGTGAGGGCCGACCAGGGGCGCAGGCCGTCATAGGGATCCCGGCCCTTTTCCCCCCGCGGGAAGCGTGACCCTCTGTAAGGAACGGCGTTGACAGATTCCATAGGCGCACCTGATTTCTGATTTGATAGATACAGTATACTACCATCACATAAAATAATCAAGATAAATATTAGATATAATTTTTAAAATTATATTTACATGGGACAACGGGGCAGGGGCATAGGGTAAGGAAGAAAGGTCAGGAAGAGGAGGATGGACATGGAAGAGATATCCTGCGCGGTGCGTTACGCAGCGGAGGGCCCCTACCCGGAGGTAAAGGTACAGGGGAGGAACCGGCGCTACGGACAGGCGATGCTGTCCAATGTGGGGGGGAACGTCTCGGAGATGGGGGCGGTGGCAAGCTATCTGTACGGCCACTTTACCCAGCCGGGCTTTCCGGAGGTGTCGGAGAGCCTGGAGCGCATCTCCATCGTGGAGATGCGGCACCTGGCGATCTTTTCGCAATTGAGCCGTCAGCTGGGAGAGGATCCCCGGCTGTGGACCCCCTTCCGGGGCACCCGGCGTTATTGGACGCCGGAATATTTGCGCTATCCAAAGCGGATGGAGGAGCTTTTACGCTGCGCCCTGGAGGATGAGCGCACGGCCATTCGGAAATATACCCAGCAGGCCGGCTGGATCCAGGATGAAAATATTGTGGCCATCCTGCGGCGGATCATTGAGGACGAGGAGGTACACGTCCAGGTTTTGTCCGGTTTTTTGGAGAGTTACTTTGGGACAAATTAGGATTTGGCCTTGGGCTTGAAGATCAGAGCCACCAGATAGCCGAAGAAGATGGCGGCGGTAATGCCTCCGGCGGCGGCGGTGACCCCGCCGGAGAGGGCCCCCAGTACCCCGTGTTCAGCCACCGCCTTTTGTACCCCCTTGGCCAGCAGGTAGCCGAAGCCGGTGAGGGGTACGGTGGCGCCCGCTCCGCCGAACTCCACCACGTATTTGTACAGGCCCAGACCGCCCAGCACCACGCCGGAGACCACGTAGGCTACCAGGATGCGGGCGGGGGTAAGAGGGGTCTTGTCGATGAGCAGCTGACCAATCAGGCACAGCAGGCCGCCGCAGAGGAACGCTTTGGTGTACTCCATAAAAATTTCCATGGTGAGCTCCTTTCAGGACATGCTGATGGCCACCGCGTGGCAGATGGCGGGAATGGACTCTCCCTGCTGGGTGGAGGTGGGGGAGAGGAGCGCCCCGGTGGGACAAAAGAGGATGTTGCGCCACTTTCCCTGCCGCATCCCGTTGAGCAGATACCCGGTGAGCACGGTGGCCGAGCAGCCACAGCCGGAGCCGCCGCAGTGGACGTCCTGCTTTTGCAGGTCGAAGATCATGGTGCCGCAGTCGTCATAGTTGGGCAGCTCCAGACCATCACGCCGGAAAAAGTCCAGGATGATCTCCTTGCCCAGCTTGCCCAGGTCGCCGGTGACGATGAGGTCGTAAAAGTCAGGCTGGCGGCCGGTATCCTGGAAATGGGCGCTGAGGGTGGCGTAGGCGGCGGGAGCCATGGCGGCCCCCATATTGTTGGCGTCCTTGATCCCCTTGTCGATGACTTTGCCGGTGGTGACGTGGGTCACATGGGGGCCGGGGCCGTCCTTGGCCAGCACCACCGCGCCGGAGCCGGTGACTGTCCATTGGGCGGTGGGGGTGCGCTGACCGCCGTATTCCAGGGGGGTACGGTACTGGCGCTCGGCGGAGCAGAAGTGGGAGGAGGTCACCGCCCCGGCAAACTGGGCAAAGCCTCCGTCGATCACCATGGCGGCCAGACTGAGGCCCTCTCCCATGGTGGAACAGGCCCCGTAGAGACCGAAGAAGGGCACGTCCTGACCCCGGACGGCGAAGCCGGAGCCGATACACTGGTTCAAAAGGTCGCCGGCAAAGAGATAGTCCAGGTTGGAGGCGGCCTGACCCGCCTTATCCAGGGCCATGGCAAAGGCCAGCTTCTGCATGGCGGTCTCTGCTTTTTCCCAGGTCTTTTCCCCGAAGCTGTCGTCCTGCTCAATGTGGTCGAAGCTGTCCGCCAGAGGGCCCTCGCCCTCCTTTTTGCCTACCACGTTGGCGTGGCCGATGATGGCGGGCGGGTTTGCCAGGGCCACGGTCTGGGTTCCCAGCTTTTTGGTCGGCATAAGGATCACCTGCGCTTTCTATACAAAGTGGTCATAGTTTGAGCGAAAGGCTGAGAAAATAATCGCCCGAAGGCGTTTTTTTCGTTTCACGTTCCGTTTACAGGGGGGACAAGCTGTGGTACAATACAAGAAACGTGAAAGAAACAGGAGCGATATTCCATGGAAGAGCCTAAGCGTACATTGGCCTATATCTGCCCCAAATGCAAACAGAGCGTAGTGGTGGAGCGCAGCGAGTTCCAGCTGGCCGCCGCGGCTAACAAGCTGCCCTGTCCCTGCGGAGGCTCTGCTCTGTTGGTGGAGCTGGAGGCCGACCACGCCGATCTCACCGTTCCCTGCGCATACTGTGGACGGGATCACCAGATCCGCTGCAGTGTCCATGACCTGCTCCATCAGGAGGCGCTGGCCTTCTCCTGTAAAGCGACTGGACTTGACTGTTGCTATATTGGGACGGAGCAAGCGGTCTTTCAGGCCCTGCGGCGGTTGGAGGAGGCTACGGCACAAGCGTCGGAGGATCAGGGGGAAGAGCGCCCCTTTCTCAATGAGGCGGTGATGACCGAGGTGCTGGGCGAGTTGAAGGATATTGCCCAGCGGGGCGGCATCTCCTGCCAATGCGGCTCTGGGGAGTACAAAGTAAAAGTGCTTTACAGCTCGGTGGAGCTGACCTGCGGCCGGTGCGGGGCCAGGCTGCGGCTTCCCGCCGCGACCGGGGAGGATCTGGAGGATCTGTGCTGCCGGTATACGCTGACCATCGGTGGGAAGGGGGAGACCTGATGGGGACCTTTTATGAGCTTTCCGCCCATGTGGGGGCGGCGGACGCGGGGATCTACACCCAGTGCCGGCCCTCGGGGGTGCTGAATCTCCTCCAGGAGGCGGCCACCGAGGCGGCCTGCGCCTTTCACGCCTCAGGGCCGGAGATGCTGGAGAGGTACAACGGGCTGTGGATGGTGACCCGGATGTGGTATCGGCTGGACAGGCCGCTGCTGTGGAACCAGCAGGTGACCATCCGCACCTGGCACCGGGCGGATCGGGGAGCTATGCTCTACCGGGACTTCGACCTTTTCGTGGATGGGAAGCCGGTGGGGGAGGCGGTGAGCGCTTGGGTACTGGTGGACGCCGACAGCCGCAAGCTCATCAAGATGTCCACGGTGGAAAATGTGATGACCACCGGCGGCGGGGAGCTGTGCAAGGACCGCAAGCTGGCCAAGGTGCGTATGCCCCGGGAGATGACCCTGGCGGAGGAGCGGCGGTTTCATTACAGCGACATCGACTGCAACGGCCATGTGAATAATGTCCGCTATGCCGATCTGGCCGCCGACGCGCTGGGACTGGAGCGGCTTTTGGCCGATCACTTCGTCTCCTCCCTCCAGATCGGCTATCTGAAGGAATGCATGGCGGGAGAGAGCATTCAGGTCTTTACCGGCGGGGACGCGGAGGCGCGGTTCGTCCATGGCGTGGATCCGGAGGGAGAGAGCCGTTTTGACGCCCTTCTCACTCTTGACGAGTGGAAGGAAAAGGGTTAAAATAGACAAAATTTATGGAGAGAAAAGGAGATGCTTTCATGGTCAATCCTGATGCCGCCCAGAAGTTCCTCAAGCAGGGACTTACCTTTGACGATGTGCTTCTGGTCCCGGCGGAGAGCAACGTGCTTCCCGCTGACATCGACCTGCATACCCAGCTGACCAAAAAGATCGCCCTCAATATTCCGCTGATGAGCGCCGCCATGGATACGGTGACCGAGTCCCGTATGGCCATTGCCATCGCCCGGGAGGGCGGCATCGGCATCATCCATAAGAACATGTCCATCGGCGCTCAGGCAGAGCAGGTGGACATGGTCAAGCGCAGTGAGAACGGGGTCATCACCAACCCCTTCTTCCTGGCGCCCGGCCACACCCTGGCCGAGGCCAATGAGCTGTGTGCCAAGTATCGGATCTCCGGTGTGCCCATCTGTGATAACGGCAGGCTCATTGGCATCATCACCAACCGGGACATGAAGTTTGAGACCGACATGAGCCAGCTCATCGACAACGTGATGACCAAGGACAACCTGGTCACCGCCCCCGAGGGGACCACACTGGAGGAGGCCCGGGAGATCCTGCGTCAGCACAAGATCGAAAAGCTGCCCATTGTGGACAAGGACTTCCGCCTGAAGGGCCTTATCACCATCAAGGACATTGAGAAGGCCCAGGTCTATCCCAACTCCGCCCGGGACGAGAAGGGACGGCTCCTCTGCGGCGCCGCCATCGGCGTCACCAACGATGTGCTGGACCGTGTCAGGGCTCTGGTGGACGTGGGAGTGGATGTGCTTTGCCTGGACTCCGCCCACGGCCACAGCCACAACATTATGGAGTGTGTCAAGCGGATCAAGGCCCTCTATCCCGACGTACAGCTGATCGCCGGAAATGTCGCCACCGCTGAGGCCACCCGTGCCCTGATCGAGGCAGGGGCGGACTGCGTGAAGATCGGCATCGGCCCTGGCTCCATCTGTACCACCCGTGTGGTGGCGGGCATTGGCGTGCCTCAGATCACCGCCGTTTACGAGGCGGCCCGGGTGGCCCAGGAGTATGGGATCCCCATTATCGCCGACGGCGGCATCAAGTATTCCGGCGACATCGTCAAGGCCATTGCCGCCGGCGGCAGCGTGGTGATGCTGGGCTCGCTGCTGGCGGGCTGTGAGGAGTCTCCCGGGGATACCGAGGTCTATCAGGGCCGGCAGTTCAAGGTATACCGGGGCATGGGTTCTCTGGGCGCCATGGCCAAGGGCTCCAAGGACCGTTACTTCCAGGAGAACAACAAAAAGCTGGTCCCCGAGGGCGTGGAGGGCCGGGTGCCCTACAAGGGATCGACGGGGGAGACCATCTTCCAGATGATGGGCGGTCTCCGGGCCGGTATGGGCTACTGCGGCTGCGCCACCATCCAAGAGCTTCAGGAGAAGGCCCAGTTCATCCAGATCACTGCCGCCGGCCTGAAGGAGAGCCATCCCCACGATATCTATATCACCAAGGAAGCCCCCAACTACACCATCAATCCCTCCTGAGATCCGATTTTTGTTCAGAGCCGCCGCGGACAACTCCGCGCGGCTCTGTTTTTGTGGAAAAGGGAGAAGTGGGGGACACAAGCTTGCAATCCGGCATAAAATAGGTTACAATATGGTAACAAAAATTGCGGACCGGAAACGGTGAGGAGCGGATCGACTATGAAGAAGTATATCGTCCGGAGCCTGCTCTCTTTGGCTCTATGTCTGAGTTTTGTCCTTCCCACCTATGCGCTGGAGGGGTTTGAACCGGTAGAGGTGACCCTTGACGCCGGGAGCGTGGTGGGGCTGGAGGCCCAGCTCAAGGGAGGGGTCTCCTATCTGCCCTTTGGCACGGCGGTGATGGCCCTCCGGCCCGACGCCCAGGTGGTCTGGGAAGAGGGTCGGTTCATTGCCTCGGCGGAGGACTTCACCATGTCCGTTCGGGTGGGGGAGCGCTATCTGGTCATCAATGAGCGGTACCTTTACATAGCCGACGGAGTGCTGGAGGATGCGGACGGGGACGCCCTGGTGCCCAGCCGGGTTTTGGCCTCCGCGCTGGGGGCCGGAGTGAACTGGAGCGGCAAGGTGGAGCTTACCTCCGGGGGTACGCCACTTACCGCTGAGGGAAAGCCCTATGACGAGGAGACGCTGGACATCCTGGCCAGGGTCATTATGCATGAGAGCGGCTATCAGCCCTTTCTGGGCCAGCTGGCGGTGGGGAGCGTTATCATGAACCGGGTGGCCAGTGACAAGTTCCCCAATACAGTGAGTGAAGTCATATACGCTCCCAATCAGTTTCCCGGCGCCACCAACGCCACCCCCGGCGCCGACGCCATCCTAGCGGCCCGGCTGTGCCTGGAGGGGGCCAATGTGGTGCCCGGCGCCTACTACTTTAACGGCGTGGGCAAGTCCTGTTGGGCCTCCCGGAACAAGAGCCTGATCTGTACCATCGGCGGCCACTCGTTTTACGGATAAGGAACCATAAAAAGCCGCCCCGGACTGTGTCCGGGGCGGCTTTTATTTTGTGCGGAGAGGAGCTTATTCGCCCTCGCCGTTGAGGTAACGGTAGAAGGCGTTGTTCACATAGAGATCCACCAGCTCCACGGTGAGGTCGGAAGCCTTCTCGGTGACCACCTTGGCAATGGCCTCGGTATCATCCACCATGCTGAAGGGGTGAATGGTAAAGGCACCGTTGCGGATCACATTGTCCTTGATGAGGGTGAAGGCCTCGGCGTCAGCCATGGGGACATAGGAGCTGTACAGGGGGTTCCACCAGGCGCCGGCGATCAGCGGGGTCTTAAAGCTGCCGTCCTCGTTCTGATTGGCGCTGTACTTCTTGGAGTAGGTCTCGATGAGGCTGTCCAGAGCGTTCTTTTCCTCAACAGTGTCAAACTCCAGCATCATATCATACTCGGTGGCGTAGCACAGCCAGCGGTCGGTACCCTCAATGGGCTTGAGCTCATAGGTGGGAGTGGCCTCCACCTTGGTGGGGTCGCCCCAGTCCACCATGTACTCATAGATGGAGGTCTTGGGCTCCAGCGCCACCTTGGCGTCGATGCCCTCGCTCTTGAGCAGGCCCATGAGCTGGACGGCGTGGGTGATGTCGCTGTGGCCGTACTGGATGGTGTACTCGGGCAGGAAGTTGGCGTTGTAGCCGTCAAACTTCAGGTTGTAGCCGGTGGAGGCCCCGGCGATGACCAGGTCGGCCCCCAGCTGGGAGAGGACGGGATCATTGAAGTTGCCGAAGGTGGCCCAGGCGGACATGAGCTTGCGGCCGATGTCGGGGTCGCTGACCTTGCCCAGGTAGTTGCGGCCCTTACCGGAGACATTCACGGCGTTCATCAGCAGCTGGGCAGCGGTGTCACCGTCCAGGACGGCGTCATAGTCCCAGGTGCCGGAGGCCAGACCAGTGTCCAGAGCGGCGGCCACATAGGCGGCATACTCCTCAGGCACGTTCACACCCACCAGAGAGGCGGCAGACTTGTCGGCGGAGTAGACCCCGGCCAGCTCCTTGAGGCCGGCGTTCTCCACGGCGGCCTTCACGGCGGCGGCCACAATGGTGGACTCGGCCTTCACGGCCTCCTCACCGAAGATGGCGGCGAGGGCGTTGTTGAAATCGTTCTCAGAGAGGACGCCGGTCATGGGCGCGATGTCGAAGTACTCCTTGAGGTACTCAGTGGCCTTGTCGTCCACCTTCACGGTGTCCACATAGACGCAATAGCTCTCGGCGTCGTAGCTGACCTGAGCGCCCAGAGCGCCCGACATGGCCCGGACAGGCAGGTAGGTGGTGCCGTTCGAGGCAAACACGTCGACGGTCTCACCGCCGGCGTTGGTGGGGGTGACCACCTGGCCGTCCACCACTACGCCGACGCCGGCGTCCACCTCAATGGTCTTGCGGACCAGGTTGTCAGCCATGGCGGGCAGGGCCAGAGCGGCAGTGAGGGTCAGAGCCAGGGACACAGAGAGGATACGTTGCTTCTTCATTCTGCTTTCTCCTTTGCAAAGTAATTTATCGCTGTCACCCGAAGGTGAAAAACGAACGGGGGATGGAGATCACCGCTTGCCCTTGTCGTAGATCTCGCCCAGAGCCCGGGGGGCCCGGTTGGACTTGGAGAAGAAGACCAGGAGCAGAAGGGTGATGATGTAGGGCAGAGTCATAAAGAGATCCTGGAAGGCGGCGGGCAGGCCCAGGGCCTGGGTGAGGGCAAAGCCGGCGGAGCGGGCATAGCCGAAGATGAGACAGGCCCAGAGGGTGGGCATGATCTGCCAGTTGCCGAAGATAAGGGCGGCGATGGACAGATAGCCGTAGCCCATGTAGATGGCGGGGGAGAACTGGGCGGAGATGGAATAGGCGAAGCAGATACCGCCCAGACCGGAGAGGGCGCCGGAGACCATGACGGCGGCGAAACGTACCCGGCCCACCTCCACACCGGCGGCGTCCACGGCGTGGGGATTGTCTCCGCAGGCCCGCAGATGCATGCCGAAGGGGGTCTTATAGAGGAAATACCAGGCTGCCAGAGCTGCCAGAATGATGATGAGCTCAAAGGGATAGAGGTTGGTGAAGAAGGCGCCCAGCACAGGGATGGAGGACAGTCCCGGCACAGAGAAGCGCACCGAGGTAGTCAGCACGAACTTGTTGGAGGGGGCACCGAACACCGAGGCGTTGAGCTGGCTGGTAAGGAAGGTGGTCAGGGCCATGGCCAGAATGTTGATGACCACGCCGGAGATGACCTGATTGGCCTTGAAGTTGACGCACAGCACGGCGTGGAGCATGGCGTAGATCATGCCGCCCAGCATGGCAAAGGTCATGGCGAAGAGCATGGGGGCCTGGCTGCCCGCGGCGAAGAAGCCGGAAATGAGGGTGGCGCACAGCGCGCCCACAAAGGCGCCAAAGCCCTGGAGGCCCTCAATGGCCAGATTGGTCACGCCGCTGCGCTCCGAATAGATGCCGCCAATGGCCATGATAAAGAGGGGAAGGGCAAAGGAGAGACCGTCGATGATGAGAGTGTTGATGAGATTCATACCCGCTCCTCCTTTCCGGTGCTGGTGGCGTCGGCGGCCTTTTGGCGGCCGCGTTCAATGAGATAGCTGAAGAAGGCGCCGCAGGCGGCAAAGAGAAGGATGAGTCCGGTGATGAGGGAGCCGATCTCCTGACGCACGCCCACGGTGGAGCTCATATAAGTGCTGCCCTTGTCGATGACGGTGATGAGGAAGGAGGACAACAGGATGCCCACGGGGCTGGAGTTGCCCAGAATGGACACGGCGATGGCGTCAAAGCCGGTGGAGATGAGGGTGTCGGGCTGGATGGAGCCGTAATAGCCCAGGAAGTAGGTGGCGCCCGCCAGTCCGGCCAGGGCGCCCGAGAGGGCCATGGTCACCACCAGGTTCCGCCCCACGTTGATGCCGGCGTACATGGCGGCCCTGGGGTTGGAGCCGATGGTACGGAATTCAAAGCCCAGACGCATCTTGTCAAAGAGGAACTTGACCAGCACCACGGCGATAAGGGCCAGGATGATGCCCAGGGGGATATCCATTTTCAGCCCCCCGACCTCGGTGTCCATCAGGGAGAGGCGGGAAGCGGCGGTGATCGCCCTGGACTGCCGGGACACCGGATCGGCCATAAACCGCTTGATACAGAAGCTCACGGAGTATCGCACAATGTAGTTGAGCATGATGGCCGAGACCACCTCATTGATGTTCCACTTATATTTGAGGAACCCGATGAGGGCGGCCACCGCGGCGCCCACTACCATGGAGATCACCACCACCAGCGGCTTGGCAATGGGGGCGGGGAGGGCGGAATAGCCCACGGTGACGGTGGAGATCAGTCCGGCCAGCATCATCTGGCCGGACACGCCGATGTTGAAAAGGCCGGAGCGCATGGCAACCGCCACCGACAAAGAGGCAAAAAGCATGGGCGTCCAGGCGTTCAAAAGGCTCATAAGGTCGGTGAACATGCTCTTCCTGGCGGCGTAGTTGAGCTTGGGGAGAAGGCCGGAGCCCTGCAGGTAGCTGAGGTAGGCGGTGATGGGGTTTTTGCCCAGCACCAGATAGACCACGGCGCCCGCCAGAAGACTCAGGAGGATAGCCAGAATGGGGATGGTGATCTTCTGGCGCTTGCTGTCTCCCATGAGCTTCAGGAACCAATTCTCTTTCATGCCTGCTTCACCCCCATCATATACTGGCCCACTTCATTTGTGGTCATGGTCTCGGCGGGGGCGATCTTGAGCATCTGGCCGGAGAAGATAACGCCGATGGTGTCGGCCAGGCCCATGATCTCGTCCAGCTCCAGAGAGATGAGAAGGACGGCCCTGCCCTTGTTCCGTTCCGTGATGATCTGGCGGTGGATATTTTCAATGGCGCCGATATCCAGGCCACGGGTGGGCTGAACAAAGATCATCAGCTTGGAGGAGAGCTCGATCTCCCGGGCAATGATGGCCTTCTGCTGGTTGCCGCCGGACATGGAACGGGTGATGGTGCGTACCCCCTGACCGGAGCGGACGTCGTAGGTTTCCGCCAGCTTTTCGGCGTAGGCCTCAAAGGCGGCGTGATCCAGGATGCCCTTTTGGCAGAAGGGGGGCTTATAGTAGTTTTTCAGCGCCAGATTGTCCGACAGAGGGAAGTCCAGCACCAGGCCCACCGACTGTCGGTCCTCAGGGATGTAGGAGAGCCCCAGGTCGGAGCGCTCCCGGACGGAGGCGTGGGTGACGTCGGCGCCGTCCATGGTGATGGAGCCTTCGGCGGCAGGGAGCATACCGGCCACCGCATCGGCGATCTCGGTCTGGCCGTTGCCGGAGACCCCGGCGATGGCGAATATCTCGCCGGCCTTTACTGTAAAGGAGACGTCCTTCACAACTGGGAATCCGTCGGCGTTTTTCACGGTCAGGTGCTCTACCCGCAGCACCTCGGGGCCAAATTGGGCGGGGGACTTGGTCACGGTGAAGTCCACCTCCCGGCCCACCATCAGGTTGGCCATGGTCTGCGTGGTGGTGGAGGCCACATCCAGCACGTCGATGAGTTTACCCCGATTCAGGATGGCGCAGCGGTCGGCCACCTGTTTGATCTCCTCCAGCTTATGGGTGATAAGGATGATGGTCTTGCCCTGATCCCGGAGGCCCCGGATGATCTGGAGCAGGAACTCGATCTCCTGGGGGGTGAGTACGGCGGTGGGCTCATCAAAAATGAGGATCTCCGCCTCCCGGTAGAGCATCTTCAGGATCTCTACCCGCTGTTGGGTGGAGACGTTCACATTCTCGATCCTGGCGGTGGGATCCACCTCCAGACCATACTGCCTGGACAGGGCGGCCACCTTCTCGTTGGTGCCCTTGATGTCCACCACAGGGAAGAGGCCGGCCATCTTTTTGGGCTCAATGCCCAGAATGATGTTTTCGGCAATGGTGTAGTTGCTCACTAGCTTGAAGTGCTGGTGGACCATGCCGATGTTGAGCCGGGTGGCGTGGTTGGGGGAGGAGATACGCTCCCGCTTGCCCCGGATGTAGATCTCGCCCTCGTCGGGCTCATACATGCCGAAGAGCATGCTCATGAGGGTGGACTTTCCCGCGCCGTTTTCACCCAGAAGGGCAAAAATTTCACCTTTTTTGATCCCGAGGGAGATGTCGTCGTTGGCGACGATACCGGGGAAGCGCTTGGTGATGTGGCGCATTTCCACAATGTACTCGTCTGCTGGCATATGTGCTTTCCTCCTTTTCGTTTCGGCCCCCGCTGATCCGGGGCGAGGGGGGAGTACCGGTTGAAATGATAAGACAGGAGCGTTCGGAAAAATACCGGGGACGGTACTTTTCCCAAAGCCCTGTTTTGCTATAAAAAAGGAAGGCGGGCCGCTCCGCAGGTATTTTGAGAAACTTTAAACATGGTTTCCGCGATACGAACGGGGCGTCCCGCCTTCCGATCAGACAGGTCGCTTTGGCCTACAGCTTACAGGCCGGGGAACTCAGTGGGGGTATTGCCGTTGAAGTTGGAGGCGGGGACGATGGTGCCGTCCTTCACCAGGGGATAGGCGTCGTTCATGGCCTTCATAGTGGCCTCGGAGCACTGGTGGCTGGCGGCGTCGGTGACAAAGCCGGTGGAGTCGGTGTCGGCCTTCAGAGTGTAGTTGCCGCCCTTGAAGGAGCCGTCCACGATGGCGTTGAGCTGACGCTCCACGTTGATGGCCATGTTCTTCAGAACGGAGGTGAGAATGATGTTGTCAGAGCCGTTGGCACCGTCGGCGTACTGATCCACGTCACAGCCGATGACCTTCACGTTGCCGGCCTCCTTGGCGGCAGTGAACACACCGTTGCCGGAAGCGCCGGCGGCCACAAAGATCACGTCGCAGCCCTCCTGGATCAGGGCCTGGCCCAGCACCTTGCCGGTGGCCTCGTCGCCGAAGTTGCCGGTGTAGTTGCCGCCTACATTGGCGCCGGTGACGTCGGTGCCGGCGTAGGAGGCGATCTCCACGCACTCGGCGCTGGCGCCCAGGTTCTTGTTGGCGTAGTTCACGCCGGACATGAAGCCGAACTGATAGTTGACGTTGGAGGGGTAAGCCACGCCGTTGACTACGGCCACCTTGTCGGTCTTGGTCTCCAGAGCGGCGGCGATGCCGGCGAAGAAGCCGGACTCGTTCTCGGCAAACTGCATGGCGTAGACGTTGTCGATCTCAACGTCCTGGCCGTCCTGAGAGGGGAAGGAGTCAACCAGAATGAACTTCTTTTCGGGGTTGTCCTGGGCCACGGAGGAGATGCCGGCAAACTGGAAGCCGGTGCACACCAGAACGTCGTAGTCGGCCACGATGTCGCTCACCACCTGAGCGGCGGCGGCAGGGTCGCCGGTGGGCTCCTGGACGGGGGTCACGGTGTCGACGTTGCCACGGGAGGCAATGAAGGCCAGGATGCCGTCATAGTTGTCCTCGTTGAAGGAGCCGTCGTCCACAGTGTTGGGGCTGGTGCAGATGGCGATCTTCAGGCCCTCAGCGCCCTTGTTTTCGGGAGCGGGGGTGGTGGCGGCACCTCCGCCGCAGGCGGCCAGGGAGAGGGTCAGAGCCAGGGACAGTACCAGGGCAGAAATCTTCTTGCTCAGTTTCATTCTTGTTTTCCTCCTTTTAATTGGTGGAACAAACGGACGGCGTGGAAAGAACGCCGTGTCTTAAATACATCATACCAAATTTCCCGGAAATGACAAGGTGGCATTTAATCAGAAAGTACACTGCCTTTTCTGTGTATTTTACACTAACTTGTCAAAAAAACGGTTTTAGAAGGAAATCCTCCCTCAGCAGTTGAGGTAGCCTCCGTCCACCACCAGCATATGGCCGTTGACATAGTCGGAGGCGGAGGAGGACAGAAAGACCACGGGGCCCATCAGATCCTCCGGCCGGCCCCACCGCCCCTGGGGGATCTGGGCGTTAATGGCGGCTACGGCGTCCTTTTTGGTACGCAGAGTGGCGGTGTTGTCGGTGACCATATAGCCCGGGGCAATGGCGTTGACGTTGATGTGATACTTGGCCCACTCGTTGGCCCAGGCCCGGGTGAGACCGTGGACGGCATGCTTGCTGGCCACATAGGCCGCATCCCCGGAGCCGCCCCGGCAGGATTGGACGGAGCACACATTGACGATCTTGCCGCCGCCCAGGGCGATCATCTGTCTGGCAATGTCCCGGGTGAGGAGAAAGAGGGAGCGCAGATTGACCTCCATCACCGCGTCAAAGTCCTCGGCGGAGTGATCCTCGGCGTGGGCGAGACGGATGATGCCCGCGTTGTTGACCAGGATATCCACCCGGCCGAAGGCGCTGATACACTGTTGGGCCAGGGCGGGGGCGGCGTTGCTGTCCGAGAGGTCGTGAACCACCTCAAAGGCTCTGCGGCCCAAAGCCTCCACCTTGGCCCGGGTGTCGCCCATGCCCCGGAGCCCCACCCCGACAATATCGGCGCCGGCCTCGGCCAGAGCCAGGGCCATGGCCTGTCCCAGGCCCCGGCTGACTCCGGTGACCACCGCCACCTTTCCTTGCAGTGAAAAGTCCATAAAGCTTTCCTCCTTTACAGGTCGCCCTCAATAGGGGGGTGGGGCAGATAGCAGTCCTCCGGGCGGAAGGCGGGGGAGACCACGCAGGTCACAAGAGCCCAGTCGCCCTCCGCCACCCGGGTGGTCTGCCACACTCCGGCGTCGACAGAGGAGACAAAGCCCTCGTCGATCCCCAGCCGGGGCCCGAAGACCACCCGGCACTCTTCCGCAGGAACCTCCCCGCGGCCCCCCAGGGTCATCTCCAGGCTGCCTCCGGCGCACCAGGTCCAGATCTCGTTGGAGGTGTGGAGCTTGTGCCAGCGGGAGCGTTCTCCACGCTTCAAAAAGTAGTAGATGTAACTGGCGGCGGTGTCATCCTCCGCACGCCACATGGGCCTGTACCAGCCCCCCTCGTCCTCCAGAGGAACCAGGCCCAGCCGGGCAATGATCTCTTCGGCGGTGTATTCCATGTCAGTCCTCCCGTTTCTGGGCCAGCTTCTGGTAGAAGCCGGTCATGGATCGGAGCTGGTCGGCCTGCTCCCGGGTGATTTCCACACCGCCGCCCAGCTGGTTAACATAATAATATACCTTCGCGGTCTGCTCCACCACCTCCAGCCGGTCAAAGGCAGACAAAAGGGAGGGCCCCCAGGTCAGGGCGCCGTGGTTGGCCAGCAGAACGGCGGAGTGATCCCGGACAAAGGGGCGCACGGAGTCGGGCACCTCGTCGGTGGAGAGCATGGCAAACTCCGTGACGGGAACCTCTCCCAACCCCACGATAAGCTCGGCCAGATACCGTTCCTTCAAAGGGCGGCGGCAGATGGCAAAGGCGGTGGAGATGGGGGGATGGGCGTGGACTACCGCCATTACGTCCTCCCGTTCCCGGTAGACCATCCAGTGCATCTTTCCCTCAGAGGAGGGATGACGATCCCCGGAGAGGATGTGTCCTTCCAGGTCGGTCTCCACCAGCATGTGGGGCTCCATCCGGCCCTTGCCCACGCCGGAGGGGGTGATGAGAACGGTGTTTCGGGGAGTACGGGCGGAGACATTGCCGTCGTTGGAGACCACATATCCCCGGTCATAGAGCCAGTGACAGACTTGGCAGATCTCCAGCCGCAGCTGCTCGTCCATCATAGGAAGCACCTTCCTTTATCGTTAGTGTTAAAATAAGTTTACCATGGCCGGAGGAGAAAAACAAGAGAGAAGAAAGCCGGGGCGACCCTTCCGGCAAAGGGCGGGATCCACAGCCGTTACAATTTCCGCCTTTATTGAGAAAATCATATCTTTGCTTTCGGGCGCTTTTGTGATAAAATAAAATATCCAAGCAAAAAGGGGAGAGCGCTATGAACGAATGGGAAGCCCTGCGGGCGGAATGTCTGTCCTGCCGCCGCTGCGCCCTGGCGGATACCCGTACCAATGTGGTATTTGGCGAGGGGGTGGAGACCGCCGAGGTCATGTGCATCGGGGAGGGCCCCGGTGAGCAGGAGGATCTGACCGGCCGCCCCTTTGTGGGCCGGGGAGGCAAGCTGCTGGACGAGATGCTGGAGATCATTGACCTGAGCCGGGAGAAGAACATCTACATCGGCAACATGGTCAAGTGCCGTCCGCCTCAGAACCGGGATCCCCTGAACGTGGAGCAGGAGGCCTGTGAGCAGTGGCTGGAGCGGCAGATCGCGCTCATCCGACCCAAGATCATCATCTGCCTGGGGCGGATCGCCGCCATGAAGTACATCAAGGAAGACTTCAAGATCACCAGGGAGCACGGCCAGTGGTTTGAAAAGGACGGTATTCTGCGCATCGCCCTGTTCCACCCCGCCGCCCTCCTGCGGGACCCCCGCCGGAGGCCCGAAACCTTTGACGATCTGAAGACGATACAGGCCAAGATACTTGAAATTTGTACCCATACCTATTGATTTTCCGCTGACGCTCAACTGTAAAATAGTCCAGACGACCCTGGAACAGGAGGAAGTAATATGGATACCAAACTCTTACAGCTCTTGGAGGGCGATTGCAAACTGACGGCGGAGCAGCTGGCCGCCATGACGGGCAAAACGGCGGAGGAGGTAAAGGCCGCCGTCAAACAGTATGAGGCGGAAAAGCTCATTCTGGGCTACCAGGCCGTGGTGGACTGGGACCGCACCCAGCGGGAGGCGGTGACCGCCCTCATTGAGGTGAAGGTGACCCCCCAGCGGGGGGACGGCTTTGACCGTATTGCCCAGCGGATCTATCAGTATGACGAGGTGGAGAGCCTCTATCTCATGTCCGGCGCCTTTGATTTCACCGTTATTATCTCGGGACGCACACTGAAGGAGGTGGCCCACTTCGTGGGAGAGAAGCTCTCCACCATCGATGAGGTCACCTCCACCGCCACCCACTTCATCCTCCACAAGTATAAGGAGAATCACCTGATTTTTGAGAAGCGGGAGGAGCAGCAGGAAAGGTTCGTGTTTGAATAATGATGGACTACGAGAAGATCTTGTGCGGGAGGGTCAAGAAGGTCAAGCCCTCCGGTATCCGCAAATATTTTGATCTCCTCCAGGGCATGGAGGGGGGCATCTCCCTGGGGATCGGAGAGCCTGATTTTGTCACGCCCTGGCACATCCGGGACGCGGGAATCTACTCCCTGGAAAAGGGTTTCACCAAATACAGTCCCAACGCCGGCCTGTCCGAGCTGCGCAGATCCATCTCCCGCTACCTGAAACGCCGCTTTGACCTGGACTACGAGGGCGTTGGCCAGGTTTTGGTCACCGTGGGGGGCAGCGAGGGACTGGATCTGACCTTCCGGTGCCTTCTGGAACCGGGGGACGAGGTCATCATTCCCTCACCCTCCTTTGTGTGCTATGCCCCCCTGGTATCCATGCTCCACGGAGTCCCCGTGCAGGTGGAGACCATGCAGACCGACGAGTTCCGGCTGACCGCTCGGGAGCTGGAGGAGGCCATTACCCCGCGCACCAAGGCGGTGGTACTGCCATTCCCCAACAACCCCACCGGGGCCATCATGGGCCGGAGGGATCTGGAGGAACTGGCCGATGTGCTTCGGGGCACGGATATCATGGTGATCTCCGATGAGATCTACAGTGAACTCACCTATGGGCAGCACCATGTGTCCATGGCCAACCTTCCGGATATGTACGAGCGCACCGTGGTGGTCAACGGCTTTTCCAAGGCCTACTCCATGACGGGCTGGCGGCTGGGTTATGTATGCGGCCCCAAACCCCTGATCGCCGCCATGACCAAGCTCCACCAGTACGCCATCATGTGCGCCCCCACCACCAGCCAGTATGCCGCCATCGAGGCGCTCAACAACGGCGACGGGGACATTGAGGCGATGAAGGAGGAGTACGACGGACGCCGCCGGTTCCTGGTGGACGGCTTCCGGCGGCTGGGACTGGAATGCTTTGAGCCCAGAGGGGCCTTTTATACCTTCCCCTGCATCCGCTCCACCGGTCTGACCTCTGAGGAGTTCTGCGACAGGTTCCTGGCCGCCGAGCACGTGGCGGTCATTCCCGGCTCCGCCTTCGGACCCGGCGGGGAGGGCTATGTCCGGGCCTGCTACGCCGCGTCCATGAAGGATCTGGCCGAGGCGCTGGAGCGGCTGGAGCGATTCCTGAAGAGCATGTAAGGGCGCGATCGGGCAGAAAAACTCTGTGGGGGCGCACGGTGTGCCCCCGGCGACAGCAACGAAAGGAAGAGCCTATGAACATCGTATGTCTTGATATGGAGGGCGTCCTTGTCCCCGAGATCTGGATCGCCTTCGCGGAAGCCAGCGGCATCTCTGAACTCAAGCGCACCACCCGGGACGAGCCCGACTATGATAAGCTGATGAACTGGCGTCTGGGGATCCTCAGGGAGCACGGCCTGGGCCTTCGGGAGATCCAGGCCACCATCGCCGGGATCGACCCCCTGCCGGGGGCCAGAGCCTTTTTGGACGAGCTGAGGGGCCTGACCCAGGTCATCATCCTCAGCGACACCTTTGAACAGTTCGCCAAGCCCCTTATGGAGAAACTGGGCTGGCCTACCATCTTCTGCAACACGCTGGAGGTGGCCCAAAGCGGGGAGATCACCGGCTTTCAGATGCGCTGTGAGAAGTCCAAGCTCACCACGGTGAAGGCCCTCCAGTCCATCGGCTATGAGACCATCGCCGCCGGGGACAGCTACAACGATCTGGCCATGATCCAGCAGAGCAAGGCGGGGTTCCTCTTCAAGTCCACCGACAAGATCAAGGCGGACTATCCCCAGCTGCCCGCCTATGAGACCTTCGAAGAGCTGCTGGGGGCCATCAAGGCGGCGCTCTGATTTTTACGTACACCCATCATAGGGAGGGAAACCTGTCATGGATCAACGATTCCAGGGCCTGGCATTCGGCCCCGCCGATATCCTGCTGCCCAAAGACTGTGAATACGGTAAGTGGGCGGTGGTGGCCTGCGATCAATATGTCTCCCAGCCCGAATACTGGGCGGAGGTAGAGGGGATCGTGGGCGGCGCCCCCTCGGCTCTGCGGCTCATCCTGCCGGAGAGCTGCCTGGACGGGCCTAATGTGGAAACTGACATCATGGAGATCAACAATACCATGACCCGCTACCTCCGGGAGGGCCGGTTCCGGGAGCTGCCGGGGGCGCTGATCTATGTGGAGCGCACCCTCCGGGACGGCAAGATCCGCCGGGGCCTGGTGGGGGCGCTGGATCTGGAGCAGTATGACTATGAGCCCGAGGCCCAGATGCCCATCCGGGCCACTGAGGGCGTGGTCATGAGCCGGATCCCGCCCCGGGTGGCGGTACGGAAGAACGCCTCTGTGGAGCTGCCTCACGCCATGCTGTTGTGCGACGATCCCCAGCGGACGGTGATCGAGCCCCTGGCGGCGCGCAAGGGGGAGCTGGAGTTGCTCTATGACTTTGAGCTGATGACCGGCGGGGGACATCTGGCCGGCTGGCTTCTGGACGGGGAGGCCATGGATCAGGTCTCGGCGGCTCTGGGGAGGCTGAACACGCCCCAGGCCATGGTCAAACGTTACGGCGCGGGGATGGGGAACGTCCCCTTCCAGTTCGCGGTGGGGGACGGGAACCACTCCCTTACCACCGCCAAGGAGTGCTATGAGAGGCAGAAGAAGCTGACCCCGCCGGAACGTTGGGGAGAGCTTCCCTCCCGGTATGCCCTGTGTGAGGTAATCAACCTCTATGACGATTCCCTGGAGTTCAAGGCGATCCACCGGGTCCTCTTTAATGTGAAGGAAAAAGACTTGTTGGGCGCTCTGCTGACTACCTTCCCCGGCGCCTATCGGGGAGAGGGGGCGGGCCATGTGCTCCGCTATATCTACTCCGACGGGGAAGGGGCGATCACGGTGCCCGATCCCCGGCAGGCGCTACCCGTGGGTACCCTGCAGACGTTTCTGGACGATTACATCAAGGCGTATGGCGGCAGCATCGACTATATCCACGGGATAGGGGTCACCTGCGATCTGGCCCGGCGTCCGGGGAATGTGGGCTTTGTGCTCCCGGCCCTTGGGAAGGCAGAGCTCTTCCCGGCCATCCTGCGCCAGGGCGTCCTGCCCAGGAAGACCTTCTCCATGGGAGAGCCCCACGACAAACGCTTTTACCTGGAGGCGCGGAAGATCCGATGATGGATGGGAAAAAGAGCCTGACGCTGTCCGCCCCCGCCAAGCTGAATCTGACTCTGGACGTGCTGGGGCGGCGGGAGGACGGCTATCACGAGATGAGAATGGTGATGACCTCGGTATCCCTCGCCGACCAGATCACCCTGACGGTGGAGCCGGGGGAGGGAGTGGTCATCACCACCGATCTGGGCTTTCTGCCTGTGGATGGCCGCAATCTGGCAGCTGTGGCGGCAGGACGCCTTCAGGAGGCGACGGGAGCGGACTGGGGACGGCTGACGGTGGAGCTGCGCAAGCAGATCCCGGTCTGTGCGGGTACCGCCGGGGGCAGCTCCGACGCCGCCGCGGTGCTCCGGGGCCTGAATCGGCTGTGCGGCCTGGGCCTGAGCCTTTCCCAGCTTGCCCGGATCGGAGAGCGGGTGGGCTCGGACGTGCCCTACTGCGTCATGGGCGGCACCGTCTTGGCGGAGGGACTGGGGGAGAAGCTGACCGGTCTGCCCGCCCTGCCGAAATGCTGGGCGGTGCTGATCAAGCCCGGTTTTTCCGTGTCCACCCCCGAGCTTTTCGCCAAATTGGATGGGCGGCGGCTCCAGGGACACCCGGACACCGCCGGAATGCTGGAGGCCCTGGAGAGGGGAGAGCTGTCCGGGGTGGCCCGCAGGCTGTACAATGTCTTTGAAGAGGTCCTGCCGCCCCGGCGGCGGGCACTGGTGGAGGAGCTGAAAGGGGAGCTGGTGGATCGTGGGGCCCTGGGGGCCTGTATGACGGGCACAGGTTCCACCGTGTACGGTCTCTTTTCCTCTCAGGATCAGGCGCGGGCCGCTTCCGACGCGATGGGGAAGGTTTGGCCGGAGACATTTTTGACCCATTCACTCTGATGACTAAACACAAATAAAGTGGGAAAAATAGACACACCTCACATAGAAAGGTGTGTCTGTTTTGTTACATGAGAGAAAAAACAAGCTGCGGCGGTGGGAGCTGGCCGCGCTGCTGGGAATATGCGTGGCGGCGCTGGCGGGGACATGGCTCTCCGGGCAGCAGAACGCTCTGTCGGAAAAGCTGGTACGGCTTCATGTGGTCGGCGCCTCCGACGCGCTGGAAGAGCAGGCGATAAAACTGCGGGTACGGGACGCGGTGCTGGAGGCGGCAGAGCCTCTGCTCACGGAGACTCGGGGAGCGGAGGAGGCCAGGGCGATCCTGGGTGGCCACCTGGAAGAGCTGGCCCGGGCCGGGGCGGAGGTGGCGGAGGGCAGGCCGGTGACGGCCGCCCTGGAGGAGGACGTATGGTTTCCCACCCGACACTATAACGGCTTCTCTCTCCCCGCGGGGCGGTATGCCGCGCTGCGTCTCACAGTCGGGCAGGGAGAGGGGCGCAATTGGTGGTGCGTGGTATTTCCGCCTCTGTGCGCCGACTCGGTAAGCACCGCCGCGGCCCAGGCCTCCGCCCTTACAGGGGAGCAGGTCAAGCTCATTACGGAAGAGGACGGGAACTATGAGATCCGCTTCAAGACCCTGGAGCTGTGGGAGACATTATGTGAAAAGCTGGAAAGGAAGTGAGAACATGGATCGTTATGTATGCGGGCCCTGTGGGTATGTCTACGACCCGGAGGTGGGGGATCCGGACAACGGCGTGGCCCCCGGGACCCCCTGGGAAAACCTGCCTGAGGACTGGGTCTGTCCCATCTGCGGGATGGGTAAGGACGTGTTTGAAAAGGAATGAGACAAGGGCCGCCGACAGGAGATCGGCGGCCCTTGCTATTATCAAAAAACGTTCCCTTACCCCTTCTCCGGCATCCACAGGTCGGTGAGGGCCCAGACCGTCTTTTTGTCCCAGCCGGTGCAGGTGCGGGCGGTGAAGAGGCAGTTCAGGACGGCCTCCTCCACCGCCTCGGCGGCGGCCCGGAAGGGGAGATCCATTTTTTCCTCGTGGAAGGCACTCACCTGGCGGAGGGCCGCTTTTTCCTCAGGATCAAAGGGATTGGCGGTGGAAAAGGCCACAAAGACCTCTCCGCTGCCGTGGCCGATGTAGGAGCCCAGCCGGGCCAGACCCACCGAGGCCCGCTTCAATACCCGGCTCAGCTGACGGCTGTCAAGGGGAAGGTCGGTGGCGAGAAGGACGATGCAGGAGCCCACATCGCTCTCCTTGGCGGCCTTGGCCTGATCCAGCCGGGGGCCAATGTGCTCTCCGGAAATGGTCAGATCCTTCATGCTGCCGTGGTTGGCCAGCACCAGAGCGCCCAGAGTATAGCTTTGTCCATCCACCTCCATAAGGCGGGAGGCGGAGCCGATGCCCCCCTTGAGGCCGTGGCAGACCATGCCCTTACCCGCCCCCACGTCCCCCTCCTCAAAGTCGGGGGAGGCGGCGGCGAAGGCGGAGAAGACATGCTCGGCCCCCACCGCCCGGCGCTGGATGCGGTTGAGCCCTCCGTCGTTGCACTCGCAGACCACCGGGTTCACCGAGCGCACGTCGACGCCCTCGGTCCCCCCGCGGGTGATCATATATTCCACCATGGCGTCATGGACAAGGCCCACGTTCAGGGTGTTGGTGAGGGCGATGGGGGTCTCCAGGGTGCCCAGCTCCTCCACCTGCACCAGCCCCAGACTTTTTCCGAAGCCGTTGAGCACAAAGGCGGCGGCGGGGAGCTTGTGGCGGAAGGGGTTTTCCGGACAGGGGAGAAGGACGGTGACCCCGGTTTTATGCTCGTCTGTGTCCACGGTGCAGTGGCCCACGGTGACGCCGGGGACGTCGGTGATCTTATTTCTTGCGCCTGTGGGGAGCTCGCCGATAAAAATGCCGTGATCACGGGCCCGAAGCTGAACCATAGAGGATCCCTCCTGAGGGGTTTTTCTCCATTGTACCCGCCCCCGGTCCCTTCGTCAAGGGGAAGGGAAAAATGGTGGAAAGACCGGCGGGGGAGAGGGAGAAAATCTGGTGAGAACGCCCATTGCCTTTTCCGGGGAAGTCCGTATAATTTCCCTATATGTATCAAGAGGAGGCCCGGAGCGTAATGGAGCGAAGGGAAAATAACATTTTGGGGCTGTGCTGGCCCATTTTTATCGAGCTGCTGCTCCAGATGCTGGTGGGCAATGCCGACCAGATCATGGTGGGGTGGCGGGATCCCGCCGGGGTGGGTGCCATCGGCAACGCCAATCAGGTGACAAATCTGGTGCTGCTGGTCTTCTCCGTGATCTGTACCGCATCCACCATTCTGATATCGCAATACATTGGCGCGGAGGACACCAAACGCTCCAGCCGCACCTATACGGTGGCCCTGGTGACCAATATCGGCTTTGGCGTTCTGGTCAGCGGGGTGCTGATCCTGTTCTGCCCCGGGGTGTTCCGCCTCATGGGGGTCCACGCCGATATTTTTGAGAAGACCTGCCTGTACATGCGCGTCATCGGGGCGGGGATGGTGTTTCAGGCCGTCTATCTGACCTTTGTGGCCTTTTTCCGCTCCAGTCAGCTGATGAAAGAGACCATGGTCATCTCAGTGCTGATGAACTGCCTGAATATTGGCGGGAACGCCGTTCTCATCAACGGCCTTGGGCCGGTGCCGGCTCTGGGTGTGGTGGGAGCGGCCCTGTCCAGCGATCTGTCCCGGATGGTGGGGACGGTGGTCATTGCCGTACTTTTTCGTCGGCGCTTTGGCCCGGTGATCTCCGTGAAATATCTGCGTCCCTTCCCCATGGAACAGTTCAAGCGTCTGCTGGCCATCGGACTGCCCACCGGCGGGGAGTCCCTGTCCTACAATCTCTCCCAGATCTGTATACAGACCACCTGCAACCGTTTCGCGCAATATGTGGTGAATACCCGGGTCTATGCCAACATGTTCGCAAACGTCACCTATATGTTCGGCGCCGCCCTCTCTCAGGCGGCCCAGGTGGTGGCGGCCCGGCTCATGGGGGCGGGGGACGTCTCCGGCACCCGGCAGAGCGTAAAGCGGGCCCTGTTGGGGTCGCTGTCGGTATCCCTGACGGTCAGTGTGCTCCTTTTCCTGCTGGCCCGGCCCATCTACTCCATCTTTACCGGAGACCAGGACATTCTGGCCCTGGCGCCTGTCATTATGCTCATTGAGATCCCGCTGGAGGCGGGGCGGGCGGTGAATATGGTCATGTGCCGGGTGCTTCAGGCCTGTGGGGATATCAAATATCCCATCGTCCTGTGTATTATCTTTGCCTGGGCCATGGGCGTGGGGGGCGGCTGGCTCTTTGCGGTACATTTTGGTATGGGGCTGCCCGGACTGTGGGCGGCTATGGCCTGCGATGAATGTATCCGGGCCATCCTCTTTCTCCTGCGGTGGAGATCCGGGGCTTGGGAAAGGAAACATTTACTGTAAAATGAAAGTTTTTGACGCTGCACTTGCAAAAATGGGGCGGGTATGATATACTGTCAACGTTACGCGAAAAGGAGGTGGCCGCCGTGGCATTCAAGAAAAAGAGCGAGGACAACAGCTACCGGGATCTGAAGCGGGAGCTGGCCTCAGAAAGCATCGGAAGGCTCTATATCTTTCATGGTGAGGAGGCCTATCTCCGGGATCACTGTCTGAAGGAGATGCGGGAAAAGCTGCTGACCGGTGGGCTGGATGAGTTCAATCACCATGTGCTCAGCGCCCGGGACTTTACCATTCAGCGTCTGCGGGAGTTGGTGGACGCCGTGCCCATGATGAGTGAACGCACACTGGTGGAGGTTTACGACTACGATATATACAAGGGGGATAAGGAGGCCGTTGCCGAGCTGCTGTCCGACCTGCCTGAATATGTATGTCTGGTCTTTATCTATGACGTGATCAGCTATAAGCCGGACAACCGGATAAAGCTGGCCAAGCTGGTGAAGGAGACGGGCCGGGAGGTCAATTTTCAGCGCCAGGGCCCGGACGGGCTCATCACGTGGATCCAGCGACGCTTCAAGGCGCTGGGCCATGATATCTCCGCCGAGGACGCCCGCTACCTGGTGTTTTTGTGCGGGGATCTGATGAACGGGCTCATCACGGAGATCGGAAAGGTGGGGGCCTATGCCAGGGAGGAACGGATCACCCGGCAGGACATCGACGCGGTGGCTACCCCTCAGCTGGACGCGGTGGTGTTTCAGCTCACCGACGCCATCTCCACAGGAAACTTTGACAAGGCCTTTTCCGTCATGTCCGATCTGCTCCACATGCAGGAGACCCCCATCGGTCTGCTGGCCATGCTTGGGTGGCAGCTGCGGCGGATCTATACCGCGCGGCTGGCCATTGAAAACGGCAAGGGGGCCAAGTGGCTTATGGAGCTGTGGGGGATCGGTTGGGCCTCCACGGCGGATAAGCTGCTTCAGTCGGCCCGCCGCTTTTCGCTGGAGTGGTGCCGCAAGGCGGTGCGCCGCTGCGAGGAGACCGATCTGGCCATGAAATCCACCGGGGCGGACGGCGGGGAACTGCTCACCGGGCTCCTGCTGGAGCTGGCGGAGAAGAAGACGGCCTGACCCTATTGTTTTGAGAAAGCGAGGGTACCTGTTTTGAATATTTTGATGGAGAGATTTGATCTTCCCGAGGAGCTGGCGCTGGTGATGGAGCACAGTCCCAGCGTGATCGTACCCGAGAGCAAGGAGACCCTGTATGAGCTCATCTTCGGCAACAGCGGTTCCGACCGTATTGAGGTGGCCTACGAGGTAAACGGGGAGACGGTGAAGGAGGCCAGCGTGGTGCGCTGCCGCAACGGGGCGGTGGTGAACTTTGAGGAGGATTACATGCGCCGCCGGGATCCGGACAGTATGCGCATCGCCGACAGCCAGCCCACCGATAAACCACGGTTTGAGGATACATACGGCTATCCCTTTGACGACCTGCGGAAGGAGACCCTGACATGGCTGGCTACCCAGGAGCTGGTGCTGGTCCCCTTCAAGGCCGGCAGCTATGACTTCGGCTATGAGGCGGTGCTGGTCTGCCCCCGGAACGCCGCCTTTTTTGCCTTTGCCCTGAGCCAGCTTCAGGCCTTTGTGAATATCCGGGAGGTGGAGAAATTCACGCCCCGGGCCATTCTCTACATGGCGCCACCATTCCGGCACACCCACTTCCAGGGCAAACAGGTGGTGGTGCACAGCCGGAGCGAGGAGCTCCACGAGGTTTTTGCATACAATCTCTACCCCGGCCCCTCCGCCAAGAAGGGGGTGTACAGCGTATTGCTGGATATCGGGGAGCGGGAGAACTGGGTCACCGCCCACGCCTCCGCCGCCCGGATCATCACGCCCTATGAAAATGAGATGGTGATGATGCACGAGGGGGCCTCCGGCGGCGGCAAGAGCGAGCTGCTGCAGGATGTGCGCCGGGAGGAGGACGGCCGGGTGCTGGTTGGGGTGAACACCGTCAACGGGACCCGTCACTACATCAGCATGAGCGACACCTGTACCATTGAGCCGGTCACCGACGATATGGCCATGTGCTGTCCCTCCTTCCAGAGCGGAAACGGAAAGCTGGCCCTGGCCGACGGGGAGGACGGGTGGTTTGTCCGGGTGGACGGCATCGACGAGTACGGGGCCGACCCCACCTACGAGCGCATTTCCATCCACACCAGGGAGCCCCTTATTTTCTTCAATCTTCAGGCGGTGCCCCGGGCCACCTGTCTTCTGTGGGAGCACGCTCCCGACTCGGACGGCACCCCCTGTCCCAACCCCCGGGTCATCATTCCCCGGCGGATGATCGACCGGGTGGTGCAGGGGCCGGTGGAGGTGGATGTGCGCTCCTTCGGCGTGCGGATGCCCCCCGCCACCGCCGAACACCCCAGCTACGGCATCGTGGGTCTGATGCATATCCTGCCCCCGGCTCTGGCCTGGCTGTGGCGGCTGGTGGCCCCCAGAGGGTACAATAATCCCAGCATCATCGACGATGTGCCCCTGGCCAGTGAGGGGGTGGGCTCCTACTGGCCCTTCGCCACCGGGGAACGGGTGGTTCAGGCCAATCTGCTTATGGAGCAGATCCTGAGCTGCCCCAACACCAAATATGTGCTCATCCCCAACCAGCATATCGGGATCTATGACATCGGCTTCTCCGCGGAGTGGATCGCCCGGGAATATCTGGCCCGCCGGGGCGGGGTGAATTTCCGGATGGATCGGCTGATCCCCGCCCGATGCCCCATTTTGGGTTATGGGCTGAAGGAGATGAAGGTGGACGGTCAGTATATCTCCCCCAAATTCCTCCGGCCCGAGCTCCAGGAGCGGCTGGGACAAAAGGGGTACGACGCGGGGGCCAGGCTCCTCAGCGAGTTCTTTGACCGGGAGCTGGGCGCCTATGATACGGATCGGCTCCACCCCATGGGCAGAGCCGTCATCGACTGTTTCCGCGGTGGAGGGAGCCTGGAGGACTACTGCAGGCTCATCCCCCTGGGGCTGGAATAAATGGAGCGGATCAGGGAGGCCGTCGTAGTGGAGGGCCGCTACGATAAGAATACCCTCTCTCAGGTGGTGGACGCCGTCATTCTGGAGACCTCCGGCTTTGGTGTGTTCAAGGATGGCGAAAGGCTGAAACTGCTGCGCCGGTTGGCGGCGGAGCGGGGGCTCATCGTGCTCACCGACTCCGACGGGGCCGGATTTGTCATCCGGAATTTTCTCCGGGGGGCGGTGGAGCCGTCCCAGGTGAAGCACGCCTACATCCCTGACCGGCCCGGCAAGGAAAAGCGCAAACGATCCCCCGGCAAGGAGGGAAAGCTGGGGGTGGAGGGGATGTCCCCGGCAGTGCTCCTGGACGCCCTGCGCAAGGCGGGGGCCACCTTTCTGGACGGGGAAGAGGCGCAGCCTGCCTCCCGGCATCCTTTGACCAAGGCCGATCTCTATGCCCTGGGGCTCTCCGGCGCCCCGGAGGCCGCCCGGCGTCGGCAGGAGCTGCTCAGAAGGCTGGATCTGCCGGAGCGGCTGAGCCCCAACGCCATGCTGGAGGTGCTCAACGCCCTCTATGGCTATGAGGGACTTTTGGCGCTGGACATTTTGGCGCCGTGAGGGGAAATTTTTCTTGCCCTTTGTCCGTGGATAGCGTATGATAATGGAAACAGGCAGAGTAGGGAGCGGCGTGTTTAGTGCCGGCGGGACGGGGAGTTGTCCGCCGGACGAAGTGGGGCTTGACCTCCGCAGTGCCGTTCCCGCATCCCGCTGCCGCATATGGGACGGCGGTACTATATCCTCCTCTGTGCGGCATACCCGAAAGGGCTGCCCGACACAAAGGAGGATCTTTTTATGCAGAAAAACGCTCTGAAGGCCTATTCCTCCCCCTTTTCCGGGGACTATTGGAGACAGGCTCTGACCGACTTTAAAAAGCCCCGCATCCTGTGTTTCGCGGCGCTGATGATCGCCGCCTGTGTGGCGCTGTCCTATTTGCCGTCTATCCGAATAGACTTTACCGATCTCTATAAGGCCAAGGTGACTTGGGGCTTTCTGGCCCGGTGCGTGTGCGGGATGGTGTGCGGGCCGGTGACGGCGCTGGTATTTGGCTTCGCGGAAGACACGGTATCCTTCTTTGTGAAGCCGGGCGCGTCACCTTACTTTCCCGGCTATGCCCTCACCACAATGCTGGGGACTCTCTTTTACGCCCTGTTCCTCTATCGGGCCAAGCCCACTCTGCCACGGGTGTTTTTTGCCAAGCTGTGTACCAATGCCCTCAATGTGACCCTGGGGGCTCTGTGGAGCTCCATTCTTTCCGGGAAGGGGTATCTGTTTTACGCCACGACCAGCTTTTGGAAGAATCTCATTATGCTGCCGGTGCAGACCCTGATGCTCTTTCTTCTGCTCAATGCGCTTTATCCCGTGCTGTGCCGTATGGGGCTGGCAGCCTGTGTGGAAAAAAGGAGGGGGCGTGAGCCGTGGGAGGCTTAGATCTGGAATTGCTGTTTTTTGCCCTGATCCTGCTGGCCTGTGTGGCGGCGGGGCGGCTGTCGGGAAAGATGGGGGTGCCCGCGCTGCTGCTGTTCCTGCTGCTGGGGATGCTCTGTGGGGTAGACGGCCCCCTTGGTCTGGATTTTTCCGACTTTGCCCTGGCGGAGCGGATCTGTTCGGTGGCGCTTATCTTTATCATGTTCTACGGTGGTTTCGGTACCCGCTGGGAGGCGGCCAGACCGGTGGCGGGACGGGCGGTGGTGTTGTCCAGCGCGGGAGTGGCGGCGACGGCGCTTCTCACCGCCGGCTTCTGCCGTTTGGCGCTGGGGATGACAGCGGGGGAGAGCCTTCTCACCGGGGCGGTCATCAGCTCCACCGACGCCGCGTCGGTATTTTCCATCCTCCGGGCCAAAAAGCTGGGCCTGAAGGAGAACACCGCCTCTCTGCTGGAGCTGGAGAGCGGCAGTAACGACCCCTGCGCCTATCTGATGACGGTGGTGGGGCTGACTTTGCTGGGCGCCGGGGAGGAGGCCGCCCTGTTGGCCACCGTAGCCAGGCAGGTGCTTTTTGGCCTTCTCCTGGGACCGCTGGTGGCGGTCCTGGCGGTCTTCCTGTTGAAAAAGCTGGATTTTTCCGAGAGCGGTATGGACATCGTCTTCGTCTTCGCCGTAGCGGCGCTGGCTTACGCCCTGCCCGCGGCGGCGGGTGGAAACGGCTATCTGGGCACCTATCTGGCGGGACTTTTTATGGGCAACGCCGCCATTCCCAGGAAAACGGCGCTGGTGCCCTTTTTCGATGGGACTACCGGACTTGCCCAAATGGTGCTGTTCTTCCTGCTGGGGCTTCTGGCCACCCCCAGCGAGTTGCCCGCCGTACTGCCGGCGGCCTTGGGCGTGACCCTGTTTCTCACCTTTGTATCCCGGCCTGTGGCGGTGTTTGTCCTCCTCAAGCCCTTCCGGTGCTCTACCCGGCAATGCCTGCTGGTGTCCTGGGCGGGGCTCCGGGGAGCGGCCTCCATCGTTTTTGCCGTAATGGCGGTGGGCAGCGGGGCGGCGATGGGTCACGACCTGTTCCACATGGTGTTCTGTGTGTGTCTCTTCTCTGTGGCCCTCCAGGGTTCGTTGCTGCCCAGGGTGGCGGAGGGGCTGGAGATGACCGACAGCGAGGAGAGCCTGCGGCGTACCTTTACCGACTACCAGGATGAGAGACTGCTCCATCTGACCCGGTTGGAGATCGACCGGGCCCACCCCTGGCGGGGACAGCGGCTGGCGGACTGTCCGCTGCCCGCGGACGGACTGGTGGTGATGATCCGCCGGGGAGAGGAGAGTGTGATCCCCGGCGGAGACACCGTGCTTTTGGAGGGAGACCTGCTGGTGCTGAGCACCCCGGTCTATCAGGAAAAGGAGATGGGTCTGGAGCTGCGGGAGCTGCCGGTGGAGAAGGGGAGCCCATGGTCGGGAAAGGCGATCCGGGAGTTGGATATTCCCGGAGAGACCCTGATTGTGCTGGTGCAGCGCTCCGACGGTACCGCTGTAGTACCCAAGGGAGGTACGCGCCTCCATCCCGGTGACACGCTTGTGGTCACAGACAAGGGAAAATAGAAGAAAAAGGTTCCGCGGGAAGCTTCCCGCGGAACCTTTTTTCATTTAATTTGCCGCCCCATGGGACTCTGTCATCCAGGCGGGGAGGGCATACAGCTCGGCGTAGTCGGGATAGAGTTCCGTGAGCCGATCCGAGATGGACAGGTAATCCTCATAGCTCCAGGGACGGGTGCGGCGATAGACACGCACCGTGACCCCGTCGGTGAGGGAGAAGGTCTCCGGCAGAGCCTCATAGGCCAGGCCGGGGCCGGTACGATCCAGCACATCGTGGGCCAGCAGGGCCATGACCTGCTGGTTCTCCTCCCCCAGGTGGACCTGCACCGGGTCGCCCACGATCATGTAGTCGGCGGTGGGGGTGTTCCAATTGAAGGGATCCCGCTTGTCCACCGTGCCGTGGTACTGGATGACGGTGCGCCGTTCCGGCTCCCGGAGTCCCAGAGAAGCCCGCAGGTTGGTGAGGGTCTCGGTGTTGAGGGTGAAGGAGGAGGCCATCACCACCGCGGTGTGAGGCTCGGCGTCGGAGAGGCGGTCGATAAACTCCGCCAGCCGCAGCAGCTCGTCCGCGTCGGCGCGCTGGGGCCCATAGAACTGGAAGGAGGGGAGCAGGGCGGGCATGCGGATATTGTTGATGGAGACAGGCTGGACCTTGTAGATAAAGCAGTTTATCGCCGTAAGAATGGCAAACAAAGCGCTCCAGAACTGGGGGGCGACGGACAGGGCCGTTGCCGCCAGAAGGGCCGCGGCAGGCAGGTAGATGAGCAGGTGCTGCTGGCCGTGGGACTGGACGGAGATGAAGGCGGCAAAGCATACGGTCACCTGGACAAGGCCCAGCACCAGTCTGGGGCGATCCTCTTCCCGGCGCAGGCCATAGAGGGAGGCCAGGAGCACCACCGCGAGGAGGATGAGGCCGAAATAGCGGCAGGTGAGGAAGACGTCGGTGCGCAGGCCCAGGTCATAGGCGGAATAGAGATCCCTGTAGTCGGTGCCCAGTACCTTGTCCAGCAGGAACTGATAGGTGAAGGTCAGGGAGCACAGGGCGCAGGAACCGAAGAGGGCGGCAAAGTCCCCCCATTTTTTCCGGTCACATACCAGCTTCTGCACCAGAGCGGCCACCCCAAAGGAGGCGGCAAAGAAGAAGAAATACCGGCGCAGAAGGAAGGTGCCCACCAACAGGGCCCCGGAGAAGAGCCCCCGGCTGACGGGGGGACGGTCGCTGGTATAGATGACAAAGGCCCAGATCCCCAGAGCGGCGGAGGCCACATCCACAAAACCCACCAGGCCCGTATAGCCCAGCATGGGGAACAGACCCGCCAGTACCAGACCGCTCCATTTGCGCTGCCTGGCCATGGCGGTCAGTCCCCAGAGGGCGGGCAGGGTGTAGAAGTTGGACAGGGCGAAGAGGAACACTGTCCGGCTCCCGCCGAACAGGCGCATCACCAGAGAGATGGGTAGGGCCAGAAGCTGGTTGTAGTCCTGGGTGAGGGTGCTCTCCAGGATCCGGATGAGGTGCTGATGGTTCAGCTCCTCTTCCGCCAGAGAGCGGGCAATGGCCCAGTATCCGGCACTGTCCCAGACGTAGACCGTTTTAGAGGTGAGGGCGTAGAGTGCGGTGACGACGTTGAGACAGAGGAAGAGAAGGAGCATCTGCCGCCGATCCACCCGGCCCAGCCCCAGCAGATCCCGTCCGGCGCGAAAGAGGGCGAGAAGGATGACAGCAAAGACCAGGCCGTTGCCCACATGGCACAGGATCTCCACCGGCACGCCGGGAAGCTCCGGCGGGGCGGAGAGCATGGACAGGCTCACATCGAAGAAAAAGCCCAAAAGAAAGCCCACCACGCCCACCGGCAGGGCCTTCCAGGGCTTGTACGGGAGCAGCAGGTTTCTCCCGGCATGGAGCAATACGCCGGGAATGAGAACCGCGGCGGTGACCACTCCGGCGGCCACCGGCAGTTGGGCGCCGCTGACAGGCAGCCAGGAGAGCAGTACCCAAAAACGCACCAAAAGCCACCCCCAGAGGAAGGGGGCGGCTATGATGGCGATGATCCAGGGCAGAAAGGGGTGCTCCGGTTTTTGCTGGGGCATCAGCCGGGAGGCCAAGTCATATCCCTCCCGGACAGAACGTGGAAGTGAAGGTGGAGAACGCTCTGGCCGGCCTGATCCCCGATGTTGGAGACCACCCGATAGCTCTCCAGTCCCAGCTCTTTGGAGAGCCGGGCGATAACGGAAAAGATGTGCCCCACAACGGCGGCGTTGGTCTGGTCCACCTGGGACACCGACCGGATATGCGCCTTGGGGATCACCAGAAAGTGGGTGGGGGCCTGGGGATCGATGTCATAGAAGGCGTAGCACAGCTCGTCCTCATAGACCTTTTTGCTGGGGATCTCTCCGGCAACGATCTTACAGAACAGGCAATCAGACATGGAAAAGTCCTCCTTTTGTCAGCTTAGCGGAACTGGTTCCGGTCCGGGTCATAGGTGAAGCCCACGGCCGCCAAAGCGGCGGTGAGGGCGGCGGGGTCGGCGTCCTCCCGGCGGCAGAATTCCTCAAGAGAGGGACAGCCGTCCCGCAGGGCGGTATTCACCACGCTCAGAAGGATAAAGGGATCCTGGGGCAGCATGGCTCAGAGCCCCAGCTTGCCCGCTACGAAGTCGTCCACAGTGGCCAGGGCGTCATCCAGCTTGAGCAGGTCGGTACCGCCGCCCATGGCGGAGTCGGGCTTGCCGCCGCCCTTGCCGCCGCAGATGGCGGTGACGGAGCGGATCAGATCCCCGGCCTTGACGCCCTTGGTCACCGCCTCCTTGCCGCAGACCGCCAGGAAGGTGATCTTGCCCTCTTTAACGGTGGAGAGGACGGCGACCACGTGCTCATCTTTATCCCGGAGGAAGTCGCCGGTTTTGCGCAGCTTATCGGCGTCGGCGTCGGGAAGGGTGGCGGTGAGGACCTTCAGGCCGCCCACTTCCTTGGCGCCCATGAGGAAGCTTTTGGCCTCGTTGACCGCCTCCCGGGCCTGGAAGGCCTCCACGGTGTGGCGCAGGGCCTTCATCTCCTCCATGGTCTGGCTGGCCCGCTCCCGCAGCTCGGCGGGCTTGGCCTTCAGGACGGCGGCGGCCTGGAAGAGCATTTCCTGATTGCGGTTCAAAGTCTCCAGAGTGAGAAGGCCGGTGGTGGCCTCGATCCGGCGTACGCCGGAGGCTACGGAGAATTCGCTGTCGATGTGGAAGAAACCGGCCTTGGCGGTGTTGTCCAGATGGGTGCCGCCGCAGAACTCCACGGAGAAGCCGCTGCCCATATCCACCACCCGGACGGTGTCGCCGTACTTCTCGCCAAACAGGGCGATGGCGCCCTTCTGCTTGGCCTCCTCAATGGGCAGTACGCTGGTCTGGACGTCATAGCCCTCCAGAATGGCCTCGTTGACGATGGCGGCCACCTGGGAGAGCTCCTCAGGGGTCATGGCGGAGAAATGGGTGAAGTCGAAGCGCAGCCGGTCGGGCTCCACCAGGGAGCCGGCCTGCTGGACATGGGCACCCAGCACCCGGCGGAGGGCGGCGTCCAGCAGATGGGTGGCGGAGTGGGCGCGCATGATGGCCTTGCGGCGGGGCATATCGATGGTGGCCTCCACCTGCTCGCCCACCTTGAGCATACCCTGAGTGAGCACGCCATAGTGCATATATTTGCCGCCCTTGTTCTTCTGTACATCAGAGACCTCGAAGCGGAAGTCCTTGCCGGAGATCACGCCCCGGTCGGCCACCTGGCCGCCCATCTCGGCGTAGAAGGGGGTCTTGTCCAGCACCACAATGCCCTCCACCCCGGGCATCAGCGCTTCGGCCTGCTCGTTCTCCACCACCAGGGCCACCACTTTGGCGTTCCCGATGGAGAACTGATCGTAGCCCACGAACTGAGTCTCGGGGATATCCTTTCCGAACTCCACGCCGGCCCAGCCCAGGTCGCCCAGAGCCTCCCGGGCCTTACGGGCCCGGAGCTTCTGCTCATCCATCTGCTTGTGGAACTCGGCCTCGTCCAGGTCCATGCCCTGTTCGGCGATCATCTCCAGGGTCAGGTCGATGGGGAAGCCGTAGGTGTCATAGAGCTTGAAGGCGTCGGCGCCGGAGAAGGTCTTTTCCCCCTTCTGCTTGTGGCCCTCCAGCAGCTCGTTGAAGATCTTCAGGCCTCCGTCGATGGTTTTGGCGAAGTTCTCCTCCTCCACCCGGATGACCTTGGTAATATAGTCCTGCCGCTCGGCGAGCTCAGGGTAGTGGCCCTGATTCTCATGGATAACGGTGGCGCAGACCTCATAGAGGAAGGGCTCGTTGACGCCAAGGAGCTTGCCGTGGCGGGCGGCCCGGCGCAGGAGGCGGCGCAGCACATAGCCCCGGCCCTCGTTGGAGGGGAGCACACCGTCGCAGATCATAAAGGTGGCCGAGCGGATGTGGTCGGTGATCACCCGGAGGGACACGTCACGCTCGTGACTTTCCCCGTAGTGGGCGTTGGTGATCTCGCTGACCTTACGGGTGATGTTCATGACGGTGTCCACATCGAACAGGGAGTCCACATCCTGACACACCACCGCCAGCCGCTCCAGTCCCATACCGGTGTCGATGTTCTTCTGCTTGAGCTCCTCGTAATGGCCCTCGCCGTCGTTGTTGAACTGGGAGAAGACCACGTTCCAGACCTCCATGTAGCGGTCGCATTCGCAGCCCACGGTGCATCCGGGCTTGCCGCAGCCGAAGCGCTCGCCCCGGTCATAGTAGATCTCGGAGCAGGGGCCGCAGGGGCCGGAGCCGTGCTCCCAGAAGTTGTCCTCCTTGCCGAACTTGAAGATGTGGTCGACAGGGACGCCGATCTCCTCATGCCAGATGCGGAAGGCCTCGTCGTCGGCGGGGGTGGTCTCATTGCCGGCGAAGACGGAGGGATAGAGGCGGTCGGGATCCAGGCCCACCCACTGGGGGGAGGTGAGGAATTCCCAGGCCCAGTGGATGGCGTCCCGCTTGAAGTAGTCTCCAAAGGAGAAGTTGCCCAGCATCTCAAAGTAGGTGCCGTGGCGGGCGGTGTGGCCGATGTTCTCAATGTCGCCGGTGCGGATGCACTTCTGACAGGTGGTCACCCGGTGGCGGGGGGGCTCCTTCTCGCCGGTGAAATAGGGCTTCATGGGCGCCATGCCGGAGTTGATGAGCAGCAGCGAGGCGTCGTCCTTGGGAATAAGGGAGAAGCTGGGCAGACGCAGGTGCTCCTTGGTCTCGAAGAATTTCAGGAACATTTCGCGCAGTTCGTTGACGCCGTAAGGCTTGGGTTGGCTCATGGGGATTACCTCCAATCAAAATGTGGGGTGGGCAATAAAAAACGCTCCGCCCCTGTTTGGCCAGGGGCGAAGCGAAGGCTCCGCGGTACCACCCTGATTTACGTCCAAAGGACGCATCTCATTGCAGCCGGTATCGGGGCTGGGCCGTCCGGTCTCCCGGAGCGCTCGGAAGGGGCGTGTCTGTCCGTGTCACGGAGGGCTTCCACCGTCCCCTCTCGCTTGGCGCGGCGTGACAGACTTATCTTCGTCATTGCGGTCATTATTGTATCACATTTTCCGGCGCTGTCAAGGCTCAGCCCTCTTTTTTTCGGAGAAAAGGGCGAAGAGATTGCCCCTCTGGCAGGCCTGGGCATAGGGTTGGCCGGTGAAGAGGAAGCAAAAGGGCTTGAGAGAGGCCAGCACCAGGCAGGCCAGCACACAAAAGAGGCTCACCAGCACATAGAACAGAAGCTGCTGCGGGATGGTGACGGGGAAGGGCCATCCGGTGAGGGAGCTCCAGATGAGTTTGCCCATGCCGATGGCCAGAGGGTGGATCAGGTAGACGCCGAAGGAGAGGGCGGACAGGCAGGGGAGGAGTCTGCCCCGACAGGATCGCTCCCGCAGACAGGACTTGGCCAGCAGAAACAGGCATACCGCCAGGGCCATGGTCATCAGGGAGAGATAGTCGGTAAAGCGCTCGGAATAGGCATATTGGGTAAAGGTGTCATGGCGGGTGCCCAGGATAGACAGAGCCCACAGGGCGGCGGCGCACAGGGCAAGAACACGCCTGGAGGGGAGGCGCCTCAACCGCTCCAGATAGGCCCCCAGCAGAAAGTAGCCCAGATACCCCCCCACCACATTGATATTCAAAGTCCAGTGTTCGGTGAAGGTGAGCAGCCACCGCTCCGGGACAAAGGAGCGGACGGTGTTGAGCCCCAGAGTGAGAATGACCCAGAGGGAGATCATGTAGTGCCAGTGGATATCCTCAAGGTGGTCGGTCATCCGTTTGAGCAGGGGAGAGAGGAGATACATGGGTACCAGGGCGTAGAGGAACCAATAGGGCACCGCCACGCCGTTGTTGAGCAGTCGGCTCAGGGAGGTGAGGGCGGTCTGCCCCTGACCGGTGAGGGCCCAGTATAGGAGGGTCAGAGCGGTCCAGGCCAGGTATGGGATCAGGATCTTGGGCAGCCGACGGCGGAAGAGGTGCTCCAGGTCGGCGGTCTGTTCCTTACCCAGCAGCAGAGAGCCCGACATCATGAAGAAGAGGGGGACCGCCGGGGCGAAAAGGCAGGCCAGCACATTGGACAGCTCCCAGATAGGCATGCTGGCCAGCTTGTGCAGTGCGTCAGCGGCGGTGTGGAGGTAGATGACCCCCAGCATGGAGAACACCCGCAGCAGGTCGTAATCAAAGCGGCGTTGGTTCATTCCGCCACCTTCTTTCGGAGGATGGAAAGGGGAGGGGCCTGACAGGGGAGGGCGAGCCGGAAGGCCGTCTGAGGGGTGCGGATCTCCTGGAGGGGAAGTCCGTCAGCGTCCAGCAGTTCCTGCGCGGAAAAGGCCGTGGGGCGGAGACCGGGACCGATGAGCTCCAGGGCCTCGCCCCGGCGTAGCTTGTTGCGCAGAGAGCACAGGGCCTTGCCGTCGGGAGAGCAGGAGGTGACCATGGCGATGACCTGCCAGTCCCGGATGTAGCGGGCGTCTCCCACATACTGCTGGGGATGACCGTAGTAGAAGCCCTCGGAATAGGGGCGGTGGCTCACCTTGTCCAGCTCCTCCAGCCAGATGAGATCCAGGGGCTCTCCGGCCAGGGCGGCGTCCACGCCGTGGCGGTAGGCGTTGGTGACCACGGCGGCGTAATAGGCCGACTTGGCCCGCCCCTCGATCTTCAGGCTGTCCAGCCCGGCGGACAGAAGCTCAGGGATATGGGAGAGCATACACATATCCTTGGAATTGAAGATATAGGTTCCCCGGTCGTCCTCCTCCACGGGAAAGAACTCACCGGGGCGCTGCTCCTCCATGAGGGCATACTTGTACCGACAGGGTTGGGCGCAGGCGCCCCGGGAGGCGTCCCGGCCCGTCATGTAGTTGCTCAGCACGCACCGGCCCGACCAGCTTACACACATGGCCCCGTGGACAAAGGCCTCTACCTCCAGGCCCTTGGGGCGCTTGGCGCAGATCTCGGTTACCTCGTCCAGGGTAAGTTCCCGGGCCAGAATGATCCGCTCCGCCCCCTGCTCATACCAGAAGCGGGCGGCGGCATAGTTGGTGACGCTGGTCTGGGTAGAGATGTGGATGGGCACCTTGTGGGCGTACTGTTTGGCGAGAGCCAGAACGCCCACATCCCCCACGATAAGGGCGTCCACCCCCACCTCCTGGAGAAAGGCCAGATAGTCGGGCAGGGTGTGGAGCTCGTCGTTGCGGGGCATGGTATTGCAGGTGACATGGACCCGGACGCCGTGGGCGTGACAGAGGGCCACCGCGGTCTTCAACTCCTCGGTGGAAAAATTCCCGGCAAAGGAACGCATGCCGTACATCTGCCCTGCCAGATAGACCGCGTCCGCCCCGTAGGCCACGGCCATTTGGAGCCGCTCCATATCTCCGGCGGGGGCCAGGAGCTCCATGTGCCTATCCATTGAGTTCAGCCTTCAGACGCTCAAATTCGGCGCTGGTGCGTGCATAGTGGTGCTTTTTGTCACTGCCCAGAACGTAGTAATAATAATTGGAATCCTCGGGGTTCAGAGCGGAGTTGAGGGCCACCATGCCGGGGCTGGCGATGGGGCCGGGGGGCAGACCCTTGTTGCGGTAAGTGTTATAGGGGCTGTCCACGTTCTGGTAGTCGGCCTGGGTCACCGTTCTGCCGGTGACATAGGCGATGGCGGCGTCGATGTTCAGGAAGCCCACGGTCTCATACTCCGGGTGCTCCAGACGGTTGTAGATGACCGAGGCGATACGGGTCTGGTCGGTGCCGTCGGTCTCCTTCTCAATGAGGGAGGCGATGGTGACGACGTCGTGGATGGAGTAACCCATCTCGGCACACTGCTGGCGCAGCTCGTCAGTGAACTGCCGGTCAAACCGGAGGATCATCTTGTTCAGGACCTGAACGGCTTCACTCTCACCGCCGCCCATGTAGAACTCATAGGTGTCGGGGAAGAGGTAGCCTTCCAGCCGGTGATAGTCGCCCAGAGGAATAACGCCCTTGAGGAAGGAGTACTTGAAATCATACTCGGCGGCCACCTTTTGCAGGGTGGATACGGTGGAGACGCCCTGCTGGGCCAGCAGCTCAAAGATCTGATCCAGAGTGTAGCCCTCGGGAATGGTGACGCTCACCGTCTTCCGGCTTCCGGATCGGGAGGACATGGAGTTTATAAGGGCGCTGTAGTCCATCTCGGTGTTGAGCTCATAGGTGCCGGGAGCAAGCTTGCGGCTGGCGTGGGAGACGGAGGCAAAGATCTTGAACAGGGGCTTGTACTCAATGAGCCCGTTGGCCTTGAGCTGATCGGCCACATAGTTCATGTCCACCTCGCTGACCGTTTTGGTCACCGTCTTCATTGAGCCGTCCTTCTGCTTTTCCTCCACGGTCTCCTCCCGGAAGGTAAAGAGATCGTCCGAGAGTGTGAGGGTGGCGGAGAGGGGCTCCTTGTTGAGGGCCAGCACGTCTCCGGCCCAGGTCCAGCCCAACCCGGCCAGAATGGCGGAGACCGCCACCACCAGCAGGATATAGAGAAGGGGGTTCATACGCTTTTTCCGCCGCCGACGTTTGCGGGGGCCCTGAGGGGTGGCGGGGGGGACTTTACGATGAGATTCCTGTGCCATAGGGTACACTCCTGTCATTTTTGCTCTCCGGCCATGGAACCACATTTCCGGAGAAAGCATAGGATATTGCGGATGGCGGCGAGGGAAACCTCCCGAGCCGTCAAATAATCAACGAGGTGAAGTTTCTATGTGCTGTGGTAACAACGGTTGGGGCGGCGGCTGCTGCTGGATCATCCTCATTATCATCATTCTGTGCTGCTGCTGCGGTGGCAACAGCGGTTGTGGCTGTGGCTGCAACAATGGCTGCGGTTGTGGCTGCAACGACGGTTGCTGCTGATCAAACCTTTACACAGGGAAGGCGGGGCGTAAGCCCCGCTTTTCTTATTCAGAAAAAGGACAGGCATTCCCGCTCGGTGAGGATCAGGTTCACAGGCCGGTCATGGGGCTGCGTGGGAAGCCGCTCCAGCAGAAGGGCCTCCCGACACAGAACTACGGTGAATATGGGGCGCCGGGCCAGATATCGGTCATAGTATCCCCCGCCGTGACCCAGCCGAAACCCTCGCCGGTCACAGCACAGGGCGGGGGCCAGGAGAAGGGTTTGGGGTGTGGGGGAGAGGACGGGGCAGCCCTCGTCAGGCTCCGGGATACCGAAGGGGCCCGGGCGGAGCCGTTGGGGCCCCAGATAGCGGCGAAACTCCATTCGTCCCTTGTCCAGACAGCGGGGGAGACCGACGATCCTGCCTGCCTCCATCAGAGGGGAAAGGAGGCAGGCGGTGTCGGGTTCGGAGCCTGTCCCGTAATAGAGAAGGAGCGTCTCCGCCTTCGCCGTCTGAGGCAGGGCCAGAAAGCGGCTCAAAAGGGCGTCGTCGCCTGCGGTCTTATCGGCAGGTGAAAGGGGAAGGCCCTTTACCCACTTTCGTACAGCGGCCTTTTCAGCCGTGATAGTGGGCGCCATCCCGTACCTGACAGGCGGTTTCCGATCCCGCCAGAAGCTCTACCAGTTTCAGGCCGAAGTCAAAGGCGGCGCCGGGGCCCTTACCTGTGACCACCTTGCCGTCAACGCTCACGGGAACATCCATGCAGGGGATGGCCCCGGTCATTCCATCCTCCATACCCGGGTAGCAGACAGCCCTGCGGCCCTGCAGAATGCCCATGGGCCCCAGCACCACGGAGGGAGCGGCACAGATGGCGGCCAGATAGGCCCTGCCGTCCTTGTAGATCCGGCGAATGAGCTCCAGAGCTTCGGGGGAGTCGTTGATGGCGGCCACGCCTCCCATACCGCCGGGGAGCATCAGCGCCTGGGTGTGATCAGGGGAGACCTGATCCAACGTCATATCGGCCTTGAGTGTGATGTTGTGAGAGCCAGTGACCTCCGGCCCGGTCAGTCCCACCAGGGCCACCTCCACGCCTCCGCGGCGCAGCAGGTCGGCGGGGACAACGACCTCAGCCTCTTCAAAACCGGGCCCAAGAAGAACATATACCATAAAACGTGACCTCCTGTTTTAAGAAAAAGTGGAGATTTTCTGAACAATGAGCTGCCAGATCTCAGAATGGATATCCTCCACAGTGCGGATCCGGCCCGCCCCATCCACACAGGAGACACGGTTCCAGCCGTAGTGCTCCGAGGCCCGAAGGGCGGTTTGACGGCAGAGGGCCAGATAGGCCTCGTCCACCTCGTGGATATCACCCTTGGAGTGGGTGGCGCTCTCTCTGGAGCGCAGCAGCTGCACCGACTGCTCGGTGGGCATATCCAGATAGATCACCGCATCAGGCTCAGGCAGACCCAGCCTGCGGTACTCCAGGTCAAAGAGCCAGTCAAAAAAGGCGCCCTGCTCCTCCGGAGGGAGCTTGCCCCCCTGGTGGACGGCGTTGGAGGTGGTGTAACGGTCGGAGAGGATGAGTTCCCCGGCCTCATATGCCGCCCCCCAGACCTTTTTCCAGGCGGCGTACCGATCCACCGCGTAGAAGGTGGAGGCGGCGTAGGGGTTCACATCGGAGGGATGAGAGCCGAACTCCCCGCCCAGATACATGCGGATCAGCGCGGAGGAGGGCTCTTCATACTGGGGGAAGACCAGCTTCTGAAAGGCGGTTCCCTGGCCGCGCAGCCTGTCACACAGAAGCCGGAACTGGGTGGACTTCCCCGAACCGTCGGTGCCTTCGAAGACGATGAGTTTTCCCTTCATGTGTCACTTGCCTCCCAACCGGGCGCCCAGGGCGTCCACTAAAATAAGGGGGAGCTTTGCCATCCGGCCGATGCGGCTGGGCTCCTTGATGAGCCGATAGAGCCACTCCAGCCCGGCCTTCTGCCAGGCCTCAGGGGCCCGCTGCACATTGCCGGCGAACACGTCCAGGCAGCCGCCCAACCCCACCGCCAGCCTGGCGCCGGTCTTGGGGCCGTTGCTCGCCATCCAGAGCTCCTGCTTGGGCGCGCCCAGGCAGACAAAGACCACGTCGGCCCCGGCGGCACGGATGGCCTCGATCACAGGGGGATCCTCTTTGAAATAGCCGTCATGGCAGCCGCAGATGTTGAGGCCGGGGTGGGCCTGTCGCAGGTTCTCCGCGGCTTGCTCCGCCACCCCGGGCTTGGCCCCCAGGAGGAAGAGCTTGTCCCCGGTTTTGGCCATCCGCGCCATAAGCCCCTGGGCAAAGTCCACCCCGGGGGCCCGGCCCTTCAAGGGACGGCCCAGGATCCTGGCGGCGTAGACCACGCCGATCCCGTCGGGCAGGGACAGGTCGGCCCCGTTGAGGACGGTGCGGAAGGCCTCGTTTTTCCTGGCCGAGAGGATAAATTCCGGATTGGGGGTGACCATGTAGTGAAAGCCCTCCTCCTGAAGGAGAGCGGCTCCGGCGTCTATGGCCTCCGCCAGGGTGACATTGTCTACGTTTACACCTAAAACATCGGTCTTCAAGAAAAAACCTCCCCGGTCATCTGAGGATATAATTTTACCTATTTTACCACGATTTAGCGGAAAAGTCCATGGGAAAGCGGAGCAAAAATAGCATGGCTTGAAAAGGAGGCGAAAGGGGGGCAGGAAGGGGGAAAAAGCGGAGTGGATGGGACTTCGCAACCGGCGGTTGCGGAAATTCCAAGGGAACTTGCTGGACTTTTTGGGTGAAAATCGCTATACTGAGCACAGTGAAAGGAGGCGGGAGCATATGAGTCTGGGTGAAAATATTGCCCGGTTACGGGTGAGGCAGGGGCTCTCCCAGGAGGAGCTGGCCGACATGCTGGGTGTGTCCCGGCAGTCGGTCTCCAAGTGGGAGACGGACGCCTCGGTGCCCGAGCTGGATAAACTGATAAAGCTGGGAGAGGTCTTCGGGGCCTCTCTGGACAGCCTTGTAAAGGGAGAAAGCCTGACGACAGAGCGTAGAGAAGACGGCGGGAGGGAGACAGTCCCGACCGGGACCAAGGCCGCCGGAGAGGGGAAAGGCCGTGGCTCCCGCATAGCCGGGTATGTCTATCTGGTCATCGGAGTTGTCATCACCATGATACTGGGACTGATGGGCGGATTTCTGGCCGGGCTGCTCTTTGGCCTGCCCTTCTATGTATGCGCCGTTATCTGCCTGACCTCCGGAGGGGAGCGGACGGGACTGTGGTGCGGCTGGGCGCTTTTTATCCTTGTGGATCTCTATCTGCGCTATGGCACCGGCCTGACCTGGCAGGTTATTTTTATGACGCCTTACTGGACGGCGGAGCAGAATTACATGCGGCTTTTTATCGCCTGGTGTCAGTTCCTGGTGGGGCTTTTCTTTGTTCTGTGGACAGCTGTGTCCCGGAGAAAGAGACCCTGGGAGCCGGATCAGGATCAGAAAAAGCCTGTTTTCCTTGGGATCGCGGGCATGGTGTGCTGTAGCCTTTTGATGGTGCAGTTGAACTGGACCATGGCCCGGAACCACTTTTTCAGCGGCCCGATCTATTCCGCCATCTTCCTGGGCAGGGCCGCTCTGGACTACTGCCGCATGCTCCTGCTGGGCTGGCTGGGCTCGGTGCTCCTGGGGGTGCGGCGGGGAAAGAAAAGAGAAAAAGGGGCGGAAACAGAATAAAAAACGGGGTGGGACGTCAGTCCCACCCCAATTTTTGTCTCAGCCAGGGAAGAAAAGCCGGAGGAGAGGGCTCCGCCTCCTTCCCCGCCAAAGCGGGGGATTCGGCGGCCTCGGCCAGGAGGATATTCTGGGCGTCCCTCGGCGTCTGACCGGAGGGACGGGAAACGCTCTGCCACTGGCCGGCCTCGTCCAGCTCCCGGGCCTTTACATTGTCGGCGCAGAGCAGCTCGATATAATGGGCCAGCTGGCGGCGGACGGCTTCGTCCAGCAGTGGGCAGGCAAGCTCCACCCGGCGCTGGGTGTTCCGGGTCATGAAGTCCGCCGAGGAGAGATACATTTTGGCGTCCTCTCCCTTGCCAAAGACGAAGATGCGGGCGTGCTCCAAAAAACGGCCTACAATAGAGAAGATGCGGATGTTGTCGGTGAGACCCTCTACGCCGGGCCGCAGACAGCACACACCGCGGACATTGAGCAAGATCTTTACCCCGGCCTGACTGGCCTGGGAGAGCTTATCGATGAGCACCCGGTCGGTGACGGCGTTTACCTTACAGAAGAGAAAGCCCTCCGCCCCCTTGCCGATCTCCCGGTCTATCAGCTCCAACAGTCCGGGGCGTAGGGTGTGAGGCGCGGCGAGAAGATGCCGGTACTCTCCGGTCAGATTTCCTGTGGCCAGATCCTGAAAGAAGGCGGCGGCGTCGGCCCCGAGGTCGGGATGGGCGGTCATCAGGCACAGGTCGGTATACTGACGGGCGGTCTTTTCGTTGTAATTGCCCGTGCCGATCTGGGTGATGTATTGAATGGCGCCCCGCTCCCGGCGGGTGATGAGGCAGAGTTTGGAGTGTACCTTGTAGCCCTCCGCCCCGTAGATAAGGGTACAGCCGGCCTCCTCCAGCCGTTCGGCCCAACGGATGTTGTTCTGTTCGTCAAAGCGGGCCTGAAGCTCCAGAAGAACGGTGACATCCTTGCCGTTTTCCGCCGCCGCGGCCAGGTATTCCACCAGCTTGGTCTTGGAGGCCAACCGGTAGATGGTGATCTTGATGGAGAGCACCTGGGGATCGGAGGAGGACTCCCGTACCAGGCGGAGGAAGGGCTCCATGGAGTGATAGGGGTAATAGAGAAGCACGTCCCGGCGGAGGATCTGGGCGGTCACCGTCTCGTTGGGTGAGAGGGCGCCGGGCCAGCAGGGCTCAAAGGCGGAATAGGACAGGGCGGCGGCGCTTGCCGGGGGGAGGCGCTGGGCCAGGGAAAAGACATAGTCCATACGGAGAGGGGCCTTGGAGTGGAAGACCCGTTGGGGATCCAGGCCCAGCCGGGTTTGCAGGTGCTCCAGGGCGGGAGTGTCCAGCGTGCCCTGGAGCTCCAGGCGTACAGGGGCGAGTCTGGCACGCTTTTTCAGAAGTTTTTTCATATGGGCGCGAAAATCCTCCTGGGTTTCCCCCTCTTCGTCCTCCGGAGGCAGGTCGGCGTTTCGGGTGACGGCGATCACCGCCTGGGAGGTGACGGTATAGCCCTCAAAGAGGGAATAGGCCTGGGAGAGGACGATCTGTTCCGTAAGCACGTAGCGGAGTCCCGGCTCTTCCAGGGCCAGAAAGGGGGGCAATGCCTTGGGAACGGGTACCAGGCCCAGATAATCCCGGCCCTCCCGGCGCAGGGAGAGGGCCACGGTGAGCTGCCCGCTGGGGAGGTGGGGAAAGGGGTGGTGGCTGTCCACCACCAGGGGAGAGAGAATGGGAAGGGCACAATCCCTGAAAAAGCGCTGGATCTGCCGGCGTTCCTTCTGGCTCAGTTCAGCGGGGGAGAGCCGGCAGATATTGCAGGCGCGCAGACGTTTTTCCAATTCGGATACCAGCTTGTCCCGGCTGCGGCAGAGGGGACGGACAGCCTGGAGGATCAGGGCCAGCTGCCGGGCGGGGGTGAGGCCGCTTTTGCTGTCCACGTGGTTGGGGCGAATGAGGGCCATGTCTCCGATGCTCCCCACCCGTACCATAAAGAACTCCTCCAGATTGCTGGTGAAAATGGCGGCAAATTTCAGCCGCTCAAAGAGGGGAACGGACTCGTCCCAGGCCTCCTCCATCACCCGCTGATCAAAGCGCAGCCAGGACAGCTCCCGCTCCTGGGTGTAGCGGGTGTCCACCTCAGAACCCTTGGGCATGGGAGGCCTCCTTCCCCAATACCCGGGACAGGAGATAGCCCTCCCGTACACCCTGTGAGCTGACGTCCACAGTCTCCACGGAGAAGGCCTTCAGGATCTCTTTCAGAATGATGAGGCCGGGCAGGATGGTGTGGATCCGATCCGGGGATAGCCGGAGGATACGGTGGAGGGCGTCATTGTCCCCCGTCTTGAGTTGGCGGTAAAGATCCCGGAACCCTTCCGCGGGAAGGGACTGCTCCGGTTTCAGCTCCAGAAGCTTGCCTGCGGCACGGACGGTGCCCCCCACACCTCTGAGGTGGGCGCAGGGAACGGTCTCCACCCGGGAGAGAGCCTCCCACACCTGGCGGCGGATGGCCTTGCGTTCCGGGGCGGTGGGAAAGACGCCGGAGACGTGTCGGGCAAACAGGGACAGAGAGCCCAAAGGCAGGCTGACAGAGGAGCGAAGGCGATCCCCATCACAGACCACCAGCTCGGTGGAGCCGCCCCCGATGTCTGCCAAAAGGCCGGGGGCCTCCGGGGTGGGGACGCCCCAGAGCGCCCCCAGGTAGGACAGGGCGGCCTCCTGGGCGCCGGAGAGCACCTCCACGGTCACACCGGTGGCGCCCCAGATGGCGGCGAGGGCCTCGTCGGTGTTGACAATGTTGCGCAGAGAGGCGGTAGCGAAGACATGGAGCTCCTCCACGCCCAGATTGCCGAGCAGAGCCTGAAACCGGGCGATCACCCGGCAGGCCGCCTGGACGCCTGCCGGGGAGAGGCTGCCCTGCTCCACATAGCCCGCCAGCCCCACACTCTCCTTTTTACCCAGCAGGAGCTTGAAGCTCTCCTTCTCATACCGGTAAATGGACAGCCGCACCGTGTTGGAGCCAACGTCCACAATGCCGCAGTTGGGCATGTCTCCACCTCCTTCGCAAAGTTCCGATCAGGAGTATTTTATGCATCCGTGCGGAAAAAAACAACGGCCTGCCTCAAAAAGTGAAAGGGGAGGCCTTGCAATCGGCGCGGGGGTGGCCTATAATGAAAACGCGCAAAAGAAAGGGAGGGGATGACCGTGCTGTCCATTCGCAAGACCATCGACGGAAAGATGACGGCGCTGGAGGAGGTCCAGGAGGGCTGCTGGGTCAATCTGACCAGCCCCACAGAGGCTGAACTTGCCCTGGTGGCCAAGGCGCTGAACGTGGAGATGAGCTTTCTCCAGGCGGCCATGGACGAAGAGGAGCCCTCCCGGATCGACACCGAAGAGGGACAGACCCTGGTGGTGGTGGACCTGCCCTCCACCGAAGAGGGGGATCCGGTGCTCTACTGCACCATACCGCTGGGTATTTTGATGACCGAGAAGTACATTGTTACCGTCTGTACCCGAGAGACCTCCATTCTCCGGGACTTTGAAAACGGGCAGATCAGGGCGGCGGACACGCAGAAGAAGACCAGCTTTTTGCTCTATATCCTGCTCCAGGTCTCCAAGCGCTATCTGTTTTATCTGCGGAAGATCGACAAGCTCTATAATCACATGGAGCGGCAGCTCTACAGGTCTCAGCGCAACAAGGAACTGATCCAGCTGCTGGATCTGGAGAAGTCCCTGGTCTATTTCAACACCTCGCTGAAGGCGAATGAGGTGACCCTCAACAAGATCTTCCGCGGCAAGCTGGTAAAGCTCTACGAGGAGGATCAGGATCTGCTGGATGACGTGCTGATCGAGGTGCGACAGGCCATTGAGATGACGGGGATATACTCCTCCATCATCTCCGGCATGATGGACGCCTTTGCCAGTGTGATCTCCAACAATCTGAACGTCATCATGAAGGTGTTGACCTCCATCACGATCCTGCTGACCATTCCCAATATTATCTTCGGATTTTACGGAATGAATGTGGCGGGATTGCCTATGGATCACTTCTGGTGGTTCCCCTTGGCCATTGCGGCGGCGGTGGTCGTCGTGGCTGGGATCATTTTGAAGCTCAAGGATCTGTTCTGAAATGAAAAAAGAGCCCCCCTGGGGGCTCTTTTTTTGTTGGTTCACGCGGGGGCCAGGATCTCGGTGTGACTGAGAAGACGGTAGAGGAGGAAGGCCGCCTCATCCCGGGTGGCGGGGGCGGTGGGGTCAATATTTTCCGGCTTTTCCCACAGCAGGTTCAGTGTGTTGTCAAAATAACCTGTTTGGCTCTGGCTGAGCAGCCATACAGAGGGGCGGGCCCAGGCGTCATATCCGGCGAGGGCGTCCGAGAGAAGCGCGTCTTCGGGCATATCGGCGGCGCTGTCATAAAAGAACATGTTGAGCCGCTGGGCCAGGCGCCCCATAACGGTGATAAACTGCTGGTGATCCACGGGGTCTTCCGGCATAAACAGGTCGTGTCCCGTTCCCTTTACCAGCCCCATATTGCTGACGGCGGTAATGGCGGGAGCATACCAGGCGTCTTGCGCCACATCGGTGTAGGGACTGGCGTTTTCCGGCAGAACACAGTTGAGCGCGGAGGCCAGAAGCTGACAGAGCTCGGCCCGGGTCAGGGAGTCCTTGGGATGATAGCTGCCCTTGCCGTCGCCCTGGATCAGGTCGTAAGTTTTTAAAAGACTGAGAGCCTCGGCATATTGGGACTGATCGTGATCGTCAAAGAGCGGGGCGGGGATCTCCATCCCCACCCGGGCGCCGGCCTGAACGGCGGTGGTGTGGGCCCAGTTTTCTCCGTCGTCGCTCAGCCACATACCTGTGGAGATGGGAAGGGCCTCCAGAAGCGCCTGAAGGGCCTCCGGAGCTTCCTGGGCGGCCTCCTCCAGATCCAGCTGCCACAACGCTCCGCCCAGATCCAGCTGCAAGGCGGTGTGTCCCTCCTTGGGGACGCTGTACGCCAGCAGAAAGGCCACGTCGGCGGACAGGAGGGGGTCGGTCAGGAGCAGATCGGGGATCACCCCGATCTGGTCGGTGGTGTTGCCGGCTGGGGAGAAAAAGCGGTGAGAGGTGATCTTGAGGGCGTCGCCGTCAGAAAAGAATTCGGGGAAGGAGTTCCGGGAGAGCACGCTCTGCGCCACACCCTTGCCGTAGGTACGCCCACCCACAATAAGTCCGCGGCCATAGGATTGAACGGCGGCGGCAAAGATCTCGGAGGCGCTGGCGGTGAAGCCATCGACCAGCACAATGACGGGGGCGTTGGTGGCGGGAGGGAACTGACAGGGATAGTACTCATAGCTGCCGCTCCCGTCACGGAAATAGAGGAGCGCGCCTTCGCCGGTGAAGAGGCCTGCGGCGTCTACCGCGGCGTCGGTGGCGCCGCCCGGATTGTCGCACAGATCCACGATCCAGACGTCGGCCGCTTCACCGTACTGGGCAATGGCCTCCTGAAAGTGGCCGTAGGTCTCTTCGCCGAAGGTGTTGCAGTCGATATAGCCGATATGCCCTTCCAGCAGGTAGCTGGTGGTGGCGGGTAGGATCCCGACCACGGCCCTGGTGAGGGTGACGGTGCGGCGGGTGTGATCACGCAGATAGGTGACCCGCACCGAGGAGCCCTCCTCACCCTTGAACCAGCCGGAGACCACGTCGGGATCCGGCTCCCGCAGGACGTCGTGACCATCCACCGCCACGATCAGATCGCCGGCCTGGAGGCCAGCCTGTTGGGCGGGAGAGTCCTCTATGACCCCGTTGAGGAGGAGCCCCGTCTCCGTGTGGAAATAGGTGATGCCCACCCCGACCAGCGGGGCGTCCTGCATGGAGGCGGTAAAGGCCGCGTAGTCCTCCGGGGAAAAGTACTCTGTATAGGGGTCGCCCAAGACCTCCAGCATATCCTCGATGGTGGACTGCTCCAGAACGACCTGGGGAACCTGGTCGATGTAGTAGGTCTGGAGCAGCAGAGCCGCCTGCTCGGCGGTAAGGGCCTGGGTGGGAAGGATCAGAAGGGCCAGGGAGAGCCCCGCGGCGGTAAGGCGGGAGAGAAGATTTGATTTCATGGGCGAGCGCCTCCAGGGTGGGATAGCATATGTGCTTATCACTATCATAATCCAAAACGCCGCCGGGCACAATCCCCGGCGGCGTTTTGTCACTTTTTTGTTAAGTTTCAACGGAACAGCGCTCAAAGGGCCAGCTCCACCGAGACAGGGCAATGGTCGCTGCCATGGACGTCGGCGTGGATGTGGGCGGCGGTGAGCTGATCCCGAAGCCGGTCGGAGATGAGAAAGTAGTCGATGCGCCAGCCCGCGTTATTCTCCCTGGCGTGGAAGCGATAGCTCCACCATGAGTAGGCGCCTGTCAGCTCAGGATTCAGGAAACGGAAGGTGTCGGTAAAGCCGGCGGCCAACAGCTGGGAAAACTTTTCCCGCTCGGCGTCGGAGAAGCCGGGGTTTTGGTGGTTGGACTTGGGGTTTTTCAGGTCGATCTCCTCGTGGGCCACATTCAGATCCCCGCAGACCACCACCGGCTTCTTCTCGTCCAGGTCCAGAAGATAGGCCCGGAAGGCATCGTCCCAGGCCATGCGGTAATCCAGCCGCTTCAGGCCGTCCTGGGCGTTGGGGGTATATACGGTGACCAGATAAAAATCCTCAAACTCCAGGGTGATGGAGCGGCCCTCGCCCACATGGTCGTCGTCGCCGATGTCGTAAAATACGTGCAGCGGCTCCAGACGGGTAAAGATGGCGGTGCCGGAATAGCCCTTCTTTTGGGCGGAGTTCCAGTACATCCGGTAGCCGGGCAGCTCAAATTCCGCCTGATGGGCCTCCATTTTGGTCTCCTGAAGGCAGAATGCGTCGGCGTCCAGCGCGGCAAAGCTTTCCAGAAACCCCTTTTTCACACAGGCCCGCAGGCCATTGACGTTCCATGAGATAAATTTCATGGTTCCGATCCCTCCTTTTGGATGATAAAGCGTACCGTACCCATCAGGTCGGTGCGGTAGACGTCGCAGCCGACGGCCCACAACCGCTCCATGGTCTCCGGGGCGGGGTGGCCGTAAGAATTATAGCCCGAGGAGATGACCGCGCTGTCCGGAAGGGTGGCGCGCAGAAGAGCGGGCGAGGTGGAATTTTTGGCGCCGTGATGCCCCACGAGAAGCAATTCAATATCCGGCAAGTCTTTATACTTGACAAGACGCTCCTCCACATCACCCCCCATATCTCCGGTGACCAGAGCGTCAAAGGAGCCAACGGAGCAGAGCACGGAGAGCCCCTCCTCGTTGCTGCCGCCCTTGCCCAGGGGCTCGTAGATACGCAGCCGGGCGTCGCCAAATGTGAGGGAGGCGTCCTCGGAAAGAAGGGTCACGGGACAGCCGTGGGCCTGGGCCAGGGAGAGAAGCTCCTGGCGCAGCGGGGAGTCCGGCTCCACGTCCGGAGCCAGGATCAAAGAGACGTCAAGCCGCTCCAAAAGCTCCGCAACACCGCAGGCGTGGTCGCTGTGGTAGTGGGTGAGGATCAGGGCATCCAGCCGGGAGGAACCCATGGCCTGGAGATGATCGGCGGCCACATCTCCGGGGTCGTCCCAGCCGTTGCCGCCGCAGTCCACCAGAACGGAATGGCCTTTGGAATAGAAAAGGGTAGAGGCCCCCTGTCCCACATCCAGAGCCGTCACGGTGAGAGAGCCGGTGAGTACCGGCCAGGCATTTGCCAGCAGGGCTGCACAGAGGGTGGGAAGGGCGGCGGTGACCCAGACGGCGGGGCGGATCCGCCCATGGGAGAAGAGGATCAGAAGGGCCACGGCGTAGGCCATGCAGAACCAGCCCAGCAGATAGACAGAGGACAGCGGGACGGCGGAAAAGGCCAGGCGGGAGATCCCTCTTGCCACAAAGATCACCCATCGGGCGGGCCAGGCGACGATCCCGGCCAGAATGGCTGCCGGGCCGGGGAAAAGGAGCCCCAGAAGGGCGCTGAGCAGTCCCCCCAGAAACACGAGGGACACCGCCCAAAGGGTGAGCAGATTGCTCAAAGGGCCGGCCAGGGATAGGGTGTGAAAATAGAGGGCGGCCAAGGGGGTGGTAAAGAGCAGAGCGCCCAAAGTGACGGAGAAGGAGCTGGCGCAAAAGCGCCCGAGCCGCTCCAGCAGAGCCAGGGGAGGCTTGTCCCAGCGGGGAAGGATAGCCCGCCATTTTTCATAGAGGGGACCGGTCACAAGATAGATGCCCGCCACAGCGGCAAAGGAGAGTTGAAGGCTGATGCTGGCGGCGGCATAGGGGCATTGGATCAGAAGAAGCGCCAGAGCGGCGCAGAGGGCGGTGGGCCTGTCCTCCTCCCGGCCCAGAAGTGGGGCCAGCAGAGGAAAGGCGCACATGAAAGCGGCCCGGAGGGCGGAGGGAGAATTCCCCACCAGAGCGGCAAAGAAAAAGACGCAGAGCAGGGTGAGAAGGGCGCCGCGCCGGCTTCGCCGACCCAGGAACAAGGCCATCATGGCGGCCAGGAAGCCGATGTGGAGGCCGGATACCGCTACCACGTGAGAAAGACCAGCGCGCTGGAAGGCGGTATAGAGACCGGCGGGCAGGGTGGACTTGTCTCCGGTGAGCAGAGCGGTGATAAATCCGGAGACGTCTGAGGGAAAGACGCGGGCAACGGAATCTTTCAGGGCCTTGGCGGCGTACTGGGGCCAAAACCAGGGCGGGATCCCGTCCGGCTGAGTAATGTCCCGGAGCGCTCCCCGGGCATAGCCCAAAAGATAGACGCCTTTGGCCTGATAAAACTCCACGCTTTCCCCACGAAGGAAATCGGAGGGAGAGAGGGTGAGCTGGGCGGCGGCCTGGCAACCGGGGCGCAGTTCCAGGGCGTCAGCGTCGGCATAGAGCTGTACCGACGCGTCAGGTCTGCCCTCCAGAGGGAGGGAGACAGTGAGGGAGGCGCCGCGGCTGGTGGCGGTGGGAAAGGAGGTCACCGTGAAGCGGTATTCCAGGGCCTCCTGTGTTGACAGAGCGTGGGCCGGGCCCCGGACAAGGGCGGTATAGAGGCCTGTCCACAAAAAGCCCACGGCCAGACCGGCGGCCAACAGAGCGGCTCTGGGGCGGGCGCTTCCATGAAGGGCACGGGAGAAAAGCCCGCCCAGGGCGCACAGAAGGCCTGCCGGAAGCAGGAGGGCTTCCGGCAGAAGGTAGACCGACGCGAAGATGGCGGCCGAGCAGGCGCAGGCCCACCAGCAAAGCTTACGCATAGGCGGAATCGGTCCGGGACGTATGAAGGCTTGTGGGACAGGATCTTTTGTTATCCATAGGGATCACCTGAATACCGCTGAAGGGTATATTGACTGGAGTGTGACTTTTCAAGGGAGGGGAGATGTAGGCCGCCCCGAAGGGCGGCAGGGGGCTCAGCGCCGGCAGGAGGACCGACGCACGATGGGCATGGTGCCGTTGAGGGTGAAAATAGCCTGATTGGCGCCGTTGATGGCGGTCTCCCCGGCGTAGAAGGCAGGGTAGGAGACGTAGACGGGGAACTGGGCCGTTACACCGGGAAAGGCCGGAGTATCGGGGAAGCTGGGCAGGGTGGTCACACCGTTGTCGGAATCGCAGCCACATCTGCACCCACAGCAACAACAAAACATGATAAGATCCCTCCGCTTGAAATGTGGTGACCGTGGTCACAGCTCATCCTATGCCGAGGGGGGTGGGGAGGTGCCTACCGTTCCGCCCAGTCAAGGCTCCGGCCCACCGCCTTGTGCCAGCCGGCCAGAAGCTCCCGGCGGTGGGCCGGGTCGATCCGGGGCAGGAAAGCGGCGTCCTGACGCCACAGGGTACGTAGCTCTTCGGTGTCCCGCCAGAAGCCGACGGCCAGTCCTGCCAGACAGGCTGCGCCTAAGGCGGTGGTCTCCCGCACTACCGGACGCCGGACCTCCCGATCCAGGATATCGGCCTGGAACTGAAGGAGGAAGCCGTCCCGGCTGGCGCCGCCGTCGGCGCTGAGGGCGGTGAGGGGAAGGCCGGTATCCTTTTCCATGGCGGCGACCAGATCCCGCACCTGATAGGCGATGGACTCCTGGGCCGCCCGGACGATGTGGGCCCTTTCCGTGCCCCGGGTGAGTCCCACCAGACAGCCTCTGGCATACATGTCCCAATGGGGGGCGCCCAACCCGGTGAAGGCGGGCACCAGATAGACTCCGCCGGTGTTGGGGACGGAGGCGGCGACGGTCTCCGCCTCCGGGGCTTCGGAGAGAAGGCCCAGCTCGTCCCGGAGCCATTGGATCACCGCTCCGCCGGTAAAGGCGGAGCCCTCCAGGGCATATTGTACCTCGCCGTTCCGGGCCATGGCAATGGTGGTGAGCAGGCCGTTTTGGCTCTCGCAGGGGGTGGCGCCGGTGTTCATCAGAAGGAAGCAGCCGGTGCCATAAGTGTTTTTGGCCTCGCCGGGGGCGAAGCAGGCCTGACCGAAAAGGGCGGCCTGCTGGTCTCCCGCCATCCCGGCGATGGGGATGGCCGTACCGGACACATCGGTGTAGCCTGCGATCCCGCTGCACTCCACCACCTGGGGGAGCATTTCCCGGGGAATGTCCAGCGCGTTCAGAAGAGTCTCGTCCCAACAGCCCTTGCGGATGTCGTAGAGCATGGTGCGGGAGGCGTTGGTGGCGTCGGTGACGTGGCTGGCGCCGTTTGTGAGCTTCCATACCAGCCAGCAGTCCACTGTGCCGAAAAGAAGCTCTCCCCGCCGGGCGTGCTCCCGGCTGGGATCTACCCGATCCAGGATCCATTTGAGCTTGGTGGCGGAGAAGTAGGCGTCGGGGATGAGGCCGGTGGTCTTTTTAATGTGTTCGGTAAGGCCGTCGGCCTTCAGCCGGTCCACCGTCTCCGCCGTTCTGCGGCACTGCCAGCAGATGGCGTTGTGGACGGGCGTGCCGGTGGAGCGATCCCAGACCACCGTGGTTTCCCTCTGGTTGGCCACTCCGATGGCGGCGATTTCCCGGGGTTTTACCCCCGACTGGGCCAGGACCTCCATCATCACGGCATACTGGGAGGCCCAGATCTCCATGGGGTCGTGCTCCACCCAGCCCTCCTGAGGATAGATCTGCCGCAGTTCCTTCTGGGCGGTGCTGACCAGGCGCTGTTCTCTGTCAAAGAGGATGGCCCGGGAACTGGTGGTGCCCTGATCCAGTGTGAGGATATATTTGCCCATCGTGACCCCTCCCAAAGTAGATATAGACCATTATCTCTTTTTTTCGCCGGAAAAGCAAGAGCCTTTGTGTTTTGTATGAAATGAAGCGGCGGTGTCAAAACTGGAGAGAGATGGAAGGGGGAGGACCCATGAATCTTTATGAGCTTGGCCGGGAACAGGCGGAAGGGCTTTCGATTCGGGGACGCCGATCCGGAGGCGCCCCGGCGCGGCGTTTGCGCCGGGCGCTGGAGCGGATGGAGAAGTGCCGCCGGACACTGAGTGAAAAAGAGTGGGAGCGTATGCCCGCCGCGGTGGAGTGGTTTTTGGACAACGCCTATCTGGCTCAGCGGGAGGGCAGAGCCGCGCTTCAGGAGTTGAAGCGAGCCAAGCGGCTGACCTGGACCGGGGAGGAGACACGGCTGGAGGCGCTGACCCGGATCCTGGCCCAGGCGGCGCCCGGCGGGACGTCGGAGGAGCTGGGCGCCTACCTGGCGGGGATCCGGCAGACCCAACCGCTCACCGAGGAGGAGCTCTCCCTCTTTGTGCCCGCCCTTCGGGGAGCGCTCTGCCTGCGTCTGGCGGAGCTGTGCCGGGATCTGGAGGAGGGGGACGAGGAGGCGGGATTGGCTCAGGCCATGGAGGGGATCTTTACCGGTCTTCGCACCCTGTCCACCGCCAATCTGGGGCCGGTGCTGGAGGCCTCCAGTCCTGTGGAGCGGACTCTTTTACGGGATCCGGCGGGGCTTTATGGAAAGATGGATGAGGCCACCCGGGCCCGCTATCGGCGGCAGGTATGCGTTCTGGCAAGGCGCCACGACATGACGGAGTGGGAGGCCGCCGGCCGGGCCCTGGCACTGGCGGAGGAGGGGAAGGAACATATTGGGTGGTACCTGTTCCGCCGACCTCTGGGAGAAACGGAAAAGAACTCCTCAGGTGTGATCTATGTGGCGGCCGTTCTGTTGCCCACCCTGTCCCTCGCCCTGTGGCGTGGGTTCCAGGCGGAGAGCTGGCTGCTGTTTCTGCTTCTGGTCTTACCGGCCTCCGACCTGATGAAGAATCTGGCGGATTTCTGCGTCACCCGGCTGGTGCGCCCCCGGAGCGTGCCTCGGATGGCGTTGAAGGAGGGGCTTCCTCCGGAGGGGAGGACACTGTGCGTCATTGCGGGGCTGCTCACGGATGACACAAGCGGCGACAGCTACGCCGCCCTTTTGGAGCGATACCGTCTGGCCAACCGGGACTGCGGGGAGGAGCTGCGCTTTGGCCTGCTGGCCGATCTGCCGGACCGTGAGGCCCCCATGGGGAGCAGGGAGCGTCGTTGGGTGAAGCGGGCCAAAGCGGCCGTGGATGCCCTCAATGAGAAATACGGCGGAGGCTTCTATCTCTTTTTCCGCCAGCCCGCCTTTCAGAGCAGGGATGAGCGCTATGTGGGCTGGGAGCGGAAGCGTGGGGCGCTCATTGAGCTGACCAGGCTCCTGCGGGGGCGGCCCACCGCTCTTCGGGTGCGCGCCGGAGAGGCCAGGGCTCTGGCGGGGACAAAATATGTCATTACCCTGGATTCCGATACCGCACTGAATGTGGGCGCCGCCCGGGAGCTGGTGGGGGCCATGCTCCATCCTCTGAACAGGCCCGTGGTGGATAAAAAGCGCCGGGTGGTCACCGAGGGGTACGGGCTTCTCCAGCCCCGGGTGGGGGTGGATCTGCGCTCGGCCAACCGATCCCAGTTCTCCCGCATCTTTGCCGGACAGGGGGGTATTGATCCCTACGGAGGGGCCTGCAGCGACGTCTATCACGATCTCTTTGATCGGGGGACTTATACAGGGAAGGGGATCTTTGACGTGGAGGTCTTCGCCCAGTGCCTGGATGGTCGCTTCCCCGCCGAGCGGGTGCTCTCCCACGATCTGCTGGAGGGGGCCTATCTTCACGCCGGGCTGCTGGAGGATGTGGAGCTCACCGACGGCTACCCCTACCGGGTCACCGGCTATTTCTCCCGGCTTCACCGGTGGGTGCGGGGAGATTGGCAGCTCCTGCCCTGGCTGGGGCGGCGGGTACGGGATGAGTCCGGGCAGATGAGGGAAAACCCCATCTCCTCCGTGGACAAGTGGAAGCTCTTTGACAACCTGCGCCGCAGTCTCGCTCCGGTGGCCACCCTACTGGCCCTGCTGCTGGGAATGTGCCTGTCCGCCCCCGCCTTTGGTTCCGCGGCGGCTTTGGCGGTGGTGTCCGCCTGGTCCAACCTGCTGCTGTCCGGGGCGGAGCTGGCCTTTCGGGGCGGGACCGGACTGCGCCGCCGGTATCACGCCACCATTATCGCGGGCTTTGGGGGAATGCTGCTCCAGACATTGGTACAGCTCCTGTTTCTGCCCTACCACGCCTGGGTGTGTGCCAGCGCCATCTGCACAGCCCTGTGGCGGAGCCTTGTCAGCCATCGGAAGATGTTGGAATGGGTGACGGCGGCTGATACGGAGCGGAAGAAATCAGGAATTCGGGCCGACTTCCGGGCGCAGTGGCCCGCTGTGGCGGTAGGGATCTTTGCCATGCTCTTTGCCCGGTTTCCAGCGGGGGCGGCTATCGGTCTGGTGTGGGCGGCCTCCCCGGTATTTGCCTGGGCTCTGTCCCGGCCGGTGCGGGAGGGGACGCCGGCCCCTGAGGAGGATCGGCCCTTTCTGCTCCATCAGGCTGGACTTATTTGGAATTACTTTCAGGATTGGCTCCGGGAGGAGGATCACTGGCTCCCTCCGGATAATGTGCAGGAAAAGCCCGGTCTGGGCCCGGCCCGCAGGACCTCTCCCACCAATATCGGCATGGCGCTTTTGAGCTGTGTGGCCGCTGTCGACCTGGAGCTTATCGGTGTGGGGGAGGCCGCGGAGCGCATCGGCCATATGCTGTCCACGGTGGAGGAACTGGAAAAGTGGCGGGGGCATCTCTATAACTGGTACGACACCTCGGACTGCAGTCCATTGCGGCCCCGGTATGTCTCCACCGTGGACAGCGGCAATCTGCGTGGGTGCCTCATCACACTGCGGGAGGCCCTCTATGAGTGGGGGGAGGACACGCTGGCCCGGCGCGCGGAACGGCTCTCTGACGCCATGGATCTGTCCGTGCTCTATGACGCGTCACGCAAGCTCTTTACCATCGGTTATGATGTGGAGCGGGAGGAGTTTACCTCGGGCTGGTATGATCTGATGGCCAGTGAGGCCCGCCTGTCCAGCTATCTGGCCATTGCCCTGGGAGAGGTGGATCCCCGCCACTGGCGGCGGCTGGGTCGGGGACTGGTGGGCGACAATGACTATTGCGGCATGGCCTCCTGGACGGGCACAATGTTTGAGTATTTTATGCCCAATTTGCTGCTCCCCTGTGAACAGGGGAGCCTGATGTACGAATCCCTGTCCTTCTGCGTCTACGCCCAAAAGCGGCGGGGAGACAAGACCAGAACCCCCTGGGGGATCTCCGAGTCCGGCTTTTATGCCTTTGATCCAGGAATGGCATACCAGTACAAGGCCCACGGAGTTCAGACCCTGGGCCTGAAGCGGGGACTGGACAGGGAACTGGTGGTGGCTCCCTACGCCTCTTTCCTGGCCCTGCTTCTGGCGCCGGTCAGCGCGGGACGCAACCTGCGGCGGCTGCGGAATATGGGACTGGAGGGAACTTACGGTCTCTATGAGGCGGTGGACTTTACCCCCGGACGGCTGCAGGAGGGGGAGCGATGGGCGGTGGTGCGCTCCTTCATGTCCCACCATCTGGGTATGAGTCTGTTGGCCATTGACAATACACTCAAAAGCAATGTGATGCAGGAGCGGTTTCTCCGGGATTGCTCCATGGGTGCATTTCGGGAGCTTTTACAGGAGAAGGTTCCCGTGGGTGCTCCCGTAATGCGTCCCGACAGCGCCCGGGCCCTGGAGCGGCCCCGGCCCCTGCGCCAAAGTCAATTTTGCAGGACGGGGGAAGGGTTTGATCTGGTCAGGCCGGCCTGCCACCTGCTCTCCAATGGCCTGGTGTGCGCCCTGTGCACTGACAGCGGTGCGGTTTCCCTTACGGATGATCGGGGAGAGAGCCCCGTCTCCACCCGTTTTCGGGAGCGGTACGCTCCGGCGGGGGTCAGCTTTTTCTATCGGGATTCAGCGGGGGAGCTCCACTCCCTCACCGCCGCGCCCTGCCTGAGGGAGTCGGAGCGCCATTCCTGGAGCTTTACCGGCTGTGATGCTGCGTGGTATGCAAAGGAAAAAAACTTTACAGCAAAGGTCGTTCTGTCCCTTCCAAGAGGAGAGCGGGGTTGTGTCTGGTCGGTGGAATTGGAGGGGGCGGAAGGCGGAGAGCTGGTGTGCTATCTGGAGCCGGTGCTGGCGCCGATGCGGGACTACCTGGCCCATCCGGCCTATTCCAAGCTCTTTTTGGAAAGCCGGTCTCTGGATCGGGGTGTGCTGTTTACCCGGCGGCCCCGAACGGGGGATCGGGTGGCGGCGTTGGCGGTGCTGTGGGACAGGGAGGAGGCCGGCTTCGATACCCGTCGGGAGCGTGCGCTGGGTCGGGGCGGGCTCCGGCGGCTCGCCCAGGCGCTGGAAGCGCCTGGGAAAAATACGCAGGGGGCGGTGCTGGATCCCTGCCTGTTGGCCCGGTTTTCCCTGGAGGGAAAGGGCCCTCATCGGCTGCGGCTGGCCCTGGGGATGGAAGATGGGGCGGAGCTGGCGGAACGGGCGGCCCTGTCCCTGCTCTCGGCGCCGCCTCAGACGGTGGGACGGCTGGACGGTCTGATGCGGGGGCTGTCCCTCTCCAATCAGGAGGGGCGGCGAGCCATGGAGCTGCTTTCGGCACTGGCCTTTCCCGCGCCCGGACACAGGGAGGTCCCCCAGTCCGATCTCTGGGCCTACGGGGTATCGGGGGATGTGCCCATTGCCCTGGCCATGCCCGCCGTTGAGGGGGAGCCGGTGGAGCAGTTTCCCCTGAAAGCCTATGCGCTTTTGAACCGGTGCGGCTTTGCGTTTGATCTGGTCTATCTGCTCCATGATGGCGGAGATTACCATCGCCCCCAGAAGAGCGCCCTTCTGGAGGCGGTAAAGTCCCTTGGCCTGGAGGGAGAGCTGGGCGGAAAGGGAGGGATCCACCTGGTGGAGCGGCCCCGCCCGGGGGAGGCCTCCCCCTGGGAGGACTGGGCGGCGGTGACGCTGGACGAGGCGGGGCACTGGCAGGAGGGCCGTTCCAAAGCCCCTGTCCAGCCCCCTGAGCTGCCCTGCAAAGTGGCTCCGGGTCTCCCGGACTGGCACTTTGATGAAAAGGATCACTTTGTTCTGACCCTGTCGGGAGGCCTTCCGCCTTTGGGCTGGAGCCACCTGATGACCAATCCCCGTTTTGGCTGCCTCACCGATGAGACCGGGTGCGGCCATCTGTGGCTGGGCAATTCTCGGGAGACCCCTCTTACTCCCTGGAACAACGATCCTCTCGCCATCGGAGGGCCGGAGTGGTTCCTGCTGACTTACGGCGGAGAGACGCACAGCCTGTTTGCCGATGGAGACGGTCTGGACGTGACGGTGACGTACGGCTTCGGATGGGCCCGGTGGGAGAAGGCCTGGGGCGCCGGTGTGGTAAAGACTACCTGCTTTGTCCCCTGGGAGGGGGAGGAGCGGCGGCTCCGGGTGGAACTCTCCCAGGGAACAGGGGAGCTCCGGCATATCACACTGGGGAAAGGAGAATCACTTTACAATTTTGCCCGATCCATCTGCCTGACTACGGACGCCGGGGGCACGCGGCGGGGAGGCGGTGAGGATTGGGAGGGGACCTTTGCGGCCACAAGCGCCCGCTGGGAGGCGATGGTGAGCCCCATGAAGCTTCAAACGCCGGACAGGGCTCTGGACGCCTATTGCAATGGCTGGTGCCTCTATCAGGTGGTGGCCTGCCGTCTGCTGGGGCGGACTTCGCGCTATCAGAACGGGGGCGCTTACGGCTTTCGGGATCAGCTGCAGGACACCCTGGCCCTGCTGCCCTTCGAGCCGGAGTGGGCCAGAGAGCAGCTTTTGCGCAGCTGTGGCCATCAGTTTTCCCAGGGGGATGTGCAGCACTGGTGGCATGAGGTGGGACAGGAGAAGAACCGGGGGGTGCGCACCCGGATCTCCGACGATCTGCTCTGGCTGCCCTATGTGCTGGAGCGGTATATTGAAACCTGGGGAGACTGGGACATTCTGGAGGAGCAGTCCCCTTATCTGAGCGGAGAGCCCCTCCGGGAGGGGGAGCGGGAGCGCTACTTTGTCCCCGGGAACACCGATTATACCGAGTCGGTCTACGTCCACGCCCTTCGGGCTATCGAGCTGGTGCTGGCCCGGGGTGTGGGGGCGCACGGACTGTTGAAGATGGGGACCGGAGACTGGAACGACGGTATGGATCAGGTGGGAGCCCAGGGGCGGGGGGAGAGCGTATGGCTGACCTGGTTTGCCGTGGTGGTGCTGGAGCGCTTTTTGCCTCTGGCCCACCGCCAAAAGGACGAAAAGGGGGAGACGCTGTGCCGCCATTGGGCCGGGGAGCTGCGGAGGGCCGCGGAAGAAGCCTGGGATGGGAGCTGGTATCTCCGGGGCTGGTACGATGACGGGGCGCCCTTGGGCAGTAAGACCTCTCAGGAGTGCCAACTGGATTCCATTCCCCAGAGCTGGGCAGCTCTGGCGGGGGGAGAGCGGTCGGAGGAGGCCCTTCGATCCACGCTGGAGCGGCTGTTTGACAGAAAGCACCAAGTGGTGAAGCTCTTTGATCCGGCCTTTGACAAGGGAGAGGCCCGTCCCGGCTATATCCGGGGATATCTCCCCGGCGTTAGAGAAAACGGCGGTCAATATACCCACGCCGCCGCCTGGCTGGCGCTGGCCTGCTTCCGTCTGGGTTGGGCGGAGGAGGGCGGGGAGGTGCTCCACGCCCTTTTGAGCGGGGCCCGTCCCACGGAGATCTACAGGGCGGAGCCCTACGTGCTTGCGGGAGACGTCTACGCCCACCCCGACCATGTGGGCCGGGGCGGATGGAGCTGGTACACCGGTTCGGCGGGCTGGTTCTTCCAGGCCGTGGTCAGCGGTCTGCTGGGACTTTCTGTCCGGGAAGGTCGTCTCACGGTTGCCGGAACAATGCCTTCGGCCTGGCCCGGATGGCGGGCCGGGTGGCGGACGGAAAAGGGAGTGCTCAATATGGAGGCCCGATGGGGCGAGAGCGCGGAACTCTGTCTGGACGGAATGACTATAAAGGAAATAGACCTGACAAAGCTGGAGGGAGTGCATGAGCTGCTGATCCTTTATCCACAGGGAGAGTGCTGGGAAAAAAGTTAAATTTTTGTGTCAAAGGGTGCCAAGGGAGGAAAGATATGGTATAATGACCGGAAAGCGGCTGTTACCCGGATTGAATTGAATATACCGCAGCGGCCCGTCAGGCCTGTGGCATACTATCGTTTGATCACCGATCCATTATTCACAGCAAATCAGAAAGAAAGGTGAACCCATGTCAACCGTAAAACGGACACAGCTTTTGCCCGGCGTCTTTCTCACGTCGGTAAACACCAAAAAGTTCAAATCATCTCTGCTCTCCATGACCTTGCTGGCGCCTCTGAAAGAGGAGACGGCGGCGGTGAATGCCCTTGTCCCCTATCTTTTGCGGCGGGGCAGCGAGGCCCATCCCGACCTCCAGTCCCTCTCCGCCGTGCTGGATCAGCTCTATGGGGGCTCCATCGACCCCGTGGTGCGCAAGAAGGGAGAGATCCAGTGCGTAGGCTTTTTGGGCAGTTTCCTGGATGATGCCTATACTCTGGACGGCGGCGGAGTGCTTGCCCAGGCCGCCGAGCTGATGGGGGAGCTGCTGCTGCGGCCCTATACCCGGGACGGGGCCTTCTGCCCCGACTACACCCGGCAGGAGAAGGGCAACCTGATCGACCGTATCCGGGCCGAGGTCAACGAAAAGCGTCAGTATGCCGTCAATCGGGTATTGGAGGAGATGTGCCAAGAGGAGGCCTATGGCGTAGGCCGCCTGGGCCGGGAGGGCGATGTGGAGGCCATCACGCCTCAGTCTGCCTGGGCACGGTATCGGGAGCTTCTGGCCCATTCCCGTCTGGAGCTCTACTATTGCGGTTCCGCCGAGACGGATGAGGTGTGCGTTATCCTCCAGCGGGCCCTCAGCGGCCTGCCCCGTGAGGGGGGCTATGAGGTTCCCGCCACGGTAGTGGTGCCCGCGGCCCGGGAGGTTCGACGGGTGGAGGAGGCCATGGACGTGGCCCAGGGGAAGCTGACCATGGGCTTCCGTACCGGCGGAGTCACCGCCGCCGGCCCCGACTATCCCGCCCTGGTGCTCTGCAACGCCCTCTTTGGCGGCACCACCACCTCCAAGCTCTTCCTCAATGTGCGGGAGAAGCTCTCCTTGTGCTATTACGCCAGTTCCTCTCTGCTGCGGTATAAGGGCGTGATGGTAGTCTCCTCCGGTGTGGAGTTTTCCAATGTGGGCCGGGCGCAGGATGAGATTGAGGCCCAGCTGGAGGCCTGCCGCCGGGGCGAGTTTGAGCCTTGGGAGGTGGAGGGGGGCAGACGATACACTGTCAGCTCTCTGCAGACCACGACGGACAGCCAGGGCCGCCAGGAGGACTGGTGGCTGAGCCAGGCGGTGGCCGGGCTGACACAGAGTCCCCGGGAGCTGGCCGAGGCCCTGGAGAAGGTTACTGTGGAAGAGGCGGTGGCGGCGGCCAAGGGCCTGAGTCTGGACACCGTGTATTTTCTGAAGGGAATGGAGGGATGAGCATGGAGGAGAAGAAGTATACCCGGCTGGGGGAGCGGATGTTCCACCAGGTGCTGTCCAACGGCCTGCACATCTATGTCTCGCCCAAGCCCGGCTTCCAAAAGAGCTACGCCTTTTTTGCCACCAACTACGGCGGCATGGATATGCGCTTCCGGATGGAGGGGGAGTGGCTGGATACCCCTGCCGGGGTAGCCCACTTCCTGGAGCACAAGACCTTTGACACCGAGGACGGCAACGCCCTCCAGGATCTGGCGGCCAACGGAGCTTCCCCCAACGCCTTTACCTCCACGGCGCTGACGGGCTACTATTTTGAGAGCACGGAGAAGTTTGAGGAGAATCTGCGGATCCTGCTCTCCTTTGTCTCCGTTCCCTATTACACGCAGGAGAGTGTGGATAAGGAGCAGGGCATCATCGGCCAGGAGATCCGCATGGGGGACGACGAACCGGACACTCAGGTCTTCTATGGAATGCTGGAGGGCCTCTATGCCCATAACCCGATCCAGGTGAACATTGCCGGGACGGTGGAGTCCATCGCTCAAATCACTGCGGATACGCTGAATCTCTGCCACAAGGCCTTCTATGATCCGGGCAACATGGTGCTGTGCGTGGCGGGTGACGTGGATCCGGAGGAGATCGTCCGGATCGCCCGGGAGATCCTTCCTGAGGAGGGGCACGCTCCTGTGGAGCGGGACTATGGCCCTGCCGAGGAGGAGCGGGCGGCCCGGCAGGATTGGAGCAAGGAGATGGCGGTCTCCACGCCCATCTTCCAGTTGGGCTTTAAGGATGTTCCGCCCGACCGGGGGGAGGAGTGGCTCCGCTGGGAGCTGCTGGGGGATCTGGCTTGCGAGGCCCTGCTGGGCACCTCCAGTCCCCTGTATGCCAGGCTCTATAACGAAGGCCTGGTGAATGAGGCTTTTTCCTATGGCTGTGAGGCCTATCCCGGCGCGGCGTTCCTCTGCGCCGGCGGGGAGAGCCGGGATCCTGACGCTGTGCGTAAGGCCGTTCTGGCCGAAGGGGAGCGCATTGGCCGGGAAGGGGTGGATGAGGGCCTTTTCCAGCGGCTCAAGCGGGCAGCTTACGGCAGTCTGGTGCGGGGACTCAATTCCTTTGAGACCATCTGCGTCAGTCAATCGGTGGGCCATTTCCACGGCTATTCCTATCTGAGCTTTCCGGAGGTCTTTGAGACCATCACCAAGGCGGATGTGGAGGCGTGTATCCGGCGGGTGGTGACCGGGGAGAAGTCGGCGCTGGCGGTCATTCGGCCTAAGGGGGGAACGGTATGAGCTCAGTGGTGTTTCCCGGCCTGGGCTTCCAGGTAAATGTAAAGGATATTGCCTTCCGGGTCTTCGGGTGGCCCATTCACTGGTATGGCGTCATCATTGCCCTGGGCTTTTTGCTGGCGGTGGCCTTCTGCTCCCGGCGGGCCGGGCGATATGGGATGGAGCAGGACGACATCATCGATCTGCTCATCTATGCCGTGCCCCTTTGTATTATCGGAGCGAGGCTCTATTATGTGATCTTTTATCTGGACCTCTACCGAAATGCCGACGGCAGTCTGGACTTTATGCGGATGGTCCGCATCTGGGACGGCGGCCTTGCCATATACGGCGGCATCATTGCCGCCATCCTGGTGCTTTTGGTATTTTGTAAAAAGCGAAAGCTATGTTTTCTGGCCTTTGCCGATCTGGGCTCCTTTGGGATGCTCATCGGCCAGTTGGTAGGCCGCTGGGGCAATTTTGTCAATGTGGAGGCCTATGGCGGCCCCACCGACCTGCCCTGGCGTATGGGCATCTATGACGATGCCCTGACCGGGGTCTACCAGTACATGGAGGTCCATCCCACCTTTCTCTACGAGTCCCTATGGAATCTGCTGGGGCTTTTGCTGCTCATCTTCCTGGTGGAGAAGCGCAGGAAGTTTGATGGGCAGATCTTTTTGAGCTATATGGCCTGGTACGGTCTGGGCCGGAGCTGGATCGAGGGTCTGCGCACCGACAGCCTGTACTTTTTCTCCACCGGCCTGCGGGTGTCCCAGGTGCTGGCCATCATAATTTTCGTGGTTGCCGCCGCCGTACTGATAGTCCGGCTGTGCCGGCCCCACAGCCCGGAGGAGCTGTGGCCCAACCGGATGAAGAGGGTAAGCGCCCCGGAAGCTCCAGCGGAGGATGGAGCGGAAGGGATCTGGGCCGAGGCGCCGGGGAGCGCGGAGGAGATCCTGGAGGAACTGAAAGGGGAGGGCGACGGCGATGACCCTGCTTGACGGAAAGGCCCTGGCGACCAAGCTCAAAGAGGAGATACGCCGGGAGGCGGCCGGACTGCCCCGCCGTCCCGGACTGGCGGTGGTGCTGGTGGGGGAGGATCCCGCCTCCCGGGTCTATGTCACCAGTAAGCGCAAGGACTGTGAGAACTGCGGCTTTTACAGCGAGGAGTACGATCTTCTGGCTCAGACGCCTCAATCCGCTCTGCTGGAGCTGGTGGAAGGTCTGAATGAACGCGCCGACATCGACGGTATTCTGGTCCAGCTCCCCCTGCCCGGCCATATGGACGAGCAGGCGGTGATCCAGGCCATCTCGCCGGAGAAGGATGTGGATGGCTTCCACCCCATGAACGCCGGAAATCTGCTCATCGGCCGGGAGAGCTTCTTGCCCTGTACCCCGGCCGGAGTTATGGAGCTGCTGGACGAATACCATATCGACCCCGCCGGAAAGCGGGCGGTGGTGGTGGGTCGATCCAATATTGTGGGCAAGCCTATGGGTCTTCTGCTGCTGCGGCGGGACGCCACTGTGACCCTGTGCCACTCCAAAACGCCCGATTTGCCGGAGATGTGCCGCCAGGCGGATATCCTGATCAGCGCCGTGGGCCGCAGGAACCTCATCACCGCCGACATGGTGAAGGAGGGGGCGACGGTGGTGGATGTGGCCATGAACCGGGACGAGAGCGGGAAGCTCTGCGGAGACGTGGACTTTCCGGCGGTGGCGGAAAGGGCCGCCTTCCTGACGCCTGTGCCCGGCGGCGTGGGCCCCATGACCCGGGCCATTCTGATGAAAAACACCCTTCTGGCCGCAAAAAAACGACAAAATTTGTGCTGAAACGCTGGAAAAGCGTCTTTCTGTGTGGTAAAATCAGGCTAACTTAAATCCTTACATAGGAGCGTGCGCGTTATGAAATGTCCTTTTTGTGGGTATCTGGACAGTAAAGTGGTAGATTCCCGTCCCGCCGAGGACGGCACCAGCATCCGCCGCCGCCGGGAATGTCTGGAGTGTCACAAGCGTTTTACTACCTTTGAGGTCATGGAGTCTCTTCCCGTGGTGGTCATCAAGAAGGATGGCAGCCGCCAGAGCTTTGACCGCAGCAAGCTTCTCAACGGCATGATCCGGGCCTGTGAGAAGCGCCCGGTGCCCTTCAGCACACTGGAGAAGATCGCCGAGGAGATCGAGCAGGCCCTTCAAAACGAGATGGATCGGGAGGTCTCCTCCGACCGTATCGGAGAGATGGTCATGGATCGGCTCAAGGAGGTGGACGAGGTGGCCTATGTCCGCTTCGCCTCTGTCTATCGCCAGTTTAAGGATATCAGTACCTTTATGGCAGAACTCAATAAGCTCCTGCAGGAGAAATAAGCGGTATAACAGGGAAGTGCCCCGCCTCTCGGCGGGGCACTTTTAGCGTCCGGTATACTGCAGGGCGATGCGGGTCTCCGGGTCTTGGTCAAAGGTGTAGAGACATAAGAGGAAAACCCATTCCAGGGGCTTCATGAGCAGATATATCATGTCGGCCCGAAGGGGCGTGGTGATTTTTTTCGAGAACGGATAGCCATGGGCGTCATAGAAGTCCCGCACCGCCCGATGGAGCCGGGGAAGACGCTCCATGAGCAGCTGCTCAAAGGCGTTGGCTATGCACAGCTGGCGGTTGACCAGAATGGGCCAGCCATGGCGCAGCCCTTTTCGGATGGGTTTTACCAGCCTGGGATGTCCCTCCGCCGCCACGGTGCACAGGTAATGACCGTGGTATTCAATGGGGGGTGGGGGAATCATTTGGGAGAAGGTCCAGTCACTGGTCTCGGTGAAGGCCCGAACGGCGGCGTCAGGCGCCTGACCAAAGAGAACCAAAAGGGCGGTGAGGGCCGTCAGCAGGGGAACGGCCAGAAGAAAGCCAGCCCCCATCCAGCCCAGACTGTGGGAGAGGATCCGGCGGCAAAAGGCCGGAAGGGGCTTTTGCGAGGGGGGAAGAGACTGAAAGCATTGGGTCTGAAAGGTGAGAAAGCGTCGAAGAAACCGGGGGACGCAGAGAAAAACGTTAAGGGGGAACAACAGCATATAAGCCACGTCAAAGGGGGCGAAGACCCCCCTTGCCAGATGAGGAAAAAGCTGGAGGAGAAAGATCAGGGAGAGGAGACTTCCCGCCTCAATACCTGAAAGGCACATTACGGCGGGGAGGGGCGGCAGCTTCTCGCCCTGAAAGCGTATAAGAACACAGCTCAGCCAGGCCCAGGCGACCAGGACTAGGAGGGTGGGCAGGTGCCAGGAGGCCAGGGGGGCGTGGAAAAAGGGCTCCATATTGGTGTAGAGGGGCACATCCCAGTCAGGGGCGCTCCACATGGCCCACAAAAGAGCCATAAAGGCGGGGCCCAGGACGAAGGTAAGGCCGTCGACCAGATCCTCCCGCACCGGGGATCGGGCAAAGAGGTTGTAGATATTGAAGCAGGTGAGCACAAGGGGGATGATCAGCAGAATGATGAGGAGAATGGAGCCCAGAAGAAAATAGAAGAGTGAGATCAGATCCTCCATATGATTCCCTCCCTTTGGAAAGCTGAGGAAATCATACCACCTTCTCCGCCTGAAGTCAAAAGGAGGGCCCCTTTCCACAGGGAAGGGGCCCTTTGTTACAGTACATTCTGAAGAGTGAGCTGCTCCGCCTCGGACAGGAGCTCCAGCCCGGCAATGAGCCGGGCATTGGCGGCGGAGTACTCTCCCTGCTCCTGACAGTGGAGCAGCTCTGCCACCTCCCGAAAGCCGGTGTAGATGCCGTCTGTGACGTCGTGGCGGAGGGTGATGTGGAGATAGCTGTCCCGGGCGTCCCACTTGTCCCTGGCGGTCTGGGTCAGATCCAGGGCGCTGTCCCAGTTTCCGGCCTCCGCCTCGGCCTCTGCCGTCTCCAGCAGGGCGGTCAGATCCCGGGTAAAGTGGCCCAGATAGACGCTGTGACACAGGGTTGCGGCCAGAATGGAGGCCAGAATGGCCAGTGCGATCCAGACCCGTTTCATTGGGCTCCCTCCTTATGGGAAAAGTAGACCCGGTCCATCTCATCCACTGTGAGCAGATAGACTTCCTGTGCTTTTTTGACCCCGTGGCTCTGGAGCTGTTTTTCCAGCCAGTTCATATCGTAGCCCCGGGTCTTCAGATTGTGCTCCAGAACACGGCCGTCGTTGATGATGACGATGGGCAGACCGCCCTCCTCAGGGGCAAGACCCATGTCCTTGGCGGCGGGAGGCTTCTGGTTGGCGTAGGGGAGTACGGAAAGCTGGCCATTGGTCTCCAGGATGGCGTATTTCACGGTGGAGATGTCAGTGATCCCCTTCATGCGCAGCTCCTCCATCAGTTCGTCGATGGTGAAGCGGTTTTTGGCCATTTCCCGCTGGTGGAGCTTGCCGTTTTCCACGATGATGGAGGGCCGTCCGCACAGCAGGGCCCGGAATCGGACGCTCTTCATAGTCAGCATGGAGATGAGCATGGTCACCGACAGCAGGGTGAGGATGGGGATGATGCCGGAGATGAGGGGGATACCGAAATCCTGCATAGGTACGGCGGCCAGGTCGGCGATGATGAGGGCGAGCACCAGCTCGGAGGGCTCCAGCTCGCCAACCTGACGCTTGCCCATGAGCCGCACTCCCGCGATAATAAGCAGATATAGAATAATAGTCCGAACCAAGGCGATGACCATACCGGGACCTCCCTGCAGGTGTTCTCCTGTCCAGTATGGCCGTTTTTCCGGGGGGATATGAGGAAAAAGTCAGAGAAATTTCCATATTGCCATCCGCTTGAGATTGAGATAAAATAAGTCGGATAGCAAAATACCAGAGAAAGGCGGGAAGCGGATATGAAGGCGAAGCTCATTCTGGAAAACGGCGCCATCTTCCGGGGCGAGAGCATCGGCGACACGGCTGAGCGTGTGTTCGAGATGGTGTTCAACACCTCCATGACCGGCTACCAGGAGATCCTGACCGATCCCTCTTGCGCGGGACAGGGGGTAGTGATGACTTATCCGCTCATCGGCAATTACGGCGTCAATGGGGAGGACGACGAGTCGGGCCGTCCTTGGGCCGAGGCCCTTATCGTTCGTCACCTGACGGAGCGGGGAAGCAATTTCCGCTGTGAAGGGGATCTTGGCAGTTACCTGAAACAACATCATATCACGGGCATCCAGCACGTGGATACCCGCTCTCTTACCCGTATACTCCGCAGTCAGGGGACCATGAATGCCATGATCACCTGTGCGGAATATTTTTCTATAGAGACGGTTTTGGCCAGGCTCAAGGCCTACCGGGTGGGCAAGGCGGTGGAGAAGGTCACCCGTCAGGCTCCCGAGACCTTTGAGGCCATTGGACAGGAGCGCTTCCACGTGGCTGTGATGGACTACGGCGTGAAGCGGCATATGATCGAGTGCCTGCGCAGGCGGGGCTGCAAGGTCACCGCATTGCCGGCCCTCACGCCCGCTCAGGAGGTGCTCTCCGGCGCGGCTATGACGGTGTGATGCTCTCCGGCGGCCCCGGCGATCCCGTCGACAACCCCGCTGTGATCGCCGAGATCCGCAAGCTCTACGACAGCGATATCCCACTTTTCGGCGTCTGTCTGGGCCACCAGCTGCTGGCCCTGGCCACCGGCGCCAAGACCGGAAAACTGGCCTACGGTCACTGGGGCGCCAATCACCCCGTTCGGGATCTGGAGAAGCAGCGGGTGTTCATCACCAGCCAGAACCACGGTTACGTGGTTCTCACCGATACCGTAGATCCCGCTGTGGCGGAGGTCAGCCACGTCAACGCCAACGACGGCACCTGCGAGGGCCTGCGCTATAAGCGTCCCAAGTGCTTCACGACCCAGTTCCACCCTGAGGCCAATGTGGGCCCCAAAGAGACCGAGTACCTCTTCAACAGATTCGTTTCTTTCCTGGGAGGTGAGGGGTAATGCCGATGCATGCGGGGATCAGGAAGGTGCTGGTACTGGGCTCGGGCCCCATCATTATCGGCCAGGCCGCCGAGTTTGACTATGCCGGTACCCAGGCCTGCCGGGCCCTCAGGGAGGAGGGGCTGGAGGTCGTACTCATCAACTCCAATCCCGCCACCATTATGACCGACAAGGATATTGCCGATCATGTGTACATTGAGCCGCTGAATATGGCAAGCGTCACCCAGATCATCGCCAAAGAGCGGCCTGATGCCATCCTGCCCACTCTGGGCGGCCAAACCGGGTTGAATTTGGCCATGAACCTCTACGAGGAGGGTGCTTTGAAGGAATACGGCGTCCGGCTTCTGGGCACCTCTCCCGAGTCCATCCGCAAGGCGGAGGACCGTCAGGGATTTAAGGACGCCATGAAGTCCATCGGCCAGCCCTGCGTCACCTCCGAGGTGGTGGAGTCGGTGGAGGACGCCGTGGCCTTTGCCGGGAGCATCGGCTATCCCGTCATCGTCCGTCCGGCTTATACATTGGGCGGCACCGGCGGCGGTATCGCCTATGACGAGGCCTCCCTGCGGGAGATCTCCGACCGGGGCATCAACCTCAGCCGGGTGGGTCAGGTGCTCATTGAGCGGTGTATCTCCGGTTGGAAGGAGATTGAGTTTGAGGTCATGCGGGACAGCGTGGGCAACGTTATCACCGTGTGTTCCATGGAAAATATTGATCCCGTGGGAGTTCATACCGGCGACTCCATCGTGGTGGCCCCCACCCAGACCCTGGCCAACAGGGAATTCCAGATGCTGCGCTCTGCGGCTCTGGAGATCATCTCTGCCCTGGAGATCGAGGGTGGGTGCAACGTTCAGTTTGCCTTGAATCCTGGCTCCTTTGAATATGCTGTCATTGAGGTCAACCCCCGGGTATCCCGCTCCTCGGCCCTGGCCTCCAAGGCCACCGGCTACCCCATTGCCAAGGTGGCCGCCAAGGTGGCTCTGGGCTACACCCTGGACGAGATCCCCAACACCGTCACCGGTACCACCAAGGCCTGCTTTGAGCCCACGGTGGATTACTGCGTGCTCAAGCTCCCCCGGTTGCCCTTTGACAAGTTCACCACCGCCAGCCGCACACTGGGTACGCAGATGAAGGCCACCGGCGAGGTCATGGCCATCGGCAACTCCTTTGAATCCGCTCTGCTTAAGGCCATCCGCTCCTTGGAGCTGCCCGTGAAATCCCTGCGGATGGACGGCCTGGACGAGCTCTACACGGAGGAGATCGAGGATCGGATGAAGAACGTGGATGACCAGCGCATCTTCGTGGTGACCGAGGCCCTTCGCCGTGGTTTCTCGCCCGAGAAGATCAATGCCATCACCAAGTATGACGTCTGGTTCCTGGATCGCCTTCAGACCATCGTCCGTATGGAGAGGACTCTGTCCAAGGGCATGCCCGACGTGGATACCCTCCGCACGGCCAAAGAGATAGGCTTTTCCGATCAGTGGATCGCCAGCCTCTCCGGCGTTGCCGAGGAGGAGGTGCGGGCTCTGCGGGATGCCCATGGCATCAAACCGGTGTTCAAGATGGTGGACACCTGCGCTGCCGAGTTTGACGCCCAGACGCCCTATTATTACTCTACCTACGACCAGGAGAATGAGGCAGAGTTGTCCGGCGGGGGGGATGTCCGGTACCGTGTGCCCCCCGTGCCCAAGCGGAAGGTGCTGGTGCTGGGCTCGGGCCCCATCCGCATCGGTCAGGGCATTGAGTTCGACTACTGCTCCGTCCACTCGGTCTGGGCCCTGAAAAAGCTGGGGTGCGAGACCATCATCATCAACAACAACCCCGAGACTGTCTCGACTGACTTTGACGTGGCCGATAAGCTCTATTTCGAGCCCCTCACCGAAGAGGACGTCTACGCCGTGGTGGAGCAGGAGAAGCCCTGGGGAGCGGTGGTACAGTTCGGCGGTCAGACTGCCATCAAGCTGGCCCAGGCCCTCACCGACATGGGGGTCTTCATCCTGGGCACCTCCGCCGACGGTGTGGACGCCGCCGAGGATCGGGAGCGCTTCGACGCCATCCTCAACGACTGTGGCATTCCCCGGGCCAAGGGGGAGACCGTCTTCACCACCGAGGAGGCCCTGAAGGCGGCCAATGAGGTGGGCTATCCCGTTCTGGTGCGTCCCTCTTACGTTTTGGGCGGCCAGGGGATGGAGATCGCCTACAACGACCGGAACATCCGGGAGTTTATGAAGGTCATCAACCAGACAGTGCAGGAGCACCCCATCCTGGTGGACAAATATCTCATGGGCCGGGAGATAGAGGTGGACGGCGTTTTCGATGGGGAAGATATTCTGATCCCCGGCATCATGGAGCATGTGGAGCGGGCCGGCATCCACTCGGGGGACTCCATCTCGGTCTATCCGCCCCTTCACATTGAGGAAGGGCACCGCCAGACCGTTTTAGACTACACCAGAGCCCTGGCAAAGGCCCTGGGGGTCATTGGTCTTGTCAATATCCAGTTCATCCTCTATAACGATCAGGTCTATGTTATTGAGGTCAATCCCCGCTCATCCCGGACCATCCCCTACATCTCCAAGGTCACCGGCGTGCCGGTGATCGATCTGGCGACCCGGGTGATGCTGGGGGAGAAATTGAAGGATCTGGGCTATGGAACGGGGATCTATCCCGAGGCGAAGTATTTTGCCGTGAAGATGCCGGTGTTTTCCTTTGAGAAGCTCACCGATGTGGATACCGGGCTGGGCCCTGAGATGAAGTCCACCGGCGAGGTGCTGGGGCTGGCGGAGGATTTCCCCCATGCCCTGCGCAAGGCCTTTAAGGGGGCCAACCTGAAAGCGCCCAAGGAAGGGGGGCGGGCCATCATTACGGTGAAGGACGAGGACAAGGAGGAGATCGTGGACATCGCCCGGGGCTTTGCCGACATGGGGGTAGAGCTCTACGCCACCTCCGGTACCTGTCAGGCCCTGCTGGATGCGGGTATCGCCTGTAAGCGGGTGGCCCGGGTCTCGGAAGCCCACCCAAATATTGCCGATATGATCGCCTCTGGGACAGTGGATCTCATCATCAACACGCCCACCCACGGCCGGCGGCATGAGAGCGACGGATTCCAGATCCGCCGGATGGCGGTGGAGCATTCGGTGGCCTGCGTCACTGCCATCGACACCGCCCGGGCTATGCTCACGGTCCGGGCCCGGAGCCGCTCGGCAGAGCTGCGGCCGGTGGACATTACGGAGATATAAGAAAGGGAGAGGGAACATGAGAAGAAGGATACTGCCCTTTGACATCTGGGTCTGTCTGGCGCTGGCCTTTCTTGTATCTTTGGGGACGGGAAAGCTGGCGGGGATGGCGGCGGAAAAGGCCTACGAGGCCCAGGTCGAGGCCCACAAGCCTGTGGCCGGTGAGGTGGGCGGCCCAGCGGGGGAGGAGGCCTTTCAGGTTCAGGACGTAAAGGATCTGCTCAGCCATGATACCTTTACCGTGATCTCTCCCGGCATCCAGTACCGGAACCGGGGGGCAGGCTACTATGGGGGAAGATATTTTCAGGCCCTGACCCTTCCCTCGGGGGAGCGGGTGGCGGCCTGGATCAATGAGGAGAGCGTCCGGATGCTGAACGGGGACGACTACTATACAACGGATAAGCGCCTGCCCCTTGGCCGGGTGGTCTATGAGGATTTGACAAGCAGCGAGAATTTCCTGGAGCAGATCCAGCACAGCGAGCCTCTGAGCCGTACTGATTTTTATGTGGATATGGTGGGGGATACGGCGGTGCTCAACGAGGAACAGGCCACAGAGACGCCGGCGCTTATGGTCCAGCTGGCCACGATAGTGATCGTGATGCCTCTGCTCCATATGCTGGGCGCCAAACTGGGCATTTTCCCCGCTTACTTTGTTTTGAAAAAGAATAAAAAATCCCTGTGGGATTAAATTTTTTGAAAGAAGGAAGAAATAATGGAAACCATGGAAAAGATCCAAAAAGTAAATCCCCTTTACCTGCTTTTGAACACGGTGGGCCCCGTTGCGGTTATGGTGCTTTCCGTCGCTTTGGGCGTGTTGCTGCCTGAGCAGGTGGGGCTTATTATCAGCATTCTGGGGTTTGGCCTGGCGGTGGCATGGTACGCCGTTTTGGGGCGGAAGTTCTATAACAAGACCAGGGAGCGTACCCTTGCGGGCCTGGAGGAGACCGGCTTTGTTCCCAATCATACCTTTAACGCCGATGGCTGCACGGTGGTCGTCGACCTGGTTCACGCGCAGATAGCCCTCCTGTTCCGCTGGAATCCCACCAAGGCCTACGTTAGGCCTGCCTCTGCTCTGTCCAACGTCTGCGTGGACGACGGTCGGGGCGGTGCGGGCTTCCTGGAGGGGAGCAGTCGGGTGAGCTTTTTGTTCATGGTGGACGGTATGAAGATCCGGGTGAATACCTTCACATCCAATAAGCGCTGGCGGATGGACAGCGACTATATCCTCACCGGCATCTCCAAGGCCGATCTGATGGTGGAGACGCTCACTGCCGCGGGAGCTCAGGCGGCAAAATAATATGGCCTTATTCAGAAAATTACGGGAAAGATTCCACGATGACTGGTGCAGCGCTTGTACGGCGCCCATGGAGATCATCCGCAAACAGCTCTACGCTATGCCGGAACAGCTTGTGGGCCACTACACGGCCCACAGCCAGCCGGAATATTACATGGAGCATCTCCTTCCTGTGGAGCGTAAGGCGGAGATCCCCACAGGGATGTACGCCTGCGGCATCATCGGCTACCGGTGCCCACAGTGCGGGCACCGGGCGGTGAAGCTGTCGGTGTTTCTTCCTGTGCGGGGGGAGGAAAAGGTGGAGCAGAACCTCTACTTTGAGCACGGGGAGCTGGACGCTCTTTTGTGGTCGCCGGAGCGGACCAAGCAGGCGCCCACCCCCAAGGCGCCGGATACCATGGAGGCCAAACAGGCCATTGAGACCGCGTATTATACCTGAGAGAGGCGGGCTCCCGGCCGCCAGGGAACCGGAATAAACAGATACGGAAAGGCGCCGGCACTCTTGCGTCGGTGACCGTCTTCGTGTATAATCAAAAAACAAAAGATTGGGAGGATGGACTATGGAAAACAATGTGCGTCCCGCGGACATGAAGCGGATCAACACCCCGGAGTTGGCGGAGGCCTTTATCGCCGAGCAGGTAGAAGCGATCCGGATCCAGGTGGGGGATAAGAAGGTATTGTTGGCGCTCTCCGGCGGAGTGGATTCTTCCGTGGTGGCCGCTCTGCTCATCAAGGCCATCGGCAAGCAGCTCACCTGCGTCCATGTGAACCACGGCCTGATGCGCAAGGGAGAGAGTGAGCAGGTGATCGAGGTGTTCCGCAACCAGCTGGACGCCAATCTAGTCTATGTGGACGCCACGGATCGGTTCCTGGATCTTTTGGCCGGAGTCACCGAGCCTGAGCGGAAGCGGAAGATCATCGGCGGAGAGTTCATCAAGGTCTTTGATGAGGAGGCCCGGAAGCTGGAAGGTATCGACTTCCTGGCCCAGGGCACCATTTACCCTGATATCCTGGAGAGCGACGGTGTGAAGGCCCACCACAATGTGGGTGGTCTGCCGGAGGATATGCAGTTTGAGTTGGTGGAGCCGGTGCGGTTGCTCTTTAAGGATGAGGTTCGGGTGGTAGGGAAGGCCCTGGGTCTGCCCGTCTCCATGGTGGAGCGTCAGCCCTTCCCCGGTCCAGGCCTGGGAGTGCGCTGTCTGGGGGCGATTACCCGGGAGCGGCTGGCCGCCCTGCGGGAGTCCGACGCGATCCTCCGGGAGGAGTTCGGCAAGGCGGGACTTGCCGATCAGGTCTGGCAATACTTCACCGTGGTGCCCGACATGCGTGCCACCGGCGTCCGGGATGGCAAGCGGGCTTATGACTGGCCTGTCATCATCCGTGCGGTGAATACGGTGGACGCCATGACCGCCACCGTTCCTGAGCTGCCCTGGCCGGTGCTGAAGACCATTACCGACCGCATCTTGGCCCAGGTTCCCGGTGTTTGCCGTGTTCTCTACGACCTGACTCCCAAGCCCATCGGAACCATTGAGTGGGAATAACGAGTGAAAGCAGGGCGCTCCTTGGAGCGCCCTGCTGATTTATACTTGTCAGAAGGTGCTTTTGCTATTACAATGAAGGTAAAAAATTGGGTTTGTAAAACGGAAGGAGGCTTCTCTTAATGAGGGATCGGGACCATATCGCTTTGTTGGCAGGCTTTTTTGTCTCGCTGGTACTGTATGTCCTTCTGTTTTTATGGGACGCCCCTCTGGACCTGAGTGAACTGCAAGCTGTCTTGTGGCTTTCCGTCCCTGCTGCCCCCGCTTTTTGCCTCCAGTTGTGGCTGTGTCGGCTGGAAAATGTCCGCTGGATCCGCTGGCTCCCTCTCTGTGCGCTGTTCCTTACGGCCCTGGTTGGGGTAGCCTATTTCTTCGGGCTTGTTGGCGGTGGCTGGGATGCTTTACTTGGCGGTGTCATCCTGTGCTGGTGTATTGCTCCGGCGGCGGGGTGTGCTTTGGGGTGGCTGGCCTACGGTGGGAAATTTCCACGCAGACTGGGGGCGGCGGGATTAGCTGCTTTGCTGGTGATTTATACTGGACTTAAAATCATGGGCGGTCCCCGACCATTTTTTCTACGGTTCGAGCTGATTGACTTGCCCGTCCTGATTGTCCTGTCTGCGGGGGCATGGTTGTTGCTCAGAAAGGAGAATCGCATAAAATAGGATTTTAAGCTTTTTTGTGGCATTCCTATATTGCATAAAAACCGGTCCGGATCGGCTGTGGCGTCTTGCCGGATAGCACAAAGATATCTCTTGGTGCGAAAAAAACTTGACAACACCCTGAAAACCTCGTATACTCGGGGTATCAGTTGAGAACGAAGGCGTTCCGACCCCATGGGCGGAGCGCCTTCTTCCGTATCACCCCATATAAAACAGGAAAATCCGTTATCTCAACATGGAAAGGGGAGCCTGGCAATGGCGTATACCAAGGAAGACATTATCCGCATGGTAAAAGAAGAGGAGATCGAGTTCATTCGCATGCAGTTTACCGATATTTTCGGTCAGCTCAAGAATGTGGCCATCACCGCCTCTCAGGTGGAGCGGGCGGTGAACAACGAGATCATGCTGGACGGCTCCTCCATTGAGGGCTTTGTGCGCATCAATGAGTCCGACCAGTATCTCTATCCCGATCTGGACTCCTTTACCATCTTCCCCTGGCGGCCTCAGCACGGCAAGGTGGCCCGGCTCATCTGCGACATCTATAACCCTGACGGTACGCCTTTTGTGGGAGATCCCCGGGGCGTGCTGAAAAAGGTGCTGGAGCGGGCTAAGAGGATGGGTTACGACGTATTCAACGTGGGCCCTGAGGCGGAGTTCTTCCTGTTCCAGACGGATGATGACGGCAAGCCCACCACCAAGACCAACGACGAGGCCGGCTATTTTGACCTGGGCCCCCTGGATCACGGCGAGGGAACCCGGCGGGAGATCTGTCTGGCTCTGGAGCAGATGGGTTTTGAGATCGAGGCCAGCCACCATGAGGTGGCCCAAGGCCAGCACGAGATCGACTTCAAGTATGGCGAGGCCCTCCACGCCGCCGACAATATCATGACCTTCAAGCTGACCGTGAAGACGCTGGCCCAGAAGAACGGCCTTCATGCCACCTTTATGCCCAAGCCCATCTTCGGCGTCAGCGGCTCCGGTATGCACACCAATATGTCTCTCTTTAAGGACGGCAAGAACGTCTTTGCCGACCCCAACGGAGAAAAGGGGCTTTCCAAAGAGTGCTATGCCTTCATTGCCGGCCTTCTGGCCCATGTGAAGGGGATGTCCGCCATCACCAATCCCCTGGTCAACTCCTATAAACGGCTGGTGCCCGGCTATGAGGCGCCCTGCTACCTGGCCTGGTCCGCCTCCAACCGCTCCGCCCTTATCCGGATCCCCGCCAGCCGGGGCATGGGTACCCGGGTGGAGTTGCGCAGTCCCGATCCCTGCTGCAATCCCTATCTGGCGCTGGCGGTGCTGCTGGCTGCCGGTCTGGACGGCATTGAGAAGGGAATGACCCCGCCGCCTGAGATCACGGAAAACATCTTCCAGATGGACGATGAGGCCCGCAGGGTCAACGGCATTGAGAGCCTGCCCGGCTCCCTGGAGGAGGCCATTGCCGCCATGCAGCAGGACGCCCTGGTGATGGAGACGCTGGGGGAGCATGTGGCGCAGAACTACATTGAGGGCAAGCAGAAGGAGTGGGATGAGTACCGTACCCGGGTCTCCTCCTGGGAGCGGGAGAAGTATATCGTCATTTATTGATCCGCTCCGTCTGACAGACTCCTGACAGGGAAGGGGTGACTGGGAATGGAAAAGGTGATCCTGGCCTTCGAGGGCAGAAAAAGCGGCGAGCATATCCGGGACATTATTGAGAGCTCCGGACTGGCCGACTGTCTGATCTGCCGCTCCGCCGCTGAGGTAAAACGGCTGGTACATAAGCAGCATGTGGGCACCGTCATCTGCGGCTATAAGCTGCCTGACGAGACCGCCGAGCGCTTGGCCGAGGATCTGCCCATGACCTGTTCCGTCCTGGTCATTGCCGTCCAAAGTCTTCTGGACATGATCGCCGATGACGAGATATTCAAGCTGGCCGCCCCGGCGGCCCGGAACGATCTGCTTTCTTCCGTGCGAATGCTTTTGCAGGGGTCGCACCGGATGGAGCGCTTTGTCCGTCCTCAGCGCAGCGCGGAGGAGGACGAGCTTATCAGGGCGGCCAAGGCGGTGCTCATGGATCGCAACGATATGACAGAGGAACAGGCCCACCGTTTTTTACAGAAGAAGAGTATGGACTCCGGCGTCCGGCTGACCCAGACGGCGCAAATGGTATTGGACGGCCTGTAGAGCGATTAGAATGGAACAGGAACAGGCGATCCGTTCAGGCGGAGGCCTCACGGCGGCAGTCAGAGGGCTTTTGACTGCCGCCCTTTGCCCAATCAAGCGCAAAGGGGAGTTTTTGTATGCGATTTATTAAAATGCAGGGACTTGGCAACGACTATGTGTATCTGGACTGTACCAAGTCTGTCCCTGGCGACTTGCCCGGGCTGGCCCGGGTGATCTCCGACCGGCACTTCGGCGTGGGCAGCGACGGGCTGATCTGCGTCTGTCCCTCCGACAAGGCGGACTTTCAGATGAAGATGTTCAACGCCGACGGCTCCCAGGGGGAGATGTGCGGCAATGGCATCCGCTGTGTGGGCAAGCTGGTCTATGACCGGGGCCTGACAGATAAGACGGAGCTCACCGTAGAGACCCTGGCGGGGATCAAGACCCTGGAGCTCCATACACAGGGCGGAAGGGTGACGGCGGTCACGGTGGATATGGGCGTCCCGGTCCCGGAGGAGCCCCGCACCGTGACCTGCCAGGGTAAAGAATACCGGGGCCGCCCGGTCTCCATGGGGAATCCTCACATTGTGTTTCCTGTCACATCTGTAAAGGATTTTAACCTGCAGATCCATGCGCCCCTTTCGATTCCCAACCCCGCGTTTCCAAGTGGGGTCAATGTGGAGATCATGGAGGTGCTGGATCCCGGGCATCTGAGGATGCGGGTGTGGGAGCGGGGGAGCGGGGAGACCCTGGCCTGTGGAACGGGGGCCTGCGCCACTTTGGTGGCCGCCGTGCTGGAGGGGCTGGCGGAGCGCTCCGCCACAGTCCGGCTTTTGGGGGGCGATCTGGAGATCCGTTGGGATGAGGATGACGGCCATGTCTATATGACCGGCCCCGCCGTCACCGTATTTGAAGGCGAATGGCCCGATACTGAATTCCAGGGAGGGAATTGACATGGCCCATATCAATCAGAACTTTTTGAAGCTGCCCGGAGGATATCTCTTTCCCGAGATCGGCCGCCGGGTGCGGGCATTTTCAGCGGAAGATCCGCCCAAGCCTCTGATCCGCCTGGGCATTGGCGACGTGACCCAGCCGTTGGTTCCCGTTGTTATTGAGGCCATGCGCAAAGCCGTGGAGGAGATGGGCCGCAAGGAGACCTTCCGGGGCTACTGCGAGGAGACCTGCTGTGCCTATGACTTTCTCCGCTTTGCCATTCGGGACGACTACAAGCGGCGTGGAGTCGATGTGGCGGACGACGAGATCTTTGTCTCCGACGGGGCCAAGACCGATTGCGGCAGCATCGGGGACATTTTTGGTCTGGACAACGTGGTGGCGGTGTGCGATCCGGTGTATCCGGTCTATGTGGACACCAACGCCATGGCGGGCCGGGCGGGGGAGTATGACGGGGAGAAGTGGACGGGGCTTGTCTATCTGCCCTGTACCGCCGAAAACGGCTTTTTCCCGGCGCTTCCCATGGGGAAGGCGCCTGACCTCATCTATATCTGCTCTCCCAACAACCCCACGGGAACCGCCGCGACCCGGGAGCAGCTCAAGGCCTGGGTGGACTATGCCAATACCCACGGCAGCGTGATCCTGTTTGATTCCGCCTATGAGGCCTTTATCACCCAACCGGACATTCCCCACAGCATCTTTGAAATTGAAGGGGCCAAAACCTGCGCCATTGAGTTCCGTTCTTTTTCCAAGACCGCCGGCTTTACCGGCGTCCGGTGCGCCTATACCGTCATCCCCAAGGAGCTGACGCGGGAGGGAACCAGGCTCAACGCCCTGTGGAACCGCCGCCAGGGCAGCAAGTTCAATGGGGTGTCCTATGTGGTCCAGCGGGCCGCCGAGGCTACCTTTACCCCTGAGGGGCAGCGGCAGATCGGCGAGACCGTGGACTTCTATCTCAACAACGCCAAGGTCATCAAGCAAGGCCTTTCCGACGCGGGACTGCAGGTCTATGGCGGCGTCAACGCTCCCTATATCTGGGCCCAAACCCCCGAGGGGATCTCCTCCTGGGATTTCTTTGACATTCTCCTGAAGCAGGCTTGCGTGGTCACGACCCCCGGCGCCGGATTCGGCCCCAGCGGAGAGGGGTATATCCGCCTCACCGCCTTTGGAGAGGCCGACGCTACGGCAGAGGCCGTGGAGCGGATCCGTCAGGTGCTTCGTTAATAGATATAAAAATGCCTCTCCCATATGGGAGAGGCATTTTTGCGCAAGGGGAGAGGTCAGCTCTTTTTGGGGGCGTCAAAGGCAGGGTTGACGAAGTAGACATTCTTCTGATCCATCCGCTCCTTGGCCAGGCGGAGGGCCTCGCCAAAGCGCTGGAAGTGGACGATCTCCCGCTCCCGCAGGAAGCGGATGACGTCGTTGACGTCGGGATCGTCAGAGAGGCGCAGAATGTTGTCGTAGGTCAGCCGGGCCTTCTGCTCGGCGGCCAGATCCTCGGTCAGGTCGGCGATCACATCTCCGGTGGACTGCATGGTGGAGGCGGACCAGGGGTAGCCGGAGGCAAACTGGGGATAGATGCCGGTGGTATGATCCACAAAATAGGTGTCAAAGCCGGCGGTCCTGATCTGCTCTTCGGTGAGGTTCCGGGTGAGCTGATGGACGATGGTGGCCACCATCTCCATATGTCCCAGCTCCTCAGTGCCGATATCGGTGAGCAGAGCCTTCAGCTCGGGGTAGGGCATGGCATAGCGCTGGGAGAGATAGCGCAGGGAGGCGCCCAGCTCTCCGTCCGGGCCGCCGTACTGGCTGATGATGACACTGGCCAGCTTGGGGCTGGTGTTTTTGATCTTCACCGGGTACTGAAGCTTTTTCTCATACATGAACATGGCTCAGCGCTTGCCTCCTTCCGGGTAGTCCCAGGGCCAGGGGTTATTGATCCAGGCGGAATAGCTCTTCTGGTCCGCCGTGGCGAACAGGGTGATGGGGCCGCACATGGCCTCATACTTTTCCCGGCCAGCCTTTTCCAGGGCGGCGTACTGCCGGAACAGGGCAAAGGCCTCTTCGTCGCCCTGATGGGTGTCCAGATAGAGGGCCAGCTCCAGCAGGACAAACTCCAGGGCCTGGAGCTCACCCAGGGGGCCGCTGACGGCGTTGGGGGCGTCCACCTTCAGGTGGAAGGGCAGGTTAAGACCGGGGAAGAGGGTGCCGTTGCTCAGGGCGTCGTTGGCCTCGTAGCGCTTGGGGCCGGTCTGTTGAAAGGGAACGTAGGGTACCGCCAGGGGGGCGCACTCGGGCATGGTGCCGCAGCTGTCCGCGCAGGCGGGCTTATTTGCTCCTTGATCGGGATACAATGGGTTTTCCTCCTTACAAGGTTAATTGAGGAAAGATCCTCCGGGTCATTCTATGTCCACAGGGAGACAGCGGGGAGTGGCGTGACGAAGAGAGGATGGGCATAAGGAGGGAGGACAGCCCATAAAGTGGCAGAAGGAGGGATGTAAGATGAGAAAGCGGAGCCGGAAAAAAGTTTTGGCGCTGATGCTGACGGTGTTGGCAGTGGCGGCGGTGGGATGGGGACAGAACAGGGGAGAGGCGGCGGTGTACGCACCCACACGGCTGTCCCAGAGGCAGCTGATTCTGGATGCGGGTCATGGGGGGGAGGATGGCGGTGCGGTCTCCGTCACCGGGGTGCCCGAAAGTCAGATCAATTTGGCGGTGACCCTGAAGATAGACCAATTGCTGGGCTTTTACGGCATCTCACCCATTCTGCTGCGGGAGCGGGACGTCTCCCTATATGACCCGGGGTGTGAGACACTGCGGCAAAAAAAGGTCTCCGATCTCCACAATAGGGTGGCCACGGTGGAATCGACCCCCAACGCCTTGCTGGTAAGCATTCACCAGAACACCTTTTCCAACCCGGCCTACCACGGTGCGCAAGTCTTTTTCCGGACAGGGGAGGAGAGCGAGGCGTTGGCCAAGCTGACCCAGGAGGCGCTCCGACAGGGTGTAGACCTGGAAAATAAGCGCACCCCCACCAGGATCCCGGACTCGGTCTATCTGATGAAGCATATCAACTGTCCCGCCATTCTGGTGGAGTGCGGTTTTCTCTCCAACGCCGGGGAAGAGGCCAAGCTGCGGGACGGCGGTTATCAGACCCGGCTGGCGGTGTGCGTGGCCTCGGCGGTACTTGGAAGCGGGGAAGTGGGGGGTGGCGAAGCGGGGGAGAATATGGTATAATCCAACTGAATACGACGCAAAAGAGACAGGGGAGAGCGCTATGGCCAAGGCGAAAACTGTATTTTACTGTACGGAATGCGGCAATGAGGTCCTGCGCTGGCAGGGGCAGTGCCCGGCCTGTGGGGCATGGAACACCATTGTGGAGCAGCCCGCCGAGCCTAAGAGCAAGGCGCCCAAATCCGCTTCCGGCCGCAGGGAGGGAAGCGGTCTGGGCTTTTCCAGACCCCGGCCCATCGCAGAGGTGGAGACCACCGACGAGTTGCGCTTTGAGACTGGAATGAACGAGCTGGATCGGGTGCTGGGCGGCGGTGCGGTGAAGGGGTCTCTGGTGCTGGTGGGCGGCGCCCCCGGCATAGGAAAATCCACTCTGATGTTGCAGATCTGTGACAGTTTGTGCCGTTTTGCCAATGTTTTGTACGTTTCCGGCGAGGAATCAGAGCGGCAGATCAAGCTGCGCGCGGAGCGGCTGCGGGTGCGTGGCGAGGGGCTTTATCTGCTGGCGGAGACCAATCTGGAGAACATTCTGACGGCGGTGGATGAGCTCAAGCCCGATGTGCTTATTGTGGATTCCATCCAGACCCTCTACAACGGAGATCTCACCACCTCGCCGGGCAGTGTGGGCCAGGTCAAGGACTGTACTCTGGCGCTGATGAACGTGGCAAAGGGGCAGGGGATCACTGTCTTTGTCATCGGACACGTGAATAAGGAAGGCTCCATCGCGGGCCCCAAGGTGCTGGAGCATATGGTAGATTGTGTGCTTTACTTTGAAGGGGAGCAGCAGACCACATACCGCATTCTCCGGGCGGCCAAGAACCGGTTTGGCGCCACCAATGAGATCGGCGTTTTTGAGATGGCGGATACCGGGCTCACCGAGGTGCCCAACCCCTCAGAGATGCTGCTGGAGGGACGGCCTACAGACACACCGGGGACCTGTGTCACCTGTGCCATGGAGGGTGTGCGGCCCGTGCTGGCTGAGGTTCAGGCTCTGCTGACGCCCACCAGCTCCGACCGGCCCCGCCGGATGGTCTCCGGTGTGGATTTTAACCGTACCATGCTGTTGCTGGCGGTGCTGGAGAAGCGGGGAGGTCTGCTTATCCACTCCTGCGACGCCTATGTGAACGTGGTGGGCGGTCTGGAGCTGGAGGAGCCCGCTGTAGACCTGGCTACGGTCATTGCGCTGGCGTCCAGCTTCCGGGATAAGAGCGTGCCCGGCGACCTGGCGGCCATCGGCGAGGTCGGGCTGACCGGTGAGCTGCGGTCAGTGAACGCGCTGAATCAACGACTGAGCGAGGTGCGGCGGTTAGGCTTTACCAAGTGCATGATCCCGTCCCGGTGCGGCAAGGTGATCGCTCCCGAGGGTCTGCAGCTCATCAAGGTGAAGAATATCCGTGAGGTGCTCTCGGCGGTACTGCTGTAAAATGCCGCCGGGGGCCAGAAGAAAGCGAAACACGAAAGACGGAGGGAGGCTGTAGGAGCATACACACAAGTAAACAAAATAAAGATTTTGTTTACTTCGGGGGAGGGGAAAATGCCTGTTTTCAGGGCAAAACCCCTTTTGAGCGGTTTTGGGCTCCTTTGAGGCCTGGATTTCTGATTCTGAGTATTCCCCCGGTTTTGCTCCCGCAAAGCGCTATGGACTATCGTACGGAAGCTCCGCCCATCCTGCGGGACTTTTTGACTTACCATGAGAGTATTCAGGGTCACTCCAAAAAAACCGTGGACGAATACTTTCTGGATCTGCGCAATTTCTTTCGCTATATCAAGCTGGAAAAAGGTTTGGCGCCCCGCACGGCTGAGCTGGATGATATCGACATTGGCGACGTGGATCTGGAGCTTGTCCGATCCGTCAATCTTTCCGATGTCTATTCCTACATGAACTATCTCAGCCGGGACCGGGCCCAGCACCCCAACAGCGATCAGACCGACTACGGGCTCAAAGCCACCTCACGGGCCCGCAAGGTCTCCACCATACGCTCCTTTTACAAGTATCTGACCAATAAAGCCAAACTGATCACGGAAAATCCCATGCAGGATCTGGATTCTCCGCGGATGAAGAAGTCGCTGCCCCGGTATCTGGATCTGGACAGCTCCATCCAGCTTTTGGAAAGTGTCGACGGGCCCTTTCAGGAGCGGGATCGATGCATTTTGACCCTGTTTTTGAACTGTGGAGTTCGGATCTCTGAGCTCATCGGACTGAATCTGACCGATGTGCGGGGTGATCAGTTGCGGGTGCTGGGCAAGGGCAATAAAGAGCGTATTTTGTACTTAAATGACGCCTGTATCCAGTCGATCCAGGACTATTTGGCCGTCAGAGGTGCGGAACAGGCCATTGACAAGCGGGCTCTGTTTCTCAGCCGGCGCAGGACGCGCATCTCCAAGGCGGCGGTGGAGAAACTGGTAAAAAAGTACCTGACAAAGGCGGGACTGGACGCCAGCCAATACTCGCCTCATAAGCTCCGCCACACCGCGGCTACCCTCATGCTTCAGAGCGGTGTAGATGTGCGTACGCTTCAGGAGGTATTGGGCCACGACAATCTGAATACCACCCAGATCTATACCCATGTGGACAATGAGAACCTCCGGCTGGCCGCTATGGCCAACCCCCTGGGAAAGGTCAGGCCCAAGGGGAAAAAGAAGGCCGATCCGGAGGCTTCGGAGTAAACCCCTCCGGAGGATTGGCCCCTAAAATGTGGAGATATCGGATGCCGCGGTAGGTGTAGGTGCTCAGAGGCCGGTAATCCGCGTCATAGGAGTGGGCGGCCAGCAGTGTGGTTTCCGGTGTGGCCGGCTGGCCTATAGAGACGACAATGGGCGTATGGGAATAGACCTCACCCCGAAAGTTGAGCTGGATAAAGTCTCCGGGAAGCAGCTCGGACAAGGTGGTCTCAATGGCGAAGGGGCCCGGTGTGGGCTTGCCCCGCAGGAGAAAGTTGCGGAAATACTCCACCCCTGTCCAGGCGGGTGCCTTGTTGTTGGCGTCAATATAGTACCAGCCAAAGGTGGGTGTAAAGTTCATTACGCCGGTGCCGGCATAGAGACATTGAGAGGCAAAGTTGGTGCAGTCGCCGCCGATCTCCTCGTAGTCATAGTATTTCGGATTACGTCCATAGGCCCAGCGGTGGGCATAGGCCACTGCGGCGGCCCGGTCATAGGGAAGCGTGAGAGCAGTGCTCATGGTCTCCCCTCCTTTCCCGTCATCCTATGTCCGTTCACAGAAAAAAGGAACCGCTGTCGGAAGTCCCGACAGCGGTTTTTCTATCAAGCAAATTAGCTTTACATACGTTGAAGTTCCAAACCTGACATGGCTTTTTCGGCGATGGCCCGATCAATGGCGCCGGCGGCGGCCAGTCGATCCAGGAGCGGAGCGCCCCCCTCCCCTGCCGTTTTGGCCGACAGGGCGAAGTAGGACAGATAGACGGTTTGGGCTCTGAGGAAGGGCTTTTGGGTCAGCGCGCTCACCTCACCCTGTGTGAGTACGCCCAGGGTCTGGGCGTCAGTCAGGGCGCTCTCCCAATGAAAGTCGGTTCCCTCGGTATAGCCCAGAGCCCGCAGAAGAAAGGTGGTGTAATCCCCTGCCGCCAGGGGCGCCTCGCTGCCAAAGACCACTTGCCATTGAGGGGTGATCTCCTGACCCTTGGTATAGCCCTTGTCATAGGCATAGGTCACGTAGGACAGGGCCCAATCGGGCACATCTGTAAAGAAGATGGGATTGCCCGGATAGCTGAGGGCGGCCTGCTCCTCCCCCATCAGGCGGAGGAAAAGCACAAGTCCCTGGAGCCGGGTGGGGGCCAGTTCCAGGTCATATCCGGAGCCGTAAGGGGTATCGGTTCCCTTAAAGAGCCCCATGGCCTTCATGGCGTCGGCCAGGGCGTTATAGTCGGTCTCGTTGCTGGGACTGAGTTGATAGGGGCCGGAGAGGCGGACGACCGCCGTATCGCCGGTGACAGAGAATGCGGCCTTGGTCTGCTCTGCCGCCAGATAGCGGTGGTTCACTGATACAGGGCCGGCGTGCTCCTCCCCCGTTGTCACGTCAATGACCGCTCCGGCGGCGGAAAGAGACAGCTCCCCCGCCAGTGGGGTCAGGGCGGCGCCGCTTTCCAGGCGAAGTACGTCGCCCTTTTTGACCCGAAGCTCCGTGCCGGTGGGGGCGACGGAGAACTCCAACTCACTCATGCGTGTGTCCAGGCGTTCCTCGGCCTGAGAAACCGCATTGGGAATGAAGGTGCGCTTCAGCCAGCCAAGCGCGATGAGGGGATCGGCGGAAGAGCCCGGGTCGGCGGCCAGGGTGACGCCGGTACAAAAAAGGGCGCCGGCCAGCAGCAGGGCCAATGCTTTGCGATGTTTCATAGCGACTCCGAGATAAAATAGCTGAGCGCCAGCAGGCTGTCGGCAAAGTGAACATTTTCCACTACGATGCCGGCACCCTCCACATGAAGCTCTGAGTTGGTAAAATTCCAAAGCCCCTTTACGCCGCCGGCAATGAGCCGCTCCGACATCTCCCCTGCCACGGAGCCAGGAACGGTGAGGACGCCGATGCTGGTGGGGTGACGGCTGAGATAGTTTTCCAGCTCATCAATAGAATAGATGGGCACGCCGGAAACGCTGTGCCCGATGAGCTCCGGACTGATATCAAAGGCGGCGGTGAGCTGAACGCCACTGCACTCAAAGTGGAAATTTTCCAGCAGAGCCCGGCCCAGGTTGCCGGCGCCCAGAACTACGGCGGTATGGCCCTGGGTCATTCCCAGAATGTCCGCCACTTCCTTACGCAGAGACTCCACATTGTAGCCGTAGCCCTGTTGACCGAACTCGCCGAAGCAGGAGAGATCCTGCCGGATCTGGGAGGCGGTGAGATTCATGGATTTCCCCAAAGCGCTGGAGGAGATCCGGATGACTCCCTGGTGGGAGAGGTCACTGAGATGCCGGTAGTAACGGGGCAGACGGCGGATAACGGCACTGGAGATCTTATCCTTTTTCATGCAGACTGCAACTCCTTGTTTCAGTGTTCTTCTCCATAAGTCTACCTTATTCGGGGCGACTTGTCAAACTTTTTCACAATCAAAAGGAGAAGAAGTTGTAAGAAAACGGATATATTGCGGAAAAAGCGCCCCTGCGAAGCACGTTCACAGGGGCGCGGACTAAAAATCAATCCTCCAGCAATTGGATAAAGGCGGCTTCATCCAGAACGGGAATATCCAGCTCCTGAGCTTTGCGAAGCTTAGAGCCGGCTGCCTCCCCCGCCACCACATAGGAGGTCTTTTTGGAGACCGAGCCGGACACCTTTCCGCCCAGCGCCTGGATCCGCTCCCCCGCCTCTTTACGGGTAAAGGCGGTAAGCTCTCCGGTGAGAACAAAGGTGAGCCCGGAAAATCTGTCGCCCACCGGCTGGGCGTGGCTTTCCATATTGACCCCCGCGATCCGAAGGGTCTCGATCAGATGGCGGGATTGGGGATCGGCAAACCAGTCGGAAATGCTCTTGGCCGTAATGGGGCCGATATCCTCCACAGCGGCAAGCTCTTCCGGGGAGGCGGCCGCCAGTGCGTCCAAGGAGCCAAACTGCCGGGCCAGGATCTGGGCGGAGCGCTGGCCTACCTGACGGATGCCAAAGGCGTTGAGGAGCTTGGAGAGATCGTTTGATTTGGAGTGTTCAATAGCGGAAATCAGATTCTCTGCCGACTTTTTCCCCATGCGATCCAGCTTCGCCACCTCTTCCGCCTGAAGACTGTAAAGATCACCGGGGGTCTTCAGGAGTCCGGCGTGGATCAGATTTTCCACATTGGCACTCCCAAGGCCCTCGATGTCCATGGCGTCCCGGGAGGCAAAGTGTACCAGATGCCGAAGGAGCTGAGCGGGGCATTCGGCCCCGGTACAGCGCAGGGCGGCGCCATCCTCATCCCTGATGACAGGGGCGCCGCAGACAGGACAGCGATCCGGCAGATGATAAGGTACGGCTCCTTCAGGCCGCTTTTCCTTGAGAACGGAGACGATCTCCGGAATGATCTCCCCTGCCTTTTGCACCAGGACGGTATCCCCGATCCGCACATCCTTTTCCGCAATAAAATCCTGATTGTGGAGGGTGGCATTGGTGACGGTGGTGCCTGCCAGGCGAACGGGCTTTACAACCGCCTTGGGGGTCAAAACGCCGGTGCGGCCCACCTGAACAACGATGTCTACAATTGTAGACGGCTTTTGCTCGGGGGGGTACTTATAGGCGGCGGCCCAGCGGGGGAACTTGGCGGTGCTGCCCAAGAGCACTCTGTCTGCAAGGGAATTCACCTTTACGACCGCGCCGTCAATATCAAATTCAAAGGCTTCCCGATCGTCGCCGATGGCCCGGATCCGCTCCGCGCAGTCTTCCATGGAGCCACAGAGGGTGTGAGGGATCACCCGAAAATGCTGGGAAGCCAGATATTCCAATGTTTCCAGATGGGTGGAAAAGGTCTTCCCCTCCACGTATTGAATGTTAAAGATCAGAATATCCAGCTTGCGCTCAGCGGCAATTTTGGGATCCAGCTGCCGAAGGGAGCCGGCGGCGGCGTTGCGGGGATTGGCAAACAGGCTTTGACCGTTGAGTTCCCGCTCCTCGTTGAGTCGATGGAACACCGACTTGGGCATGAATACCTCACCGCGTACGATGAGCCGGGGCAGAGACTCGGGCAGCCGCAGAGGGATGGTGCGGATGGTACGCAGGTTTTGGGTCACGTCCTCCCCCACCCTGCCGTCGCCCCGGGTGGCCCCACGGACAAAAACTCCGTTTTCATATTCCAGCGCAACGGACAGACCGTCCACCTTGGGCTCTACGTCGTAGGAGACCTCCTCTACCACCTCATTGACCCGCTGGCCGAACTCGGTGAGCTCCTCCATAGAGAACACGTCCTGAAGGCTCTCCAGGGGCACCAGATGGGTCACCTCCGTGAAGCCGTCGGCCGCCCTCCCCCCTACCCGCTGGGTGGGAGAATCGGGAGTGATAAACTCCGGATGCGCCTGCTCAAGCTCCTCCAGGCGGCGGAGCTTATGGTCAAAGTCATAGTCCGACATGGTGGGCTTGTCCAGCATGTAATACTCATAGCTGGCCCTGTTCAGCTCCGTCCGAAGCTGTTCGATCTGCTGTCTGATATCCATAACGAGGTTTTCTCCTTTACACTTTTCCGCATCGACGGACCAGGCCGGGATCCGCCCGGCGAAGCAACAGAAAAAGACCGTGGCCCAGAAGGCCGCCCAGAGCGTTCAGGATCAGGTCGTCCACGTCGGTGCCACGGGAGACAAAGAGCTGAAAGGTTTCAATGAAAAGAGACAGGGCAAAGGCCCACAGAGTCCCCTTCCACCACCGGGGCTTGTCCGAAAGAAGGGCGGCAAAAAGTCCGATGGGCGCGAACATGAGGATGTTTCCCGGGAAATTGATCAGAACGGCCTCCCAGAGGTCGTGGCGGACGTAAAAACAAAGGAGCTCCCAGCTTCTGAGGAAAGGGATCAGGTTGATCCCTCCCTGGAAGGCCTGGGGCAATTCAGGACGTTGTCCCTGAAGGACGCTGGTCCAAAATCCGGCGGGGGTCAGCGTGAGAGCCAGCAGGCCGGCGGTAAACATGAAGCACAGTAGCAGCGCACTCTCCCGGGCGGAACCGGCGCGCTGGCCTCGCAGGGCCAGACGCCGCTTTCGCCTGGGCCGGCTGACGGCCCAGAGCAGGGCGCCGGCCAGGGCGGGAAAGGCCATTTGGATGAGGTATGAGGTAATAGCCCCCATCTGCCTTCCCCCTTTCATTGGTTCCAGTTGAGATAGGTTTGGGGCGGTTGGCCGATGATAACGGTCTCCGCGACGCATACAGGGGTGCTGACCTGGGTCTCTACCACGCCGCCGGGCAAAAGGAGCCTTGCGGTGACGGAGACGTCCAGCAGAATGCGGTGGAGCGTCTGGTTGACTCCGGCGCTGGTGAAGTCATTGCGATAATTTCCCTCCGCGGAGGCCACGGAAAGGACTTGTACAGGCAGATCGGGGCCCAGGGCAGAGAAGAGATCCACACCGGTAAGAGCGCCCAGAGGCACCCCCAGGGAGTGGCTGTCCAGCTCCTCGACCTGATCGACGATCCTGTCCAAAACTTCAGCGCGCAGGAGATTGAGGCGGACGGTATCGGTGGAGAGGGTGGCGATCTGCCCCGTCTCCTGAGTCCGAAGGTTCACCATATCGGTATAGGCCAACGCCTGGTCGCCCAACGCCTGGGAGACGGCATGGTCGGCGATATGGGTGACCTGATTGCGCACCCGCGCCTCCGCCAACGCCACCAGTTGAGGTCGGAGGGCGGCGTCAAACTGATGGATGAAGAACAGGGCCAGCCCCAGTCCCAGAGCGACGGAGAGAAGAAGCTGACCTCTCCCCTCCCGCCGGGCCCGCCGGGGCCAGAAAAAAGCGCTATGCCTTACCCGCATACTCTCACCTCCTGGAAAAGAGTATGCGTTTGACGGCTTGTTTCAGGACTTCAAAGCCTCTACGGCCAAAAGGATGCCCAGCTTGCCCGATTCATAGGTCAGGCCGCCCTGAAGATAGGCGGTGTAGGGATCACGCATGGGGCCGTCACAGGAGAGCTCAATGGAAGCGCCCTGAATAAAGGCCCCCGCCGCCATGATGACAGGGTCGTCGTATCCCGGCATATCCCACGGCTCCGGCGTCACATAGGAATCCACAGGCGCCCCCATCTGGATCCCCTTGCAGAACTTTTTTAGCGGCTCAGGTGCGCCGAAACGGATCATCTGAATGATGTCGCGGCGGACCTGGGTGGAGGCGGGGTCGGCGTCATATCCCAGCAGCTCCATCATGCGGGCGGTAAAAAGGGCGGTTTTAACGGCCTGGGCCGCCACATGAGGGGCAAGGAAAAGACCTTGATAGAGACTGCGATTGTTTCCCAGGGAGCATCCGCACTCCTTTCCGATGCCGGGGACGGTGAGACGCATAGCGGCCGCCTCCACCAGATCGTGCCTACCGGCAATGTACCCGCCGGTAGGGGCCAGGCCGCCGCCGGGGTTTTTAATGAGAGAACCAACCACCAGATCGGCGCCCACCTCCGTGGGCTCCAGCAGCTCCACAAACTCTCCGTAGCAGTTGTCTACAAGGATATTCGCGTCCTGTCGCACGCTGTGGACAGCATCGCAGATAGCGCCGATCTCCTCTACGGAGAGGGAGGCGCGGGTGGCGTAGCCCCGGGAACGCTGGATCATGACCGCCTTGATGGTCTCGTCTTCCCGGAGGATCCGGGCGATCTCCTCCAGATCGGGCTTCTCATCCTTTGTCAGCTCAGCCTGTCGGTAGTTGATGCCGTAATATTTGAGAGAGCCGGGGGCGTTCCCTGTAATACCGATGGCGGCCTGGATCGTGTCATAGGGGGCGCCCACGGCATAGAGCAGGGTCTGGCCCGGCTTCAGCGCGCCGCACAGAGCACAGTAGATGGCGTGGGTGCCGTTGACAAACTGGACCCGCACCAAAGCGTCCTGGGTGCGGAAGATGTGGGCGTAAATTTCCTCCAGCTTATCCCGGCCCTGGTCGTTGTAGCCATAGCCGGTGGTGCCGGCGAAGTCGCTCTCGGAGACCCGCAGGGCCTGAAAAGCCTCCAGCACCTTCTCGGCATTGGCCTGGGCAATGGTGTCTACAAGTACAAACTGGTCTTTCAGGTCGGCCTCCGCCTGTTGGGCCAACAGGCGGGTCTCTTCGCTAATTCGTAAAGGCATTTTGCGTTACATCCCTTCTGCTTGCGCCATCCAGGCCAGAAAGAGTCGGGTCAGCGCCAGCATATGTTCAAAGTCGGTTATACTGCCCACGCTGCTGGGGGCGTGAAGATAGCGTACGGCGGCGGACAGTGCGGCCACCCGGACGCCTGATTTGGTACGCTGGATGGTGCGGGCGTCATTGCCGCCGGCGATATACTCCTTGGTCTGCCAGGGGATCTGATGGTCCGTGGCCAGCCGGCAAAGGGTGTCATAGAGTGCCCTGTCGTAGATGGTGGAGCTGTCCATATAAGAGATGACAGGCCCTTTTCCGGGGGCACATACCCGGCGGTGACCCTCTACGCCCGGGAGATCCGCGGCAGTGGTGGTCTCCAGCACCAGCGCGATCTCCGGGGTGACGGAGAAGGCCGCGCCGAAAGCGCCCCGGGTCCCCACCTCCTCCTGGGTGGTGAAGACAAACGTCACATCCAGCGGCAGCTCTTCCTCCAGAAGCTTGAGCATCACCGCGCAGCCTATCCGGTCGTCGATGGCCCTGGCTTTGAACATGCCTTCGCCCAGCTCCTCGGGTCGGCATACAAAGCAGCCATAATCGCCCGGCTCTACCAGCTTTTGTGCCTCTTCCCTGTTTTGGGCGCCGATGTCGATATAAAGCTCATGGGTTTTGGGCGCCTTTTTACGCTCCTCGGAGGTGGTGAGGTGGAAGGCCTTCAGACCGATGACGCCGGGGATCCTGTTATGGCCGATGGTCACCGGTTTGCCGATGACCACCCGGCGATCCACTCCCCCTACAAAGCTGAATTTTAAAAAGCCCTCGTCGGTAATGTGGGTGATGATCACGCCCACTTCGTCCATGTGGGCGCAAAGCATCAGTTTATTTCCTGTGGATCTCGTGCCCTTTTTGAAGACAATGAGATTGCCCATAGCGTCTGTGCGAAGCGTGTGGGCAAAAGGCCTTGCTCTGTCGGCGAGGTATTGGCGCACCTCCCCCTCGTCTCCGGAGACTCCGTTGAGACGGCACAACTCTTTCAACGTATTCAGCATGTCTCCCCCTCCTCTTCCCCAAGGCTGCGCACAAAGGCGGCCAGCAGCCTGGCGGTGTTTTCCAGGTCCCGGCGGTGGACGGTCTCCACGGGGGTGTGCATATACCGCAGGGGAACGGACAAAACCGCCGTGGCGACCCCCTCCCGGCTGATCTGGACAGGCCAGGCGTTGGTGCCTGAGTGTCCGGGCATAACTTCGATCTGGAACGGGATCTCTCCCTCCCGGGCCAGGCGCTTGAATCGCTCCGAGAGAGAAGGAACGCAGTTGGGGCCCACCCCAATCACCGGCCCGCCGCCCAGTTTAAAGGTCTCCCCCTTGGGGGCGTCGGGGCTGTCGCCATGGGTCACGTCCACCGCTACGCACAGCTCCGGAGCGATCTCATAGGCGGCGGTAATGGCGCCGGTGCAGTGGGTTTCCTCCTGGGTGGAGCCCAGCACATAGAGATCCACCCCCAGCTCCTCCTCCTGAAGGAGCTCCAGAGTGCCCAGCAGGACGGAAAAGCAGGCCCGGTCATCCAGGGCCTTTCCACAGAGCAGCTCCTCGCCCAGGGGCGCACAGCCCTCCAGGAAGGTGGCCGGAGTGCCGACGGGGATCCGGCGCTTGGCCTCCTCCTGGGACAGGCCTACATCAATGCACAGCTCCCGGATGGGCTGAGACTTGTCCATGTCGTCCTCGGACTGTACGTGAGGAGGCAGACAGGCGATCACGCCCAAGGTGGGCGGATCAGTGAGGATACGGACCTCCCGGTCGGGGAGCATTCGGGGATCCACCCCGCCCAGGGGTGCGAAGCGGAGAAAGCCCTCTTCGTGACTGGTGATGATAAAACCGATCTCGTCCAGATGGGCGTCCAGCATCAGTCGCCTGGCGTTGGGTTTCCCGCACCGGCGTACCCCCACCACACTGTCCATGCGGGTGATGGAGACCTGATCCACCAGGGGCCGGAGGAGCTCTGCCGCGGCCGCTACCGCCGGGGTCTCAAAGCCGCTGGGCGCGGAGATGGCGCACAGGCGGCCCAATGTATCAGGATAATTCATGGTATTTATACTCCCTTTCCGTCTCCCAGAGCCCGAACCAGGGCCTTGAAGGTATTTCCGCGTTCCATAAAGTTTTTGAATTTATCAAAAGAGGCGCAGGCCGGTGAGAGCAGGACCACGTCCCCCTCCCGGGCGGCCGCGTGGGCGCCGGCGACGGCCTGGGCCAGAGTCTCATATTCCTCAATGATGGGCCCTCGGGTCAGAAAGTCCGGCGCCGTCTCTACGGCGGCACGGATCTTTCGGGCGGTATCCCCTGTCAGGATAAGACGCTTTACATGAGCTGTAATTTCAGGCCCCAACACATCGAAGGGGATGTGTTTGTCGTAGCCGCCGGCAATGAGGATGACCTTTTCCGGAAAGCACTTGAGCCCGGCGATGGTCCGGGTAGGACTGGAGGCGATGGAGTCATTGTAATAGCGTACGCCGTTCAGGGTCCGCACCAGTTCAATACGGTGCTCCACCCCGCCGAAGGTTTTGACGTAGTCCCGGATGACCTGCTGGGGAACCAGCCCGTCCACGGCGGCGATGGCCGCCATGTAATTTTCCACGTTGTGGTCGCCGGGGAGAAGAATGTCGCTCCGGCAGAGGAGTTTGCGCGCCTCCCCGCCCCCCTTGCGCCAAATGGCGTCATCCCGCAGAAAGAGACAATCGCCGGAGGGCTCCTCTTTGCGGCTGAAGAGGGTGACCAATCCCCTGGCCTTTTGGGCAAAGGCGCGGGTGATCCGGTTGTCGGCGTTGAGGATCAACCGGTCATCGGCACTCTGATGCAGATAGATGTTCTCCTTGGCGGCAATATACTCCTCCATGGACTTGTGTACGTCCAGATGGTTGGGGGCCAGGTTGGTGATCACGGCGATACAGGGACTGTGCTCCATAGTCATAAGCTGGAAGGAGCTGAGCTCCACCACGGCAAAGTCTGTGGGCTTTATGCTCTCTGCCTCCGGCAGCAGAGGCTTGCCGATATTGCCGCCCAGATGGACGGTATGGCCCGCGGCCTTTAAAAGCCCGGTGATAATAGTGGTGGTGGTGGTTTTTCCGTCACTGCCGGTGACGGCGATAATGGGGCAGGGACAGACCTGAAAAAAGACCTCCATCTCAGAGGTGAGCAGGCTTCCCCGCTCCACGGCGGCCTGGAGCTGGGGCAGGTCGGGCCGCATGCCGGGGGTACGGAAGATGACGTCACAGCCCTCCAAATACTCCAGATAGTCCTTGCCCAGGCATAGTTGAGCGCCCAGGGCGGACAACTCCCGGAGTTCCTCGTCGGCCTCCTCCCGCTTGTCGCAGGCCAGTACGGAGACGCCGGAGTTCAAAAGCAGCCTGGCCAGAGGGGTGTTGGAGACGCCGATCCCCAGCACCGCGGCGCGCTTTCCCTTGAGGGTATTGAGATAGTCTCGGATGGTGAGGTTCATAAGAGATCCCTCCTCACAGAAAAAATTCCCAAAGATAGTATAGGCGGCAGATAAAAACATTATAGCCGTTTCCGCTCCGGATTTCAATTGACTTTCCGGAATAAATCGGCTAAAATAATCAGGCAAGCAAGCTGGACAGCCGCGGGGCGAGGCCGAAAGGCCCGCTCTGAGGAAAGTCCGGGCTCCGCAGGGCAAGGATAACGGGTAACACCCGCCGGGGGCGACCCCAGGAAAAGGGCAACAGAGATATACCGCCGGCAGATCGCCGGTAAGGGTGGAAAGGCGGAGGTAAGAGCCCGCCCGACGGCGTGGAAGCGTCCGTCGCTGTAAACTCTATCCGGAGCAACGCCGTGGGAACGCATATGGCCGGCCCGGCCGCGTTCAGGAGGCGGCTGGAGCGTGTCGGCAACGGCACGTCGAGATAGATGGCTGTCTTAAAGGACAGAACCCGGCTTACAGGCTTACTTGCACATATGGAAAGACGCCGCTTGTTCAGCGGCGTCTTTCCTTTTTTGTTTGATTATTCCTGATCCCAGTTGTGCCAAACGTTCTGCACATCGTCGTTGGCCTCCAGAAGATCCACCAGCTTCTCCATGTTCTTGACGTCCTCTTCTGACTCCAGCTTCACATAGTTCTGGGGGACCATCTCCACGGCGGCGCTGAGGAAGGTGTAGCCCTTGGCCTCCAGCTTCTCCAGCACGGAGCCGAACTCTTCGGGGGCGGTGGTGATCTCAAAGACCTCCCCCTCGGCGCTCATGTCCTCCGCGCCGCAGTCCAGGGCGTCCATGAGCAGGGTGTCCTCGTCCAGATCTTCCTTCTCAATGACGATGACGCCCTTCTGGTCGAAGGACCAGGACACACAGCCGGTGGCGCCCAGGCCCTTGCCGTACTTGTCCAGCAGGTGGCGGACCTCAGGGGCGGTGCGCTGACGGTTGTCGGTGAGGGCCTCCACGATGACGGCCACGCCGGAGGGGCCGTAGCCCTCGTAGGTGACGCTTTCGTAGCTGTCCGTGTTGCCGGAGCCCAGGGCCCGGTCGATGGTGCGCTTGATGTTGTCGTTGGGCATATTGGCCGCCCGGGCCTTGGCGATAACGGTGGCCAGACGGGAGTTGTTGGCGGGATCACCGCTTCCCCCCTGCTTCACCGCCACGATCATCTCTTTGGCGATCTTGGTAAAGGCGGCGGAACGCTTAGCGTCCTGGGCCCCCTTGGTCTTCTGGATGTTATGCCATTTGGAATGTCCCGACATACTATCTATCCCTTCTTGAAAAATTGCTTATATAGTTTAGCACAATCTTTTCCTGTTTGCAACGGTTACAGACAAGAAAATACCTCTTTATGCCGCTGAGAGGTAAATACACGCAGCTCCGGGAACCCTTCCTTCAGCCAGGCTTCCAGAACGGGACATACTACATTCTCAGTGGAGAAGTGCCCCGCGTCGATAAGATTGATCCCCATGGCCCGGGCGGTGAGAAATACGTCATATTTCACATCGGCGGTGACAAAGGTGTCACATCCCATGGCGGCGGCGTCAGAGAGCATACCGCCGCAGGCACCGCCCCCTACCGCCACCTTGCGGACGGCTCTGCCTGCATCCTCCAGACGGAGGCCACGGGCGTTCAGGGTGTCCCGGACAAAGGCGGCAAAGGCGGAGGCGTCGGCATGGCCGCTGACCTCTCCCACCCGGCCGATGCCGTAGGGTCTGCCCTGAGGATCTCTTCCCTCCTGATGAAGCTGACCCACATGGGAAAGCCCCAACTTTTGGGCCAGGGCGTCGTTGACGCCCCCCTCTACCCCGTCCAGATTGGTGTGCATACAGATGCCGGAGAGGCCGCCGGTGAGCATCCGGATCAGGATGTCCCCCTGTACCGTGTCAGTCCGAATGTTCTGAACCTTTTCCCAGGCGCAGTTCATCACCGGGTGGTGGGCCACGATGAGCTCCGCACCCATCTCCAGCGCCTCGTCCACCACATCTCCGGTAATATCCAGGGCCACCAGACAGGTTCTGACCTCCCGGTCCGGAAAGCCTACGAGCAGGCCCACATTGTCCCAATCCATGGCCAGCTCTCCGGGGGCTTTGGAGAATAAAAAGGATTCAAGCTCCTTTACAGATGCCATTGATCCCACTCCCTCTTCATAGTTTCAATCTCCCAAATGGCCAATTGGTACCATTTCCGTTTTTGAATGTCCTCCTGGCGCTGAGAGCGTTCCAGGCCTGCCACCGCGCGGTGGAGCTTTTGGAGCTCCTGGGTCAGATACCGGCTGCGCAGAGGGCTTTCCTGCTCCCTGCACTGCCGCCCTACCCAGATTTCGCCTTCGGTGAGGGGCTTCATCTCCCCCGGCTCAGCCATAACGATGACATAGAGGGTATCGCCCTCCTCCACAAGCACCTCCCGGCGGATGGCCAGACCGCCGGCGGAGAGATAGCGCCGCAGACCGTCCATGCCGCTCATGGGCTGGAGGATGTATCGATGGCCGGCCTCGCCGATCCAGCGGGTGGCGTGAAGGATGTCCGCGATGGTCTCCCCTCCCATCCCGGCAATGGTAACCACCTCTGCCTCTTGAGGGGATATATCGGACAGCCCGTCGCACAGGCGGAAGGATATCTGATCCGAGACCTCCCACCGCTCCGCCAGGGCTTTGGCCCGGCTCAGCGGGGCGGCGCGCAGGTCGGAGCACACCGCCCGGTCGATGATCCCGTGCCGGATCAGCCATACCGGCAGGCGACCGTGATCGGTGCCCACATCAGCCAGCCGGACGCCGGCAGGCACCAGATCGGCCACCGCCTGAAGGCGTGGCGAAAGAGAAAATGGACGTTTTATGGGAAATCCCCCCTTTAAAAGCAGAAAAAGGGAGCGGCAGCGCCGCTCCCTTTTCATGTTTGGAGCTTACTGGGCGGCGGGGATCAGTTTGTTGATCTCTGCCAGCAGGGAGTCCACATCCACGCCGTGGACCATGCAGGCCTGCTCCACCGTCTCCCCGCGGGAAGAGGGGCAGCCCAGGCAGTGCATGCCGATGGCCATGAATACGGGAGCGACCTGGGGGGCGATGTCCAGGATATCGCCGATGATGGTGTCTTTGGTGATCTGAGCCATGATATACTACCTCCAAAATGGTAAGAGCTTGAATGCCTATATAGTATACCGCATTCATAGACTTTTTTCAACAGAAAAAGAAATTTTTTCGAGGAAATAGAAAAGGACGGTATTCCCTGCCGGAAAACCGTCCTTTTATGTTCTGGGGTGGGCTTTGTTGTATACGTCCTTCAGCCTGGGGTTGATGACCCGGGTATAGACCTGGGTGGAGGAGATATCGGCGTGTCCCAGCATCTCCTGAATGGAGTGAAGGTCGGCGCCGTTTTCCAGCAGATGGGCGGCGAAGGAATGGCGCAGAGTATGGGGCGTGATCTCCTTCTGGATGCCCGCCAGATCCTGATAGTGCTTGATGATCTTCCAAAAGCCCTGCCGGGACATCCGGGAGCCGTTCATGTTGACGAACAGGGCGTGCTCGTCGGGCTGCTCAATGAGCTGAGGGCGGACGTGTTCTATGTAGTCGGCCAGGGCCCGGACGGCGGTGGAATACAGCGGGATGACCCGTTCCTTTTTCCGGTTGGCACAGCGCAGGAAGCCGGCACTGAGATTCAAGTGCTCCTGATTCAGCCCGATCAACTCGCTGACCCGAATGCCGGTGGCGTAGAGGAGCTCCAGCATGGCCTTGTCCCGGCAGCCCTTGGCGTCCCGGGGGTCGGGCTGCTCCAGAAAGAGTTCGACTTCCTTGCTGGTGAGGATCTGCGGCAGCTTGCGCTCCACCTTTTCCAGAGAGAGCCCCCTGGCGGGATTGGAGGGGACGACGCCCTCCCGTTGGAGGTAGGCGTAAAAGGATTTGAGAGAGGCCAGACAACGGGTGACCGTGGCGTTGGATTTGCCCAGACTCAGAAGATACTTGGTGTAGCGATCCACGTCGGTCTGGGTGGCGTGCTCGGGAGAGAGGCCCTCGCTGGGGAGCCAATGAAGATATTGGCTGATGTCCCGGACATAGGAGCTGACGGTGTTCTCGGAAGACCCCTTTTCCTCCGTCAGGAAGCGCTGATATGCGGCCAGAAGATCCATTCTCTCACCCTTTTCTTTTGCCAAAGTACCTCCTATTGAAGCAAAGCGCCGGCGACCCCCATCACCAGGATGGGAGTCAGATACCTCTCCAACAGAAAGCCAACACACACAGCAGCGGCGCAAAAACCGCAGCGAAAAAAGTAATCGCGATGGTAAGGGAGTTCCCTCCTGCCCTGCCCCGGCGCCCGGCCGGCCAGTCGCCAGGCGGCCTGAAAGCTTTGGACGCAGAGAAGGAAAAAAGCGGGGATGGTCACAAGAGCCGGGATCCCCAGCAACAAAAAGGCCACACAAAGCCCACTTCGCCCAAAGGCCCGGGCAAAAGAGGCGATGGAGAAAGACAAAAAGAAACCCCGGGCAGAGGCCAAGGCCGGGATGCCCAGCAGGCCCAGGGCGGTAAAGCCCAGCAGAAGGGCGGCCAAAGGCCAGCGCAGAAGCCGCCACAAGATCTCGGGGGTGGCGGGAGTTATGATGGCCCCTTCCCTGGCCGAAGTGAGAAAGTTCTCCAGATAGATCTGCAGGGCGTCCATACCGCCCTCCGCCGCGCCCAGAGCCATCAAACAGCCGGCCAGACCGCCAAGCGCGAAAAAAGCCGCCGTGACGACAAGAGCCGGTGTGCCCTCCGCCGTCGGCGACCACCAGAATCCTGTAACCGCTCTACCCATGGCGTTCACCTCCACAGCACATTCTATGCGGGGAGGGACAAGACCATGCCTCCGGTGAAAACCGTGTTGAACGACGCACTCCTATTTTAATCTACTTTTTCCAACAAAGCAAGCCCCTTTTGAAAAATTTTCGTTATGAGGCAAAATTATGTAAATTGAATTATGTATACCTGGCCTCCTGACCGCGAAAGAGAAAGCGGGGGCTGGAGGGATAAAAATAGCCCCCGGCACAAGATAAAGCGTCCGGAGGCAAAAAACCGCACAACATTTACTTTTCATCTTTTATGTCACCGTTGACAAACGGAGAGTGTCACCCTGTGGAAAATTGTCAACGCCGGCGCTTCTTTTTTTCTCTCACGGGTCCCCGGCGCTTCCCTCCCCCGCCCAAAATGCCCGCGGCGGCCCCGCCGCACAGAGAGCCGAAGAGGAGGCCCAGGGCGCCGCTGTCCAGAGAAAAGGTGTCGTAGAGCAGGATGCCCATGGTGAGCTGGAGCAGAAACAGCACCGTTCCCACCGCCAGGCCAAGAAAAAGGCCGGGCCCTCCACAGCGCCGTACCGCCAGAAGTGCTCCGCAGAAGCTGCCCACCACACAGGCCACCACGGTGAGTTGATAGCGCAGACCGGCGTCAAAGAGGCCACGGGAGATTCCCAGGGCGGCCAGCAGCAGGAACCCGAGGCACAGGATCAGCCCTATTCCCCCACCCAGCAGAATACCTTTCCCATAGCGCAGGAGCATAGCGCCGTGCTCTTCCTCGTTTTTTCGCATAAAAATACCCTCCCCACACGGATGTTTTCATCACATCCTATGCGGGGAGGGTATTGAGCATGTCTCTTTCGAAGGGGCTTACTGGGCCTCCGTGGACTGGGCGCCCTTGCTGGATACAGCCCACTTGGTAAACTCGATCCGCACCCGGTCGGCGCCGGTCTCAATGACAATGGTGTTCTCCTTCACGGCGCAGATCGTGCCCACAATGCCGCCGATGGAGGTGATCACATCGCCCACCGCCAGAGAGGAGCGCATCTCCTCGGCGGCCTTCTTCCGCTTGTTCTCCGGACGGATGAGCATAAAATAGAAGATGGCGATCATTACCACCAGCATAATAATGGTCATGTAATCCAAGATAAATTCCTCCCAAATTGATTTGTTTTTGAGCAGTAGGGTTAGTATAGCCTAAATTGAACCCTTTTGCAAGTCTTTCCGGCAAGAAACTCAGATTTTTCCGTCCAGCTTAGGAGAATATTCCGCCCGGAAGGCGGTAAATTCCCCGGCGTCCAGAGCCGCCCGGATCCGCTCCATAAGCGTATTATAAAAATAGAGGTTATGGAGCACCGCCAGCCGCATGGCCAGCATCTCCCCCGCGACAAAGAGGTGACGGAGATAGGCGCGGGAGAAGTGCTGACAGGCGGGACAGCGGCAGGTGGAGTCGATGGGGGCGTCGTCCAGCTTGTACTTCTCGTTTTTCAGGTTGATGGAGCCCTCCCAGGTGTAGAGCTTTCCGTGGCGGGCGTTCCGGGCGGGCATAACGCAGTCAAAAAAGTCCACCCCCCGGGCCACGGCCTCAATGATATTGGAAGGCGTCCCCACCCCCATCAGGTACCGGGGCTTGTCCGCCGGCATATGGGGCTCTACGGCGTCGATGATGTCGTACATGACCTGCGTGGGCTCCCCCACCGCCAGACCGCCGATGGCGTAGCCGTCGCAGGGGATCTTTCGGATCTCCTCCATGTGCCACACACGCAGATCGGGATAGGTGGAGCCCTGGTTGATGCCAAAAAGCATCTGTTGAGGGTTCACAGTATCCGGCAGGGCGTTCAACCTGTCGTGCTCCGCCTTGCAGCGCTCCAGCCAACGCACGGTGCGTTCGCAGGAGGCCTTGGCATAGTCATACTCCGCCGGGTTTTCCACACACTCGTCAAAGGCCATGGCCACATCGCTGCCCAGATGGGACTGGATCCGCATGGACTCCTCGGGGCCCATGAAGATCTTCCGGCCGTCGATGTGGGAGGAGAAATAGACGCCCTCCTCCTTGATTTTCCGAAGCCCCGCCAGGGAGAAGACCTGGAAGCCGCCGGAGTCGGTGAGGATGGGGCCCTTCCAGTCCATGAACCTGTGGAGGCCGCCCAGCTGACGCACCACCTCATCGCCGGGACGCAGGTGAAGATGATAGGTATTGGAGAGTTCGATCTGACAGCCAATATCCTCCAGATCATGGGCGGACACCCCGCCCTTGATGGCGCCCTGGGTGCCCACATTCATAAATACGGGGGTCTGAGCCGTTCCGTGGGCGCAGGTAAATACCCCCCGGCGGGCCCGTCCCTCGGTCTTTATCACTTCAAACACAGGAAAACTCCTTTACTGATTAAGAAATAAACATGGCGTCCCCAATGCTCACGGGAAGCCAGATTTTTGACCCGGCATAACATTTTCGGAACTTTGGTACTGGAGGTCAGCCATGCCTTTTGCGTACCCCTCGGAGTACCCGCATACCTCAACGAGATACTTCGCATAGATCTCCGGCCCATCTGCTTCTGCCGTCTTCATCAGGTACTCGAAGTAAGTCATGGCGTCTCCCTCCTCCCTCTTCGAGATTATAACAGAGAATTACCGCTCTGGCAACTCCATATAGCCTCTGGATTCGATTTTTTCGTCCTGCGGGTATAGATTGATGGCAGAAAGAAAGGGGGCCTGTAAAGGCCCCCTGTGTCTCCTGATTCCGTTTTAGCCTACCTTCTCGCCGTACTCATAGATGGTGTCGCTCGGCAGGTCAATCCGGTCGTTCCAAAATACGCAGGTTCGGCTCTGGTCGAGCTGCACCTGGTCGAACAGCCCAGCGATAGCCAGCAGATCTCTGTAACTGTCAATCTGCTCGATGTCCTCCAGCACATTGTAGAGAACGGTTCTCCCGTCATCGAAGACAACATACAGACGGAAATTCGGCCTTGGCTCAACGGCTTTGATTCTCGGCATCATGGTCTGCACCTCCATCACACCAGCGGGGGCAACTTCTCCAGTTTTTGGGTGTCCCACATTTCCTGGAGCCGCCCTTGGTTCTGGGTCATCCATTCCTTGACCATATCCTGGGCCTTGCCGGGCAAATCGCCCTCGGTCATGGTCATCGTTCTCAGGTCGAACACGCCGACATGTTCTCCGTACAGAGCGTGGATATGGCTCGGTTCGTGTTCCTTCGGCTTGAAGAACATCTTGATGACGATTCCGTAAAACCTGCAAATCTCAGGCATTGCTCTCACCTCACTTCTTGGTATAGGGTATGTGCTATCCCTATCTTCATTCTACCATACCCACCACCAATGTCAAACAGTTTTTGATAAAAAGCCCCTCCGCAGGAGCGGCGGGGCTTAATTTTCCTCTTTCCCAACGTAGATACCGGCATATACCTGGCTTCCGGCCATGTAGTGGAGGTATCGCAGACCCGGCTGGATCTCTGTCTCCTTCGTCTTGACCGGTCGGAGAATCAGCGGATGTTCGCCTGGCACCATATACTCTCCGTCTGGGACAAGGGCTTTCATCCACGGTTCCAACTCCTCCACGGGCACCGTCTCCCCGTCGAAGCATCTCACCACGGCCGAGATGACCGGCATGAAGTCGAACAGCGTGATCTGTTCGCAGAGCGGCGGCCGTCCCATCAGTACGCCCCTCTTCCGGGGACGGGCGTTCCGTCCTCATACTGGACATCGTAGTGGTGCCCATCAAAAACATCGTCATACCCCTCTTTTCCAGTAGCTCCACAGTGGGGGCAAAACCACGGGGTAGTTCCTCCGCTCCCTTTGCCATCACTTTCCACTTCGTTGTAGTTGTACTCTATCTCGCAACCGCAAACAGGGCATACGCCTTCCTTGTCAGCCGGAGAGCAGAAGTCAATACGGGAGAGGTCGTCCGTTGTTAGAACAATGTCGCCATTCTTATAATCTGCTCTGACCCTTTCTGCCGCCTCCTTTGCGGTGCTTACGCCTTCGACCTCGACTACCCGCTCCAGAACCTCGACGATGCGAACCTTTAACTTCATTTTGCTTTCCTCCTTTGAGATAGGGGCATCCAGGCCCCATAAAGTCTTCGGTTGGTGTCCAGTCCGATAGGACGATTCTCTGGATCTGGTCGCACCAGCTATCGCCCTCCCCTATGTACTGGCAGTTCGGACAAACATCAGGGTTGCAATACATTTTCTTACCTCCTAATATCCGGGGTCGTTCTCCCAAGCGTCGATGACATCATCGACATCACCGAGGCCACGGTCAAATCTGTTGAGAACGTCAATCAGCTCCATTCGTCCCTCCAGGGTGGGGGCGGTGTGCATCCTCCGCTCGGCTCTGATAACGTCCTCATCCGAGAACCTTGTTGTGGCTCCGGCTGGCATGGCATAGAAGACCACGCCCTTCTCCCCGACAACTGTTGCTGCCATTCTGAGCTGCCACGACATAAACCACCCACGGTTCATGGGCTTATCAAACCAGAAAACCACCTCCTGCCTGGTCAGTTCTTGGATGGATAGAATCTTCGGCCCTCTGCGCCACTTTCTCTTGCTCATATATCTGTCCCCCTTCTCCCTACACCCAGGCCGGAGTAACGGTCGTAGTGGGCAAATTGAACAGCCAGTCGATGACCTCCTGCGGAACCTCCTCCTTCTTCCACTCATGGCCGTACTGGTAGCCACATACCGGGCAGGGCTTTCCGAGAATCCCATCGGGATGTTCGCTCGGATGGAGCCATCCGATGGTCTTGCTCTCGGTGGGGCCTTTGTCTCCGGCGTAAAGTGGCTTCTTCGGCTGATAATCTTTCGTGGCATCCCCAGACAGCTCCTCGTGGGTGGTAATGCCGTAGGGCAAAGAAGCATATCTCACCTGTTCCTCGGTGGGAGCGAAGGTCTCGCCCTTCCTCAGGGCGTCCAGAGCTGCGTTCTCCGCCGCCCTCTTCTTTTGGCTTGCTTCCGTGGAAAGCGTGTAGTTGTAAAGCGTTACCGCTTTCCCGGCCAGCTTATCCCACCCCAGCTCCTTCTGATGCTGGCAGTAGGGGCGCATATCGTTGAGGTGCCACGCATCCCAGATGTCACAGAACTTCTGAAGCATCTCGGCCGTCCAGCCATCGGTCGGTTCCCCAGCCCTGATTTCATCAACACACTGACCGGCACTTCCTTTGCAGTTGCCTCCTCGCATGGGGCCGATCACCCCAGAGATGGAGAGCCTTCCGTCAGCCGAGAACTCGATCTTGCAGAAGGCCCTGGCCTTTACCGCACCGCCGATCTCACAGAGACACGGGCTGACTACCTTTTTCATCATTATTCCCTCCCTTTCATGGCTTCTGCCATGATTTCATCCATGTTGTTCTCCAGCAGGAAGACCATATCCGTATTCCTGCTGTCCAGCAAGCCATACAACTCCTTCCGAACGGCCTCCGGGGTGATGTCCCGGCAGTTGTGGTGAACCGCCAGAATCAGGTCGTCGAAGGTCAAGCCATCCAGGAGGCTATCGCCGGTTGCGAGATCCTTGCCCAGCTTCCACTGTCTCTCAGGCATCGTCATCATCCTCCACTTCCGCCAGCGCATCAGCCAGCTCTTGCAGCATCTTATCAATGGCCTCCGCATCCTCCACCAGCTCACGGATGCTGCCAGGGACACCGTTCTTTCCACGACTGTCTACCCACAGCTCGACGTGTTCGTCCACGTCGAAGTAGGCGGCATACTTCTTGACCTCCCGGATGAAGTTCTCGGAACTGGCCCCAAAAACGAAGTCTTCGCCAGCCGTGGAATACTTCTCAAGGTCTACCGACCCATCCTCGTACTCATGTACCGACCAGTCAAGCCTCTCGCATACCTCTCTGTACCTGCTCTTGAGCATATTTCCTACGCCTCACTTTCCGAAAAGGTAAATTCCTTGTCCACATCTTCATTCTAACTTACCCGTCTGGTAAGTCAAACATAAAATGATATTTTTCCAAAAAAATTTACCGTAGCAACCCTGCCTTTATATTCAGCCGCAAATTCCACTGAAGTCTTTGGCCTCATCGTCTGTGCAGGGCAGAATCGTCACCTCAATCTGAGGCCAGGTGGTGAGGTTGGCGATGAAGTGTCGGCCTTCCTCGTTCTGATAGAGTTCCTGGAGGCCGCCGTCACTGAGCCACCGGTGACAGATCGGCGTGGCCTTCCGGCTGTCGTAGGTGGTGCCATCGACCACTTTCTTGAACTTGGGGCAAACACCCTGCCGCCGCTCCATCCGGGGGCTGTCCCCCTCCGGCTCCAGCGTCACCTGGTAGCCAAGGAGCCGAATCGCATACAGCCAGTCGTCCGCTTTGAAGGCGTTGTTCCTGAACCGGCTGTTGATAACCTGGGGGCTGCATCCCATACTCTCGGCCAGCTTTCGCTGGGAGACGCCACAGTCTTTGAGAAGCTCGGCCAGCATCTCGGCAGCCGTTTTCTGCATCATCTGGTCTCCTCCTCTTTCACGATCTCCCACTCTTTCAGGTTGAACTGCCGGAGAGGGTATGCCTCCGAAGCGTTACAGGCCATACCGATGTCTTCCTCGCCGGTGTCCCTGTTGGTGGTCTGAATAATCTCCCACGTCTCGCCGGTATCATGCCGAAGGGTCATGCCGGGCACAATCCGTTCTCCGTGCTTGTCGAAATACTCCCGCATTTCCTTATTCCTCCTCTTTCATGTACCCAAGGATTGCCCAGAGTGCGCCGTCGTCTTTTATAAGAACAACATCACCTTCCCCGGATTTCAGGTGCGCTCCACAGTAAGGACAAACCTCGACCTGCTCACCGCAGGGGTTGTCGCCGTGGTTAAGCACCCAAAACTCTGGCGGCTCGATCTCGTTCATCCAGATCTCCGCTCCGGGCGGTAGCCCGTGGCACCGGTGGATGGCCTTCTCCCATACCTTGCGGAATCCTCTCCGCATTTCCCCGTGAACCCCAGGCCGCGCTGAACTGGTGGCCGGAATCAGCTTCTCATCCGGGAGAGAGAGCCATTCCCTATACATGGCCTTGCTCTCTTCCTCGTGCCTTTGAGCATCGAGCTGGTCAAAAATGGTGATTTGGTTCACATTTCCTCACTCCTTGCCAGAAATAGAGCTTCTGGGATAGTTTCTGATGATGGAATGGTTGATTTAAGGTGCGTGGCGATCTGGAAAGCTGACATTCTAATTGAATATATAGGCGACGCCTTCAGATTCTTTTTTTGAGGATTTGCCCCACGCAAACTGATACTTTGAGGCGTCGCCGTTAAGGTTCCAGTTCAACGTCTCTTTGAGGTCGTTCAAGTCCAGGAACCATTCACATCCACGCTTCCCGATCTGCTCTTCGCTCCAATACTTCTGCGTCCTGTTGTCGAAAATTGAAACAGTTCTGATTTTACCGGTAATCTTGTCACTCATAACTCTGACGACCAGCTTTGCTTTGTGAAGCATCTTTCTTCTCACTTCAGCCATCTTCCTCCTCTTCCATCGGGTGCCAGTGGTACTCGCAGTCGGGGTTCTCACAGCGATTGTTCCACATCAGCTCCCCGCACTTGGGGCAGCGACTACTCTCATAACCGCTGTACCCAGCCCCCATGTAACTCATCCGAATACCACCTCTCCGAAGAGGGCGTACTGGATGATGAGGTCGGCCATCTCTCCGTCAATCTGGCAGCAGTCGATGGTGCCATCTTTCTGGAGAGCGTGGTACTGGTCATCTCCGTTCTGAAGCCAGAGCTTCACGCCGGTCAAGAACTTATCCAGATCCAGCTCCCACTTGTCATCACTCTCAGCATCGTGGAGGATGAGCTTCCCGCCCCGGCTTATCTGGTCGCTTGCGAACTCCCCAAGATACTCCCCCACGACCTCTGCTTCACAGCACCAGCCGGTAATCCCGCCCTCCAGGGCGCAGACCATGATGTCGTCGATGTCCTGACCGGTGAGCTTTGCCTCGATCTCTGGCCGGACAGTGTAGGTCTTCTTACTCTTGTCGCTCATGCGATAGCTTCCTCCTTTGTGATTACTTTGTGCGTCCAGGCCCCGGAGTAGGCACCGATACTCGGCAACCGCTCCAACAGGGCCTTCTTCATCCCCTCCAGATACCGCTGGTGATGCTGTTTCTGGAGGCCGCTCAGATGGTCGTCATAGGGGTCTTCCTTCTGGATGAGCTTCACGGCCAGCGACCACTCGTTGTCCTCGACTCCGATGATAAAGAGCCGGTTCTCCAGCAGAACCCGGACGGAGCGGTCGGCTCCAATCCATCGCTCCTCGCCCTGCCGCTCGAAGCTGGGGAACATCATTGTGAAGCTGTCCATGAAGCACTCCAAGATGTCATCTTCTTCTGCCCCGGTTCCCCAGTCGTCGTAGAGCCAGTCGTCACCCATAATCTCGTTGCTACTGAGGTCGCCCATCACCGCCGTCTCCAACCATGTTCCTGAACTGAGTCTCCTGCTGGATCATAGCCAACGCCAAAGCGTAGGGTATCTGGGCTTCCTCACAGGCCGTATGCAGGTAGTCCTGCTCTTCGTAGGTCAGCGGTACATCATTTCTGAAATACCCTTGGGCAACGAGGGCCTCTTCAATTCTCTGCGGCTCATCGGCCGCCTCCAAGTCCCAGCTCTCCACAAGTGGAACCATAAGTACAGCCAGGTCTTGGCTTTCTACTCTTTCCCCGGTCACGTCCTCATCTGCAACAGCCACACCGCCGAAGGCGATGCAAAGTATGGAGATGAGCGCAACCACGGCCGCCATACCAGCAGTAGCAATCAGGCCAACGCCTTCTCGCTTATCTGGGGCAAGCCGCTTTCCTCCCTTGGCGAGACGAACGGGGTGATGTCGATTCCTGGACACTTCCTATACGCCTCCTCAAACTGTTCTGCTGTCTCAATTCCGTACTCGGACTTCAGCAACTCCCACAGGGCCTCGACCCTACTCACCAGAATCACCCCCAACGAGGTGCTTCTTGCAATAGAGCTGCAACTCGCTGATGACCTTGCCGACAGCTTCGAGCTTGGACATCGCAGCCTGGAGCCTGGGCTTTTCTTCGCCGTCGATGACGCCATCCTTGGCGATCTCAGCGATTTCGGCCTTGATTCCCTCTATGTCCCCATCAACGATGAGGCGGAGTGCTATCCCACGGATGTCCTCAACCTCTGTTGCCAGCAGGTCATCCCGGCAGATAGGGCACTCGTTACAGCAGTACCAGTTCAGGATGGATGGGTCTTTATACAGCTCGGCCATACGGATCAGGACATCGACCGGAACCCTGGTCAATCCCCTCTCATAGTCGGCCATGCTCGACCACGAGACTCCGAGGAGGTCTCCCGCCTTTTCTCGGCTTGTCAGCCTGTCGTCATACTTTGCGGCTTCAATCCTGGACTTGTAGTACCGGTTATCTGCCGCTTTTGTAGGGCAACGTCCCATTTTCTTTCCCTCCCTTCTGCTGTAAAATTTCCATATAGGAAATCAGCGTTCACTCACTTACCAATTGGGTAATTCGCCGTCAAAAAAAATCTCGTTGGACTGCTCCAGGGTGAGTCCCAACTCTCTGGCGACAATTACCTTCTCCTCGTCGCTGAACGCCACCTCACCCCTTTCCTTCTTGTTCCAGGAGTTCTCGGTCTTCCCAATAGCGTCAGCCATGTCCTTACGGGTTTTGCCCTTCGCTCTGCGTGCAAATTCCAGCTTCAAGGAGTTCATTCACTTCTCACCTCCCTTTTGGGTTCCTTGATTATCATTATACTTACCCAATCGGTAATTGTCAATAATTATTTTACCCGTCTGGTAAGTTTTATTTACATCAGGTACGAAAGCGGATATTATAAGGAAGAAGGAGGCAGATATTATGTATAACGCACAGGCTTTTGGTCGCAACCTTCAAGAGCATTTGTCATCCCACGGCATTGAGCAGAAGTGGGTGGCCGAGAAGATGGGAACCTCCCAGGCCACGCTCTCTCGCTATGTCACCGGTGCCAGGCTTCCAGGGGTCGAATCTCTCGTTGAGCTGGCACAGGTTCTCGGTGTCAGCGTAGATTACCTTCTCGGCATTGAACAGCCGTCCCCTAAAACGAAGCTCTCTACCGAGCTTACTATCCTCGCCCAATGCTACTCTCAGACCCCTCTCAGCATCCGCAAGATCATTTGGGCTTCCCTCGACTCCTACATGACACCAGAGCAGCGGCTTGTCATTGAGGCGGGTATGTCCGCCGAGGGAAAAAGCAACGTCGGATGACTGTCTCCGGCAATGTGATCTACTTCGATTTTTCTGGGGGGTGATGCTATGGACACCGTTCTCACCGGCGATGAGCATATCATGTTTGACGGTATGCCCACTGGGTACTTGCTTCACGATTTCTGGGCGTGGGCTTCGTCTGATCTCCTGAACAACACTCTGCGAGGCTCCTATGCAGAGTTCATCGTTGCAGCCGCTCTTGACCTGACCGATATGCTGAAAACCCCCAGAAAAGACTGGACAGCCTATGACCTATACTACCCTCTCGACCGCAAGACCGGCATCCGCATTGAGGTGAAGTCTGCCGCCTACCTTCAGGCATGGGGCGAAAAGGACTCCCCTCTCTCAAAAATCCAGTTCAGCATCCGACCGACCCTTGCCTGGGATGCCGAGAATGGCTATGACACGATTTCCCGTCACCAGTCCGACGTGTACGTCTTCTGCGTATATACCGAGAAGGAGCGGTGTGCCGCCGATCCTCTCAATCTCGACGGCTGGGACTTCTATGTCCTTCCAACATCGGTTCTTAACCAGCGATGCCCTACTCAGAAGAGCATATCACTTGCCTCTCTGGAGAAACTTGACCCCTTCAAGACCGATTATGACGGCCTGGAGGCCGCCGTCATTGAGGCTTATAAATTTCCAGTTTTTACCCCCCCCAGCAAAATGCACAAATATGACACTTCTTTCCATATCCTTTTTGGTCAACTCGACGCTTCGGACAGTCGTGCCGGGGCGTCGCAGTTTTATCTGCCCGTTGCGGCTCTCTGGTACGTCCCAGCCCCTCCAAGGTGTTTAGATATGGGGGTCGGCTGAAATTCGACCTGGGGCAACCCGAAATCTCTGGAGGTGCTACGCATGGCAAAATCTGTACTCAGCAAAGCGACCAAAACTGTACTTGAGGCTATCAGCACCCTCAAGGTTGCCATCTACATCCGGGTCTCAACCCATTGGCAGGTCGATAAGGACAGCCTTCCGGTGCAACGACGGGATCTCATCAGCTATTGTAAACTAGTGCTTGGAACAGATAGCTATGTCGTCTTTGAAGACCCTGGTTACTCCGCAAAGAACTTCGAGCGTCCAGACTTTCAGCGGATGATGGCAAGGATTCGTGCCGGGGAGTTTTCTCACGTTCTGGTCTGGAAGCTCGACCGGATTAGCAGAAACCTCCTCGACTTCACCACCCTTTACGAGGAGCTTCAGGATCTCGGCGTCACCTTTGTCTCGAAGAATGAGCAGTTCGACACCTCCACGGCCATCGGTGAGGCCATGATGAAGATTATCTTGGTCTTTGCGGAGCTGGAGCGGAAAACGACCTCTGAGCGTGTCTCCGCCATCATGCTGTCCAGGGCCAGTGACGGAAAGTGGAACGGCGGCCGTGTTCCCTTCGGCTATGACTACGACAAGGATGAAAAGCAGTTCATCATCAACGAGGCCGAGGCCAGGGTCGTAAAGCTCATCTACGACCTCTACGATGAGAAACACTCCCTTCTTGCCGTGAGCAAAGAGCTAAACGAGCGAGGCTACCAGTCAAGACGTGGCGTTCCATGGAGTCCTGTCACGGTCGGCAATCTGATGAGAAATCCCTTCTACATCGGCACCTTCCGCTACAACTACCGGGATGAGAGCCATAAGACCTTCGGCTTCAAGCCTGAGAGCGACTGGATCATGTGCGAAGACCACCATCCTCAAATCGTCACGCACGACCAATGGAACCGAGTGGTCGGCCTCATGAGGTCGCAACGGCGTGGTCAGCCCGGCTCCGGCAAGAGCTTCAACCGTGGCAATACCCACATTTTCGCCGGACTGCTCACCTGCGGGTACTGCGGCAGCATTATGAGAGCCAGTCAAGATCGCCCACGAAAGAACGGCTGGCGGCCATCCATATACTCCTGCTCACGGAAGCGCACTCACAACGACTGCCCCAACAAGTACATCTCTGACACGACCATCGGGCCGTTCGTTCTGAACTACATAGCCAACATCATCAAGGCCAGAAAGAGCTTCGGCGTCTCCACCTCCATTGACACCCTCCAGAAGAAGCTCCTGCGGGGCGACACCTTCCAGGATGTCCTCTGCATCGGTCGGCCCGGCCTGGAGGAGTTATACCGCCATTTCAAGGGCACCAGTGACTATACCCAGAACTTCATGGCCTCCTCCGGCGAAACCTCCCATTCTGAGGAACAGGAGCGTGACATACTCTTGGTAGAGAAGCGGCGGAAGGAGCGTGCCCTCAACCGGCTCAAGGCCCTGTACCTATACAGCGAGGATGAAGAGGCCATCAGCGAGACCGACTACATCCTGGAACGGAAGAAGCTAATTGACTCACTGGAAAGTATCGACACCCGCCTGGCTGAGATTGACGATGCCCTATCCCAGCGTCTAAAACTGACTGATGAGGAGTTCATCGAGAAAGCGAGCTACTTCATCATGGCGCAGCAGTTGACCGACAAAAGGCACATCGACTACGAGCGTTTCATCCAAACCGTAGACCCCAAAATCGTGAAGGATTTTGTCAATTCGGTCTGCTCAAACTTTTGTATAAAATCGGGCCGTGTGGTCTCCATCCGCTTCAAAAACGGCATTGAACACCAATTTTTCTATCGGGGCGAAGAGTAACAAAAAGCCCAGGAACCGCTTGGCTCCTGGGCTTTCCAACTACTTTTCATCTGATGGGCAAATCTGGTCTCCAATGAACATCGCATCGCCAAAACTAAAAAAGCGGTATTTTTCCCTGACCGCCTCAGTGTAGGCCGCCAGAACGTGCTCCCGGCCCGCCAGGGCGGACACCAACATGATAAGGGTGGACTCCGGCAGATGAAAATTGGTGACAAGGGCGTCCAGTACCTTAAAGCGATAACCGGGATAGATATAAATGCTGGTCCAGCCGGCGCTCTCCTTCAGGGTGCCGTCCTCCCCTGCCCAGCTCTCAATGGTGCGGCAGGAGGTGGTGCCCACACAGATGATCCGGCCGCCCTGACGCTTGGCGTCGTTGATGGTTTGGGCGGTTTGGGCGGAGATCATGCAGTATTCCGCATGCATCTCATGCTCCAGCGGGTCGTCCTCTTTGACCGGGCGGAAGGTGCCAAGCCCCACATGCAGTGTCACGTAGCAGACCTTTACACCCATTGCCTCCACTTGGGCAAGGAGATCTTTTGTGAAATGGAGCCCGGCGGTGGGGGCGGCAGCGGAGCCCACGGCCCGGGAATAGACGGTCTGATAGCGCTCCGGGTCATTCAGCTCTTCCTTGATATAGGGGGGCAAAGGCATTTTCCCCAATTGCTCCAGAGCTTCCAGGAAGATGCCCTCATAGTGAAATTCCACGATCCGGTTGCCCCCGGGCAGTTCCTCCAGTACGGTGGCGGTGAGGAGAGAGCCGTCTCCGAAGGAGAGCCGCTGTCCCGGCTTCAGCTTCCGGCCGGGACGTACCAGGCATTCCCACTTCTTCTCTCCTCTGTCGATGAGCAGCAGCACCTCTGCCGCTCCGCCGGAGGGCACCCGGTGACCCAGAAGTCGGGCGGGCAAAACCCTGGAGTCGTTGAGCACCAGGCAGTCTCCGGGACGAAGGAACTGAGGCAGTTCGTAGAAATGCCGGTGCTGGGTCTCCCCTGTTTCCCTGTCCAAAAGCATAAGCCGGGAACCGTCCCGCCGCTCCAGAGGGGTCTGGGCGATGAGCTCCGGGGGCAGGTCATAGTAAAAGTCCGAGGTTTTCATGGGAAAACTCCCTTTTAGTAGATTTCAACGTCTGTGTAGTAGAACTTGATAATCTGATCATAAGTAAAGCCCTGCTGTGCCATAGCGTAAGCGCCCCACTGGCTCATGCCCACATTGTGGCCCCAGCCGGAACCGTTGAAGGTGAAGGTGAGCGGGCCGGTATTGTCAGTGGTTCCCCCATAGGGGGCGGGCAGGTACTGCGTGCCGGAGGCGGTGATGACATAGGGATTGCCGGAGAGTTTTCTGGTCTTTCCGTCTCCACCGATGGCATAGGTTCCGCTGATGGTGGAGATGGTGCCGCCTCCGTCGGTATAATAGACTCCGCCGCTGTTGGCGCCTGTGGTGGTCACATCATAGCGCATGGAGCGCAGACCCAGAATGTCCCGGACGCCGCTCTGCCGGACAAAGGGCCACTCCTTGCCGTTGGCGTCGGTCATAATGAGCTTTTTCACGTTTCCCAGGGGCGTGTGCTCCACCTTTACCTCGGTGATGGCCGCGCAGTTGTAGTTGTTTTTTTGCAGTTTTTCGGCCAGCTCCGCGCCGGTAAAGCTGTAGCTCCACTGCCAGTTGGAGATCTTTTCGCTCACCGTGGCCTCATAGGGGTCTATCACACCCTTGAGGTAGCCGTGGGAGCCTCCCCACACGTTCTCCACATCTTCGGTGGCCCCTCCGTCCGAGGAAAAATAGACCGCCGTAATGGGTTTTCCCTGATACCAGATGCGCAGGCCGGAGGTCTCCTGAATGGCCTGGGTGGTACGCTCGGTGATGGCGCCCATGCCAGGATAGGCCTGGCAGTGGGTGGTGGAGCACAGGTCGAAGCCGTTGCTGCCGTGCTTGTTTTTGTTGGTCTCCCAGTAGGTCCTGGCACACAGGGCCTGGGCCTTCAGGGCCTCCAGAGGCCAGCTGGGGCTCATTTCCTGGGTGATGACGCAGTTGGTATAATCGTCCAGATCCAGGACGTTGATAACGGTCAGGTCTCCCCCGCCCACCCGACGGAACTGGAACATTCCGTAATAGCGATTGCTCCGGTAGTAAGTCGCCGGCTTGACGCTGTCGTCCAGCCCCGGCGCCACCGTGAGGGACAGGTCCTCTCCCCCGTCAAACTGGAAAAGGACGGTGGAAGAGCCCGTTTTTACCACCGACACCCCATAGGCGCTGGTGCCGGCCACGGTGCCTCCTGTCGCCTCCGCGGCGGCCTGAGCCTCTTCCTGACTGAGGTAGGCCCCCAGGCGGATCTGCCACGTCCCGTCGATCCAGGCGGGAAATCCGCCGGTGTTCTGGGCCAGAAGCAGCGCCTCCTCAAAAGAGGCGGGGGGCGTTTCGATGGGCAGCTGGACATGCCAGCACCCCACCGCCACATCGGAGGTGATGGCGTCGGAATAGCAGCGAAGGCTCTCACTGTAATGGGGATCCACGCCGTAGAAGACGTTCTGGGTTTTGACCACCGAGATGGCGGTCTCCGCCGTATGACCCAGGGGGACGAAGGCGCGGTCGGCGTCCAGATAGCCGAAGCGGAAGCCGGAGCCGTCCTTGTTGGCCAGGTTGGCGCCGTCCAGCGCGCCTGAGCTGTATGCCAGCCCGATCAGTACGGTCTGAGGGGCGGCGGCAGTCTCCTCGGCGTAGGCCGTGGGAAAAGTCAGCGCGGCGGCCAATGACAGGGCCCAGAGGGCCCGCACGGATTTTCTTCTCATAGCTTGCTCCTTATAATGTGTATTGACACCAGGGGGCGGTTGTGGTAGTATCAAAAAAACCGATCCACCGGCGGCGCGGCGGACTCGGAAGCCGGTCATGGACAACGGCAACAGTGACATTATAATACAAAATCAGCCGCTGGTAAAGCCGCTGATTTTTTCTTTTTTTACCGCGTATATATGGAATGATATGGAGGTAGGTCAAAATGGAAAAATTTAAGGTAGGTATCATCGGCTGCACAGGAATGGTGGGCCAACGGTTCATCACGCTCACCTGCGGTCATCCCTGGTTTGAGCTTACCGCCCTGGCCGCCAGTGCCCGGAGCGCCGGAAAGACTTACGGCGAGGCGGTAGAGGGACGGTGGAAGCTGGACGTTCCGATGCCCGGACAGGTCAAGGATATGCCGGTGCTGGACGCCCAGGCCGATCTGGAGAAGATCGCCGCCCAGGTGGATTTTGTTTTCTCGGCTGTGGACATGAAAAAAGAGGAGATCAAGGCTTTGGAGGAGGCTTACGCCAGGGCCGAGTGCCCGGTGGTCTCCAACAATTCCGCCCACCGCTGGACTCCCGATGTGCCCATGGTAGTGCCCGAGCTGAACCCGGAGCACCTGGAGGTCATCCCCTTCCAGCGTAAGCGGCTGGGCACCAGGCGGGGCTTTATTGCCGTGAAATCCAACTGCTCGATCCAGTCCTACGCCCCCGCCCTCTCTCCTCTCCGGGAAAAATTCGGCCTGGAGAAGGTATTGGCCTGCACCTATCAGGCCATCTCCGGGGCGGGCAAGAACTTTGAGACCTGGCCCGAGATGGTGGATAACCTTATCCCCTATATCGGCGGCGAGGAGGAGAAGAGCGAGCAGGAGCCCCTGAAGGTCTGGGGCAAGGTGGAAGACGGGGTCATCGTCAACGCCCAGGGCCCCTCCATTACCGCCCAGTGTCTCCGGGTGCCGGTGACCAACGGCCATACCGCCGCCGTGTTTGTCACCTTTAAGAACAAGCCCTCCATGGAGGAGATGAAGGAGATTTGGGCCAACTTCAAGGGGGAGCCTCAGACGCTGGGGCTGCCTATGGCCCCCAGGCAGTTTTTCCACTATTTTGAGGAGTCTGACCGGCCCCAGGCCCGTCTGGATCGGGATCTGGAAAAGGGTATGGCCATCTCCATCGGCCGGCTCCGCCCCGATACCCAGTATGACTACAAATTCGTGTGTTTGTCCCACAACACCCTTCGGGGCGCCGCCGGCGGCGCGGTGGAGCTGGCCGAGCTCCTGTGCGCCAAGGGCTATATGGAGCGGAAGTAACTCTTTTGATTTGGAAAGGAGCGGATCGCCATGCGGGAACCTGTTTTCAGCGGTGCCTGTACCGCCATTGTCACCCCCTTTGACGAGAGTGGCGCGGTCAATTACGAGGCCTTCGGCGAACTCATTGAGGAGCAAATCGCCGCGGGGATCGACGCCATCTGCGTCTGCGGAACCACCGGAGAAAGTGCTACCATGTCCATCCGGGAGCACATTGCCGTGGTGGAATACTGTGTCAAACGGGTGGATCACCGGGTGAAGGTGGTGGCGGGCGCCGGCAGCAACGACACCTCTGCCGCCGTATACCTCTCTCAGCACGCCCAGGATTCCGGGGCGGATGCGCTGCTGCTGGTGACCCCCTATTACAACAAGGCGACCCAGACCGGTCTCATCAAGCACTATGAATATATCGCCGACCGGGTGGAGCTGCCCATCATCCTCTATAATGTCCCCTCGCGGACGGGGGTCAGCTTTACCGCCGAGACCTACAAGGCCCTGGCGGCCAACCCCAAGATCAACGGAGTGAAGGAGGCCAGCGGCAACTTCTCCCTGCTGGCCCACACCAGGTTTTTGTGTGGAGACGACTTCTACATTTGGTCGGGCAACGATGACCAGGTGGTGCCCATGATGAGCTTGGGGGCCAAGGGCGTCATCTCGGTGGCCGCCAACATCGTGCCCCAGGTGATGGTACGTATGAGCCATCTGTGTCTGGCCGACGACTTTGCCGCCGCCTCCAGGCTCCAGATTGAGTATATGGATTTTATCGATGCCCTCTTTGTGGACGTCAATCCCATCCCCATCAAAACGGCCCTTAATCTCACTGGACGAAAGATGGGATCCCTGCGGCTGCCCCTGTGCGATATGACCCCGGAGCACCTGGAACTGCTGCGCTCGTCTATGGTGCGTATGGGCCTGCTGGCCTGATTTTCCCGGAGAAAGGACGTCTCAAAATGCTGAAGGTGCTGATTTCCGGTTGTAACGGGCATATGGGGAATGTGCTGGCCCAGATCTGCAAGGAACAGGGCGATGTGGAGATCATAGCCGGTTTCGACCTGCTGGGAACGGAGCGGGAGGACTTCCCGGTCCTGTCCAACCCCGCCGCCTTCCAGGGAAAGGCCGACGCTCTCATCGACTTTTCCGCCCCTGCCGCCCTCCCCGCCCTTCTGGAGCTTGGGATGCGGGAGAAGATCCCACTGGTGCTGGCCACAACGGGATATTCTCCGGAACAGCTCTCCGCCATCGACGCCGCTGCCGTGGAACTTCCCATCTTTCGGTCGGGAAACATGTCTTTGGGCGTCAATGTGCTTACCGAGCTGGTCAGTCGTGCCGCCGCCGCTCTGGGTGAGGATTTTGACGTGGAGATCGTGGAGCGGCATCACAGCCGCAAGGTGGACGCTCCCAGCGGCACCGCTTTTATGCTGGCTGACGCGGCCGCGCAGGCCCTCCCCTATGAACCGGCCTATATCTATGAGCGCCGGAGCCTTCGCAGGCCCCGGGAAAAGCGGGAGATCGGCATCTCCTCTGTCCGGGGCGGCGGTATCGTAGGAGACCATGAGGTCATTTTTGCCGGGCGGGATGAGGTCATTGAGCTGCGCCACGCGGCTATGAGCCGGGAGGTCTTTGCCTCCGGCGCCCTCCGGGCCGCCCGGTTCCTTGCTAGGGTGAAGCGTCCGGGACTCTATTCCATGAAGGAATTGGTTGCGCATACCATATAAGGGGAAAGAGGCTGCCGGAGGTTCCGGCAGCCTTTTTTTGCGGAAGTGAAAAATTGGGGCCTTGTCAATCGTGTTATGGATGAAAGGAGCTGAGGAGATGTGTTCGTTTGGTACCGATGAATACATTAGCCGGATCGTGACACAGCACAGCGATACTCTGCTGCGTCTTGCCATGACCCGGCTGTCCTCTCCTGCCGACGCGGAGGACGCCGTTCAGGAGGTCTTTCTGCGTCTGCTCACCGCAAAGCCCCGTTTCCGGGACGGGGAGCACGAAAAGGCGTGGCTGATCCGGGCCACCCTTCAGCGGGTCAAGGATATCTGCCGGGCCAAGGCGCGGCAGAACGTGCCCCTGGAGGAGGCCGGAGAGGTCGCCGCGGCGGTGAGCGAAGAGGGCGTTGAGCTTCTTTCCGCAGTACAGGCCCTGCCGGAGAAGTACAGTACGGTCATTCATCTGTACTATTACGAGGGCTATTCCATCAAAGAGATCGCCATGACGCTCAGCCTGCCCTCCCCCACCGTGGGCACACGATTGGCCCGGGGCCGGGAGCGGCTCAAACAGATATTGAAGGAGGAAGCCATATGAATGGTCGGGATTACCGCGCTGCCTTTGACGCGCTTTCCTTTGACGAGCACTTTCAGGATAGAACGCTCCAAGTCCTCCGGCAACAGGCTGAGCAAATGCCGGAAAGGAAGTATGTTTTGATGAAAAAGAAGCGTTTTGCCCTGGTGGCGGCTGCCCTGTCCGCCATGCTGGTGGTATCCGCCGCAGCGGCGCTGATCCTGCTCCAGCCCCAGGATGTGGCACAGCGGGTAGGCAACGACACTCTGGCCGCGGCATTCACCCAGGATGAGGCTATCACCGTCAACGAGACGAAGACTGTATCGGACTATGAGGTGACCCTCATGGGCCTGGTGAGCGGCGAGGGGCTGAGTCGGGTGGAAAGTCTGCCCGAAGGCGTCAGCCGGGACAAGACCTACGCCGTTCTGGCCTATGCCCGTATCGACGGGACAGCCATTGAAGACGATGTTCCAGAGCTTACGGTCAGCCCCCTGGTGGAAGGCTTTGCCCCTTGGCAGCTCAACGCCTGGACGCTTGGCGGCGGTACCAGCACCTTTGCCCAGGACGGGGTACTCTATTACCTCTTTGAGTGCGACAACGTGGAGCCCTTTGCCGACCACACCGTCTATCTGGCTGTCTATCCCGGCACTCATATTCCCCCCAGTGCGGAGACCTTCGGCTTTGACCCCGCCACCGGCTCCATTACCCCCAAGGGGGCTGCCGCCCTGTTCACCCTGCCTCTGGACGAAAGCAAGGCCGATCCCCAGAAGGCCCTGGAGCTGACAGGCGATTTTCTGGCGCCCATCCCCAGTGAGATCCCCGAGGTAAGCCCCGAGGATGTTCAGATCATCGTTGCGAACAACGAGAAGTAAAACAAAATCAAATCATTTGGAGTTTGTGAACCCCCGGGCTGAAGGCAATGTCTTCAGCCCGGGGGCGTTCTTTTCGCCCGCACAAGTTCAATGGCCTCTTTACCTGTCAGATGTTCTATCCTCATCTCCAGCACACACAGCGGATCCCACTCCTGGTCAATGGCTGACTTACGGTGGACTGCGGTATCCCTTGGCACATATTTCAAGGCCAGCTTTTCAATGGCCTCTCTCTTTTCCTGCTCATCCTGGATCACATGGATCGTCCCAAACACAATGACGCTCCTAAAGTAGGACGTATATTTTTCTGGAATCACTTCATCTTTGTCAATGACACAGAACGACGCCTTGCTGTCCCTCTCGATTGCATCCAGTTTATGGCCAGCTTTGGCACAATGGAAATAGATGTGCGCACCATCATGCACATAGCTGATCGGGACTGCATAGGGGTAGCCGTTATCCCCCGAAAGAGCCAATACCCCAGATGTCCCACGCATCAATACTGCGGCGCTCTCTTCCATAGAGATAGCCTGATTTTTACGGCGCATTTCACGAAACATAGTTTTACACTCTCACTTCATTCAAAAAATAAACGCCTGTTGTCCATTCCTTCTATGGCCTAACGGAATGGAAACAAGCGTTGCCCGGCGGCTGATAATTATGTCGTAAAGATAGCATATGGAGTGTGAAAAGTCAATCAAAAATTTGATGTCATTTTGTTGTTTAACAATATACTGTATGATTTCCTCCATCCAGGGGCGGCTCCGCCAGACGCTCCTTCCCTGCCCGGTATGGACAGGTCAGCAGACGCCAACGGCGGCTTGTGCATCGGACGGGGCTGCGCCAATGCACTGGGGCTTAGGGGACAGTGGACGCCAACAAGCGGCACAGGGTATATACCTGTGCATTGCTTCTTGCTGCTATCAGGGCTTAAACACGAAGGTTGAATGTCCTTTGAGGTAGTGGTATACTTTGCTCATAACAATAGATTGTCCCTTAAAGGAGGATCTGCCATGAAAAAGCTGTTTACTGCCATCCGTCAGGGCAAGCTGGACGAGGTTGCCTTGATTTTGGATAAAAAACCGGATTTGATTTCCTGCCTGGCCAAAGCCCCGCCTAAGAAGGACGATGGCCAGTCCCCCCTGATGGTGGCCATCAAAAGCGACAACCTGGAGGTGGCCCACCTGCTCCTGGACCGGGGGGCGGACGTGAACTTCGCGGACGCCATCAACCCCTACGGTATCAATTTCTCCGCTCCCATCTGGTATGACGCCGTGGGCCAATGCTTTATGCGGGCACGGCATACTGTTGGCCCCGGCCCGGAGCGGAGCAAGGGGTACTTCCTGCTCCTGCGCCGCCTGCTGGACATGGGCATGGACCCCAACCAGAAGACCTCACACGGTCTCACTGCCTGGCAGCACGCCCTGGGGGAGTACGACCAGTTTGCCCGCGACTCCTATCCCAGCTACTATGTGGAGGAGAGCAAGGAAGAAAACCGGCGTCTGCGGGAGATGCTCAAGGCGGTGCTGGACGAGCTTTTGAAGCACGGGGCAGATATCCACAATTTCAGACCGCCCAACGAGGAGGGCCTGTCCCATGTCTCGGTGATCCTGCGGAATATGGAGGAGGGCCGGGAACTGCTGGACGGGCTGTACGGACTGGATCCGGAGTCCAGCGCCTTCAAGCCCCACACGATGACCTATCGGGGCAAGGAGCGGCTGGTAGAACCTTACTATACCATAGAGGACTACCGCCAGCAGTATGAGATCAAGTGGCGGGAGCTGGAGCCGGTGCTTCGGGCCTACTACCAAAAGGCGCACTGATTTTCTGAATTTAGGGAATTTCCTCTCTTTGGTGAAATTCCCCTTGACAAATGTGCTTTTGATTTTGGATGGAGCAACTCTCGCCCTGTAATTCGTCGTTATGGGAAGCGGCTTGGACTATTATTGCGGTTTCGCTTGTAACAAGAGGGAGAAGCGCATTATGCGCTTCTCCCCCCGTTACTTATGGAGATTAAAATGCAAAAGCTGCCCTTCTCCTCTTCTCCTGCTCTATTCCAAAATTGATATTCCTGCTTTCATTCGGTCTGTCCAATACCCCAATTCACCTGTATAAGACACTTTCCGTATTTCCAGTGTGTAGAGACCCTTATTATCTGTATTTTGATCATCGATAGGATAGTCAATCAAAAAGAATAGATATCTCTCTGTATCTGTTACAATGTTAAAATGATAGCGCAGCATAACGTTTTTTTTGCCATTCTCAACGGATGTACTACTTGACGTATTTTGATCCATGCCCCAGGAAAGAATGTCACCATTATAAAAATTTAGTAGGGCGCCGAGTTGTTTCTCCCAATCCACTTCGCTTAATGCTTTATTTGAAAACAAGGCTTTGAGGGTTTCTCCGTCTTGGTTTTCGAGTGCAGAGACAATGGCTTCTACTTGTGTATTTGCATGTTTGTTTTCATTAAAAATAAGCCCACTGCAAGAACTTAATACCATACTTGCAAGTGAGAAGAGCACGACCGGAATGTGTTTTCTCATAAGAATGTACCTCTTAGAATGTCAGTGTTGCTTTTTTCGTGAACTTGAATCAATTCCGCCTGGGATCATAGTTTCTATAAAAGATATCTTGAAACTTGGACATATGTGAAGGCAACTGTATCTTACCATATTTATAATAGCACATAAAAAGCAAAATGTGGCAATTTGGGACAAAAAATATGGAGGAAAACAAAGGGAATTTTCAAAACTGTAAAAATGCGGAGAGCTTTCCGCCAGAAAGCTCTCCGCATGGATCAACCGGGTACTATTTATTTGAAAAGGACTCAGGGGCTGGGTTCCCGGGGTACCGGCTCGCCGTTGGCGTTGATGCCTTTCTGGGCCAGGCGCTTGTCCGCCCACTCCCGCATCAGGGCGTAGAGTACGGCGAAGGTGGGTACGCCCAGGAGCATGCCGGCAAAGCCGAACAGCCCGCCGCCCACTACGATGGCCACCAGAACCCAGATGGCGGACAGGCCGGTGGAATCGCCCAGGATCTTGGGGCCCAGAATGTTGCCGTCAAACTGCTGCAGAGCCACAATGAGTACCAGGAACCGGAGCGCGGCCCAGGGGTCGACGATGACCAGGAGCATCACGCTGGGCACCGCGCCGATGATGGGCCCGAAGAAAGGGACAATATTGGTCACCCCGATAATGACGCTGATGAGCACAGCGTACGGGATCCGGAAAATGGTGGTGAGTGCGAAGCACAGCACGCCGATGATGGCGGAATCCACCAGCTTCCCGTTGATAAAGCCGACAAAGATGGTGTTGGCCCGACTGGAAACGGAGAGGATATGGCTGACGCCCTTGGCGGGAAAGAGGGCGTAGATGAGCTTTTTCAGCTGCTTGTTGAGGCGGGCCTTCCCGGAGAGCATATAGATGGAGGCGATAAGGGCGGTAAGGGCGGTGACCACTCCGTTGCCCACGGCAACGCCGAAGTTCAGCAGATTGGGCACCGACGAGGTGAGGAAGTCGGCCGCCTTGCGCATAAGGGTCTGGTAATCGTCCACAAAGCCGGTGAGGCCCTCCCCTTCCAGGCCAAAGCGCTGGATGAGCTCCTGGGCCATGCGGTTGAGGTTTTCCAGGTAGAGAGACAGGTTGTTGACCAGGCTGACCACGGAGGCGCCCACCTGGGGCAGGATGAGCTGAAGGAGCACTAGGATGACCAGCAAGGCGATCAGATAGACGGTGACAATGGCCAGAGTTCGCTTCTGGGCGCAGGTTTTATAGACCTCCCGCTCGAAAAAGTTGGTGGGAGTATTGAGAAGATAGGCGATAATAAACCCTACGATAAACGGGCTGAGCACATCGAGAAAATGGCCCACTGCGGCCTTCACCTGAGGTAGATGGGTCAGCCCCAGATAGAGCAGAATGCCCGCACATACCACCAAGAGATTGGACAGGCCCCGGTTGTCCAGCCGGTACCATTTCTGCGGTTTTTCCTCCATGGAGATCCCCCCTTTTTTTAATATCCTACCACAGAAAGATCACTGTGTCACCACCCGGTGGAACACTTTTTTGCCTTTCTTAAGGATCAGACCCTCCCCGGCAAAGGCGGCAGGGTCAAAGCGGGTGGTGGGATCGGCGGCCTTTTCTCCGTTGACCTCCACGCCGCCCTGCTCCACCAGGCGGCGTGCCTCCTTCTTGGAGGGAGCCAGTCCGCATGTGAGCATCAGATCCAGAAGGCCGATGGTGCCTTCGGTAAAATCACCGTCGGATAAGGCGGTGGAGGGCATACTGGAATTGTCCCCGCCTCCGGCAAAGAGAGCCCGGGCGGCGGTCTGCGCCTTTACGGCCTCCTCTTCCCCGTGGACCATCTTGGTCAGCTCATAGGCCAGGATCTCCTTGGCCTCGTTGATCCTGGCGTCCTGCCACGTGCTCATCTCCTCGATCTGCTCCAGGGGCAGGAAGGTGAGCATACGCACGCATTTCATTACGTCGGCGTCCCCTACGTTGCGCCAGTACTGGTAGAAGTCATAGGGGGAGGTCTTGTTGGGATCCAGCCACACGGCGTTGCCGGCGGTCTTGCCCATTTTGTTGCCCTGGGAGTCGGTGAGCAGGGTGATGGTCATGGCGTAGGCGTCCTTGCCCAGCTTCCGCCGGATGAGCTCGGTGCCTCCCAGCATGTTGCTCCACTGGTCGTCGCCGCCGAACTGCATATTACAGCCCACGGTCTGGAACATGTGGTAAAAGTCGTAGGACTGCATGATCATATAGTTGAATTCCAGGAAACTGAGGCCCTTTTCCATCCGCTGCTCGTAGCACTTGGCCCGGAGCATATTGTTTACCGAGAAGCAGGCGCCCACCTCCCGGAGCAGCTCCACATAGTTCAGCTTCAGCAGCCAGTCGGCATTGTTGAGCATCATGGCCTTGCCCTCGCCAAACTCAATAAAGCGCTCCATCTGCCGCTTGAAGCACTCGGCGTTATGGTCAATGTCCTCCTTGGTGAGCATCTTGCGCATGTCCGTGCGTCCCGAGGGATCGCCGATCATGGTGGTGCCGCCGCCGATGAGGGCGATGGGCCGGTTGCCCGCCATCTGAAGCCGCTTCATCAGGGTCAGGGCCATAAAATGCCCGGCGGTGAGGCTGTCCGCGGTGCAGTCGAAGCCGATATAGAAGGTGGCCTTCCCGTTGTTGATGAGCTCCTTGATCTCGGGTTCGTCGGTGACCTGGGCGATGAGGCCCCGGGCCACCAGTTCGTCATAGATGGTCATGTGCTGTTCTCTCCTTTTGTTTTATGATATCCGCCAAGAGCCGAAGACAAAGAAAATGCCCTCTGTCCCTTGGGACAGAGGGCGTCAAAAGACGCGGTACCACCTCTGGTTCACCGTCTTCTCACAAAGACGGCCTCATGCCGTGCCCACACACGGCGGCGCTGTAACGGGCGCACCCGACCTGCCCTACCGGCCTGAGGCTTTGGGGCGGCAGCTCCGAGGGGTATTCCTCCGCACGCTGCCCTCCCCCTCTCACCCAAACGGGGTCTCTCTTGGCGGCACGGGTGCGGTCTACTTGGCCTCTTCATCACTGTATGGCGTATTATAATATGCCCGTCCGGATTTGTCAACACCGCTTGTCAGAAGGCCCCGCCCATGGTAAAATAATAAAAATTCCCTGTATGGAGGAGGATAACTATGCTGTTTGTCCATTATCCCAAATGCTCCACCTGCCAGAAAGCACGGGGGTGGCTGGAATCCGCAGGTGCGGCCTTTGAGGCCCGGGACATCAAGGCGCAGAACCCCACAGAGGCGGAGCTTCGGGAGTGGCACGCCAAAAGCGCTCTGCCGCTGAAGCGGCTTTTTAACACCAGCGGTCTTCAGTATAAGGCGCTGGAACTCAAGGACAAGCTTCCCACCATGACTGAGGATGAGCAGTACGCCCTCCTGGCCACGGACGGGATGCTGGTCAAGCGGCCCGTGTTGGTGGGCGAGGACTTCGCCTTTTTCGGGTTCAAACAGTCCGATTGGAGCGAGCGTTTGGAAAAGAAATGATTGCAATTTGAGGCGTTACAGGGTAAAATATACCTTATTCCAAAGAGAAGGAGCGAATCTGCCATGCCGGAAGAGACAAAGCCTGTCATGGGCCAGAACTTTATCCATGATTTTATAGATGAGGATATCGCCCCCGGCGGACAGTTTGCCGGGATGACCGTCCATACCCGCTTCCCTCCCGAGCCCAACGGCTATCTGCACATTGGCCACTGCAAGGCCCTGACCATCGACTTTGGGACGGCGGAAAAGTACGGTGGCCTCTGCAATCTGCGGATGGACGACACCAACCCCACCAAAGAGGACGAGGAGTTTGTGGAGGCCATTCAGGAGGACATCCACTGGCTGGGGTTTGACTGGGGTGACCGTTTCTTTTACGGTTCGGACTACTTTGAGGAGGACTACCGCCAGGCGGTGGAGCTTATCAAAAAAGGTCTGGCCTATGTCTGCGAGCTGAGCCCTGAGGAGTTCAGGGAGTATCGGGGCAGCATCGGTGTGCCCGCCCGCAGCCCCTACCGGGATCGGCCCGTTGAGGAGAGCCTGGATCTCTTTGCCCGGATGCGTGCCGGCGAGTTTCCCAACGGCGCCATGACCCTCCGGGCCAAGATAGACCTTGCCAGCGGCAACTTCAATATGCGGGATCCCGTCATCTACCGGATCAACCATATGCATCACCACCGTCAGGGAGACAAGTGGTGCATCTATCCCATGTACGACTTTGCCCATCCCATTCAGGACGCCCTGGAGGGGATCACTCATTCTCTGTGCTCTCTGGAGTTTGAGGCGCACCGTCCCCTTTACAACTGGGTGGTGGAAAACTGTGACCTGCCCTCCAAGCCCCGTCAGATTGAGTTTGCCCGGCTGGGTATTGACCATACGGTGATGAGCAAGCGCAAGCTCCGGGCTCTGGTGGAGGGCGGCAAGGTGTCCGGCTGGGACGATCCCCGTATGCCCACCCTGTGCGGGCTGCGCCGCCGGGGCTACACCCCCCGCTCCATCCGCAACTTCTGTGAGCGCATCGGTGTGGCCAAGGCCGCCAATGTGGTGGAGTACGGGTTCCTGGAGCACTGCCTGCGGGAGGATCTCAACGAGACGGCCAACCGGGTCATGGCGGTGCTGCGGCCTGTCAAGCTGGTGATCACCAACTACCCCGTGGGTCAGTCCGAGAGCTTTGAGGTGGAAAATATCCCCGGAAACCCGGAGGCGGGCACCCGCCAGGTCACCTTCTCCCGGGAAGTGTGGGTAGAGGCGGAGGACTTCCTTGCCGAGCCCGTGCCCAAGTATAAGCGCCTCTATCCCAACGGCCCCGAGTGCCGCCTGAAGGGAGCCTATCTCATCAAGTGTGTGGGATATAAGACCGACGAGACAGGCAATGTGGTGGAGATCTCCGCTGAGTACGATCCTGACAGCCGTGGCGGCGACCCCGCCGACGGCCGGAAGGTCAAGGGCGCCACCCTCCACTGGGTGGACGTCGCCACCGCGCTGGACGCGGAGGTGCGCCTCTACGATAACCTCTTCTCCGACGAAGCCCCTGATGCGGGTGACAAGGACTTTTTGGAGTGCCTGAACCCCGCTTCCCTGGAGGTGCTCACCGGTTGTAAGGTGGAAGCGGGCCTCTCCTCTCCCCAGCCGGCGGAGCGGTTCCAGTTTATGCGCCAGGGCTATTTCTGTGCGGACAGCAAGGATTCCCGGCCGGGGCATCTGGTTTTCAACCGGGCGGTGAGCCTGAAGGACAGCTTCAAATTTTAAGGAGCAAAGGAGACGGGGGCTATGTATCATTTCCGAAACGATTACTCCGAGGGGTGTCATCCCAAGGTCCTGGAGGCCTTGAGCGGCGTTAATGGGGAGCATGTGATCGGCTATGGGGCCGACGACTACTGCAAGTCCGCCGCCGACCTGATCCGAAACCTGTGCCAGGCGCCCAATGCCGACGTACAGTTTATGGTGGGAGGCACCCAGACTAACTTTGTTACCATTGCCGCCCTCCTTCGGCCCTGGGAGAGCGTCATCTCCCCCACCACCGGTCATATCAACGGCCACGAGGCGGGAGCGGTGGAGGCCACCGGCCATAAGATCCTTCAGGCTCAGGTGCCCGCTAACGGAAAGCTGACGCCCAACCGGATCCTCCCCATTGTGGAGGCCTGTAAGGACGAGCATGTGACAAAGCCCAGGCTGGTCTATATCTCGGACGCCACCGAGACCGGAGGCGTATACACCAAGGCGGAGCTGGCCGCCCTCTACCGTTGCTGTCAGGCCAATGACCTTTACCTCTTTTTGGACGGAGCACGTTTGGGCTGCGCCATGGCTTCGGTGGAGAACGATCTGACGCTGGCGGATATTGCCGCCCTTACGGACGCCTTCTATATCGGCGGCACCAAAAACGGCGCCATGATGGGCGAGGCGCTGGTGGTCACCAACCCTGAACTCACCGAAAATTTCTTCCGTATGAAGAAGCAGCACGGGGCGGTACTGGCAAAGGGCTGGCTTCTGGGGGTTCAGTTTCAGGCGCTGCTGCAGGATGGGCTCTATTTTAAAATTGCCCGCAACGCGGTGGAGGTGGCCCAATATCTCCAGGGCGGACTCAAAAATCTGGGGATCCCCATGATGACGGAGTCCACCACCAACCAGATCTTCCCCATCGTTCCCAACGAGCTCCTCCCCCATCTGGACGAGCTGTGTACCTATGAGGTGTGGGGCAAGGCGGATAAGGGACATACGGTGGTTCGTTTTGTCACCTCCTTTGCTTCCACGGTGAAGTCGGTGGACGGCTTTCTCAAGGAATTGAAGGATCGGACCTGAAAGGGAAAACAAAGAAAAAAGGGGCGCGGTCAACCTGACCGCGCCCCTTCCCTATTATGCAATCAAGATCAGGCCTTGCCGTCACAGCCCAGGACGTTGACAATCTTGTCCTTGACGATCTCCTTGATATAGGCACGGCCGTCGCCCATATATTGGCGGGGATCAAAGTGATCGGGGTGAGTGTCAAAGTGCTCCCGGATCCCCGCGGTCATGCCCAGACGCAGATCGGAGTCAATGTTGATCTTACACACCGCCAGCCGGGCGGCCTGACGGAGCTGATCCTCGGGAACGCCAATGGCGCCGGGCATCTTGCCGCCGTGCTCGTTGATGATCTTTACAAAGCGCTGAGGCACCGAGGAGGCGCCGTGGAGCACGATGGGGAAGCCGGGCAGACGCCTGGAGACCTCCTCCAGAATGTCAAAGCGGAGCTTGGGGTCGGTGCCGGGCTTGAACTTATAGGCCCCGTGGCTGGTGCCGATGGCGATGGCCAGGGAGTCGCAACCGGTGCCGGATACGAACTCCTCCACCTCCTCAGGGCGGGTGTAATGGGAGTCCTCGGCGGAGACCTGCACATCGTCCTCAATGCCGGCCAGCGCGCCCAACTCAGCCTCCACCACCACACCGTGGTCGTGGGCATACTCCACCACCTTGCGGGTGATGGCGATGTTCTCCTCAAAGGGCTTGGAGGAGGCGTCGATCATCACAGAGGTAAAGCCACTGTCAATGCAGTCCTTGCAGGTATCAAAGTCGGCGCCATGATCCAGATGGAGTACGATGGGAAGACCGGTGTCCTCCACGGCGGCTTCTACCAGCTTACGCAGATAGACGCCCTTGGCGTACTTGCGGGCTCCGGCGGAGGCCTGAAGGATGATGGGAGCCTTCACCTCGGCGGCGGCCTCGGTGATGGCCTGGACGATCTCCATGTTGTTGACGTTGAACGCGCCGATGGCGTAGCCGCCGTCGTAGGCTTTGCGGAACATTTCAGCAGATGTGACCAGAGGCATGATACAAAACTCCTTTACTTTTTTATGGGGGAAAGATCAGACAGTGCCCTGCCCGATCATGGTGCGCATGACAGTGTACTTATCCTCGTCGATGCCCTTCTTCATGCTCAGGGCCTCCCGGATATCAAAGTCCATATACTGGCTGTTCTGCTGGCAGACCACGCGGTCGGTCTTTCCGTTGGCCAGGAGCATAACGGCGGAATAGCCCATATGGGTGGCATTGACCCGGTCACGGGAAGAGGGCGCGCCGCCCCGCTGGATATGGCCCAGTACGGTGACCCGGGTATCCAGAGCGGTGGCCTCCTTGATCTTGGCGGCTACCTCATAGGAGCTGCCCACACCCTCGGCCACAATGACCATGTAGTGGGTGCGTCCGGTGAGGCGGGCCCGACGGATGGGCTCAATAACGTCCTCCTCAAAATCCACCGGCTTTTCCGGAATGAGAACGGCGGTGGCGCCGCAGGAAAGGCCTACATAGAGGGCCAGATGGCCGGCCCGGTGGCCCATGACCTCCACCACAGAGCAGCGCTCGTGGGACTGCATGGTGTCCTGAAGCTTGTCGATACACTCCACAGCGGTGTTGCAGGCGGTGTCATACCCGATGGTATAGCTGGAGCAGGCGATGTCGTTGTCGATGGTGCCGGGGATCCCGATAACGGCAATGCCGCGCTCCGCCAGGTCGTGAAGGCCCCGGAAGGTGCCGTCGCCGCCGATGCCCACAATGCCGTCAAGCCCCAGAAGCTTACAGGTGTTGACAGCCTTTTGCATACCGGCATCCGTGCGGAACTCTTCGCTGCGGGCGGAATAGAGCATGGTGCCGCCCATCCGGGTCAGACCGCTGACCCGGCTATAGGTCAAAACATCGGCGTCGCCGTTGATGAGGCCGTTAAAGCCCCGGCGGATGCCCACACACTCGATCCCCAAATACGTGCAGGTACGCACCACCGCCCGAATGGCGGCGTTCATGCCGGGGGCATCCCCTCCGCTGGTCAATACGCCGATTCGGCGAACTGCGTTCTCCATATCAAATTACCCCTTTCATGCGGTCGATCCCATATCATCCGATCCAAATCCGGCGACGTGTGGCCAAAGGCCGATCTGACCGTCTTACACGAAACTCTCAACTCGGAAAGTAAAATATATTTTACCACAAAAAGGCGGACAGGGGCAAGCCTTATCCACCTTTTTGTGAAAAAATTATCGATGCAGGAACCGCTCCAGCCGATCCAGGCCCTCTTGGATGTTCTCCATGGAGGCGGCGTAGGACCAACGGACAAAGCCGGGCGCTTCGAAGCCCTCCCCCGGTACCACAGCCACCAGGCCGCCTTTGAGGAAGGCGGTCGCAAAGTCGTTGCCGCTTCGGATGGTGACGCCGTCAATGGTCCGGCCCAGAAGCTTTTCGATATTCATCATCACATAGAAGGCGCCCTCAGGCTTGATGCAGCTTACCCCCTCAATGGCGTTCATGCGCTCCACCATGTAGTTGCGCCGGGCCTCAAAGGCCTCCCGCATTTCATAGACCTTGTCCTGAGGCGCGGTGAGTCCGGCCAGGGCGGCCTTTTGGGAGACGGCGCAGGGGGAACTGGTGGAGTGGCTGACATAGTTGGACATGATCCTGGCAATGTCGGGCCGGGCCATGGCATAGCCAATGCGCCAGCCGGTCATGGCGTAAGACTTGGATACGCCGTTGATCAAGATGGTACGTTCCTTTATGTCCCCACCCAGCGAGGCCACACTGGTGAAGGGCTTTCCATCGTAGACGAGGTTGCTGTAGATCTCGTCGGAGATGATGTAGAGATCGTGTTTGATGCACACCCGGGTCAAAGCGTTGAGCTGGTCGGCGTCATATACCATTCCGGTGGGGTTGGAGGGATTGTTGAGGATAAGCGCTTTGGTCCTGGGGGTGACGGCCGCCTCCAGTTTCTCCGGGGAGAGCTTAAAGGCCTCCCCCTCCGTGGTGGGAACGGTCACCGGTACGCCGCCTACCATGCGGATCAGTTCATAGTAGCTGACCCAGGCGGGGGTGGGAAGAATAACTTCATCTCCGGGGTCGATCAGGGCACGGAGGGCCAGATAGAGCACATGCTTCGCACCGCTGGAGACGACCACCTGGTCGGGGGTATACTCCACGCCGCAGTCGGCCTTTATCCGGGCGCAGGCGGCGGCTTTCAGCTCCAGGGTGCCGGAGGCGGGGGTGTAGCGGGTGAAATTGTCCTGGATGGCCTGAAAGGCGGCCTGCTTGATGTGGTCGGGGGTGGGAAAATCCGGTTCACCCGCGGCAAAGCCGATGACGTTCTGCCCCTCCGCCTTCATCTGCTTATAGAGGCTGTCAATGGCCATAGTGGTGGAGGCGCGCACCTCCCTGGCAATATGAGAAAGCTCTTTCAACGTTCATTCCTCCCGGTAAAAACTAGTTTGACATGCTAAAGATGGCAGTCGCTTGCGGCTATTATAGGGTGGATGCAGAGAAAAAGCAACCCTCCGGGGCTATTTTTCTCCGGCGTCAGCGGCGGGGATCGGTATTTTTCTGATAGAGCAGATAGAGCCCGTTCAAAAGCAGATCGGGATCCTGCTGAATGGCGTGGCGGCAATAGGGCACCACATCGGCGGCAAAGCTTCCCGTGGCAATGACGGTGGCGGTGGCGCCCAGATTCTCGTCCAGCCGGGATAGCATCCCGTCCATCAGACTGGCGTTTCCGTATATGACGCCGGACTGCATGGCGTCCACGGTGTTGCGCCCCAGCAGAGACGCGGGAGGGGCCAGCGAGATGTGGGGAAGCTCCGCCGCTTGACGGGACAGCGCTTCCAGTCCCACGCGGACGCCGGGGGCAATAACGCAGCCCTCATACACATTGCCCCTGAGCACAGAAAAGGTGATGGCGGTGCCCAGATCCACCACGATGACGGGTGTGGGGCATTTGTCAAACTTGTGGACGGCGCCCACACAGTAGGCCACAATATCCGCACCCAACTGTGCGTGCATGTCGGAGCGAATGTCCAGCCCCGTGCGGATACCCGCGCCCACAATGAGGGGCGGCCTGCCGGTGAGACGTTCCACCGCCTGGGCCATGGCGGCGGTCACAGGCGGGACCACGCTGGCGATGATGCCCCCCGTGATCTGCCCCGGCTCCACACGATGAAGCTGAAACAGGGAAAAAAGCTGGATGGCAAACTGGTCGCCGGTGGTATGAGGGTCGGTGGAGGTGGTGGAACGTAACGCCAACCGTCCCCCCTCTTCAAACAGAGCCAGTGTGGTGGTGGAATTTCCGATATCGGCGGTGAGGATCATAAATCCAGCTCCTTTCTTTCATTCCTGTATAGTATATCACCGAAGAGAGCATTTCACAAGAAAAAGAGAAGACGCAAAAGGGAGGAGACGCGTCTGCGTCTCCTCCCTTTCAAACTTCAGAAAAGTCAGCCCTGCTCTTCCTCGCGCATCTTGGCAAAGCACTCGCTGCAATACACAGGACGGTCGGACTTGGGCTCAAAGGGCACCTTGGCCTCTCCGCCGCAGCGGGCGCAGGTGGCGGTGAAGTACTCGCGGGGGCCACGGGCAGCGGCCTTGCGGGCATCGCGGCAGGTCTTGCAGCGCTGAGGCTCGTTCTGGAAACCGCGCTCCGCATAGAACTCCTGCTCACCGGCGGTGAATACGAACTCCTGCCCGCATTCCTTGCATACAAGTGTCTTGTCTTCGTACATGTCTATAACCCTCTCTCTGACTCATTTGCCCAAGCCCGGATACATTCCGATTTGCGCTGGGACAGTGTAATATTGCGCTCAGCTATCGCTGAAATCGCCGAAAACTTTACCAGCCTCAGGTACAGAGGCCCGCAGTGATTGGAGTTGCCCGTCTACAGGGCAAAAAAGGGGGTTGCTTTGCGCCGGATGCGCTGAACAGCGTTGTCTACCGATTTGAGAGGTTTTCCCACCCGTTGGGCAATTTCGCTTTGAGAAAAGCCTGCCAGATAAAATTCCAATACAGTTTTCTCAAAGCCGGAAAGCCTGCTCCGAAGGGCTCTCATCCGATCCTCCCGCTCCTCCCTGCCGATCAGGAGATCCTCCGGGGTTTTAGGGGCGCCCGGATCAGATGGATCAAGATTCCCCTCAAGAACGGGATCGTCGAGAGAAAGTGAGTGGTTTAGGGCGCGGTGCTTGTCTCTTGCCGCGGTCCGTACAGCGGCAAGGAGCCGATTGCGAATACATGTCTCCGCGTAAGTACGGAAGCCAGCCTCCCGGTCAGGGTCATAGCCCCGAATGGCGGAAAGCAGACCGATCATTCCTTCCTGGATCAAATCCTCGCTGTCGCCCCCCGCCAGAAAATAGGGGCGGGCGCAGGCGCGAACCAGGCGGGTATACCGTGCGACAAGGCATTCCTCCGCCCCTCGGTCTCCTGACGCGGCCATATGCCGCAAGATCTCGTCCGATTGCTGGCTGCGAGGTTCCATGTCACACCCTTCCTTTACTTTTATATAACAAAATTTTCCCGATTTGTCAAGGGACTTTTGGGCATTTGTGCCCATACAGAGAAAAAAATCAGAGATTTTTTATCAAATCCGCCAATTTTTCCGCCGAGGATCGGGCGACGGACTCCTCCCTGGCCTCCACCATGACCCGGATCAAAGGCTCGGTGCCCGAGGGGCGAACCAGGACCCGGCCGGTATCGGCAAGGGCTGACTCCACATCGGTGACGGCGGTTTGAAGGACCGGAGAGATCATGATCTCCTCCTTCTTTTCCTTGCTGGGGATAGGGACATTGATGAGCACCTGGGGGCAGCGCTCACACAAGGAGGCCAGCTGGGAGGCGCGTTTGGCGGATTTGTGGACCACAGCCAAAAGCTGAAGGGCGGTGAGCTCGCCGTCGCCGGTGGTGGCATATTTGCGGAAGATGGTGTGGCCCGACTGCTCTCCGCCCAGGACAAAGCCGCCCCGCTCCATCTCCTCCAGCACATTCCGGTCGCCCACATCGGTGCAAAGAAGGGTAAGGCCCTGTTCCTTGGCGTAGATACGCAGTCCCAGATTGCTCATAACGGTGGCAACGATGGCGTCCCCGGTCAGCTCTCCCCTGCTCCGCAAGTCGGCGCCGCAGATGGCCAGGACCTGGTCGCCGTCCAGCAAATTGCCCTGATCGTCCACCGCGAGGCAGCGGTCGGCGTCGCCGTCAAAGGCGATGCCCATATCATACTTCCCCGCCGTCACCATGGCGCACAGGTGGTCGATGTGGGTGGAGCCGCAGTCCCGGTTGATGTTGATCCCGTCAGGGTCGGCGTTGATAATGTCGGTGTGGAGTTTGGAAAAACGGTCAAAGAGCTTGGCTGCGGTGGCGGAAGCGGCGCCGTTGGCGCAGTCCACCAGAATGCGCATGCCGGCCAGATCGGTGTCGACGGTGGATACCAGGTGATCGATATAGGCGTCCGCCTCCTGCTGGTCGGCGTAGGTGACCTTGCCGATGTCCGCCCCGGTGCGCAGAGAGGATTTTTTGTTGAACAGGATGATGTCCTCGATCTCATTTTCCAGGGCGTCGGAGAGTTTGAAGCCCTGACCGTTAAATATTTTGATGCCGTTATGCTCAAAGGGATTGTGAGACGCGGAGATGACGATACCCGCGTCGGCCTTATTGGCAATGGTGAGAAAGGCCACGGCCGGGGTGGGGATGACCCCCAGATGAAGCACATCCGCCCCGGCGGAGCACAGGCCCGCGATCAGGGCGCCCTCCAGAAGGTCGGAGGAGATGCGGGTATCCTTGCCGATGGTGACGAGGGGCTTTTTCTTCCCTGTGGCACCGGAGAGCACCTGGGCCGTGGCACAGCCCACTTCAAAGGCCAGCTCCGCGTCGAGGTTTTCGTTGACTACCCCACGGATCCCGTCTGTTCCAAAGAGTTTACCCATAAAAACCAGGCTCCTTTACAATTACAATGTGATTTGCTCCATTCCGATAAAGGGGATACCCAAATGCTCGTAGGCCTTGGAGGTGACGCACCGCCCCCGGGGGGTACGGGTGAGGAAGCCGAGCTGCATCAGGTACGGCTCGTATACATCCTCCAGGGTCACGGATTCCTCGTTGATGGTGGCGGCCAGGGTCTCCAGGCCCACCGGGCCGCCCCGGTAATTTTCAATGATACTGGAGAGCATACGCCGATCCACCGCATCCAGTCCCAGACGGTCTACCTCCAAAGCGGACAGGGCCTGGTCGGCTACGCTCCGTGTGATGACGCCGCCCGCCTTTACCTGGGCAAAATCCCGGACCCGTCGGAGCATACGGTTGGCGATCCGGGGAGTGCCCCGGCTTCGCCGGGCAATCTCCATGGCGCCGTCCATCTCAATGGGAACCTCCAGAATATCCGACGAACGGGAGACGATCCTGGCCAGTTCCTCCGGGGAGTAGAGCTCCAGCCGCAGGGTGACGCCAAACCGGTCCCGGAGGGGGGCGGAGAGCTGGCCGGCCCGGGTGGTGGCCCCGATCAGGGTGAACTTGGGCAGATCCAGCCGGATGGAATTGGCTGAAGGGCCCTTGCCGATAATGATGTCAATGGCGTAGTCCTCCATGGCCGGGTAAAGGATCTCCTCCACCTGGCGGTTGAGCCGGTGGATCTCATCCACGAAGAGAATGTCGTTCTCATTGAGGTTGGTCAGCAGGGCCGCCAGATCACCCGGCTTTTCAATGGCGGGGCCGGAGGTGATGCGGATGTTGACTCCCATCTCGTTGGCGATGATCCCGGCCAGAGTGGTCTTGCCCAGCCCCGGGGGGCCGTGAAGCAGGACATGATCCAGGGGCTCGGAACGCATCTTGGCGGCCTGGATGAAGACCTCCAGATTCCCTTTGGCCTTCTCCTGGCCAATATATTCTACTAAGGTCTTGGGCCGCAGAGACCCCTCGTTTTCATCCTCCCGTAGGAGGGATGTGGCCACCAAAGGCTCCTCGGTCTCGAAGCCGGTGTCGGAAAAATCAATGCTCAAGCGCTCACTTCCTTTTGAGGGTAGTTATCTTACGGGGACTCCACCAGATCCCGGAGCCTGTCCAGAAAGGCCTCTTCGCCTTATGTGTTGAACTTGAAAAGCATGGCCTGACCGCTTATTTCACCATCTTTTTCAGCGCCTGCTTGATGATCTGCTCCAGCGTCAAGCTGTCCAGGTCGATGCCCTTCAGTGCGACGCCGATCTCGCTTTGAGAGTAGCCCAGCACAGCCAGCGCGGCAGAGGCTTCACTGACCTTGTTCTCCGGAATGAGGGTGACTCCGGTACCGCCGTAGCTCTCTCCTGCCATGCTCTCCAGCTGGCCTTTGGCCAGCTTGTCTTTCAGCTCCAGGATGATGCGCTGGGCGATCTTCTTGCCGATACCGGGGGCGGAGGTGAGCACCTTTTCGTCTCCGGTGATGATGGCCAGGGCCAGCCGGTCAGGCGGTGTGGAGGAGAGAATGGAAAGAGCCGCCTTGGGCCCCACCCCGGAGACGCCGATGAGCATCTTGTAGCAATTCAGCTCCTCCTCAGTGGCAAAGCCATAGAGCTCCATCGCGTCCTCCCGGACGTTCAGATAAGTATAGAGCTTTCCCGGCTTGCCCACGGTAAGGGCGCTCAGAGTTACATTGGTAGTTCGGCAGGCGTAGCCCACTCCCCCACAGTCGATGACCGCCAGATAAGGGGCCAGATGAGCGACTGTTCCGCTGACATAATAAAACATCGTGATCTCTCCTATTTACTGGGATGCTTTACGGCATATCGGCCGCTGCCGGGCCGGGCCGCGTTTGGCGTCTGGAGCCGGGAGGTGTACGAGCGGGCGTGGCACAGGGCGATAGCTACCGCGTCGGCGGCGTCGTCCGGCTTTGGGACGGCAGACAGCCCCAGGAGCCGCTTGACCATATCCATCACCTGACGTTTCTCCGCCTTGCCATAGCCCGTCACCGCCAACTTTACCTCCGAGGGGCTGTACTCAAAAATGGGTACCCCCGCCCGTTCCGCCGCCGTCAGAATGACGCCCCGGGCCTGGGCCACACCGATGCCGGTGGTGACATTGTTGGTAAAAAAGAGCTCCTCAATGGCCATAGCGTCTGGATGGAAGGTATCAAAGAGCTGGGCCATATCGTTTTCGATCTGCAGGAGCCGGGTGGGTAAGGGCAGGCCGGCCGGAGTGGTGACCGCGCCGCAGGACAAAAGTTTCTGCTTGCCCCCCTGGGAGGAAAGTACGCCAAAGCCCACAATGGCAAAGCCGGGGTCGATACCCAGAATGACCATGTTTCCTTTCTCCTCCCTCAGGTTATACTTTTCTAATTTTACCATTATCCCACGGGAAACGCAACAAAAAAGAGTGGTGGGGCCACCTTGACAGAGGAAAAAGAAATATAGTAAAATATGGAGGAAAAGGAGGCGGTACGCATGGGATTTCTGGATAAATTTTTGGGAAAAAAGAAGGGGGTCACCCCCGGCGGCTCTCCGATCTATCGGTATGAGGAGCGCAAGGACGAGGGGCTCCGGACGCCGGAGAATGTGGGCGTCTATGCCCGGGAGGTAGATCAGCGCTTTGAGGAGCTGTTTCCCGGTCGGGAGAGCCGGGTCCTCCATGAGATCCTCAGTGACATCGTCCATATCGACGTCCACGTTATGTGGCCCACCCAGGAGCAAAACTTTTTTGTGCTCTATACCACCGGTATGAGCGATATGCCCATGAATCTGCCGGATGAGATCCCGGCCAAGGATCGGGAGCGGTTCAAGCTCTCGGAGCTCTATCTGTTCCTCCCCGGAGACTGGCCCCTGTGTCAGGACGAGATGCCCCCGGAGGAGAGCTATTGGCCCATACGGATGCTGAAGTTCCTGGCCCGTTTCCCCCATGAGTATAAGACCTGGCTGGGCTGGGGCCACACCATTCCCAACGGCCCGGGCTATGCTCCGTTGGATGACAGCGTGGGCTTTGGCGGAGCGGTGCTGGTGCGCGGCGGCGACGGGCCGCTGGGCAGCATTGAGACCAAAGACGGCCATCGGCTCAACCTCTACAACCTGATCCCCGCCTACAAGGAGGAGATCGAATACAAGCTGAAGTACGGTATGGAGGCGCTGGAGGAGATCTTTAAGGAAAAATTGCCCATGATCCTGGATCCTAAGCGGCCCAATCTGTGTGAGGACTTCAAAGAGGTATTCGACGACTGAACTGACAGAAACGGAAAACACCCGGCGTCCATTCAGGGGCGCCGGGTGTTTTTATGCAGGGTCAGGTTTCGTGGTCAGAGGTATGGAACTGCTTGAGATTGCCGATCTTCAGACTTCGCCGTCCCAATTCGGCCTCCACGGCGGCAAGGGGGATGTTCTGGTCGGCCATCATCACCAGCAGGTGATAGATGAGATCGGAGATCTCCCCCACCGTGTCGCTCTCCACGCCGTTTTTGGCGGCGATAACGGTCTCGGCGCACTCCTCCCCCACCTTTTTCAGGATCTTGTCCAGCCCTTTGTCAAAGAGATAGCAGGTGTAAGAGCCCTCCTGGGGATGGGCCCGCCGGTCCAGAATGACCTCATAGAGCTGTTGAAAGGTGTTATCCATGATCGCTTTCCTCCCAAATGGTGTTAAAAAAGCAGGACTGCGCGCCGGTGTGGCAGGTGGGCCCCACCGGATCGCAGAGATAGAGCAGGGTGTCGGTGTCGCAGTCGGTGATCATCTTCTTCACATGGAGGAAGTGTCCTGAGCTCTCTCCCTTGTTCCAGAGCTTTTGCCGGCTCCGGGACCAGAACCAGGCGGTCCTGGTCTTCAGGGTCAGCTCCACCGCCTCCCGGTCAGTAAAGCCCAGCATCAGAATGTCCTTGGTTTTCCAGTGCTGGATAATGACGGGGATCAGGTCACTTTTTTGAAACAGAAGATCCGGATCGATCACGATAACTCCCCCTCACCGCACAGGGATCCCCTGGGCGGTCAAATATTCCTTTACCTGAGGAATGGTAAGTTCCCCAAAGTGAAACAGAGAGGCCGCCAGAGCGGCGTCACAGCCGGTCTCCCGGAAGACCTGGGCAAAGTGCTCCAGGCAGCCGCAGCCGCCGGAGGCGATGACCGGGATGGAGACGGCCTGCGTCACCGCCTTTGTCAGAGGCAGATCAAAGCCTGATTTGGTTCCGTCGGCGTCCATGGAGGTGAGCAGGATCTCCCCCGCCCCCAGCCGCTGGCCTTCTTTGGCCCACTCCACTGCGTCCAGCCCGGTGGGGGTCCGCCCTCCGGCGGTGACCACCTCCCAGCCGCCCCCTTCCCTGCCTTTGGCGTCGATGGCCAGTACCACGCACTGGGAGCCGAACCGTTCCGCAGCCCGGGAAATGAGGGCAGGATCCTTGACGGCGGCGGAATTGACCGATATCTTATCCGCCCCCGCCCGCAAAAGACGCTGAAAATCATCCAGGGTTCGGATGCCGCCGCCCACGGTGAGGGGCACGAAGACCTGTCCCGCGGTGCGCTCCACCATGTCGGCCACGGTGTCCCGGGCGTCACTGGTGGCGGTGATGTCCAGAAAGACGATCTCATCCGCACCCTGGCCGGAGTAAAACCTGGCCAGCTCCACCGGATCGCCGGCATCCCGGATATTGACAAAGTTGACCCCTTTTACCACACGTCCGTCCCGCACGTCCAGACAGGGAATGATCCGCTTGGCTAACATACCTCACACTCCTTGACGGCCTGAGCCAAGTCAACCGTTCCGGCGTAATAGGCCTTTCCGATGATGGCTCCGTAGAGGCCCATGTCGGCCAGCCGCCGCAGATCCTGATGATCGGATACCCCGCCGGAGGCGACGATCTGACCATAAAAGGTCTGCCGCAGGGCTTCAAGCCGTTCAAAGGAAGGCCCGGAGAGCATTCCGTCGGTAGCAATGTCTGTAAAGATAATAGTCTTTACACCAATCTCGCCCATTTGTCCGGCAAACATCAGGTAGTCCAGCCCGGAGGACTGCTCCCACCCGGCGGTTTTTACGATCCCATCCAAGGCGTCTATGCCCACGGCAATGCGTTCTCCGTATCGGGCCACAGCGGCACGGACAAAGTCCGGATCACTGACGGCGGCGGATCCGATGACCGCCCGCTCCACCCCCAGGGAAAAGATCTCTTCCAGATCGGCCATGGAGCGGATCCCGCCCCCCAGCTCCACTTTCAGCCCGGAGTTCCCGGCCACCTGGGCGACAATGGCGGCGTTGCGCCGCAAACCGTTCCGGGCGCCGTCCAGATCCACCATATGGATCCACCTGGCCCCTGCGGCGGCAAAGGCGGCGGCAGTGTCAGGGGCGCTGTCGGCCACCTGGTGGGCGGTATCAAATTCTCCCTTTTGAAGGCGGACGCATTTGCCGTCCTTTAAGTCGATGGCAGGTAACAGGATCATGGGTTCAACTCCCCGAAATTTCGTAAAATCTGAAGGCCGGTCTCCCCTGACTTCTCCGGATGGAACTGACATCCGTATACGTTGCCCCGATGGACCGCCGCCACCACTGAGGCACCGTAGTCCGTGCGGGCGGCCACCTCCTCTTCCCGGGCGGCATAACCGCAGAAAGAGTGGACGAAATAGACGCAGCACCCCTCGTCAAGGCCCCTGAAAAGGGGACAGTCATTCTGAAGATGAAGGCTGTTCCAACCGATGTGGGGCAGCTTTTCCACGGTCCTGATCCGGTCTACCCGGCCGGAGATCAATCCCAGCCCGGCGGTGGGCCGCACCTCGGTACTTTCCTCAAAAAGCAGCTGCATCCCCAAGCAGATCCCCAACAGAGGCTTTTTTTCGCTCTGTGTGAGCAGTGTTTGCTCCAAACCGGACGCCCGAAGTTTTTCCGCCGCGTCCGGAAAGGCCCCCACTCCGGGCAGGAGGATGGCGTCGGCCCGTTCCAGCTCAGCCTTGTCCGCGGTAATGAGACTTTGAAGCCCCAGATAGTCCAGAGCGTTGACAACGCTTTTCAGGTTGCCCACGCCGTAATCCACAATGGCAATGCGGCCCATCAGAGCACTCCCTTGGTGGAGACCACGCGATCCCCCTCCACCCGGATGGCCTGCTTCAGGGCCAGGCCCAGGGCCTTAAAGAGGGCCTCGGTGATGTGATGGGCGTTGCGGCCATAGAGGGCGTTCACATGTAAAGTAATACCGCTGTTCATAGAAAAGGCCCGCATGAACTCCTCGGTGAGGCAGGCGTCGTATCCGCCGATCATGCTCTGGGGCATCTCCACCTCGTAAACCAGGTAGGGGCGGTTGGAGATGTCCAGCACTACCCGGCACAGGGCCTCGTCCATGGGTACAAAGGCGGTGCCGAACCGGGTGATGCCCCTGTTATCCTCCAGGGCTGCCGCGAAGGCCTGCCCCAGTACGATACCCGTATCCTCCACGGTGTGGTGGCCGTCTACTTCCAGATCACCCTTGGTCCGGAGCTCCAGACCAAAGCCGGCGTAGAAGGCCAGGGCGGTGAGCATATGGTCAAAAAAGCCGATCCCTGTAGAGACGCTGACCTCTCCCCCGTCCAGGTTCAGGGTTAGCTCCACGGAGGTCTCCTTTGTGACCCGGGACATGGCGTAGGCTCTCAGCTTTTGATCGCTTGAAACGATAGGGATGTTCATCCTGTGTCCTCCTTATTCAAACCGCACTTGGATGGAATTGGCGTGGGCGGTGAGCTTTTCGCTCCGGGCCAGGGCGATGATCTCATCCTTTACCGGCGCCAGGGATCTTTTGTCATATTGGATCACGCTCATGGTCTTGAGGAAGCCGGTCACCGACAGAGGTGAGAAGAACCGGGCGGTGCCCGAGGTGGGCAGCACGTGGTTCGGCCCCGCCAGATAGTCGCCCAGAGGCTCAGGGGACCAACTGCCCAGGAATACCGCGCCGGCATTCCTGATGCCGGGAAGCAGGGCCTCGGGCTGAGCGGTGACCACCTCCAGGTGCTCCGGAGCGATCTCGTTGGCCAGTTCCACCGCCTCCTCCAGATCCCGGGTGACAATGGCGCAGCCAAAGTCCCGGATGGAGCACTCCATGATCTCAGAGCGCTCCAGGTAGCCGGTCTGGCGGATCATCTCGGCGTCTACCGCATCCGCCAAAGCCTTGCTGGTGGTGAGGAGCACTGCGGAGGCCAGCTTGTCGTGCTCAGCCTGGGAGAGAAGGTCGGCGGCCACAAATTTTGCGTCGGCGGTCTCGTCGGCGATGACCAGCACCTCGGAGGGGCCGGCCACCATGTCGATGTCCAGACTTCCGTAAGCCAGACGCTTGGCGGCGGCCACATAGGCGTTGCCCGGCCCCACCAGCTTGTCCACCTTGGGGATAAAACCGGCGCCGTAGGTAAGGGCGGCCACCGCCTGGGCCCCGCCTACCGCCAGCACCCGATCCACTCCGGCGATCCTGGCCGCGGCCAGGACCGCGTCGTTGAGGTTATCGGTGGGAGGGGTGACCATGACGATCTCCTCCACCCCGGCCACCTTGGCGGGGATGGCGTTCATCAATACCGAGGAGGGATAGGCTGCCGTTCCGCCGGGGACATAGATCCCCACTCTGGTCAGGCCCCGCACCACCCGGCCCACCTTGCCGCCGTCGGGCGAGGGCCAGAACTCCGTCTGGGGCAGGAGCCGTTCATTGTAGGCGCGGATGTTGGCGGCGGCATGCTCCAAGGCGGCGATCAGTTCCTTGGGGCAGCGCGCATAGGCCTGGTCCAGCTTTTCCTTGGAAATCTCGTAGGGGACTTTGTGGTCAAATTGCCGGGTATACCGCTCGACTGCTGCAAAGCCTTCTTCTCTTACATTCTCCATAATGGCCTGGACGGCGACCTCGATGGCCTCATTGGCCGAGGCTGCCCGCTTCCGCATGGCGGCAATGACGGCCCGTTCCCGATTGCCGTCGGCATAGACGATGTTCAGCATCCTGTTCCCTCCAGATCGGCCTGACATTTGCCGATAAAGTCCAAAATCTCCGCCTTCTTCAGCTTCATGGCGGCGGTGTTGACGATGAGCCGGGCGGAGACGGGAGCCACGTCCTCGATCGGTTCCAGCCCGTTTTCCAGCAGGGTGGCGCCGGTCTCCACAATATCTACAATGGCATCGGCCAGCCCCAGAATGGGAGCCAGCTCCACCGAGCCCTCGATCTTGACGATCTCCACATCCATCCCCTTGGCCTCAAAAAAGCGTTTGGCCACATTGGGATACTTGGTGGCGATACGGCGGGTCTTATAGGTTCCGTAGAAGTCGCTGCCCTTCTTTACCGCCAGGGCGAAGCGGCATTTTCCAAAGCCCAGATCCAGCACCTCGTAGAAAGGACTCTCCCCCCGTTCCAGAATGGTGTCCTTTCCCACCACCCCCAGGTCACATACCCCGTGCTCCACGTAGGTGATGACGTCGGGGGCCTTGGCCAACACCGCATCCAGAGGGTAGTTGGGCAGCGGATGAATGAGACGGCGTCCGGGCTCCTTTACCGGAGCGCAGTCCAGCCCCGCCTGTTCCAGCAGGGTCACTGTTTTATCCTGAAGTCGTCCCTTGGTGAGGGCCAGCCGGAGGCGGGTGTCCGTGCTCTGTACGGGGGTCTCGCCTGTCACCAGATCCACATAGACGGCGAAGCCGATGGCGGGCGCGCTCCGGCCAAAAGCCCCCAGCAGATTGTCGTAGCGGCCGCCGGACAGAACACTGGCGCCCGCCCCTCTGGCATAGCCGCGGAAAACAACACCGGTGTAATAATCGATCTGGTGGACCAGACCCAGGTCAAAGCGGATATACCGGCCGCAGCCCGCAGCTTCCAGCGCCTCGTAAAGCGCACGTAAGTATGAGAGCTCTCCCCGGGGCCCCACCAGGGCCTCCGCCTCCTCCAGGACCTCTACCCCGCCGAAGAGGCGGGACAGGCGGGAGAGAAGGCCGTAGGCGGGCTTTTCCCGATAGGGAAGCAGGAATTCATCCAGCGCGGCAAAATGCTTGCCCTCAATAAGCGTGCGCATTTCTTCCACCTGGGCTGTGGTCATCTCCATCTGATCGGCCAGAGCACGGAAGAGCCCCGCATGGCCCAGCTCAATGTGGAAACCCTGGGGACATACGGCAGACAGAGCTTCCACAGCCAGAGAGACCGCCTCTACGTCGGCCTGGATCCCCTCCGCGCCCAGCAGCTCAATGCCGCATTGGGGGATCTCACTGCTGCCGCCGCGATGGGCGGCGCCGGAGCGGAAAACCGTCTCATTGTAATAGAGCCGCTGGGGAAAGGGTTCGTTTTTCAGCCTGGTGGCCGCCACCCGGGCAATGGGAGCGGTACAGTCGGGACGCATTACCATCAGCTTTCCGGAGCGATCCACGATCTTCATCATGGACTCCTGAGGGATCGGGTTACCCGACTGGAGAAAGAGGTCGTAAAACTCCACCTCCGGGGTGCTGATCTCGGCATAGCCCCTGGAGCGAAACAGGCCTGTCAGCTCTCCCTGCACGGCGCGCAGACGTCCGCACTGGGCATAGAGCCTGTCCCTTGTCCCCTCCGGCGTAGTGATCACATTCATGGCGTTCCCCTCACTTTTATGCTTTACCACGCTAATATACTACATTATTCCACCGTTGTCAATAGGAAACTGGGAGACGGGGCGCTCCCCGTCTCCCAGTTTCCTGAATACGCAGACTTACATGCCCTGAAGGGCGCTGTCGTCAAAGAATTTGTTGTGAATGACCTGGACGGCCCTGTCCGCGTCGGTGAGATCCACCAGAACGGAGACCTTGATCTCGCTGGTGGAGATCATGTGGATGTTGATCCCGGCGTTGAAGAGGGCTTCAAACATTCCGGCGGCCACGCCGGGGTTGTTGATCATCCCGGCGCCCACGATGGAGACCTTGGCGATGTTGTCGCTGACGTCGATGTGGTCAAAGCCGATGTACTCCCGGTTTTCCTCCAGGATCTGCTTGGCCGCCTCGGTGTCTCCCTTGGCCACAGTGAAGCTGATGTCCTTTTTATCGTCCCGGCCAATGGACTGCAGAATGATATCCACGTTGATCTTCTCTTTGGACAGCAGGGAGAAGATACGGAAGGCAATACCCGGCTCATCGGCCAGACCCACCAGGGCCAGACGGGCGATATCCTTATCCTTGGCGATGCCGCTGACATGGGATTTTTCCATGATTTTCACAACCTCCTTGACTTGTGTCCCCGGATTTCCGGAGAAGCTGGAGAGGACCTCCAGATTGACGTTATAACGCTTTGCCATCTCCACCGAACGGTTATGGAGCACCTGGGCGCCCAGCGTGGCCAACTCCAGCATCTCGTCGAAGGTGATCTCCTGGAGCTTATGAGCCTGGGGCACCAGCCTGGGATCGGCGGTATAGACCCCGTCCACGTCGGTATAGATCTGACACAGATCGGCGTGGAGGCTGGCCGCCAGGGCGACCGCCGAGGTGTCGGAGCCGCCGCGGCCCAGAGTGGTGATGTCCCCGTATTTGTTGACGCCCTGAAAGCCGGTGACAATAACGATGCTCCGCCGGTCCAGCTCGTTGAGGATCCGTTCGGTGGACACCCGCTTGATGCGGGCATTTCCATAGGTGGAGTTGGTCTGTACCCCGGCCTGAGCGCCGGTGAGCGAAACCACCGGATAGCCCATCGCCTCAATGGCCATGGCGCACAGGGAGCAGGAGATCTGCTCACCGGTGGACAGGAGCATATCCATCTCTCGCTTGGAGGCCTTGGGATTGATCTCAGAGGCCTTGGCGATGAGGTCGTCGGTGGTATCTCCCTGGGCGGAGAGGACCACCACCACCTGATGTCCCCGCCGGTATGTCTCGGTAATAATGCGGGCTACGTTGCGGAGTTTGTTGGAATCCGCCACAGAGCTCCCGCCGAATTTCTGAACAATGAGTCCCATATGAAACAGTTACCCCCTTACAGGTTTCCACGTCCTATTTTATGCCGACCGGCTCCTCACGGTCAGTCCTCCAGTACCCGGAAGGCCGAGAGGATCTCCAGCCCTTCCAGGGCGTTGTCCAGGGCCCCGCGGGTCAAAGGCGCTTTGGTGATGAAGGCGGTCTCCCCCGTCGGCGCTCCGGATCGGGCCAGGAACCGCTCCACATCCAGCCGCTCCGGCAGCGCCCTTCCCGCCTCTCCGCGGACACGGACATACCAGCGGGTGGCCAGGGTGCGGATATCCGCGGTCACATCCTTGCTTCCCGGCCCCCAGTCCATGAATTTGGGCCGATCCCTGCGGCCTACGGCATCCATCACGTCGGCCACAACGGCGGAGGCGGTGGGCAGCTTTCCCGCTCCTCTGCCATAGAACATCACGTCTCCAATGGCATTGCCCTTGACCGCAATGGCGTTGAAAACATCTTCCACTCCGGCCAGAGGGACCTCCCCGCCGATCAGATGTGGAGCCACAAAGGCCTGGATCTTCCCATCCTCTTCCAGAATGGCGCGGCCAAGAAGCTTGATCTTCCGGCCACAGGCGTCGGCGTAGGCCACGTCGGCCAGAGACACCCGGTCGATCCCCTCGGTGGGGACCTGCTCGGGATAGATGTGCCGGCCGAAAGCCAGCGAGGCCAGAATGCAGATCTTGCGGCAGGCGTCGTGGCCGGCCACATCAGCGGTGGGATCCGCTTCCGCGTAACCGTTTTCCTGAGCCTCCTTCAGCGCGGCGTCAAAGCTGAGGCCGGCCCGGATCATCCGGGTGAGGATATAGTTGGTGGTTCCGTTGAGAATGCCGCAGATCTCGGTGATCTCATTTGCGGCCAGACACTGCTTCAGGGGGCGGATGATGGGGATGCCTCCTCCCACGCTGGCCTCGTATAGATAACTCACATTGTGCTCCTGAGCCAGCTTCATCAAATCATAGCCATGCTTGGCCACCAGCTCCTTGTTGGAGGTGACCACGCTTTTTCCCGCGGCCAGGGCCCGCAGGGTAAACTCCTTTGCGGCTCCGGCCCCGCCGATGGTCTCCACCACGACCTCCACCTCGGGGTCCCGTTCAATGAGGTCAAAGTCATGGATGATCCTGGGGGAAAAAGGACTGTCGGGAAAGTCCCGGCGATCCAGAATATATTTCAGTTCCACATTGGAGTGAAGCTTTTGCCCGATATGGGCTCCGTTGCGCGCAAGCACCTCAGCCACACCGGAACCCACAACGCCAAAGCCCAATATAGCGACCTTTGCCATGTGTTATCTCCTTTCACCGGGCACTCAGCCCGCCAATATCTCACAGCGGACAACGCCCGCCTCGCCGGCCACCCGTGAGAGCATCTCCTCCGTGGTCATCACCAGCCCGGAGGTCTCCGCGCCGATGTTTACCACGGCGCTTCCTCCCGCCGGGACCCCCTGATTGATGGTCAGGATATTGGCCCCGCACCGGGCAAAGTTGTTGAGCACCGCGGAGAGTACGCCGGGCTCATTTTTCAGCAGGATCTGGAAGGTGACGATACGGCCGTTGACCATATCGTTAAAGGGCCGCACGGCGTCCTTATACTTATAAAAAGCGCTGCGGCTGAGGCCCACCCGCTGAGCGGCCTGGTTCACCGTCTGCGCCTCGCCGATCTCCAGCAGCCGCTTGGCTTCCGCCACCTTCAGGAAGATCTCAGGCAGTGCCGACGCCTCCACGATAAAGTATTGGGACAATACTCCCATTTTATGTTAACCCCCCTTTTTCATCAAGGTGCTGTCCACCCGTCAAAGCCATTTGTTCGCGTACTGTGGTATATTGTATCACGACTGTGGCTTTGACGCAACGGGAAAATGTGAGAAAACTACCCAACGTCTCTCGGCAATGGAAGGGGAAATTTGCCGGAAATCACGAAAGAGCGCGCCTCAGGCGCGCTCTTTCGTAAAATGTTTGATGTTCAGGCTCCCGGGGGGAGCAGCGGCTCCTCAGCCGGCGGTGCCGAGGGCAGTGTCGGCGGCGGAGTGAAGTTGGTCACAGGGGGCTCGCTGGTCACCGGAGGATCGGGATGGGTGGTCGTACCGGGATCGGGGGTATGAGTGGGGTCCTCTCCCTCCCCAGGACGGGGAAGATGTCCTCCGGAGGAGGGCCAGGTGGAGGGATCGCCGGCGTCAAAGAAGGGGTCGTCCTCCTTGGAGGGCCAGGTGGAGGGATTGGTGATGTCGAAGGCGGCCGGGTCATAGGGAACCGGCTCTACAGGGATCTCGGAGGTGTGGACGGTACAGGGGCCCACAGTTTCCAGCGCGGACAGGAAGTAGGCGTCATCCTCGGGATGCACATCGCCGATATATTCCCGCTCCATATCCAGCACAGCAACGCTGATCTTGCCCATGTTGGCGGTTCCGTCCTCGTTCCAGGTGACTTCGGGACAGAACTCGCCGGCCAGGTGATAGCGGCCTGTGAAAGTCCCGTCCTCCTTCAGAACGGGATCGGCGGTGCAGACCTCCGTCATGACATGGGCCGCGCAGTCCTCCAAAGGAGCATCCTCCGGATAGAGATAGCCGACGGCCGCCCGGCTGCCACGCAGATCACTGCGGCACTCATCGGTGGCCCGGAGACCGGTGTCCATACAGTATTCCACCGGAACCAGTCCGTCCGGCCGGGGGAAGTCCTTGTTTTCCAGGTTTTCGTGAACCTGGCTCATCACCTTCCGCCACAGCACGGCCGCCGGGTTGTCCCCGGAGACCCGCACCCGCTCCGGGGTACGGTAGCCCACCCATACGGCGGCGGTATAGTAGGGCGTATAGCCCACAAACCACCGGTCATTGTTGGAGGAGGTGGAACCCGTTTTACCTGCCACGGTCATGCCCGAAAGAGCCGCGGCGCTGCCGCCTCCCCCGTTCACGACCCCTTTGAGCAGTTCATTGATATAGAAGACCGTCTTTTCCTTCAAAACAGGCTCGCCAACAGTCTCTTTGGACAAAAGGATCTTTCCGTTCTGATCCTCCACCCGGGAGTAGGTCCTGGGCTCTACATAGATGCCGTTCCGGGGAAAGACCGCGTAGGCCCCCGCCATATCCAGGGTGGTAACGCCCTTGGTCAGGCCGCCCAGGGCCATTTGGGAATATCCGATGTCGGAGAAGGTGGTGCCCTTGATATCCTCACTGACCACCAGGTGGTTGGGATCGATGTGGAATTTGTCCGTCAGATACTCAAAGCCCACCTCGGGGGTCACCCGCTGAAGGACCCGTACCGCCACCGTATTGGTGGAGTCCGCCACCGCCCGGGATACGGTCATCTGGCCGGTATAGCGGTGGTTTACGTTGGAGGGCCAGGGATCGCCGTTGAGAAGCATGGGTGGGCCGTCCTCAAAAACAGAATAGGGCGTAACGAGGCCCATCTCCAGGGCCGGAGCATAGACCGCCAGGGGCTTAATGGAAGAGCCGGGCTGACGCTGGGCCCGGGAGGCCATGTTATAGCCCAGGGTGTCCTCTACGGTCTTCTCCCCCATCTTGCCCGCCAGAGCGGCCACATTGCCCTGGGTGTCCACCACCACGATGGCGGACTGGAGCTGTTGGCCGGAGGCGGAGGTATAGGGCAGGTTCTCCGCGTTGGAGTAGATGTTATCCACCGCCGCCTGGACCTGGGGATCGATGCAGGCGTAGATCTTCAGGCCGCTGGAGTATACCATGTTGGAGGCCACCAGCTCGGAATAGCCGTAGGTATTCATCAGATCCTTTGTCACATCGGAGATGACCTGCTCGGTATACCAGCTGTACAGGGAGCTCTGCTGACCGTCGCTCTGCCCGGAGTGGAAGTCCAGCTCCTCCGCCTTGGCCGCATCACATTCCTCCTGGGAGATATACCCGTCTCTGGCCATGGCGTCCAGCACATAGCCCCGGCGGGTGGTGTTGTTTTCCAGATTGGTGTAAGGATCGTAAAGGGAGGGATTGTTGGTGATGCTGATGAGACTGGCGCACTCGGCCAGGTTCAGCTGTGACACATCCTTGCCGAAATAGGCATAGGATGCGGTGTATACGCCGTAGCACTTCCGGCCGAAATAAATATAGTTGAGATACCACTCCAGCGTCTGATCCTTGGAGTATTTTTTATCAAATTCCAGCGCGGTGAAAATTTCCTGTACCTTCCGCTTGACCGTCACGTCGTCATACTGGGTCAGGTTTTTGATCAGCTGCTGGGTGATGGTGGAGCCGCCCTGGATCCGGCCACCGGTAAACATGGTCAACACACTCTTGGCCGTACGGATCCAGTCCACGCCGTGGTGCTGGTAGAACCGGCGATCCTCAATGGCAACGGCCGCGTGGATCAGATCCTGCGGCAGCTGATCATAGCGCAGCCACACCCGGTTTTGATCGCCGTGGAGAGTCTCGTACTCCATTACAGCTCCGGTTGTGGGATCGGTATAATAAATGGCGCTGGACAGATCCATGTTGTAGTCGGCCACATTCAGCTCTGTCTTTGGCAGGATCACATTTTTGATGTATACCGCGGCAAAGCAGGCCAAAAAGGAGCCGGTAATGGCAAGGATCAGGATCAGGGTACCGATGATGGTAAATACCCTGCCAACAACTTTTTTCCATGTGGGCTTTTTCTTCCTCGGCGAGCGCGGCGTGCTTTGGGGCGGTCTGGCCGGGGAATGGGGCATATGCTCTTCAGGCATATTGACACCTCCGTTCCGATAGGCGGACTGTCAAATGGGTAAAAATAGACTTCTATATTATACCACCAGTTTACAGTTTGTCCACCCTAAAAATTCCCGTCTTCCCCTTAGCCGGTAATGCTTCGTGTGCCGTTGTAAAATTTTAGCATACTCCACCCTTGCTTTTTCCCACACCACAGGGTAAAATAGAATCACCGAAATTATCCGAAAGTGAGGCGTTGACCGTGAGCGAGGAATTTGGCCCCGATTTCATCTCCGTCACCGACGAAGAGGGCAATGAATTTGAACTGGAGCATGTGGACACCATAGAGTATAACGGCCAGATCTATATGGCTTTCTTCCCCGCTGACACCGGCGAGGAGGACACGGAGGAGGAGGCCGGACTCATCATCCTTAAAGTCGTGGAGGCAGACGGCGAGGAGCAACTGTCTACGCTGGACTCGGAGGAGGAGCTGGAGGAGGTCTACGATCAGTTTATGGACGCCCTGTTTCAGGAGGAAGGCGGGCAGGGCGAGAATTGATCCGCTCTCCCCTGCCTGGTGCGTGATGGGCCCTTTTAAACCCACATTTATGAAACGGGACGCCGACTTGTGCCGTGGTTCGCAGGCCTCCCGGCCTATGGCCGGAAGTTGGAAGCGGTGAAACGGTACGGAGGCGACCCACCTGCCGGAGACGTGCAGGTTTTAAATGGGTCCACACGGCTAAGGTGGGGGGTCTATTTTTTGAAAACCGCTGGAAACAGCGGTTTTTCCTTTTTTCTCCCCTTTTGGGGGTTGCAAGGAGGGGCGGATTCTTGTATAATAACAAAATGCGTCGAGCGCCCAAAGGCGCTCTGGCCGAGGACAAGCTCCCGGCCACAGGTAAAAAATGAGAGGACTGAAAACTGCATGAGCGCATCTGATAAAAAACAACAGCGGAAGGCCGAGATGGCCGAGGGACTCACTCAGCGTCAGCAGAAGGAGCTGGCTGAGGCCCAGGCCGCCAAGCGGAAAAAGAGTATCTATACCGCCGTGGGCGTGGTCTGTGCCGCCGCCACCGTCGCCCTTCTGGTATGGAACGGCCTGAGCAGCACCGATCATGGCGGCGACGTGGCCGCCAATGTGAACGGCGTGGATTATACCGTGGCCGACCTGCAATATTATTATGTGTCGGCCCGGAATGCGGCCTATTCCCAGTACCAGCAGTTCGCCGCCTACGGCATCTCCATGGGCTATGATCCCAGCGTCAGCGAGGGTGTGCAGTGGTACAACGAGGAAGAGGGAAAGACCTATGCCGACGCCTTCCGGGAGAGTGCCCTGGAGTACCTGACGCAGACCGCCGCTCTGTGTGCCCAGGCCAAGGCGGAGAACTTTACCCTCTCTGCCGAGGGGCAGAAGACCATTGACGACCAGCTTGCCCAGGTGGATCTGGTGTGCGCCCAGAACGGCCTGACCCGCAGCTCCTACTTTGCCCAGTCCTACGGCAAGGGAGTCACGGAGAAGGTCTTTGTGCGCAATCTCACCAACGATGTGCTTGCCTCCGAGTATGCCGACCACCATGAGGAGGGCATCACCTATGACGAGGCTGCGCTGAAGGCATATTACGATGAGCATCCCGATACGCTGGACAGCTATGACTACCGTATCTTCACCGTAGACGGCTCCGCCCCCTCCTCCACCGACGCTGAGGGTAAGACCGTGGAGGCCACCGACGAGGAAAAGGCGGCCGCTATGGCCAAGGCCAAGGAGAGGGCCGACGAGGCGGTGGACAAGCTGGAGGCCGCTTCCCGCGCCGACCGGGAGAAGACCTTCATTGAGCTGGCGCCCGAGTATGTCTCGGAGGCCTATAAGGAGGCCTACGCTGTGGAGGGATACTCCCTGCAGAAGCAGGTGCTGGGCAGCCGGCTTTCCTCCGGCGGCGCCGCCTCCGCCTCCTGGCTCATGGACTCCGCCCGCAAAGCGGGTGATGTGACCGCCATTGAGGCCACCAACGGGTATCAGGTGGTCCTCTTCTTGGACCGCTATCTGGTCACCGATCCTACGGTGAATGTCCGTCATATCCTGATCATGGCCGACGCGCCCGAGAATGATCCTCAGGGCGCCCCCACCCAGGAGGCCATGGACGCCGCCAAGGCCGAGGCCGAGGCGCTGCTTGAGGAGTGGAAGGCCGGCGACGCCACCGCCGAGAGTTTCGGGGCGCTCGCTGACGAGCACAGCGACGACGGCGGCTCCAGAGGCAAGGGCGGACGCTACAGCTATATCAGCAAGGGCGACATGGTAAGCGTGTTCAACGACTGGATCTTCGATCCCGCCCGCCAGCCGGGAGATACCGGTCTGGTGTGCCACAACGGTGAGGACGCCGCCTATTACGGCTGGCATGTGATCTACTTTGAGAAGGCTGAGGAGCCCGCCTGGAAGGGCACCGCCATCCAGGCCAAACAGAGCACGGATCAGTCCGAGTGGCTCACGGAGCTCACCGATGCCATGGAGGCCGCTCCTCTGGACGGTATGCAGTATGTGGGTGTGGTCAGCAATGCCCTTCCCACCCCCTCTGCCTCCCCCGCTGAGAGCCAGGAGCCCGAGGAGTCCCCCGCCGCTTAAACAGAACAAAAAGGAGCCGCCCGATGGGGCGTTGAGATAAGAAAACTTTGTAGGGGCGCATAGTATGCGCCCGCGGGCGGCTGATAGCCGCCCCTACAGGGTTTCTTAAAACAACGCTTTTGACAGGGCGGCTCTTTTCCTGAGGAGGGATATCAAGATGGAGGACGCCTTTCTCCGTACAGAAATGCTGCTGGGCCGTCCGGCGATGGAGAAGCTCTCCCGCAGTCATGTGGCGGTGTTGGGGCTTGGCGGCGTGGGCAGCTGGTGCGCCGAGGCCTTGGCTCGCTCCGGTGTGGGCCGGCTTACCCTGGCCGACTGTGGCGAGGTAAGCACATCCAATCTGAACCGCCAGCTGGAGGCCACAGTGGACACGGTGGGCAAGCCCAAGGCACAGACGATGGCGGAGCGGGTGGCCCAGGTGGCTCCGGGTTGTAAGGCTACTTCCCTTGTCTATCGTTATACGCCGGAGGATCGGGAGACCTTTTTTGCGGGAGACTATGACTATATTGTGGACGCCATCGACCTGGTCTCCTGTAAGCTGGATCTGATCCAGACCGCGCTGGAGCGGGGCGTGCCCATTGTTTCCGCGCTGGGTACCGGGAATAAGCTGGATCCCACACAGTTTCGTATTACCGATATCTCCAAAACCATGGGCTGTCCGCTGGCCCGGGTGATCCGCAAGGAGCTGCGGGATCGGGGGATCCACCATCATCGGGTTCTGTGGTCTCCGGAGGAGCCCAGGACGCCGGAGCAGCGGGAATCTCCACCTCCCGGCCGCAGGAGCGTTCCCGGAAGCGTGGCCTGGGTGCCCTCCTGCGCGGGGCTTATGCTGGCGGGAGATGTGGTGCTGGCACTGGTTAAGGAATAAAATATCCCCTCCCTGCCAAAATAGACCGGGAGGGGATATTTTTATGGAAAAAACAGTGGTGCGCTCTGCCCTGGCCGGGGGTGCGGCAGGATTGGTCAACGGATTCTTCGGTGGCGGCGGCGGGATGGTCCTGGTGCCGCTGTTGACGGGAAGGTGCGGCCTGGATCAGCGTCGGGCCTTTGCCACCTCGGTGGCTGTCATCCTTCCTCTGTGCCTGCTGTCCTCTGTGATCTATTTCTTTCGGGGCGGTCTGGATGTGACGGTGGCCCTTCCCTATCTGGCCGGCGGTCTTGTGGGCGGCTTCATAGGCGGAAAGCTTTTTCGGCGGCTGAACATGGACTGGCTGCGTCGGGGCTTTGCCCTGCTTATCCTCTACGGCGGCGTAAAGTCGCTGTTTTTCTGATGGGCTGGCCCATCCCTCTTCTGGCCGGGGCGGTCACCGGGGTCCTCTCCGGCTTCGGTGTGGGGGGCGGTACGCTGCTTCTGATCTACATGACCGCCTTTGCCGGGGTGGAACAGCATCTGGCCCAGGGGGTCAATCTGCTCTACTTCCTCCCCACCGCCGCCACCGCCCTGCCCAGCCACATTAAAAACGGCTATATCGATAAGGGGACGGCCCTGCCCGCCATTGCCGCCGGGCTGGCGGGCACGGCTCTGGCCGCCTGGTGCGCCACGGCGCTGGATGTGGGGCTTTTGCGCCGGTTCTTTGGGGGATATCTCCTCTATATCGGTCTTCGTGAACTGTTCCGAAAAAAGCAGGGGTGATCGCCCGGATCACCCCTGAAGACGTTTTCTTGTTAAGTACCCCTCCAGAATGAGGGTGGCCGCCACCGCATCCACATTCTTCTTATGGGCCTTCATCCGCTTTCCGCTCTCATGGAGGATAGCGTGGGCCTCAATGGTGGTGCGACGCTCATCCCAAAGGGTGAGGGGCAGGCCGGAGGCCTCCTCCAGAGAGGCGGCAAAGGCACGGTACAAGCCGGCCCGGGGGCCCTCGGTACCATCCATATTCCGGGGAAAACCCATGACCAGCTCCTCCGCGCCGTGATCCTTTGCCAATCGGGTAAGCTCCCGGATCACATGTTCCGGATTTCGGCTCTGGATCACGGTGGTAAATCCCGCCAGCAGTCCGGTGGGATCAGATACGGCGACGCCTGTTCGGGCGTCGCCGTAATCGATGGCCATCACGCGCATCAGCTTAGCGCTCCGTCCAGCAGCTCGTCGTATACCTCGAAAGGCATGACCCCAACCTTCCGATCCTTCTCCTCCCCGTTTTGGAAAAGGATGACGGTGGGAACGCTCATGACTCCGTAGCGGGCGGCCAGTTCGGGACTTTCGTCCACATCTACCTTACCCACCAGAACGTCCTTGCCCTCATACTCCTCCGCCAGCTGCTCGATGACGGGGCCCAGCATCTGACAGGGGCCGCACCAGGTGGCCCAGAAGTCCACCAGCATAGGGGTATCGGAGGCCAGAGCCTTGTCGAAGCCCTGGGTGTTGAAATGAATCAGCGCCATAAAAATTACCTGCCTTTCAAGTCTTAGTCTTTGCCCCGGGCGGGCAAATATACTTTACCCAGATTATCATATAACCCTCATTTTTTGTCAAGGCTTTTCTTTTCCGGAAAAACCCGTTGAAACGGCAAAAAAAGGATTCGGAGTAGGGAAAGCTCCCTCTCCCCCAGGCTGAGCGGGAAAGAATGAGGAAAATGGGCCGAAGCTATGCTCCGGCCCATTTTTGGTATATGTGATGTCAGTTTCAGCGAGCGGCCAGCTTTTCCCGGATGAGCCGGCCCATCTCCCGGGTGCCTACGGTTTTCTCCCCCGGCTTTGCGATGTCGGCAGTGCGCCAGCCCTCGGCAAGCACAGCGTCCACCGCCAGCTCGATGGCGTCGGCCTCCTCCGGGCGCTGGAAGGAATAGCGGAACATCATGGCCGCCGACAGAATGGTGGCGGTGGGGTTGGCCTTGTCCTGGCCCGCGATGTCGGGGGCGGAGCCGTGGATGGGCTCGTAGAGCCCGGGGGCGGAGTCCCCGATAGAGGCGGAGGGCAGCAGTCCGATGGAGCCGGTGACCATGCTGGCCTCGTCCGAGAGAATGTCCCCGAACATATTTTCGGTGACCAGTACGTCAAACTGACCGGGATCCCGGACGATCTGCATGGCGCAGTTGTCCACCAGCACATCTTCGTACGCCACGTCGGGATACTCTTCGGCCAGCCGGTGCATCACGCTGCGCCACAGCCGGGAGGTCTCCAGCACATTGGCCTTGTCCACACTGGAGACCTTCTTCCGGCGCAGGCGGGCCAGTTCAAAGGCCCGGCGGCCCACACGCTCGATCTCCTTCTCGGAATAGGCCATCAGGTCGGTACACTCCGTGCCCCGATCCTCGGTCTGATATCTGTCCCGCTTCCCGAAGTAGACCCCGCCGGTGAGCTCCCGGACCATCATCAGGTCGATGCCCTTTTCGGCGGTCTCTCTGCGCAGGGGACTGGAATCGGCCAGGGCAGGCCGCAGTGTGGCGGGACGGAGGTTGGCATAGAGGCCCAAGTCCTTCCGGATGGCCAGCAGGGCGGTCTCAGGACGCTGTTCGGCGGGCTTGTCAGGCCCCCACTTGGGGCCGCCTACGGCGCCCAGCAGCACCGCGTCGCAGGCTTTGCACATCTCGGCAGTACCGTCGGGATAGCTCTTCCCCACCGCGTCGGTGGCACAGCCTCCCAGCAGAACGTCCACATACTCGATCTGATGGCCAAACTTTTCCGCCACGACGTCGATGACGCCCACAGCCTCATTGACCACCTCAGGGCCGATGCCGTCGCCCCGGATGAGCGCGATCTTATACTTCATTATTTTGCAGCTCCTCTCGCTTTCAGGGACTTGAGCAGTCCCCCGCTCTGGACGATATTGTCGATGAACGGGGGCAGGGGCGCGGAATGCCAGGTCTTACCCTGGGTCTCGTCGGTGATGACCCCGGTGGCAAAATCCACGCTCACGCTGTCACCGGGAGCGATCCCCTCCGCCGCCTCCGGACACTCCAGAATGGGCAGGCCGATGTTGATGGCGTTGCGGTAAAAAATACGGGCATAGCTTTGGGCAATGACGCACTTCACACCGCTGGCCTTGATGGCCAGAGGAGCGTGCTCCCGGCTGGAGCCGCAGCCGAAGTTGGCGCCGGCCACCATGATATCCCCCTGCTCCACAGTCCCAGCGAAGTCCTTGTCGATGTCCTCCATACAGTGGGAGGCCAGCGCCTTGGGATCGGGGTCGTTGAGATGCCGGGCGGGAATGATAACGTCGGTATCCACGTTGTCACCGTACTTGTAAATTTTCATACCTTTACACCTCCCTCAGATCTTGGCGGGGTCGGCCACGCAGCCGGCCAGGGCGGAGGCCGCCGCCACGGCGGGCGAGGCCAGGATGACCTCGGAGCTCACGTCCCCCATCCGGCCCACGAAATTCCGGTTGGTGGTGGATACACACCGCTCCCCCGCCGCCATGACCCCCATATGTCCCCCCAGACAGGGGCCGCAGGTGGGGGTGGACACGGCGCAGCCAGCGTGGATAAAGGTCTCCACATACCCAGCCTTCATGGCGTCCAGATAGATCTGCTGGGTGGCGGGGATGACGATACAACGCACCCCCGGAGCCACCGTCTTCCCCGCCAGAATGGCGGCTGCCTCCGCCAGATCCTTCAGCCGTCCGTTGGTGCACGAGCCGATGACCACCTGGTGGATGGGCAGCCCCGCCACCTCGTCCACCGTTTTGGTGTTTGAGGGCAGATGGGGCAGAGATACGGTGGGACGAAGCTGGGAGAGATCAATGACCACCTCCCGGGCATAGACCGCGTCGGCGTCGGCCTCCACGGCCTCCCAGGGACGGTCCACCCTGCCCTTCAGATACGCCCGGGTCCTGTCGTCCACCGGGAAGATCCCGTTTTTGGCGCCCGCTTCAATGGCCATATTGGCGATGGTGAAGCGGTCGTCCATGGTGAGCTCCCCTACCCCCTCCCCGGCAAACTCCAGGGACTGATAGAGGGCGCCGTCCACCCCGATGAGGCCGATGAGGTGAAGGATCACGTCCTTGCCGCTGACATGGGGAGCGAATTTCCCCTTCAGAATGACCTTGATGGCGGCGGGCACCTTGAACCAGGCCAGACCGGTGGCCATCCCGGCGGCCATGTCGGTGGAGCCCACGCCGGTGGAGAAAGCCCCTAAGGCGCCGTATGTACAGGTGTGGGAGTCCGCGCCGATAATGGCCTCTCCGGGGGCGCACAGCCCCTTTTCCGGGAGCAGGGCGTGTTCAATGCCCGCCGTACCCACATCATAAAAGTGGGTGATGGAGTACTTTTGGGCAAAGTCCCTGGCCTGCGCGCAGAGCTGGGCGGATTTGATGTCCTTACAGGGGGTGGAGTGATCCAGCACGATGGCGATCTTATCCCTGTCAAAAACCTGGGTGAGCCCCGCCTTTTCAAACTCAGTGATGGCCACAGGGGTGGTGATGTCATTTCCCAGCACCAGATCCAGTCTGGCCTCAATGAGCTGTCCCGTCGTCACCTCCGGAAGTCCGGCGTGTCTGGCCAGGATCTTTTGGGTCATGGTCATTCCCATGATCAATGCCTCCTTTGAGGTTTTCTTTGGATACAGTATGACATCTTTCTTGCCAAAAGAATGTAAATTATGATACAATCTCTTCCGGTGGTGAACGCAATGGAAAACAAACAGATCTGGGCCCCTCTGGCCCAGGGGCGGCCCGCCCGCCGCTACGATCCCGGCCAGTTTATCTATCTTCAGAATACTGCGCCGGAGGAATTCTATTATCTGGAAAAGGGTGTGGCCCGGAGCTTTATCAGTTCCCCTGAGGGGGCTGAACGGCTCCTCACCCTTCATCACGCCGGCGACCTGATGGGTGAGGCCTCCTTCTTTGACGGCTGTCCCCGGGTCTCCTCCGCCGTGGCGGTGACCGAGTGCCGGGTCATCTCGGTGGACGGCCCCCGGCTGGAGCGTGTCTTCCGGGAGCATCCGGAGCTGGCGTATCCCATGCTGCGCTATCTGGCCCGGACGGTACGCCTTCTTTCCGGCCATGTGGACGACATCACCTTCCGTCCCGCCGACCGCCGATTGGCGGGAGCCCTGCTGCGCCAGGCCGGAGAGGGAGACAGTCTGCGTACTACACATGAGGAGTTAGGCTCCGCCGTGGGAGCCAGCCGGGTCACGGTGAGCCGGATCCTCTCCCGCTTTGCCGCCCGGGGCTGGATCGAAACGGGCTACGGAGTCCTGCGCATACTGGATCGCTCCGCGCTGGAGCGGTTTGCCGATGACAGGGAAAAATTGTAAGAGATCCGTAAGAACTCTGTCTATTTGTTTGTAGGAATGCTCTGATATACTCGGCTTGTTCCAAAGGAGGTCACACATGAGCGAGAAAATTCTGGTGGTGGACGACGACAGAGAGATCGTAGGCGCCATAGCTCTTCTGCTGGAGGCGGAGGGGTATGAGGTCCTGCGGGCCTATGATGGCATGGAGGCCCTGGACAGGGCGGTGGATCCGGAGCTGCGGCTCATCCTCATGGACGTGATGATGCCCCGGCTGGACGGGCTGTCCGCCGTGCTGCGTATCCGGGAGCGGCGCAACCTGCCCATTCTCATCCTCTCGGCCAAGAGCGAGGACACCGACAAGGTGCTGGGGCTCAGTATGGGCGCGGACGACTATGTGACCAAGCCCTTCCATCCCCAGGAGCTGGTGGCCCGGGTGAAGAGCCAGCTGCGCCGGTACACCTGTCTGGGAGACGTAAATGCCGCCCAGAGCAAACGCTTGGTCACCGGACGGCTCAGCTACGACCCGGAGAGCCGGGTACTCAGTGCCGACGGAGAGCCGGTGCGCCTCACCGCCACGGAGACCAAAATCGTGGATCTGCTCATGCGCAACCTGGGTCGTATCTTTCCCGCCGAGGAGATCTATCGCCGGGTCTGGGACGAGGAGACGTCCTACGCCCCGGAAAACACGGTGATGGTCCATATCCGGCGCATCCGGGAGAAGATCGAGCTGACCCCCAAGGAGCCAGAATACTTAAAGGTGGTGTGGGGCATTGGATACAAAATGGAAAAAAAGTAAAGCAGTCTGCGGCTTTCTCAGCTTCGCCCTGGGGGTGAGCCTGGTGCTGGCCTCCCTGCTGCCCATTGCGGGGAATCTATTCAGCGAGGGCGGGCAGGACAGGCTGGAAAGCGCCCTCCAGTCCGATTTTCAGGAGACGGAAGCCTTCCGCTCCTACCTGTCGGAGATGATGAACCGCTTTATCGCCATGGGGGCGGGCGGGCCGTTGAACGGATCCTTCTCCGATTATCATGACGTATACGCCGAGGACGCCTTTCTGATCGAGGAGAAGGCCACTGCTGTCATCCGGCAGGATAATGTATGGTATTTTGACGGCTACCCCATCAGCGACTACCAGCCCACCGAGAGCGACCGGGAGCAGTGGAAAAAGGAGGCGGAGGCCTGGAATAAGATCCTTCAGGAGGATCGGAATCTGCTCTACTCCATCTCCCAGAATGGGAAAGTCCTTTACAGCAATACGGAGGATATCTCCCAATATCCCACCCAGGGATATAGCTTTCTTCTCTCCTTTGATGGAAAGGAATGCTCCGCCAGCAAAAATGGCTCCACCATCGACCTGTATGGCGACGGGATCTACCGGGAGGATGGGAAGCACTGGGAGCTGCCCGGGTACAGCAACTTTCAGGCGGATGAGGAGGCGGCGGGTGTGACGGTCTCCATCGCCGTGGCCGACCAGCCCGCCCTCTATATCAAGGGAAGCTATGGTTCCCAGGGAAACCAGTGGCGGTATAACCGGCTCTATTACCTGGAGAAGAACTGGCGGGAGCGCCGCCAGAATCTGGTGGTCTACGGAGCTCTGGAGGCGGGGATCGGCCTTTGTCTGCTGGCGGTCTGGTTCCTGCTGCGGAAGGAGAAGCCTCTGGCCGACCGGGCCATCGCCCGTGTTACGGGACGTCTCTGGTTCGAGGTCAAGCTCCTGTTGCTTCTGGGGGCGCTGTGCATTGTCCTGCTGCCCCTGACGGAGGAGATGCGGTATCTGGTGCAGGAGGTGACCTATGCCGTATCCTGGGATGTGGAGACGGCATACTATCAATACCCCTGGTTCCTCAGTTCCTATCTTTACGAGATCCTTCGGCGGCCGGGGATGGTGCTGCTGGCCTTCTGGGGCGGCTGGCTGTTTGTCAACGATCTGCGCTATGGGGACAAGCCCTGGCGGCATGGCATTTGCGGGATGCTGACGGCCCGGGGCCTGAAGCTGCCCATTCAAAAACGGCTCAGCCGGCGTTTGGGTATGTTGGGCCTTGGCGTCCTGCTCCTTGGTGGGGAGATCATTTTCTTTCTTATTTTGCAGACCGTCAGAGCCTACCTTCCCCGTTGGGCGATCTGGAATCTGTTTTTGCTTCCTCTGCTCCTGGTGTTGGGAATATATTTCTGGTCTCTGCGCTGTCAAAATCGGCTGGCCATGGAGCTGGGACTGCTGATAGATCAGATCACTGCCGTCCGCAGTGGTAATTTCGCGGCCTCCACCCTGCCCGCTGACAGCGATCTGGCCCAGGCGTCTCAGGAGTTGGCGGATATCCAGCGGGGCATGGCCCGGGCGGTGGCGGAGCAGACCCGCAGTGAGCGAATGAAGGTGGAGCTGGTCACCAACGTCTCCCACGACCTGAAGACCCCCCTCACCTCCATCATCAGCTATGCCGAGCTTTTAAAGCAGGAACATCTGGAGCCTCCCGCCGGGGAATATGTGGACATTCTCTGCCAGAAGGCGGAGCGGCTGCGCTCCATGGTGCTGGATGTGTTTGAGGTGAGCAAGGCCGCCTCCGGGGAACTGCCGGTAAAGCCGGAACGACTGGACCTTGCCAAGCTGCTGCGGCAGACCGTGGCGGATATGTCCGAGGGGATCGAGGCCGCTCCCATTACCCTCCGGCAGACCCTGCCGGAGACGCCGGTGACCATCGTGGCCGACGGAGACCGGCTCTACCGGGTGTTCCAGAACCTGCTCCAGAACGCCCTCAAATATGCCCTGGAGGGCTCCCGGGTCTATCTGACCCTGACCGCAGACGCCGGCAAAGCTGTCGTATCCGTGAAAAACACCTCCAGGACCGAACTGCCCGAGGGAGTGGACTTTACCGCTCGTTTTGTCCGGGGTGACTCCAGCCGCACCGACGGGGGCAGCGGTCTGGGCCTTGCCATTGCCCAGAGCTTCACCGCCGCCTGCGGCGGGGAGCTGCGGGTGGAGCCCATGGCCGATCTCTTTGTGGTCACGGTGGAATTTCCCCTGGAGGAGGGCGAGGCATAAGGATATCGGGAAGCGCGGGTTTCGGACCCAGGATAAAAACAGAAAAGACAGCCTGGAAGCAATGCTTCCAGGCTGTCTTTTTCTTTACAGGATAATGCAGATCAGACCGCCGGAGCCCTCGTTGATGACCCGCTGCAGGGTCTCCCGCAGCTTGGTCCTGGCGTCCTCCGGCATCCGTTTGAGCTTGGTATTCAGATCCTCGCTCACCAGATCGTGGAAGGATTTTCCGAAGATGTTGGACTCCCAGATGCGGGCGGTATCCCCTTCAAACTCCTGAAGGAGATAGCCCACCATCTCTTCAGACTGCTTTTCGCTGCCCATCAGGGGGGAGACCTCGGTCTCAATGTCCGCCCGGATCATATGGATACTGGGGGCGCTGGCCTTGAGGCGCACGCCGTAGCGGCCTCCCTGCTTGACGATCTCCGGCTCCTCCAGCCGAAGCTCCTCCGGGCTGGGGGCCACAATACCGTAGCCCGTCTCTCTCACCTGGGCAATGGCCTCAGAGACCTTGTCATACTCCCGCTTGACCCCCGCCAGCTCGGTGAGCAGGCTCATCAGGTCGCCGTCGTCGGCAATGGCGAAGCCGGACTGGGCGGAGATAGTGTCATAGAAGAGATTTCTGGGCAGCTCCAGAGTGGCTGTGGCCCGGCCCGAGCCCAGGTCAATGGAGGTCACCCTGGCGCTGCTCACCGTCTCGCAGGCGCCGATAGCGGCCATGGAACTCTCCACGTCCCTCACCCGGCACAGAGTCCCCGCCCCCTCACGGATGGCGGCGTAGAGCTCGCTCTTGATGGGGTGGTCGTAGGGCAGAGCATCGATCCAGGGAGGCAGGAACAGATCCATCTGCTTCACCGGGAACTCATAGAGCACGGAACGGATGATGGAGGTCACATCGGCCTCGTCCAGCTCCAGACAGTTACAGCGGATACAGCTCACGTCGTAGCGATCCATGATATCCGCCTGAATGGCCTTGGCCCGGTCGGAATCGGGATAGGCGGAGTTGAGTAAGACCAGGAAGGGCTTGCCCAAGGCCTTCAATTCTCCAATGACCCGGCTCTCCGACTCCAGATAATCCTCTCTGGGAATGTCGGTGACAGTGCCGTCGGTGGTGACTACCACGCCGATGGTAGAGTGCTCGGCAATGACCTTTCGGGTGCCAGTCTCGGCGGCCTCGGTCATGGGAACGGGGTGATCGAACCAGGGCGTGGTGACCATCCGGGGCGCGTCGTCCTCTGTCTGGCCCACAGCTCCGGGCACCATGTAGCCCACACAGTCGATGAGCCGTACGGAGAAGGCCGCTCCGTCCGCCATCTCCACCCGGACGGCCTCCTCGGGGACAAACTTTGGCTCGGCGGTCATCACCGTCCGGCCTGAGCCGGACTGGGGCAGCTCGTCACGGGCCCGCTCCCGCCGATAGACGTTTTCAATGTTGGGGATCACCAGGGTCTCCATGAACCGTTTGATAAAGGTGGATTTTCCGGTCCGCACAGGGCCCACCACACCGATGTAGATGTCGCCCCCGGTACGCTGGGCGATGTCGTCATAGAGCTTGTTGTCTTCCATCTTCCTCTCCCCCTTTACCTTCTCCTGGGAATGAGCAGCAGGCGGCCCGCGGCGGCGGCCTCCCCCTCCAGCTCATTGGCGCTGATGATGTCCCCAATGGTGGTGCCGTAGGTTTTGGCCACGTCCCAAAGCCGTTCGCCCCCCTCCAGCATGCGCAGCACCAGGGAGGGCTGTTCGCCGGAACTCTCCGGAACCTCTCCCGGCGCCAGGGCGGACAGACTGGTGAGCTGCCGCCGGGCCAGGGCACAGAAGCGGAAATCCAGGCTGAACCGGGCCTCAATACCACCCATGGCCGCCGAGGCGTAGACGTCTCCGACTACCTCGCACTGACAGAAGCACACACAGCCCTCGGGCAGCTCCAGAGGACAGGGGACGGTGACGCAGTGACTGGCGGAGCAGAGCTCCCCGTCCTCCCCCAGATAGAGCACCTGGACCTCCACGGGCGCGGAGAGGATCAGCTTCTCCCCCTCCTGCTGCCGGGTCACAGCCCCCACGGCGGCCCGGCAGTCCACAACCTCCCGCAGGGGAGTAACGGTCTCCCAGACCTCCCGGAGGCTCTGGGTGCGCAGCCCTTGATCCAGAAGACCCTCCACGGCGCAGCTGTCCCACTGAGCGCTGAGATATTCCTTGGTGCTGTAGGCGTCGGAGAGCACCTCCACCACCCGCAGCTCCCGCACCACGGCCTGGGCCAGGACCTCCACATTCACCGTGACCAGCCGGGGGTCTCCGCCGCTGTCCAGAGCGCACTCCGCTCCGGACAAGGCCAGGGTCAGCTCGCACTCGGCCTCCTCCCCCACTCCGGAGACCTCCATGATCTGGGAGAAGGGCAGCTCTCCGCCCGCGGTATAGAGCCCGTCGTCCTCCCCCCGATAGAGCAGGGAGACGTTGGCGCTCCCCTTGAAGATGAGCTTGTTGCCGATGATCTTGGCCTCACCGCGGCTGAGACAGACCCGGCTTTTGAGCAGCTCCGCCGGGGCGGGCTTGCTCATGGGCAGGCTGATCTCATCCGCACAGGGAAAGGGTTTTTCCTGTACACACGCGGTGAGATAGACCTCCTGGGTCTCGGTGAGCTGTTCCACCCCCTGAGCCTCGGCATCCAGCACTTTGCCGCAGACGGTATCACTCCTGGGGGCGAAAACCGTGAGGGCGATGGCCGCCTCGGCCCGTACCAGCACCTTTCTGGGGTTTACCGCCCGGGTATCCGCACGGCACAGCCGGGCGGAGGCCACCACGACACACCCGGGAGTCACATCCCGGCCCTCCACCGTACAGGTAAAGGGGATGGTCACATCCAGATGACGTACACCGCTTTCTCCGTCGGGGAGATAGAGAACCGAGACCTTGAAGCTGCCGGAGAGCTCCAGATGTCCGTCCATGGCCTCCCTGCGGCCCAGCAGCACTTTCCCGTCGGTCTCCACTACCCGGAGGATATCGGGGCAGGCGTCCGGTACGATCATTTCCAACGTCTCCTCCCTGGGGAGGGTGGTGTCCAGCACCGCGTCAAAGCCGTAGAGCTGGATCCGATCCAATTCCAATTCCATAAGCGTCTTCCACTCCTTGCACAGGCTTCCCGCCTCTTTCTTCTGTGCATCTATATGAACAAGGAGCGGAAGGTATGTCTTATTTCAGATGGAACAGACGACGCAAAATGCCCCGCAGGGCCTTGGGAGACTTCACCACAACGATCTTCATGCCTTTCCGCCTCCTTCCAGCAGAGCCTTGATGTAATCCTGACCCTTGTAGCCCGCTGCCAGCCCCAGCGCCAGAGTAACGACGCTGGCCGGGGCCAGCAGTACCGCCACGCCCCCGGTACAGGCCGCCGCCAGAGCCAGATCCCGTTTCATTTCCTCAGACAGCATAAAAGCCGCCTCCTTCCCTACTGAGATATCTCAGTATACGGAAGAAAGCGGCTTTTGGTGCGATTGGGGAAAAGAGAGGGGAATTTACTTGCTCCGGGAGCCGTCTCCGCTCTTTCTCTGCCATTCCGGCACTTCTCTGGCCTGCTGATAGAGGCGGATATAGCTGTCGTGGCGGCTTTGGGCCAGCTCTCCCCTGGCCAGGGCCTCCAGAACGGCACAGCCCTTTTCTTTGACATGGGCGCAGTCCAGAAACCGGCACTGACCCAAGTGGGGGGCAAACTCCCGAAAGGCGTATTGAAGTTCCTCGGGAGGACAGAGCCCATCCTCCTCAAAGGAGGAAAAGCCGGGGGTGTCGGCCACAACTGCGCCGTTTTTCAGCCGGAAGAGCTCCACGTGCCGGGTGGTGTGGCGACCCCGGCCCAGCTTTTGGCTGACCTGGCCCACCTGAAGACTGAAGCCGGGCTCCAGCACATTCAAAATGCTGGATTTTCCCACGCCGGAGTTTCCTGTAAAGGCACATACCTTTCCGGCGATGAGCCGGCTGAGCTCCCCGACCCCCTCCCCTGTCTCGGCGCTGAGGCGCAGGGTGGGAAAGCCGGCGTTCCGATAGGTCTCATAGAGCTCCTGCGGCTGCTCCAGATCCCACTTGTTAAAGCAGATGACGCTATCGCAGTTTCTGCGCTGGGCCATGGCGGTCACCCGGTCAATGAGGAAGGGATCGGTGACCGGGATGGCGCCGGAGCAGACCACCACCAGCAGGTCGATATTGGCCACCGCAGGCCGTTGGAACTCATTTTTTCGGGGCAGGATGGCGTCTACCGAGCCGGTGCCGTCCCCCTGGAGGGTGACGGTGACCCGGTCGCCCACCAGGGGGGTAAGGCCCTCATGACGGAATTTTCCCCTGGCCCGGCAGGTGACGTTCTCTCCGTCGCAGTCCACGTAATAAAAGCCGGACAGGGCTTTGAAGATCACGCCTTCCATCAGCTGCTGAAATCCTCCGTGTAGCTCTTGACCTGAACGTCGTCAATAAACACCAAAACCTCCTGGAGGCCGATCCCCTCCACGGTGTAACGGTGGCTGCGCATCCGGGTATCCACCAGGTCGTTGCTCTGCTCCACACCGCCTACGGTGACCCGGACGGTGACGGTTTCACGGTCATTGGGCAGTTCCACCGTACCGCTTTTGGTGCGGGGCTTCCCGGGGTCGGGTGTGGGTGTGGGTCGCGGCTCAGTGGATTCGGTGACCTCCGGGGGCCTGGTAATATCGGGGCCGGTGCTCACGTGGAGATTGACCACGGTACCCTCCGGGACGGAGGCGTTGAGGGGGACGCTCTGATAGCACACCAGGCCCTCGTCGTAATCGTCGCTGGGCACGGGCTTGGTCTCGCCGATCCGCAAATTCAGCTTCTGGATGGCGGCGGTGGCGTTGGCCAGGGTCATGCGGGTCACATCGATCATGGGCACCTGCTTGACGTCAGGGCCCAGACTGATCACCAGTGTGATCGTCTCTCCCTCCTCCACCTCGGTATTGGCCTCAGGACGCTGGGAGATCACATTGTCCTTGGTGACCTGGTTGGAGTGATCCTCTTCAAAAACCACTTCCAGGCCCTGTCCTTTCAGAATGGACTCCGCCACCCGGCGATCCTTGTTGAATACGTCGGGGACAGTGAGCGCGCCGTTGCCGGCACTGATATCCACAGTGATGGTCATGTTGCCTGTTTTTACAGACTCCCCGGCCTTGGGGCTCTGATTGGCGATCCGGCCTGCGGGCACAGAGTCGCTGATGACCTCTACTCCTTCCACCACGGTAAAGCCAGCCTCTGTAATGGCCGGAAGGGCCTGGGCCTCCTCCAGGGTATAAAGGCCGGAGACCAGGTCGGGCACCTCAAAGGTGTCGGGGTCGGCGACAATACCGCTGAAAACCGTATTCCACAAAAACGCGGCCACGCCCACCAGGCAGAGGATCACCGCGGCGATGATCACCAGGATCCGCTTGCCTCCGCCCTCTTCCTCGGGCTCATATTCCTCCGCCGGAGGCTCCTGCCGGTTCCGGCGGTGTCCCGCCTCCTTGGCGGCCTGGACCCTGAGCTGCGCCTCCGTCACCGACTGGAGGGGCCGGGTAGGCTCATTATCCACCACCGAAGCGTTTATGTCGGTGTAGTCAAAGCTGATGTTGGGATTTTTACGGAATTCCTCCAGATCCACCAGCATATCGTCGGCTGAGGCGTAGCGTTTATCGATGTTGGAGGCCATGGCCTTCATGGTGATCTCCTCCAGCGCCTCAGGAATGGAGGAATCCAGCTCCCGGGGAGACAGAGGTATGGAATTGATGTGCTGGATGGCCACCGCCACCGGGGACTCCCCCTCATAGGGAAGCCGACCGGTGAGCATTTCATAGAGCACCACGCCGGCGGAATAGATGTCGCTGCGGGCGTCTACCCGGCTGCCTCTGGCCTGTTCAGGAGAGATATAGTGCACTGAGCCCAGGGCCTCCTGGGTCATGGTATTCTGGGCGGCCGACATGAGCCGGGCAATGCCGAAATCGGCCACCTTTACACTGCCGTCCCGAAGGACCATGATGTTGTGAGGCTTGATATCCCGATGGATGATCCCCCGGCCATGGGCGTGGGACAGGGCCTTCATGATCTGGGTGATAAAGTGGAGGGACTCCTTCCAGGGAAGCTTGCCGCCCTTTTTCTGCATGTACTGCTTGAGCGTGATGCCCTCGATGAGCTCCATGACGATAAAGTCCAGCTCAGGCTGGCGGGACACGTCATAGACCGAGACGATATTGGGATGGGAGAGCATGGCGACGGCCTGAGACTCCTCATGGAAGCGGTGGCGGAACTCCTCATCCTGCGCCAACTCCTCCTTGAGGATCTTTACCGCCACACAGCGGTTGAGCCAATGGCACTTGGCCTTATATACCACAGCCATGCCGCCTGAGCCGATCCGCTCCAGGATCTCATATCGGTTGTCGAGGAATTTCCCTATGTACTGATCCATAGTTCGTTCCCTCCCTTACACCAGTTGAATGAGGACGGCGGTGACATTGTCCGGCGCCCCTCGTGATAACGCGATGTCCAGCATACGCTGGCAGCAGGTCTCTGGCTCCCCGCCGTGAATGACCTCATAGAGCAGCTCCTGATCGGTGAGCACATTGGAAAGCCCGTCGCTGCACAGCAGAAGAAATTCCCCTGAGCCAAGCTGAAGCTCATAGAGATCGGTGCGGGCTTCGCTTTCCGAGCCCAGACACCGGGTGATCAGGTTTTTCTGGGGGTGGAGCCGGGCCTCCTCAGGGGTGATCTCTCCCCGGTGCACCAGATCCTCCACGACGGAGTGATCCCGGGTGACCTTCTCGATGCCCTCGGCGCCAATGCGGTAGGCACGGCTGTCACCGATGTTCAGTACGGTGATCCGCCCATCGGGAAAGGCCACAGCGGAGACCATGGTGGTTCCCATTCCCAGACACTCAGGCTCCAGAGCCGCCTTACAAAAGATGGCGTCATTGGCCATGGAGGCGGACTGGGTAAGGGCCTCCCCCGGCGCGGCGGCCAGGGACTGGGCGGTCAGGGACTCCAGATGTGCCGAGGCGGTCTCCACCGCCAGAGAGCTGGCCACATTTCCGGCCCGGGCCCCTCCCATGCCGTCACAGACCAGCGCGGTCACCAGACCGTCTCCGGCGGGCTGTAAGTAATAGGAGTCCTGATTCTGGGAGCGAACCGCCCCCACATCGGTGATACCCCAATATCGTATCGTCATTGCGATTCCTCCATCCGCTTGCGTCGCAGCTGTCCACAGGATGCGTCAATGTCTCCGCCCAGCTTTCGCCGGACAGTGGCGGTAACGCCCCGTCCTTCCAGTCTGGCCTGAAATTGACGCACCCGCTTGCTGGGCTTGAAGGGGCTTTCCGTCACCTCGTTCAGGGGGATCAGGTTTACATGGCTTCCCGTTCCCTCCAGCCAATCCGCCAACAGATCGGCCTGCCCGTCAGAGTCGTTTACGCCGTCGATCATGGCGTATTCAAAGGATATCCGCCGTCCGGTGGTCTCAAAATAGCGCCGACAGGCCGCCATCAGCTTTGCCACGCCCGTTGCCCGATTCACCGGCATGATCTGGGACCGGGTGGGGTCATCGGGGGCGTGGAGAGAGACTGACAGAGTCAATTGTAACTGATGTTGGGCCAGTTTGTCAATCTGCTCCACAAGGCCGCAGGTGGACAGGGAGATATGTCTCATTCCGATGTGGAGTCCCTCCGGATGGTTCACCAGCTCCAAAAACCGCAAAACGGTGTCGAAGTTATCCAGAGGCTCTCCGATCCCCATAAGTACGATATTGGATATGGGCAACCCGGAATCCAGCTGGGTGAAAAGGACCTGATCGACCATCTCGCCCGGAGTCAGATCCCGTATTTTTCCGCCGATGGTGGAGGCGCAGAAGGCGCAGCCCATCCGGCAGCCCACCTGGGAGGAGATACAGACAGTATTCCCATGGTGATAGCGCATCAAAACGGTCTCCACACAATTGCCGTCCGCCAGCCGCCAGAGATATTTGATGGTCCCGTCCAGCCGGGAGACCTGCTTGCGCTCCACCGCGGGGGGAACAAGGGTACAGCTTCCGGCCAGCTTCTCCCGCAGAGCCTTGGAGAGGTTGGTCATCTCCTCAAAAGAGCGGGCTCCCCGGTGGAGCCACTGAAAGATCTGCTTTGCCCGGAAGGCGGGCTCTCCCAGCTCCGCCATCAGAGCGGCCAGTTCTTCCATCGTCATGGATTTGATATCCCGCAAACCGGTCACCTCCTGATCCAACTTATGTGTTCAGCGCCTCCGGACCCCGCCGGAGCTTGGCAAAAAAGAAACCGTCGGTGCCGTGAATATGGGGCCAGAGGGTGATCATGCCCTCGGTATGGCCAATGGGGCCGGGCAGGTCAAAGGGCTCCGGCCGGAAGGCCCTGTTTTCCGCCAGAAAGCCCTCCGCCACATCCTCGTTCTCCGCCTTCAAAAGGGTGCAGGTAGCGTACAGGAGCACGCCGCCCGGCTTGACATATCGTGCCACATTGGACAGGATCTCCCGCTGTACCCGGGGAAGCCCCTTCAGCGCCTCCGGATCCTTATTGCGAATATCCGGCTTTTTGCGGATAATGCCCAGACCGGAGCAGGGCACATCGGCGATCACCAGGTCAAAGCGCCCCTCCAGATCGGGCTCAAATCGCTTCCCGTCCATCACCGCGGCGCTGATGTTGGCAAGGCCCAGCCGCCGCGCCCCCGCCTCAATAAGCTTTTTCTTGTGGGGGTGGATATCGCAGGAAAGGATATTCCCTTTACATTCCATGGCGATCATGGCAGCGAAGGATTTACCGCCGGGGGCGGCACAGGCGTCCAATACCTCCATCCCCGGCCTTGGGGCGGCGGCCAGTACCGCCAGCCGTGCGGCGGCGTCCTGAACATAAAAACGGCCGTCACGAAACGCGGCCAGCTCCTCCATGTTGCCCGTCCCCTCCAATTCCAGACAGTCGGGGAGCCAGGGGTGGGCCGTCGCGGTGATCCCGACGGTCTCCAGCTCTGAGGCCAGAGCCTGAGGGGTGGTCTTCAATGTGTTGACCTGGGCCTGGGTGAGAGGCTGGGCGTTGTCAGCCTTCAGCAATTCCTCCACCTCTGATTGGGGCAGCCGTTGGGAAAAGGCATCCACCAACCAACGGGGATGGCTGTATCGGATCCACAGCTCCCCCGGCTGGGGCAGCCCATCTCCCCTGGCGCGGTCAAAGGCCCGGAGGACAGCGTTTACCAGCGCGGCGGAGCGGGGATTTCGGGCGTACTTCTTTGTCAGAGCGACGGACTCGTATACGGCGGCATGGACAGGGACCCGGTCCATAAAGGCCATTTGATAGATGCCCAGCCGAAGGCAGTTTTGCACCGCCGGCGTCAACCGCTCCGGCGGAAGGTCACACAGCCGGGCGATGTGCCAGTCCAGCAGCATCTGATTTTGGAGCACGCCGAAGGTCAGCCGGGTACAAAGCCCGGCGTCCCGTCCGCTCAGGGCCGCTTTGCGGATGGCGTTGCGAAGGTAGCCGTCCGACCAGGCCCCCTGCTTCTCCCCTGCCAGCAGGCAGCTCAGCGCCACCTCCCGGGCCGTGACGCCCATCAGAGCGACGTCCCCTTTTCCAGGGGATGGCCCAGCAGATAGCTGGCGGCGGGCATTCGCTTCCCACCGTCGGGCTGGAGCTCCAAAATGCGGAGGGAGCCCTCTCCGCAGGCCACCAGAAGCCCGTTTTTCCCCGCCTCCAGCACGGCGCCGGGGGCACCCTTCCCCGCCTCCACCCGGGTGACAAAGATCTTACAGCGGATACCGCCCACCGAAGCGGTGGCGGCGGGCCAGGGGAAAAGTCCCCGTACCTGATCATGGAGGGCCTGGGCAGGGCGTGTAAAGTCCATGGCAGACAGCTCCTTGGAGAGCATGGGTGCCAGGGTGACCTTGTCCTCCTCCTGAGGCGTGCGGGAGGCCTTTCCCGCCTCCATGGCCGCCACCGTCTCCACAAGCAGCCGTCCACCCAGCTCCGAGAGCCGGGCGGTGAGCTGGGGCGCGGTCTCATTGGGCTCTATATCGGTGGAGACCTGGGCAATGATGTCCCCCGCGTCCAGCGCGGCGGCCATATGCATGATGGTGACGCCCGTCTCCTTGTCTCCGTTCAGGATGGCCCAGTTGATGGGCGCCGCCCCACGGTACCTGGGGAGCAGCGAAGAGTGGACGTTGATACAGCCCATGGCCGGATGATCCAGTATTTCCTGGGGAAGGATCCGGCCATAGGCCGCCACCACGATAAGCTGGGGATCCAGGCTCTGGATGAGGGCCAGTGCAGTGCCGTCCCGCAGCTTCACCGGCTGGAATACAGGAATGTCATGCGACAGGGCACATTCCTTTACAGGCGGCGCCTGAAGCTTGTTTTGATGGCGGCCCACCGGTTTATCCGGCTGGCAGAACACGCCGCAGACGGTATGACCGGCGGCGATAAGGGCTTCCAGAGAGGGCACGGCAAACTCCGGCGTGCCCATGAACAGGATACGCAAACTTACCCCTTCCTTTCCTCTTCCGCCAGAAGGCGATCCAGATCCTCGCCGGTGTAGAGTCTGTCCACGTGCTCGGTGAACACGTGACCGTCCAGATGCTCCAGCTCATGGCAGAAGCACCGGGCCACGATCTCCTCGCCCTCGGCCTCAAACCAATTGCCCCGGCGATCCTGGGCCCGTACCTTGGCGTGCATAGGCCGCTTCACATAGCCCCACATACCGGGCACGGAGAGGCAGCCCTCCAGACCGTCCTGCTCCCCGTCCCGGGCCACAAGCTCCGGATTCACCAGCTCCAGCATATCGTCGTTGGCGTCCACAACAACCACCACACGGCGCAAAATGCCGATCTGAGGGGCGGCCAGGCCCGCCCCGTTGGCGTGGGCCAGGGTATCCCGCATATCGTCCAGGAGGGAACACAGCTTCTCATCAAACCGGGTCACCGGATGACACTTTTTGTGAAGGGCGGGATCCTTGTCTGTCAGAATATCTCGAATCGCCATAGTTTTTCTCCTTTTCATCCATTCATGGGGTCCACATCGGCGGTGACCGATACGCCCCGGTTATTTTTATCCGTCTGGGCACAGCGCACCAGGTGAGCGACCATCTCCCGGACGGGCCGGATGTTCTCCGCCATCAGGGTCAGACGATAGCGATAACGGTTGTTGAGCTTGGTCAGAGAGGCGGGCGCGGGGCCCAGGATCTGACACTTCAGCCCCCGGTAGGGCTCCGCGCTCAGCCAACCGCGCAGGGTGTCCCGAAGGAAGGCGCACAGCCGCAGGGCCTGTCCCTCATCCAGAGCGGAGACAGTCACCACAAAGAGAGAGGCAAAGGGAGGACAGCCCCGAAGACGACGCAGACCGATCTCCTGCTCATAAAAGTGGTCGTAGTCCTGCCGCGCGGCGGCCAGGATCAGGTCGTTTTCCGGCGTGAAGGTCTGGATCACCGCCCGGCCCTCTTTGCTTCCCCGACCCGCCCGGCCTACCACCTGGGTAATGAGGGAAAAGGTGCGCTCCCCCGCCCGGTAGTCGTCAATATACAGGCCTTGATCGGCGGCAATGACTCCCACCAGGGTCACGTTTTCAAAATCCAGCCCCTTGGCCACCATCTGCGTCCCCACCAGGATGGGGATCTTTTCCTCCCGGAACCGGGTGAGAAGCTTTTCGTGGGATCGGCCCGCGGTGACGGTGTCCGCGTCCATCCGCATGACCTCTGTTCCGGGGAAGCGCGCATGGAGGGCCTCCTCCACCCGCTGGGTACCGGCCCCTACAAATTCCAGGGTGCCGCCGCATTCCGGGCAGGCGTCCGGCAACGGCTCGGAGTGGCCGCAGTGGTGGCACATGAGCCGCCGGTTGGCGGAGTGATAGGTGAGATAGGCGGAGCACCGGGGACAGGCGGGGGCCTGTCCGCACTGCACGCAGGTGGCCATGGGACTGGCGCCCCGTCGGTTTAGAAAGAGTATACTCTGCTCTCCCCTGTCCAGGGTCTCCTCCAACGCCTGGATCAGAGGCAGGCTCAGGGGGGAGAGATTCCCCGCCCGGAGCTCCTCCTTCATATCGGCCAGAAAGACTTGCGGCAAAAGCCGCTCATTGTACCGGTGGGCAAGGGTAAACAGACGATAGGTTCCCGCTTTGGCGTGGTACATGGTCTCCACCGAAGGGGTGGCGGAGCCCAGCACAAGCAAGGCCTTTTCCTGCCTGGCCCGGAACTTTGCCACCTCTCTGGCATGGTAGCGGGGAACGTTTTCCGACTTATAGCTCCCCTCCTGCTCCTCGTCCAGAACGATAAGTCCCAGCCCCTTGAGCGGGGCAAAGACCGCGGAGCGGGTCCCGATGACCACCCGGGCCTTGCCGGAGCGGGCCCGCTTCCATTCATCATAGCGTTCCCCGGCGGGCAAAGAGCTGTGGAGCACCGCGACCTGATCGCCGAAGTGAGAGGTAAAGATGGCCATGAGCTGGGGGGTGAGGGCGATCTCCGGGACCAGGACCAGAGCGGTACGCCCCCGTTTCAGCTGTTCCTGGATCAGTCTCAGATATACCTGGGTCTTTCCGCTGCCTGTGACGCCGTATAGAAGGGCCACGGCATCGGAGTCCTCCCCCGCCAGGGCGCTGAGGCCCTGAAAGGCGCGCTCCTGCTCCCCATTGAGGTGGATGGGCCCCGCGGTAGGCGCGCCCTGGATCACCGGAGTACGGAAGCTCTCCCGCTCCTCGATCCGGATCAGACCGCTTTTTTCCAGTGAACTCAAAGTGGCGCCGGTGGCGCCGGTAAAATAGCAGATCTCTTTGGCGGAGCTCTCCCCGATCCCGGAGAGGAGATCCACCACCGCATAGCGCAGCGGCCCTGTCTTTTTGCGGGGGGCCACCTGGGCCAGGGCCTCCTCCGGAGGAAGGGCCAGGGAGACCCACTTTTCCTTTTTATCTCCCACGCCCCGCTCCGCGCTGGTGGTACGCTTCAGGATCCCCTTGCCCTCCAGGGATCGGAGGGCGGGGCCGGGATCCTTGGTTCCAAAAGCCTCCCGGATGACGCCGACCTCCATGCCGCTTGCGCGGCCGGACACCAGCTCCACCACCCGGCGCTCCCGTTCAGAGCGGCCGGCGGCGGCCAGCGCTGCTTCCCGGTCGATCCCGTCGGCAAGCTGATAGCAGTCCTGAAGGGCGTAATAGAGTCCCGCGGGCAGCATGGCCCGGGCGGCGTCATACACGGTACAGAACCACCGCTCCCGCATCCACAGGGCCAGCCGGATCCCGGCCTCGTCCAGTACCGGCTCCTCGTCCAAACAGGTGAGCACAGCTTTCAAGGGCTTGTCCGGCGGAGAGCGCCGCTCCACCGCCAGTGTCAGTCCCTCCGCCCGCCGGTTTCCCGCCCCAAAGGGAACGATGACCCGCATCCCCGGCAGGATCCCCTCCAACTCGTGGGGGATGAGATAGTCATAGGGCCTGTCGATGGCATAGGTGGCCGCCGACAGGGCGATCTTGGCGACGGTGACCTCCATGTGGCGTTCCCCCTCTCCATACAGTGAAAAGACCGGCATTCACCGGGAAAAGGCAAGCACCCGGCTCCGGCCCGGCGCTTGCCTTTTTTCTCAAAGCTCCTCGCTGAGCTCCAATTTTCCGGCGGCCACCTCGTTGAGGGCCAGAGTCACCGGCTTCTCCTCCAGCGGGTAGCCCTCATCCTCGGCCTGGCTGGCGATCTGGCGGGCCCGGTGGGCCACCACGTTGACCAGCATATAGCGGCTGGGAATGTCCTTCAAGAGCTTATTCATCGGGTAGAGATTCATATTGTTCAAACTCCTTCCATCATATCCGCATGGTATTTGGTTCGGCAGCCCTCGGCCACCAGGATCGAGATGATCTGCCCCGCGGCGGCGGAGACGGTATCATTGACCACCAGGAAATCGTAATTGGGGATCTGCTTGCACTCTTCACGGGCTGTGCGCAGCCGCCCCGAGATGACCTCCTCCTCGTCCGTATTCCGGCCATGGAGCCGCCGGGAAAGCTCCTCAAAAGAGGGAGGCATGATAAAGATCAGCACGGCGTCGGGACACTTCTCCCGCACCTTGGCCGCGCCCTGCACCTCAATATCCAGCAGTACGTCGATGCCGGCGTCCAGCTTATCCCGAATGACCTTCAGGGAGGTGCCGTAGTAGTTGTCCACGTATTTGGCGTACTCCAGAAATTCGTCTCTGGCGATCATGCCCTCAAAGGTCTCTCTGGACACGAAGTTGTAATTTACGCCGTCCGCCTCCCCTACCCGGGGCTGCCGGGTGGTGAAGGAAATGGAGAAGTAGATATCGGGACGTTCGCTCAGGAGCTCGGCGATCACCGTGGATTTTCCTACCCCCGACGGACCGGAGAGCACAATGAGCTGTCCCTGTCGTTTCTTTGGCGTCATGTCTCCTCTTCCTCCTCATCCTGTCCGGCGGACTCCCGGCCGCTTATCCTGGCCGCCACACTCTCCGGCTGGAGGGCCGAGAGCACCACGTGATCGGAATCCATGATGAGCACGGCCTTGGTCTTTCTTCCGTAGGTGGCGTCTATGACTCTGCCGGAATCCCTGGCCTCCTGGATCATCCGTTTGATGGGGGCGGAGTCCGGCCCCACCACGGCGATGAGCCGTCCGGCGGAGACCATACTCCCAAAGCCCACGTTGATCAGCTTCAAGACTGTCCGCCTCCCGTCACTCCAGATTTTGTACCTGTTCCCGGATCTTTTCGATCTCGGCCTTGATATCCACCACCACCCGGGCCAGGTCGGTGTCATTGCACTTGGAGCCGATGGTGTTGGCCTCCCGGTTAAATTCCTGAATGAGGAAGTCCAGCTTCCGGCCCACGGCTCCCCCCTGCTCCAGCATTTGATGCAGCTGGGAGAGGTGACTGCGCAGCCGGACGGTCTCCTCGTCCACCGCCACCTTGTCCGCGTATATGGCCACCTCGGTCAGGATCCGCCCCTCGTCGATCTGGGTGCTGCCCAGTACCTCCTGGAGCTTGGCGTAAAGCCGGTTCCGATAGGCCTCCGCCAGGACAGGGGCACGGGCCTCCACCTGACCGGTGAGGGTGGAAATGGTCTCCGCCCGGCCAAGGATATCCTCAGCAAGCCTGGCGCCCTCCCGTTCCCGCATGGCGTCAAAATCGTCCAACGCGGCGTTCAGCGCCTGGAGTAAAAGGGCTTTTACCGCCTCGGGATCCGCTTCCTTTTTCTCCACCGTAAGCACATCGGGGAAACGGGCCAGATCGGCGACGGAATAGTCCCGCCTGGCGGCCGCGGAGCCTATGTGCGACTGAGGATCAAGGGTATGGAGCTTTGCCAGGGCGTCCATATAGGCCAAGGCCAGGGGCTCGTTTACCGTGACGGCCATATCATCCCCGGCGGCATGGGCTACGTTGACAAAGAGATCCACCTTGCCACGGCCCACCCGGTTCTGAACCGCCTCTTTCAGGCGGTTTTCCGCGAATATATAGGCTCTGGGCATCTTGACTGTACAGTCAAGATAGCGGTTATTTACCGCCCGCAGCTCCACCGTAACGGTGAGATCGTCCCCTGCCGCCTCGCCCCGGCCGTAGCCGGTCATACTCTTTACCACGGATATCCCTTCCCTTCCGTTCAAGTATTCTTGCCAAAAAGCAGGCCGGAAAGACCTGTCAGCAGCAGGGTCCACCCCAGGGGGTGCACATGCTGAAACACAGATAGGTGGTACAGGGGTCGCAGCCGGCAGAGGCGTATCCGGCGGGCCGGTATGCTCTGCCACCCTGCTGAAGCATGGACAGTGCCTGCCTGTATTCCACATTTCCCGGCTCCATATTGCAGGCGGTCTGGAAGCGTTGGGTGGCCTCGTCCAGCCAGCCCTTCTGGTAGGCAATATAGCCGGTGAGGAAGTGCCACTCCGCGTTCTGCTGCGGCGCGGTGCGCAGGAGCTGCTCGGCCCGGTTCAGATCGCCGATATTGATGCACTGGCGCACCTGAGCGAAAAGGGGATCGCCGCTGGCCTGCCGCTGCTGAGAATACTGATGCTGGCTTTGGTATTGGCCGGCATAGCCCGAGGCGGCTCCGCCCCCGGAACGAGTCCGGGTGATGGCGTCATAGGCCTCATTGATCTCTTTCATCTTCTCCTCGGCCAGATCGGCCAGGGGGTTGTTCTGATAGTTGTCTGGGTGGTACTTCCGGGCCAACTCCCGATAGGCCCGCTTGACCTCCTCGTCGCTGGCGCCGGGGTCTACCCCCAATACGCTGTATGGATCATTCATCCGTTAACTCTCCTATGTCCCTTTTGATAGTCCCGCCACCGTCCGGAAAAGACCAACTCCTCCACAGCGGGAAGACCGCTGTAGAGGATATTTTCCAGCACATCGTGCCAGGGGTTGGGCTCCAAAAGCTGGAAGGCCGCTCCCGCCAGGGAAAGGGAGTGATCCAGCATCTGTCTGAGATAGGCCCGATCCGTCTCCTCCCATTGGGGAAACCGGGCGAGAACAGGGTTATAGCGCCCCGCTTTTCGATCTTCCTCCAGGTCGTCCACCCCGTCGATCAGATAGATCCATCGGCCCAGGTGGTAGAGGAGCTGCTCTGTGGCCCGCTGCCGTCCCTCCTTCCCGGTCTGGGGCGAGGCGGCGGCCAGCAATTGGGCAAAGCAGTCGGCGGTCCGGTCGATGGAGGGACAGGCCTCCTCTTCCAATGCCCGGAGCTGCGTCAGCAGACGGGCTGCGGTCTCATCAAAGAGGGGACATTCCGCTCTGGCCTGCCGGTAGCCCCGAAGCAAAAGCGCCTCCAGAGCTCCCGCTCCCAACCGGGCAGGGGGCTTGTCGTCCGTCCGGGTATCCCGCAGCTTCCATACGGTGAGGATCACGCTTTCCGCCCCCGCCACGGCCAGCCAGGGGCCGTCGGGGCAAACCATCTTCCCCCCTATGGGGTGTCGGGGACATCTCCGGCACTCCGGGGTACTTCCCGTCTCCGGCGAAGCCAGGAGCATGGCCAAAAAAGTGAAATCATAGTTGAGGAAGTACCGGGAAAAGGCCCCATAGCGCGTTCCCATGGTATGGCAGAGGCCGCAGTAGACAGCCTCGTAAGCCGCCAACGCCTCAGGCGATAACGTGTCCTCCCGGGCCCTGACGTAACCAAACATCTTCAGCTCTGGATGGAGACGATCCTGAATTGTACCGGCCGGTGATCCCGGCGCCAGCGGTCAAGGAGCCAGGCAAGGAGCAGACCAAGGACAAAGCCCACGCCGGCCATGGCGATGGAGCTGCCCTCGGAAAAGCCCAGTCCTCCGCCGAGAAAATAGAGGGCGAAGAAGAGCAGAAATGGGACGATATAGAGAAGTACGGCCGCACCCAACACGCTGGAGGTAGCGCTCTCCACCGTGACGGTATCCCCCTCCGACGCCCCCTTGGGATCCTCGGCCACCACCACGATCTCCGGAGCGTTTTCCATCATGGAGCAGTGGTCGCAGGAGGAGCCGCAGGCATGGGCGCTGGCGCAGGCGGAGACCCGGCGCACTTTTACTTCCACATATCCGGGCTGGAGAGTCCGGATCACTTGAGCGGTCTGTCTCATAACAGCTAAAACTCCTTATTGATCAAAGCTATTCCTTACTGATGGAGACCACGATGTTGTAGTCCCCCACCACACCCACATCGCTTCTGCCGTCCAGATAGACCTTGACGGGAATGGTCTGGGTGCCGCTTGCCGCTACGGCGTTATTCAGATCGGCCACGATCCGGAGCTGGGAGGCTGTCACCGCGGCTACCGCCTCCTTGGTGCCCCGGATCTGCACCTGGCGGGAGGTGGTCAGAGGTTCGGCCTTATACCCTTCCGGAGCATGGATGCTCTCGATGTTGTCCACCTCCAGCGTGGCGGTGGTGAGGCCGGTGATGGAGATCTGTACTATGGCCTCGCTGACGCCGCTGACATTGGTCAGTTCGGCAGCCAGGGGAATGGTAAAGTTCAGGGTGTTGGCGCCCAGGACTTTGGAAAGATCCACATCTCCCAAAGAGATCTCCTTCAGGGGATCCAGATCCGCCGCCGCGCCGGATACCATAATGGACTTGGGCGTGATGGAACAGCGCACATAGCGGTCGATATTCTCGGCGCTGATGCCGCCGCCGGGGATCAGATTGACCGTCAGAGGCACTTCCTTGAGCTTCACCACAGGCAGTGTGGTGTGGATCAGGGCAGCGTCGGCGGTGACGGCGATATCCTCCAGGCTCTCGCCGGTAAAGCTGATAAAGGTATAGGGCAGATCGCCGTCATAGGTCTCCGACAGATCCTCCTGGTTCAAAGTGACCCGGGCGTAATCAATACGATTGACCAGGGACTCCTCTCCGCTGACTTTGATGGAAGCGGGTGCAAAGCTGAATTCTCCGGCCTGATATCCGTCGGCCACACTGCCGGTCATGCTGCCCTGGATGGGAATGTTCCGGGTCGCCATCCGGGCCACGGTAAAGGTCACATTGAGGGGGTAGCGCTCGGTCACCACAAGAGAATTGGCCGAACCGCTGGGCAGGTCGTAGGACTCCTGATAGGCTTGGGTATAGGTTCCGGGCTGTTGGATGGAGGAGACGTCCACGGTAATGGACACGGTCTCCGAAGACAAGAGCCGGAAGGCGTCCCGCTTTCCCGTGACATTGAGGGTTACGCTCTGCTCCAGGCCGTCTGTGATCATCAGCCCGCGGTTTTCCAGCATCTCCATCCCGGTAAAGGTGACCGGCAAATTCCGCACAGGCCCGGACTCGTCCGGGTTCTCATTGCCCACGTACATCCAAAGGCAGATGGCGATGAGGACGGAGAGCACCATGTAGAGCCCCTTATTTTTCTTTGCTCTGTCCATCCTTATCTCCCTCCTTCTTTCCCCGGAACAGGGTGGACAGCTTGGTAAAGAGATTGCTCTCCTCCTCAGGCCTTTCAGGCATGAGCTCATTGCGCAAAAGCCGTTCCAGCGTCTCAGGGGCCAGATGCCGCTTGAGCATCCCCCCCACGGCCACCGAGATGGAGCCGGTCTCCTCGGAGACGATGGCCACCACCGCGTCGGTCTGTTCGCTGGCGCCGATCCCCGCCCGGTGGCGCATGCCCAGCTCCCGGGACAGATTTACGTTTCCTGACATGGGGAGCATACACCCCGCACCCACAATGCGGCCGCCCCGAACGATGACCGCTCCGTCGTGAAGCGGGGCCTTGTTCCAGAAAATATTTTTCAAAAGCTCAGCCTTGACCACTGTATCCAACGCCGTGCCGGTACGGATGGCGTCGTCCAGCATGTTCTTCCGTTCAAAGACCATAAGGGCCCCCGTCTTGCTCTTGGACAGGGCGGTATAGGCTTCCACGGTCTGGGTGATGGCGCCGTCCAGCTCGTCGGGGACGGACTGACGGCTGGAAAATACCTCGCCGATCCGGCTGCTGCCCATTTGCTCCAGCAGCTTGCGCAGCTCCGGCTGGAACAGGATCACCAGGGCCAGAGCGCCCCATTCCAAAGCCTTGCTCAGCAGGAAATTTACCGTGTAGAGGTGAAAGATGGTAGACAGGGCCATGGCCGCCACGATGAGGACGATGCCTTTGGCCACCCGGCCTGAGCTGGTGGAGCGGATCAGGTCGATAAACTGGTAGATCAAAAAAGCCATGATGGCGATATCGATAATGTCGGAGATGGATACCACCCCGAAATTGTAGACCATTTCTCTTACCACCGCGGCGATCTGTTCCATCCTGTCCCCTCCTCCCGAGCACATTTTGCCTATTTTAGCTATTATACTTGATTTTGCCGTCGGACGCAAGGGTGGCAAGCATGAATTTTTCCTGAATTTTCTGCGATTTTACGTGGCTTTGACCACGAGGGGCCTGTCCGGAAAAGCAGGCCGGAAAAACGTCCAGCGGATGAGACATCCACCGGACGTTTTTCCGGCCTTACCCAACCAGTCGGGCCACCTCGGCCACCAGGCGTTTTGCCTGATCCGCGGTATTGAACTCGGAAAAGCTAGCACGCACGGTCCCGGAGCGCAGAGTACCGGCGCTCTCATGGGCATAGGGGGCACAGTGGAGCCCTGCCCGAACCGCCACATCCCGGGCGCCCAGCGCCTCTCCCACCGCCTCACAATCCATGTCCGCCACGGTAAAGGACAGTACGCCGGCCTGAAGCTCGGGCCGCAGGGCGTCATAAAGGGTCACGCCGGGGATGGTCCTCAGGCCACGGATCGCCACAGCCATCAGCGCCTGTTCATGGCGCAGAATGGTCTCCTCTCCCCTGCCCCGGATAAAGCGGATGCCTTCCAGCAATCCGGCGATACCGGGGACGTTATGGGTGCCCGCCTCCAGCCGGTCAGGGAGAAAATCGGGCATGTCCTGTCTGGCTGACAGACTTCCGGTGCCCCCCTCCAGAAGGGTGTCGGTTTTCCGGTCCCGGCCGCACAGGAGCAGACCGGTGCCCTGGGGACCATAGAGCCCCTTATGACCGGGCATACAGATGAAGGCGGCGTCCAGGGCGTCCATGTGGACGGGCAGGGCGCCTGCGGATTGAGAGGCGTCCAGAATAAAGGGCACACCCCTCCGGGCGCACAGTCCGGAGATTTCCTCCACTGGGAGGATAAACCCAAACACGTTGGATACGTGGGTGCAGACCACACAGGCGGTCTGGGGCGTCACCAGCCGGTCAAATTCCGCCAGAATAGCCTCCCGGTCAAATAGCGGGGATCGGGCGACCTGAATATCACAGCCCAGGGCGGTCAACGGCCGGGTAACGGCATTGTGCTCGTAGCCTGACACCACCACCCGGTCTCCCGGTTTTACCACCGACTTAATGGCAAGGTTCAACGCGTGTGTTGCGTTAAGGGTAAAAACCACGCATTCCGGATCCTCCAGATGGAAGAGCTCCGCGGCGGCCTGCCGACAGGCAAAGGCGGTCTCGGCGGCCAGCATGGCCGGTTTATGTCCCCCGCGCCCCGGGGAGGCCATCCGCTTCATGGCGGAGATTACCGCCCGATAGACCGCCGGGGGCTTTTGAAGGGTGGTTGCGGCGTTGTCCAGATAGACCATCACAGCAGTACCTCCTTGTAGCTTCCGTCGCTGGCCATGATGAATACCCGCTTGGGGCTGAGCCCTGCCCGGGCCAGAACGACCAGGGCCGCAGCCAGCTTCCGCTCAGAGACTTTCACCGAGTGGGAGCAGCCCTCGCTGTCGATGACCTTGGGGGAGCGCAGGATGTGGGTGGTGATCCCCGCCCGCTTCAGCGCTGCCTCCGTCCGCTGGGCATAAGTCAGAGAGCGGCAAACGATGAGATAGTAAACCATTTGAATGACCATTCCTTTCCAAGGCTTGAGAGAAATGGCCTCCCATGGGGAGAGGCAAAAACGCTCCTCTCACCGCATGATATGCGGCGAGGGAGCGTTTTGGAACTTCATATTCCGTTGACGGGAAAGCGGCCCTTCAAACGGGAGCCTCTTCCACCAGGCACACCGCCTGAGCGGCAATCCCCTCTCCTCTGCCGGTGAACCCCAGGCCCTCTTCCGTGGTGGCCTTGACGCTCACCCGGTCAAGAGGCAGCGCCAGCCGCCGGGCCAGATTTTCCCGCATAAAGGGGATGTATGGGGAGAGTCTGGGCGCCTGAGCGATAACGGTCACATCGATGTTACTCACGCGGAACCCCTTTTCTCTCAGCAACGCCGCCACACGCTCCAACAGCTTCAGGCTGTCTGCTCCGGCATAGGCGGGATCACTGTCAGGGAACAGATGGCCGATGTCTCCCAGAGCACAGGCGCCCAGCAGGGCGTCCATAAGGGCGTGGGTCAGCACATCGGCGTCCGAGTGCCCCAGCAGTCCCTTTTCATAGGGGATATCCACGCCGGCCAGAACAAGCCTTCGGCCCTCCGTCAGTCTGTGTACATCATAGCCCTGTCCGATCCTCACGCCTCTCCCCGCCTTTCCAGAATGGCCTCCGCCACAGGAAGATCCTCCGGGGTGGTCAGTTTGATATTTTCATAGGAGCCCGGGGTAAGATGTACCGGCATCCCCAGCCGTTCCACGGCGGCGCAGTCGTCGGTAAGCGAGACCCCGTCCGCCACGGCCTTTTCCAGCGCCCCCAAAATGAGCCCATGCTCAAAAACCTGGGGTGTTTGAACGGCAAAGAGCTCCGAGCGGTCAGGAGTGGACTCCACCACTCCGTCCACGGCCCGTTTCAGGGTGTCCTTTACCGGTACGGCAGGCGCCGCGGCCCCATACTCCATGGCCTTTCGGATGACCTGATCCATGACCTCGGCGGTGACCAAAGGCCTGTCGGCGTCGTGGATGGCGATGAGCTCACTGGCCGGATCGGCCTCCCGGAGTCCGGCCAGCACGGAGGCGGTCCGGTTCTCGCCGCCTACCACCACCTTTCGCACCTTTCGGAGTCCCGCGTCCTTGCAGAGCTGTCCCACAGGTACGATCAGCTCCTCCCGGGTGGCAATGATGATCTCCGTCACATAGCCGCAGCCCTCCAGCACCCAAAGGGTCCGCAAAAGCATGGGGACCTCCCGCAGGGGCATAAGAAGCTTATCCTCCCCCATTCGGGTGGAGTTGCCGGCGGCGGGAACGATAACGGAACAGCGGACAATGAGCCGCTGCCCCCTGCGCAGCAGTTTTTTGAAAAACGGCATACAGACACCTCGCTTCGAGGAGATAAAAGGCATAAAAAAGGGACTTTATCAGCCCCTTTTTCATTTCTATTTTACTTTATTGCGCCAGAGCCTGATTGATGCGTCCCTCCACCTCTTCATAGCTGGCACTTTCGGACAGGGCAATCTCAGAGATCAGGATCTGCTTGGCCGAATGGAGCATCTTTCGCTCCCCGGTGGACAGTCCCCGCTCCCCATCCCGTAGGATCAGCCCCTTCATCACCCTGGCTACCTCCAGCAGATCGCCGCTTTTGAGGCGGGTCATATTTTCCCGGTTGCGTCGGTTCCAGTTTGGGTCACACTCCACCTCAATGGCAGGAAGCGCGTCAATGACCTTATCGGCCTCCGTCGGCTCCACCACCGGCCGGACGCCGATCTCAGCACAGTTTTCCGTGGGGATCATCACCATCATGCCGCCTACCGGCAGCCGCAATACATAATAGTCCCTTACCACTCCGTTGACCTTCTTGTTGACCACGCTGTCGATCACCCCGGCGCCGTGCATGGGGTGAACGATCTTATCCCCAACGTGAAACATTCTGCACCTCCAGTCCTGAAATCAACTACTCTACCGAGAGTAATTATATATTATATTTCCGCATATTGCAAGTAAAAACGCCGGTTTTGATATAAAAAAGCAAAAGACAGCGCCGCTTTTGATAAAAGCGGCGCCGTCTTTTATTGCAAAACGTGATTTTTATTCCGCCTCGAAGTCGGCGGCGACCTCGGTGGTCTCGCCCTCAGAGCTGGCCACAACGGCGCCGTCCTCACCGTCCTCCGTGCGCTGAGATTCTTCGATCAAAGCGCGGATCGACAGGGAGACCTTCTTCTTGTCATAGTCGATGTCGGTGATCTTGACCTCCACCTCATCGCCCTCGCTGACCACGTCGGCGGGCTTGTCTACCCGGTGATCGGCCAGCTGGGAGATATGGATGAGGCCGTCCACGCCGGGCACGACCTCGGCAAAGGCGCCAAAGGTCATGAGCTTGACCACCCGCGCCTTGGCGGTGTCGTCCACCTTATAGGTATCCACAAAGTTGGCCCAGGGATCCTGGCTGTTGTCCTTCATGCCCAGGGAGATCTTCCGCTTTTCGGGATCAAAGGAGATAACATACACCTCGACCTCGTCGCCGGGATTGACCACCTCAGAAGGATGCTTGATCCGGCTCCAGCTCAGCTCAGAAACATGGACCATGCCGTCCACGCCGCCGATGTCCACAAAGGCGCCGTAGGAGGTGAGGGACTTCACCACGCCGCGATAGCGCTTGCCCTCCTCAATGGAGTTCCAGACCTCGGCGGCCTTCTCCGCCCGCTCAGCGGCGGCAACGGCACGAATGGAACCCACCACACGGCGGCGGGCCCGATTGACCTCGGTAATGCGCAGCTTGACCTTCTGCTTGAGAAGCCCGGTGAGGGGCTGATCTCTGGGAATGCCGGTCTGGGAGGCGGGAACGAAGACCCGAACACCCTTGACGCTGACCACAACGCCGCCCTTGTTCTCCTCGGTGACCACGCCCTCAACGGGGGTGCGCTCCTCGCTGGCGGTCTCCACGTCATCCCAGCTCTTCACAGAGTCCAGGCGCTTCTTGGACAGGGTGACCACGCCCTCCGCGTCATTGACACGGACAACACAGACATCGATCTCATCGCCCACCTTGACGATGTCTTCCACTTTGGCAGTGGGGTCGTCGGTGAGCTCAGCCACGGGGACATAGCCCGCGTGCTTCGTTCCCAGATCAACATAGATCTCAGTGGGCGTAATGGCAGTGACTACGCCGGTAACCTTCTCCCCCGTATGCAAAGTTTTGATCGATTTTTCCAGCATCTCCTCAAAGGATTCCTCGATCACCATGTTTTCTTCATTCATTTTGTCATATACCTCCTTTATGATCCACGCAGGTGTTGACGCGCCCGCGGTGACCGCCACGCAAGCCCTTTTTTCAAATTGGGCCATCTCCAGCTCATCGGGTCCCTCGATCCAGACCGTATGGGGACAGAGGGCCAAACACAGCTGGTAGAGCCGTTTTGTGTTGGCGCTGTCCCGCCCTCCAATGACGATCACGGCGTCATTCTGAGCGGCCAAAATCTGGGCTTCCGATTGCCGGGCGCAAGTAGCATTACATATTGTATCAAAAATTTTGATATTTGTACACAGTTTTTTTGCGTTTTCTACGGAAAAATTCCAAACCTCCTGAGTGGAGGTGGTCTGGCAGAGCATAGTGAAGGGGGTTTCCACCTCTTCGGAGTGGGCCTCAAAGTGGTCGGTAAGTGCCTGTCCGTCTTGGAAAATCAAGGGGTTTTGGCACCACCCGGCAATGGCCTTTACCTCGGGATGATCGGCGGCGCCGATGATAATGACCTGCCGTCCCTCCTCCTGGGCAGAGCGAGCCAGAGTGTGGATCCGGGAGACGTTGGGACAGGTGGCGTCCACAATTTGAACCTTCCGACGTCTCAACGCCTCATAGACTGCCTGCCCCTCTCCGTGGGATCGGAGGATCACCGTGGCGCCGGTCGGGACTGCCTCCGGCGTGTCCGCCACGGTCACGCCCAAGGCAGACAGCCGCGCGATCACACGGCGATTGTGGATGACCGGCCCCAACATGACGCAGGATTGGCCGGAACGGGCCGTTTTCTCCGCCAGCTCCACCGCCCGCTTCACGCCGTAACAAAACCCGGCGGTTTTGGCTACGGTAAGCTTCATTGGGTCAGCTCCTTCAGCCCCGCGATTCGCTCCATCAGATCCCGGGCGATGGCCTCATACTCCTCCGCGGTCCCCTTGGGGCCCGCCACATGGGGGAAATAAGGCGTACCGAAGACCACAGGCGTCCGGCGGAACCAGGGCTTCTTCGCCGGGATATACATGGGGACGATGGGCACGCCGGTGCGTACAGCCAACATGGCGGCTCCCCCCTTGGCCTGGCCGAGTTCTCCGGTTTTGGAGCGGGTGCCCTCGGGAAAGAGAAGGAGCTTCCCCCCCCCCTTCAAAGCCTTCAGCGCGTGTTTGATGGCGCCCACGTCGGACTTGCCCCGTTCCACGGCGAAGACCCCCGCCTTTTTCAGCAGCCAGCCCAGGATGGGCAGCTCCATCACCTCCGCCTTTGCCATGACCTGAGGACGATTGCGCAGGCGGAGGGCAAAAACGGCAAAGAGAGGATCTGTAAGACTGGTGTGGTTGGGGCAAAACAGGGCCGCCCCCTCCGGAATGTTTTCCCGGCCAATGGCTTTGCAGGGGTGCGCCAGATTGAAAAAGGGCCAGAGCAGGCAATAGATAAGGGTATAAAAAGCTTTCATGAAAATCGCTCCTCGACGACCTGAAGCAGAATGCGCAGGCTCTCCTCCAGAGATTTTCCGCTGGTATCCACCGGAATGGCGTCCTCCGCCTGCCGCAGGGGCGCGGCGGCGCGGTTGGAGTCCCGGTCATCCCGTTCTATGATATCGGCCAATACCGTCTCATAGTCCACCGGAGTGCCCCGCTGCTGAAGCTCCGCGCAGCGGCGGCGGGCGCGCTCCTGGGTGGACGCGGTGAGAAAGATCTTCAGATCAGCCTCAGGGAGCACCACGGTGCCGATGTCCCGACCGTCCATGACCACGTGGTGGCGCCGGGCCATGTCCCGCTGCATTTCCATGAGAAAGGTCCTCACCTCCGGAATGGCGGAGATCTTGGAGGCCGCGTCGGAGATCTCCGGGCGGCGGATGGCCTCGGTCACATCCTCGTCGCCCAGATACATATGCTGCAATCCGTCGCCGGCATAGTCCATGCGGATGGATACTCCGGCCAGCAGGGGCTCCACCTGGCGCCAATCCCCGGGATCCGCCCCGCTGTTCCGGGCAAACAGGCCCAGGGTGCGGTAGATGGCCCCGGTATCCACGTAGAGGAAGCCCAACCGGGCCGCCAGAGCTTTGGCCATGGTGCTCTTTCCCGCCCCGGAGGGGCCGTCTATGGCAATACTTTTATATTCCATTCGGAATTACTCCTTCCCGCAACAGGACGCCGCGCCCAGGCCTGCCAGACGGCCTGTTGCCCAGGCGATCTGAAGATTGAAGCCGCCGGTGTAGGCGTCTACGTCCAAAATCTCTCCCGCAAGGTAAAGACCATTACAGAGCTTGGAGGACATATCTTTGGGAGAGACCTCCTTGACCGTCACCCCACCGGCGGTGATGATGGCCTCCTTCACCGGTCGGGGGCCGGTAACGGGAAAGGCCAGGGCCTTCATGGTCTCCAACAGCTTGCGCCGCTGGGCCCTGGTCAGAGAATTGGCCTTCTCCTCTCCGGAGATCCCGCTGCGCTTCAGAAGCAGAGGGACCAGACTTCTGGGTTCCAGGGTCTCCAGCACATGGCACAGCGACTTATTGGCCCCCTCAGTCAGCTCCCGCACCAGACGGCGATCCAGCGTCTCTTCATCCAGGGCGGGCTTCAGGTCGATGTAAAGCGTGTGCGGCCCCTCCCCCAGATGGGCGCTGGCGCTGAGCACCAGGGGCCCGGACAGGCCGAAGTGGGTAAACAGCAGTTCTCCCTGCTCCTGATAGAGCGGTTTTTTTCCGCTTCCCTTCAAAGTGAGGGCCACATTGCGCAAGGAGAGCCCCTGCATGGGGGCGCATTCCTCCGCCTCCAGCGGGACCAAAGAACCTCTGAGAGGCTGAATGGTATGTCCAACCGACCCGGCCATGGCATAGCCGTCTCCGGTGGAGCCGGTGGCGGGATAGGAAAGGCCCCCGGTAGCAAGGACGACCGCCTTACACCGATATTCCGTCCCCCGCTCCCCTTTTATGCCAAGCACCCGGCCCTCCTCTGTGAGGAGCGACTGGGCCCGATCCTGATGGATGGATACCCTCGCCCGGCGAAGGGCGGACAGAAGAGCGTCGATCACATCGGCGGATCTGTCGGACTGGGGAAAGACCCGATCGCCCCGCTCCGTTTTCAATTTGACGCCCAACCCCTCAAAAAAGGCCATGAGCTCCTCCGGTGGGAACTGGGTCAGAGCGCTGGTGAGAAAGCGGCCGTTGCGCACGGTGTTGGCGACGCACTCCTGCACCGAGGTGCGATTGGTGAGATTGCACCGTCCCTTGCCGGTGATATAGAGTTTCCTGCCCAGCTTCGGGTTCCGCTCCAGCAGGGTGACCGAGCACCCGCGGGAGGCGGCGGCCAGGGCCGCCATACACCCCGCGGCTCCGCCGCCCACCACTATGATATCACTGCTCTGATTTTTCATAGACCTCATACTCATCCCAAATTTTTTCCAGCTTGCCGAAGGTATCCGCCAATTCCGCGCCCTTTTTCCGGCTTACCGCCACGATCAGCGCGTTCACCAGGGACAGCGGAGCCACCAGGGAGTCCACAAAGGAGGCCATGTCACTCTTTGCCAAAAGGACATGATCGGCGGTGGCAGCCAGGGGGGAAACCTCCGAATCGGTAATGGCGATGGCGGTGGCGCCCCGCGCCTTGGCATAGCCCATGGCTTTTACCGTCCGTTTGGAATACCTGGGAAAACTGATGCCGACAATCACATCCCCCTCCCCGATCCGGAGGATCTGCTCAAAGAGCTCACTGGAGGAATTGGTGTGGGCCACCACTACGTTTTCAAACATCATGTTGAAGTAAAAGCCCAAAAAGCTGGACAGGGCAAAGGCGGAGCGCACGCCCATAATATAGATCTTCCTGGCCTCCAGCAGGGCGTTGACCGCGCAGTCAAAGCTGGGCTTATCTACCTCTTCCATGGTGAGGCGAATGTTCTCCGCGTCGGCGTGCATCACCATGGGGAGGATATCCTCGCTGCCCATACGGTCATTGGAGACCTCAATGCGCTGCATGGCGGTGAGCTTGTTGCGGATCATCTCCCGCAAGGCCTTCTGCATGGCGGGATAGCCGTCGTAGCCAAGCTCGGCGGCAAAACGCACCACCGTGGATTCACTCACGTTGGTGGTCTTTCCCAGCTTGCTGGCCGTCATAAAGGCGGCCTTGTCATAGGAGGTGAGGATGTAGTCGGCGATCCGCTTCTGGCCCTTGGAAAACCCGGGCCGCTGGCTTTGGATCACAGATAGGATATCTTTTGTCATAGAGCCCCCTCGGCCTTTCTTGTGTTAGGACGTGTCTACCGCTAATCATAGCCGGATTCACAGGGAAAAGCAACCACTTTTTGCAAGTTCACGACAAAATCCTGCAAAATCAGGCCAGCAGCTCCCGGATCTCCTCCGCTGTGAGCCGTCTCCACTTGCCCGGGGGCAGATCCCCCAGTAAGAGCCGCCCCTCCCGTATCCTGCAAAGGCGCCTCACCCGCAGGCCGGCCAAGGCGCACATACGCCTCACCTGCCGGTTTTTTCCCTGGTGAATGGTGACGGAAAGCCGCTGGGGGGCCAACTGCCGGATCTGCGCCGGAGCCAAAAGCTCTCCGTCCAGCTCCATGGGGCCGGCGAGAACGGGCAGGGCGGCCGATACATCTCCCTCCACCGTCACATGGTACTCCTTCTCGATCCCGTGGCTGGGATGGAGGAGCCGATGGGTTCCCCGGCCGTCATTGGTGAAGAGGAGCAGACCCTCTGAATCCATGTCAAGCCGCCCCACAGGCCACACCCGGACGCCGCAGTCGGCCACCAGCATGGCGGCCGTTTTGCGCCCCTTTTCATCGTCGAGGGTGGTCACATAGCCTCTGGGCTTATGGAGCATAAGCCATACCCGCTCCCCTGTTCCGGGCAGCGGGGTCCCGTCCACGGTGATGACGTCCCGCTCCGGATCGGCTCTCATTCCCAGCTGGGCCGGGCGTCCATTGAGGGTGACCCGGCCCTCCGTTATGTATTGCTCCGCCGTCCGGCGGGAGCAGACTCCCGCCGCGGAGAGGAGCTTTTGCAGTCTTTGTTCCATAGGGCACCTCCATCCGCCAGAGGCGGTTAGGGAATGGACAGAGCTTCAGTCAGAGCCGCGGGGCGCTCTCCGCCGCTCAGAAAGGCTTTGATCCGGCCAAACAGGGTCGGCCGCGGCGTGTCGAGTGGGACGTCGGCGTCATAGAGCAGATAGGTCTCCCCCACCGTCGTCTCTCCTACCCGGAAGGACAGCTTTCCGGCGATGGTCCCCTTTTCCACTGGGGCCTCTACCCGGTCGGGCAGTGTGATACGGACCTGGACCCGTTCCTCTTTGGAGAGCGGGTAGGACAGATCCCGGTCGGTCACCACAGACACTTGGGAGAGAAGACTCCCCATGACCGGCAGAGTCCGAAAGTCCTTCCCTGCCCTGGCCAGGAGCTTGTTGGGCCAGTTCTGGAACCCGTAATCCAGAAGCTTGGCGTGATCGGACCAGTCATCGGGTGCCTTCAGGGTGACACAGATCAGTTCCTGACCATCCCTTCGGGCGCTGGAGACCAATGTCCGGCCCGCCGCGTCGGTGTAGCCGGTCTTCATGCCGGTACAGCCCTCATAGCGCCAGAGGAGCTTGTTGTGATTGGAAAGACTGCGGCCCGCCACCGTAATGGAACGGGTGGAGACCAATTTGGACAGTGTCTCGTTTTCCAGCACCGCCCGCCCCAGCAGGGCCAGATCGTAGGCGGAGGAATAGTGCTCCTCGTGATCCAGCCCGTTGGGATTGACAAAGTGGGTATCCTCCATGCCCAACTCGGCGGCCTTGTCGTTCATCCACCCCACGAAGGTCTCCACATCTCCGCCGCAGCCTCCGGCGATGGCGAGGGCCGCGTCATTGCCGGAGGCCAGGAGCAGACCGTAAAGCAGCTCCTCCAGCTTCAGCTCCTCCCCAAAGCGCAGATACATGGAGGAGCCCTCCGCCTGATATTCCGGCTTCATGGTGATGACCTTGTCCAGCTCGGTGGATTCCACCGCCACCAATGCGGTCATGAGCTTTGTGGTGCTGGCAATGAGTCGTTGGGTGTGGGCGTCTTTTTCATAGAGCACCCTTCCGCTTGAGGCGTCCATCAGGACAGCGGAGGCGGCGGAGACCACGGGGGCCTCCGCCGCGAAGCAGGTGGGACATAACAGGATAAGGGCCACAAGGGCCGCGAAAGCACGTTTCAACTGACGCCGCCTCCCCTTGAAAGATAGCGTCAGTATGTGCGTTAAAACTCCGGATTATCCTTTTTCTCCTGCTGCTTTTCCACAAAATCGGTGACCTTGTCCACCAGTTCGGGGACCATGTCCACCACCCGGCCGATCACACCCTCGGCAGGAGGAAGCAGAGGCAGGATGCGGACGTTTCCGTCCCGTACCACCAAAAAGGCAACAGGCTCCACATTTGCTCCGGCGCCGCTGCCGCCGCCGAAGCAGTTGTCGGAGTCCGGTTTCTGGTTCTTGGTGGTAAAGCTGGAGCCTCCCACTCCAAAGCCGAAGCTGAGCCGGGAGATGGGCAGGATGGTGACCTCACCGGCCACGATGGGATCTCCAACCACGGTGTTGGAGTCGGCCAGGAGCTGGATCTTGTCCATGGTAGCGCCCATCAGCTCGCTGAGGGGGTGTTTCTTTTCTTCCATGTCAAATCGCCTCTTTCTTATGGTTTATATTGCCTTTTGTCTGCTTTTTGTGTTTCAGATAGAGCCTCAGAGTCCGCCAGCCAAGCCGGAGAAAAAGGCTGACAAGCTGGCCCAGACGGGCGGAAAAGGCGGCATAAATATAGATGACCGGCTCTTTTCCGTTGAAATCCATGGCGGTGCGTACCCGCCGCTCCTTCACATTGAAATTGTGCTCGAAAAGAGGTAAAAGCATACCGACGGCGGCATTGGAATAGCCAAACATCATGGCGGTATTGGCCGGGTCGGGGCCTCCGGCGGTGTAGTCCAGCAAAAGTCTGTCAATACGGATGCGCCGTTTCAGCTCTCCCGCGGCCTGGCAGACCACAGGCAGTAAGTCTTTGATCAGGCCCCAGGGCCCGCCCTTTTTTGTCTGGCCCTCCTCCGGCTCTTCCTTCTTCGGCTTTTTCTTTTTGGGCTTGGGCCTTTTTTCCTCCTTTTTCTCTTTCAGAGGAAAAACCCGGATCCAAAACGGTCCCACCCGTATCCGGACCAGAACGCCCTCCTGCGAATATTCTCCGCTCCCTCCCACACGGATCAGACCGAGGAGGAAAAGGATCAGAAGGATCACCAGAAGGATCTTCCAGGCGGTCACAGGCTCTCTCCGGCCGGTTCTTGGAGCTCCCGCTCCCGGGAGACCTCATCCTCCCGCTGAGCCAGCTCCATGGCGGCGGCCTCCAGCTCTTCGTCGGTGATGGGAGCCTCCTCAGAGGCCTCCCCCCCATTTTCGGCGCCCTCCTGCTGCTGAAGCCGGGCGATATCGGCCTGCATGTCCAGGGTGAGCTGTTCATCCTCCGCGGAGGCGTTTGGCAGCTCAGGCAGTTCCTCCAGACTTCCGAGGCCAAAGGAGCGCAGGAAATTCTGGGTGGTACGATAGAGGATGGGGCGTCCCGGAACCGCCAGACGGCCACACTCCTCAATGAGCTCCCGCTCGGTGAGCAGACCTACGGTGTAGGAGCTGTCCACGCCCCGGATCTGATCCACATAGGCCTTGGTGGTGGGCTGATAGTAAGCGATAATGGAAAGCACCTCCAGCGCGGGCTGACTCAGGCGGGCGGGACGGCGGCTCTCGAAGGCCTTGCGGATATACTCGGCATATTCCGGGGCGGAGCACAGCTGGTAGCAGTTCTCCAGGCGCACCAGCCGGATCCCGCGGCGCTCATAGCTGTACTGGTCGGCCAGCCGCTGGCACACGGCGTCGGCGGTCTCCCGGTCGATCTCCAGCGTCATACACAGCCGCTCCACGCCGACCGGCTCGCCGGCGGCAAAGAGGATGCCCTCAATGGCGGACTCGACTTCTTTCAGTTCCATAAAAGGCTCCCTCCTCTCAATAGGCGTCGGCGGAGAACTCAAAGTCCTCGTCGCCTCCGCCGATACTGGTGACGGTACAGTCGGTCTCCGTCCCCGCCAGGCGCAGACGGCGGGCCTTACAGAGCTCCAACACCGCCAGGAATGTGGCTACAATCTCGCTGCGGCTCCGGTTGCCGTGGAACAGGGCGTGGAACCTGGTGACGCCAAAACGGCGCAGGCGATCCAGGATCTCCCCCGCCTTATCGCTGACCGGGTAGGGCTCCCGACCCACAATGCCCTCGAAGGCGGCCATGGGGGGCGGGAGCTGATTGTCCACCCGCTCCAGCGCGGAGGTGATGGCCCGGAGAAGATCCTCCGGCTTGTGGCTGTATCGGTAGACCCTGTTTACCGGCAGATGCTCGGGAACCTTCGTGATATAGTCCCGACAGACAGCGTACCGGTCGGAGAGCCGGGGGATCACCGCCTGGAGCCGGGCAAAGTTTTCGTGGCGCTGGTGCTCCTCCAGGGAGGCGATGAGCTGATCCAGCTCAGAGATGGCCTCCTCGTCGTGGATGGACAGGAGCATCCGGGTTTTGATGAACATGAGCTGGGAGGCCATGGTGACAAATTCGCTGGCCACCTCCAGATCCAGGGCACGGCGCTTCTCCATCCAGGCCAGATACTGATCCAGGATGAGGGAGATCTGGATGTCCTGGATCTCCATCTTATTTTTGGCCAGCAGGCTGAGGATCAGGTCGAGAGGGCCGGTAAAGTCCTCCGCGTCGTCAGTGCGGGCCCTGACCACTTTTTCCAGATGATAGATTGGGGCGTCCACGGGGGATTCACCTGCCCTTTAAAAATGAAGGTATTGAAACAGATCAGAAAAGAACAGCAGATATTCCGGTCCGTCACGGAATCCGCAAAGCGCGCTCAGCAGTTCAAGCACACGGAGCATGAGCCAGCTCAAAGGGCCGGAAAAGACCCCGAAAAAGGTCAGCCCCAAAACCAATATCATCACATAGCGCTCATAGCGCAAAATGGTGAGATAGACCTTGTCGGGCAAAAAAGAGAAGAGAACCTTGGAGCCGTCCAGAGGTGAGATGGGAATGAGGTTAAAAAGCCCCAGGCCCACACTGAGAATGGCCACGTTGGCCAGAAAGGCCAAAAGAATATATACGCCCATGTGGTCATAGAGGGCTGTGGGCAGACGGAAGATCAAAGAGCAGGCGCCCACGGCCAGAAAGGCCAAAAGGAAGTTGGATACCGGCCCCGCCAGGGCGGTGAGGGCCATGCCCTGCCTGGGCTTCTTGAAATAGCGCATATCCACCGGCACCGGCTTGGCCCAGCCCACATGGGCCGCCAACATCATGACCAGACCAAAGGGATCGATATGTCTGATCGGGTTCAGGGTAAGCCGCCCGGCGTTTTTGGCCGTGGGGTCTCCCAGTCGATAGGCGGTATAGCCGTGGGAGAGTTCGTGAACGGTGATGCAGAAAAGGGCCGCGGCGGCGGAGATAAGCAGATCCAGAAGCCCATACCAATCCATCCGCGTCAGGAAATCACTCCAATCGGTCACCGGGCTTCCCTCCTTTTCAAAATCCTATTATAGCAAATTTTTCACCCGGATACAAGTGCGGAAAAAGGACGCCGATGGCTCGGCGTCCTTTTTGTCACGGCGTTTCCTGCCTGTGCTCCAGAAGCAGCCCCAGCAGCTCCTCCCGGCCCGTCCCCTTCTCTGCCGAAAAGGGGATCACCTTCACAGAGTCCGGCAACTCCAGGGTTTCCCGGATCAGAGCCAGATTGGGCTCGATCTCGCTTTTTTTCAATTTGTCCAGCTTGTTGGCAACCACCACCCAGGGCTTCCCCGCGGCCTTAAAGTACTCCGCCATGGAGATGTCGTTTCCGGTGGGCCTGTGTCGGGCGTCCACGATGAGGACGCCCAGCGTCATAAGGCCGGGATCGTCAAACCAGCTTTGGATCAGCTTTGCCCAGCGCTCCTTTTCCGACTGGGAGACCTTGGCGTAGCCATAGCCCGGCAGATCGACCAGATAGAGCTTCTGGTCGATGAGGAAATAGTTGATGTGGGTGGTCTTTCCCGGTGCCGAACCCACCCGGGCAAAATTTTTCCGGTTTAAAAGCCGGTTGATCACCGAGGATTTCCCCACATTGGAGCGACCGGCAAAGGCCACCTGGGGCAGCATGTCCCGGGGAAAATCCCGTGGGGCGGCCGCGGAGCGGATGAATTCCGCCTTCTGTATATTCAGGGTCATATCTTTCCTCCTTTGGAAAGCGCGGGGCGGAGTTGACTCCGCCCCGCAGCCAAACTGTGTTGAGTTAGGAGGCCGTGCCCCGCAGATCGTGGCGTTCCCGCTCCGGCCGGGCGCTGCCCGGACGGGGCCGCTCCGCCTTTTCCCGGTCGTGGGTGATCTCAGGAGAAGCCTCTCCCCTGACACTTTCCGGCGTGATGGTCACCTTGGAAATGGTGGGGTCGGAGGGAACCTCGTACATGGTCCGGGTCATGACCTCCTCCAGCACCGCCCGAAGGCCGCGGGCCCCGATCTTCCGCTCCAGGGCCTTGTCTGCCGCGGCGGCCAGCGCCTCCGGCTGGAATTCCAGGGCCACATCGTCATATTCCAACAGCTTCTGATACTGGCGCACCAAAGCGTTCTTCGGCTCGGTGAGGATCCGTACCAGCTGCTCCCGATCCAGCGTAGCCAGAGAGGTCATCACCGGCAGACGACCCACCAACTCGGGGATGATACCGAACTTGATGAGATCGTGAGGCTGGACCTGGGCAAAGAGCTCGCCAGTGTTCCGCTCCATTTTGCCCTTGATCTCCGCGCCAAAGCCAATGGTCTTTCTGTCCAGCCGCTGCTCAATGATCTTCTCCAGCCCGTCAAAGGCGCCGCCGCAGATGAACAGGATATTCCTTGTGTCGATTTGAATGAATTCCTGATGGGGGTGCTTGCGCCCGCCCTGAGGGGGGACATTGGCCACAGTACCCTCCAGGATCTTCAACAGGGCCTGCTGTACGCCTTCACCGGACACGTCCCGGGTAATGGAGGTGTTTTCGCTCTTCCGGGCGATCTTATCCATCTCATCAATATAGATGATCCCCCGCTCCGCCAGCTCCACATCGTAGTCGGCGGCCTGAACCAGCCGAAGCAGGATGTTTTCCACATCGTCGCCCACGTAGCCCGCCTCGGTGAGGGTGGTGGCGTCGGCTATGGCAAAGGGCACCTTCAGGATCCGGGCCAGAGTCTGGGCAAAGAGGGTCTTGCCGCAGCCGGTGGGGCCGATGAGCAGAATGTTGCTCTTCTGGATCTCCACATCATTGCCGCTTTCAAAGAAAATGCGCTTATAGTGGTTGTACACCGCCACAGAGAGGGCCACCTTGGCGTCCTCCTGCCCGATGATATACTGATCCAGCACCTGGTGGATCTCCCTGGGCGTCGGGATGGCGCCGGTGGCTTCCATGTGAAAGGATTCGGGGACCTCCTCGGCGTCGTCCAGAATGGACATGCACAGGTGGACGCATTCATTGCAAATATAGACCCCCGAGCCCGCGATAATGCGCTCTACCTCCTCCTGACGCTTACCGCAGAAGGAGCAGCGCACGGATTTATGCTCATCGTTTTTCGGCATCGCTTGTTACCTCTCAGAGAAAATACAGAATACGCTCAAAGGAGCGGAGCTTTTCGGCCCCGCTCCCTTGTTGGGGATCAGCGGTGATAGATGACCTTGTCCACCAGACCGAAATCCTTGGCCTCTTCGGCGGACATAAAGTTGTCCCGCTCACAGGCGGCAGTGACCTCTTCCAGAGAACGGCCGGTGTTTTCGGCCAGGATCTGGTTCATCCGCTTCTTGATGATCTCCAGACGCTTGAGATGAATGGCCATATCGGTGATCTGCCCCTGGGTGCCGGCGGAGGGCTGGTGGATCATGATCTCCGCGTTGGGCAGGACCAGACGCTTACCCTTGGTGCCGGAGGACAGGAGGAAGGCTCCCATGGAGGCCGCCATACCAATGCAGATGGTGGACACATCGCACTTGATATACTGCATGGTGTCATAGATGGCCATACCGTCGGTGACCGAGCCGCCGGGGCTGTTGATGTAGAACTGGATCTCCTTGTCCGGATCCTGAGCCTCCAGATAAAGGAGCTGGGCCACCACAAGGCTGGCAGTGGTGGCGTTGACCTCCTCACCGAGGAAAACGATGCGGTCGTTGAGCAGCCGGGAGAAGATATCGTAGGAACGCTCGCCCCGGCTGGTCTGCTCTACTACATAGGGTACCAAACTCATAGCTGGTAAATCTCCTTATTCGCGAATTCACAGGAAGATCAAAACACACCAGAGTATTCCCGCAAAAGGGGAAATTATTCCTCTGTCTTAGCCTTCTTGGTGGTCTTCTTGGCGGCGGGCTTCTTCTCCTCCGCCTTGTCGTCGGCCTTCTTGGCCGCGGGCTTCTTCGCGGGAGCCTTCTTGGCGCTCTTGGGCTCCTCGGCAACCTCCGCCTTGGGTTCAGCCTTCTTCGCGGCCGTCTTCTTGGCGGCGGGCTTCTTCTCCTCCGTCTTGTCGTCAGCCTTCTTCGCGGCCGCCTTCTTGGCGGGGGCCTTGCCCACCTTGGCGGAGTCAAAGATCACGTTGGCGGCCTTCTGGTTGGAGAGATCACGCTTCAGATCGGCCTCAGGAACGATCTCCTTGACCTTCTCCACGGGCATCCCATACTGCTCGGCCAGACGGGCGCACTCAGCGTCCATGTCGGCCTCGGTGATCTCGATCTTCTCGGCCTCGGCCACGGCCCGGAGGGCCAGATCGGTCTTCACCTGGCGCGCAGCGCCCTCGGAGGCCTGGAGCTTGAGCATGTCCACCGTCATGCCGGTCATGGCCAGGTACTGCTCAAAGGGGATCCCCTGGCTGGTGATACGCTGGGCGTAATCCTCCAGCATCTGCTGGGCCCGGAAGTCCACCATAGCCTCGGGGATCTCCACGGTCATGTCCTCGGTGACCTGATCCAGCAGGGCCTCCTCAAAGGCGCTGCGGGCCTGACGCTCCCGGCGCTCGGCCAGCTTGTCCCCCAGATCCTTGCGCAGCTCGGCAAGGGTCTCGAACTCAGAGACGTCCTTGGCAAACTCGTCGTCCAGCTTGGGCGCCTGCTTTTCCTTTACCGCGTGGACCTTTACCTTGAAGACGGCGGGCTTTCCGGCCAGCTCCTCGGCCTGGTAGTCCTCGGGGAAGGTGACCTCAACATCCCTCTCAGCCTCCGGCTTTACGCCCACCAACTGATCCTCAAAGCCGGGGATAAAGGAACCGGAGCCCAGCTCCAGGTCATACCCTTCACCCTTGCCGCCCTCGAAGGCCTTGCCGTCCATAAAGCCCTCAAAGTCGATGTTGACGGTATCGCCCTTCTTGGCCTTGCGCTCCACATCCACGATGCGGGTGGCCCGCTGGATGTAGGGTGTGAGCTCGGCGTCGATATCCTTCTCAGTGACCTTCACCTCATCCTTGGGAGCGGTAAGGCCCTTATACTTGCCCAGCTTTACCTCGGGGCGGACAGCCACGGTGGCCTTGAAGGAAAAGCCCTCCTTGTTGGCCTCCAGCAGCTCTACCTCAGGGTAGGCCACGGTGTCCAGCTTCTCCTGCTCTGCCGCCTGGGCAAAGAGCTGGGGATAGAGCTCATTGATGGCGTCTTCATAGAAGATCTCCGCGCCGTACATGGTCTCAATGATCTTACGGGGGGCCTTGCCCTTGCGGAAACCGGGAATCGCGATACGGCCTCTCTGCTTCCGGTAGGCCTTCTCAACGGCGGCCTCAAACTCCTCGGCGCTGGCCTGGATGGTCAAAGCAACCATGCTCTTTTCCAGTTTCTCGACATTCTTTACGTTCATGTTTGTACTTCCTCCTGTAAGCGGGCGACCTCCGGTCTTTGACCGGGGCGGGGCCCGTCTTGCGATATCTTATTTATTGTAGCAGGGATAGGAGCATTTTTCCAGTCCTTTTTCAATAATTCTGAGAACTTTTTTTGTTGCTGGGTCAATCCAGGACTTTCAGGGGGATAAAATCAAGGTAATCTCCCGCCGCCAGATGGTATTCCACACTTCCCCGCCGTCCCTCCTGGGCCAGCCGATGGCTGCCGCCGTGAAGGTGCCCGTAGTAGCAGGCGGTGACCTTATAGTATTCCATCAGATCCACGATCTCCTGACAGATATAGCCCTGATAAAGGGGGGGATAGTGAAGAAAACAGAACTTTTCCCGTTCCCCCGCCGCTTTCAGCGAGGTCTCCAGCCGGAGCACTTCCCGTTTAAAGACCTTTTCATTGTGCCCGTCGGCCTCCTCCTCAAAAAACCATCCCCGGGTGCCGCACAGAGCGGTCTCACCATAGAGCTGGCAATTATTGTGGAGAAGGGCAAAGTTGGTCAGACCATGGGCATTCCAGAAGGTAAGCATTTTGTTGGCCGTGGTCCACCAATAGTCATGATTTCCCTTCAAAAAATACTTTTTCCCTGGAAAGAGAGCATCCAGGAAGCAGAAATCAGACAGCGCCTCCTCCAGACTCATCCCCCAGCTGAGGTCACCGCAAAAGACCACCGTGTCCTCTGCCGTCAAGGGGGCAAAGGCGGCTCTGAGCTTGTCCACATACCCTTCCCATTTACCGCCGAAGGTATCCATTGGCTTGCTGCCCCCCAGGGACAAGTGGGTGTCGCCGATGGTGTAAAGGGCCATTACCGAAGCATCTCCCGTACGGCGTCTATCATGGCCTCCTTTTCCGTGGTCTTGTCAAAGCGGACGGCCTTCCCCGCCAGCTGAGCCAGCGGAGCAGGGGCGTCAAGACCGGTGAGCTCGGAGAGCTGTCTGATGCTGTCCAGCCCATGCGCGCTCTGGGCCACGCCCAGAGCCTCCATGACAGCGGGGCAGAATTTGAAGGGGCTGGCGGTGGAGACCACCAGGGCCGGGGCGTCATCCCCGGTCTGGGCGCGATACTGCTCCAAGGCGTTTACGGCCACCGCGGTGTGGGGGTCGATGAGATAGTTCTTCTCCCGCCACATCTTTCCAATGGCGGCCTTGGCGGCGGCGTCATCGCACCAGGCGGCGGCAAAGTCCTGATCCAGAAGCTTCTTCACCTGGGGAGAGACCTGATAACGTCCGGTGCCGGACAGCTCATCCATCCAGCCCTTGACCTGGGCGGCGTCTCCGTGGGTGTAGGCGTGGAGAAGCCGCTCCAGATTGGAGGAGATCAGGATGTCCATGGAGGGCGAGATCGTGTTGTAGAAGGGCCGGTTACGGTCATAGACTCCGGTTTGGATAAAGTCGGCGAGAACATTGTTGCTGTTGGACGCGCAGATGAGCCGGCCCAGAGGCACCCCCATCTGCTTGGCGTACCAGGCGGCCAATATGTCTCCGAAGTTGCCTGTGGGCACACAGACATTGAGCCGATCTCCGTTCTCGATGGCGCCCTCTTTCATCATGTCGCAGTAAGCGGAGACATAATAGACGATCTGCGGCAGGACCCGGCCCCAGTTGATGGAGTTGGCGGAGGAGAGGAAATAGCCCCGCCCGGCCAGTTCTTCCTTAAAAGCCGTGTCGGAGAAAATGCGCTTAACGCCGGTCTGGGCGTCGTCAAAGTTGCCCACCACGGAGCAGACACCCACATTGCCGCCCTCCTGGGTGTTCATCTGGAGCTCCTGGATGGCAGAGACTCCGTCCTTGGGATAGAACACCAGGATACGGGTACCCGGCACATCACGGAAGCCCTCAAGGGCGCCCTTGCCCGTATCCCCGGAGGTGGCCACCAGGATACACACCGTCTTATTCTCTCCCACCTTCCGCAGAGAGGCGGTGAGCAGATGAGGCAGCATCTGAAGGGCCATATCCTTGAAGGCGCAGGTGGGGCCATGCCACAGCTCCAGGGTATAGGTGGAGTCGTCCACCTTACGTACCGGAGCCACCCTCGGATCATCAAACCGGCCGCCGCCATATGCCTTGGCGGAAAAGCCGGAGAGCTCAGAGGCCGAAAAGCCGTCCAGATACATATTCATCAGATAGACCGAGCGCTGCTGATAGGTCATATCCCTGAGGGTGTTCAGGGCGTTGCCGGCCAGGGATGGAATGGCCTCGGGCGTATAGAGGCCGCCGTCGGGCGCCAGACCGTAGGCGATGGCGCCGGCCACCGTGGTCTTGCCCAGCCTGTCACGTGTGCTTACATAGTACATACTTCTCTCACTACTCTCATTAAGTTATTGTAAAACAGGTCGTTTACCTGCTGTTCAGGATAATTCATCCGGAGCAGACGTTCCGCCAGGAGCTCCAGATCCTGAATGCCCCGTATCTCCTGAGGGGCCTTATCGATGCCATCCCAATCCCCGCCCAGAGAGACGTTCTTCCCGCCCCCCAGACTCAGCCAGTGCTCGATATGGGCCACCACTGTATCCAGCGTGGGCAGCGCGGGCTCCTCGACAAGGAAGTCGGCGGCCATATTCAGCCCCGCCACTCCATGATTGCCTATTATGGCAGTAAATTGCGCATCGGTCAAGTTCCTCTTGTGGGCACACAGGGCACGGGCATTGGAATGGCTTGCGAAGACGGGCTTTTTCGCCAACGCCATCACATCCCAGAAACCGGGGTCGGACAGGTGGGACACATCCACCAGCATCCCAAGCTCCTGCATGCGCGCCACAAAGGCCTTTCCCTGTTCGGTCAGACCCTTTCCGGGATTTTCCGCGTTGGTGCCTGAGAGGGCGTTTTCATGGTTCCAGGTAATATTTACCGCCCGAAGCCCCCAACCGTAGGCCAGCTCCAGCTTTTGGAGGTCGCAGTCCAGCAGCTCCGCCCCCTCTGCCGAGAGGAAAGCCGCCATTCTACCCTCTCCCCGGGCCTGCTCCGCCTCCTGCGCCGTGCGGCAGTGAACGATCAGATCGGCATTCTCCTCCATCTGTCGCCGGAAAATGGACACCTGCTCCTGAAATACTTGCCACAGAGGTTTCCTCGGCGTCTCAGACTGCTCTCCGAAGCAGGCGAAAAACTGAGCCCAGCCGCCATAGCGCTTCATCCGCTCCAGATCCAGGTGTCCCCCGTTCTTTCGAAATCCTCCGCCATTTTGGTAACAGCGCAGGATGGTATCACAGTGTCCGTCAAAAACCATCATAAGTGACTTCTCCTAAAAGGCGTTTTCAATATAGTTGATCCGGGGCTGCCGCGTCTCCATGCCCAGGGGGGCGTAGACCTCCGCCACGTCGAATCGGGGTTGGAGCCTGGTGGGATTCCAGGCCAGATAGAGCTCTGCCGCCGCCCGGAGCTTGGCCTGCTTTCGGGCGTCCACCGCCTCCCTTGCCTGGGCAAAGGAGGCGCTTTTCCGCAGCTTCACTTCCACCAGGCGAAGATATTTTCCGTCTGAGGCGATCAGATCGATCTCTCCCAGCCGACAGTGCCATCCGGCGGCCAGAATGGCGCAACCGCTTTTTCGCAGCTCCTCCGCCACCAGAGCCTCTCCCCAGCGACCCAGAAGCTTACGCTCTCCTCCCCCGCTCATCCCTTTCCCTCCCAGGACTTGAGAAAGGTCAGCCGATGGATGGGGCTGGGTCCGTACTTGTCCAGCATCTCATAGTGGAGCTTCGTCCCATAGCCCTTATGTCGGTCAAACTGATACTCCGGGTATCGCTCCGCCATTTCCAGCATGTAATGATCCCGGCTCACCTTGGCCAGAATAGAGGCGGCGGCAATGGAGGCCGAGAGGCCGTCCCCTTTTATTATACAGCGATGTGGGGTGGTGATGGAAGCCCCCCTGCCCTTGTCACGGTTTCCGTCGATCAGGGCAAAGTCCGGTTCCGCCTCCAGGGCGTCAACGGCCTTTTGCATGGCCTTTATCCGGGCGGTGAGGATGTCGGTCCCATCAATCTCCGCGGCGTCCACAAGGGCGACCGCCCAGGTCTCGGCGGCCTCCTTTATGACAGGGAAAAGCACTTCACGGCGCTTCTCGGTGAGCTGTTTGGAGTCATTGAGGCCGGGAAGCTCTATGTACCGGGGCAGGATCACGGCGGCGGCATATACCGGCCCCGCCAGGGGGCCGGCGCCCGCCTCGTCACAGCCGCAGACCAGTCTGTGCCCCTCTTCCCAGCACTGTGCCTCATAATCCCACAGGCTCATGCCATCCCCTCCGGCCACTCCAATGTAAAGCGTCCGAGCTTGCCGCCTCTGAGCTCATCCAGAAGAATGCGGGACATCCGTTCCGTGTCCACCTCTCCCCCGGAGATACGAAATCCCCGTTTGGCGGCGGCCGCCTGAAGGAGCGCATAGCCATATGCCACCGGATCCTCTCCGGCCTGCTTGTCGGGGATCTCCACCTTATAGCGCTCAGCCAGGGCCTGAGGATAGCGGAGGGCAAAATCATCCATAAGGCGGGAGGCCAAAGTTTCCATATCCATCACGTCGTCCTTTACCGCTCCGGTATAGGCCAGGTGAAGTCCCACCTGCTCGTCTTCAAACTTGGGCCAGAGGATACCGGGCGTATCCAGCAGGGAAAGTCCCTGATCCACCGTCACCCACTGTTTGCCCCGGGTGACGCCGGGCCGGTCCCCCGCCTTGGCGGACTTCCGCCTGGCCACCTGATTGATAAAGGTGGACTTGCCCACATTGGGCACGCCCACAACCATGGCCCGGATGGGCCTTCCAACCAATCCCCTGGCAGTCCAGCGCCGGATCTGTTCGGCCAAAAGCTGGCGGGAGACGGCAGAAAAGCGCTCGATCCCCTTGCCCGTCTTGGCGTCGGTCTCCAGAACGAAAAATCCCTTGGCCTGGAAGGTCTTGCTCCACAGTCTGTTCCCCTCCGGATCGGCCTGATCGGCCCGATTAAGGACAATGAGCCGGGGCTTGGCGGCGCAGATGACGTCGATATCCGGGTTCCGGGAAGAGACCGGGATCCGGGCGTCGATGATCTCGGCCACCATGTCCACCAGACCCAGGTCAGCTTCGATCTGTCTTCTGGTTTTGGTCATGTGACCGGGATACCATTGGATGTTCATCTCTCACGCCCCCTTCTTTCCTTTATCGTGTTCCATTATACACAACTTTTTCCTGTTTGAAAAGCTGTTCAGGGTACAAAAAAAGAGCGGTTCCCCGCTCCTTTTTTGAATGGTCTTTTTTACAGCTTCTCCTTGAGTTTGGCGCCCTTACCCACGCGGTCACGCAGATAATAGAGCTTGGCCCGGCGCACTTTGCCCCGGCGTACCAGCTCGATCTTCTCCACCGCGGGCGCGTGGAGGGGGAAAACCTTTTCCACACCCACGCCGTAGGAGACACGGCGAACGGTAATACTCTCGTCGATACCGCCATGCTTCTTGGCGATCACAGTGCCCTCAAAGACCTGGATACGCTCACGGCTGCCTTCCTTGACCCGGACGTGCACCCGGACGGTGTCGCCCACGTCGGCAGTGGGAGGGGTCTCCTTGACATACTTGGCGGTAAAAGCCTGCATCAGATCCATATTTTGTTCCTCCTGATTTATAGGCGTTCATTCCGGTTTTTTATGCCGTCGCCCCTTGTGGGACGGCACCGCAGCGGAACACCCTTTATTAAGACTGTGGTATTTTACCACAGTCCGCCGCCCAATGCAAGCAAAATTTACACTTTTTCGTTAAAAAGCCCCTCTTTGGGCCTGACAAGCCGCCTGCGTCATCCAAAGCCCGGCAATGAGCAGAGTAAAATTTCGCCCGCCGCTCTCCCACAGAAGGATCCCTCCGGCGCTGAGGAGCAGCGCCGCCACCGCCAGAGAGCACAGCTCCGTGACCCGCCTCCCCAACTCCCGCCTTCCGACGAGGGCCAACAGGTTTTCCAGCGCCCTTCCTCCGTCCAGCCAGGCCGCGGGCAGAAGATTGAAAAGGGCCAGGCCCCAATTGAGTCCGGCAAAAAAGTACAGGCATCCGCCCAACCCCCGTCTGGCCAAGGCCATGCATACCAGGGCCAGCAGCAGATTGATCCCCGGCCCCGACAGCGCGGCCAGAATCATTTTCCCCGGCGTCAGCGCCCGTGCCGCCGAGAGCCGCAGCTCCGCCCCGGCACAGGAGAGCGTCAGGCTCCGCACCCGTCCCCCCATGGCCGTCACCGCCCACCAGTGCCCCAGCTCATGGAGTGTGCAGGCCAACAGCACCCATGGAAATATTCCTCCGCTGTCCAGATAGTAAAGGAGAGCCAACACCAAAAGCGCGCCCGCGCTGATCTCAAAACGCCCCAGGGTCATGACCGGGTCTCAATATAGTACTCCGGATTGATGCGCACGCCATCCCGTTTCAGTTCGAAGTGGAGATGGGGGCCGGTGACGTCCCCCGTGGCGCCGGATTCCGCCACCTTCTCCCCTGCCGCCACCGGCTGCCCCTGCTGGACGCAGAGCCTGGAGCAATGGGCGTAAAAGCTTTTGATCCCGTTGCCGTGATCCAGCTGGAGGTACTGACCGTATACATCGCTCTCCCCGATATAGTCCACCGTCCCCGCGGCAAAGGCCTTTACCGTTGTTCCGGTGTCCGCGGCCAGATCCACACCATAGTGGAACCGCTCTTCATTTTCAATGGGATGGTTCCGCCAGCCAAAGCCGGAGCTCTCCACCGCTAGTACAGGACTGACGGTCTGGGCCAGCCCCAGGGCATACCGATCCATGGAGGTGTTCTCCGGCAGCGCGGGGCCGGTATAGTCCACATGGATCACCTCCGGTTCCGGCTCAGAAGGCGCCACAGGCTGCTCGCTCTGTGGAGCAGACCGGCGGGAACCGCTGCGGGACAGCGGATCGGCTGGCCGTGCCTCCTCCGGATCCACCAGCTGGGCGGCGAGAGGAATATCCTGCCGGACGGACCGGTAGAGCGGCCCCTGAACTGCGGTTGTCGAAACGGAGAGCTGCTTGGGGATAAACACGTCCACCCAAAGCTCGCCCATGGTCTCGCGAACGGAGCGTCCCGAGGCCAGAGACCAACCCAGATCCGCAAAGGCCGCCTGAAAATCCACGTCAGATCCCAGGGCTCCCTGCAGCTCCTGACGCAGAGCGCTCAGCTTGTCCGCGCCCTTTGCGAAAAATATTGTAAAGAAGAGCAGCAGGCAGGCCAGCAGCTGCAATAACCGCCGTTTTTCCCTCTCGCCCAGTACCGCCCGTTTTCCACGGGGTTGTTGATATACACGCCGTCCCGCAGGTTTTTCCATTGCTTCCACCGCCTTTTTCACTGGAAGCTTATGCCGGATCACAGGGATCTATTCTCCCTTTTCTCAGGGAGAGGAAAGCGGCAATTTGACTTGACAAGGCAGGTCGGCATCAGTATAATAATACCTGCGTCAAATCACATCCGGGTGTAGCGCAGTTGGTAGCGCGCATGGTTCGGGACCATGAGGCCGTGGGTTCAAATCCCGCCACTCGGACCAGCTCAGAAATTCCCACCACCGCTCCGTTTCCGGCTTCGCCGAAAACTACGCTATGGTGGGAATTTCTTTGCCTTCGAACCCGATTCGCTTCGCTGGGCTTCGATTTGGCTTTTGGTGCAAACCTGCCAGAGAAATCGTTTTTATTTGCTTATTTCATCAAGGGCACTTGCTTAAGAGCAGGTGCCTTTGTTTTTCTGCTGCGTGGGGGATATCTTTTTGGGGCATGATAGCTCTGAGGTGATCTTTCATGGGTTCTGTTTGGTCCGATACAATCAAATTACCTTCCTTTGACCCCCTTGAGCACGCGCTGAATACCGATGTGCTCATTGTGGGCGGTGGGCTGGCGGGACTCCTCTGTGCCTGGCGGCTTCAGCAGCTGGGCGTGGATCATGCCCTGGTGGAGGCAGACACCGTCTGCGGTGGAGTCACAAAGGATACCACCGCCAAGATCACGGCGCAGCACGGTCTGATTTACGCCAAGCTGGGGCGGGAGGCGGCAAAGGGTTATCTGGACGCCAATCTGGCCGCTTTGGCGCATTACCGCAAACTCTCCGGGGAGATCGACTGTGACTTTCAGCACCGGGACTCCTTTGTCTACTCCCGCACCGATCTCTCCGAACTGGAAGAGGAGAGCTCCGCCCTGAAGGCGTTGGGGTTCCCCGTCGAGCTGGAGTTCTGCCCGCCCCTTCCCTTTTCCGTGGCCGGCGCGCTGCGGTTTCCGGATCAGGCCCAGTTCCATCCCCTGAAGCTGGTCGCCGCCCTCCTGCCCAAGCTCCGGATCTATGAGCATACCCCCGTCCGCTCCCTCTCTCCCCACAGGGCGGTGACCGACCGGGTGGCCATTCAGGCAAAAAAGGTCATCGTCGCCACCCATTTTCCCATCCTGAACCGTCACGGCAGTTATTTTATAAAGCTCTATCAGCATCGCTCCTATGCACTGGCCCTGGAAAACGCGCCTGACCTGGGCGGTATGTATGTGGACGCCGCCCTGGACGGCCTCTCCTTCCGAAATTACAACGGTCTGCTCCTCTTAGGCGGTGGCGGCGGCCGCACCGGAAAGCCGATGGGAGGCTGGGAGGCGCTGGAGACCTTTGCCCGCCGCCACTGGCCCAAGGCCCGTGTCAAGTATCGCTGGGCCACCCAGGATTGCATGAGTCTGGACGGCGTCCCCTATATCGGTCAGTACGCCCGTACCACACCCGACCTCTACGTGGCCACGGGCTTCAACGGCTGGGGTATGACCTCCTCCATGGTGGCCGCCCTGCTTCTGGCCGATCTGGTGACCGGACAGGAGAATCCCTGGGCCGGGCTGTTCTCCCCCTCCCGCTCCATGCTCCATCCCCAGCTGACAGCCAACGTCGCCCACAGCGCGCTGGGGCTTCTCACCCCCACCACGCCTCGCTGCCCCCACATGGGGTGCGCGTTGAAGTGGAATGAGGCGGAAAATACCTGGGACTGTCCCTGCCACGGCTCCAGATTCACCAAAGAGGGCCGGCTCCTGGACGATCCGGCCACAAAAGACATGAAGAGAGGAAAGCCCCGCCATTCTTAGGCGGGGCTTTCCTCTCCTTTTTCCGGAAAATTCATTTTTCAATATCGTTGTCTGCCTGATGCAATTCCACAAGCCCACCGCCATGAGATATCAAGCTATCAAAATTGAACGCGTCATTCCATTTTTTGCTGACTTTCCTTCCAAGGTGTGCTATACTACTGAGAAGAACATAAGCGGAGGGATCTTTCTATGACAGATATTCAATACTTACAGCTCCTCTCCCGCAGCTATCCCACGGCGCTTGCCGCCTCGGCGGAGATCATCAATCTCAACGCCATCTGTCGTCTGCCCAAGGGGACAGAGTATTTTTTCAGCGACCTCCACGGCGAGTATGACGCCTTCAGCTACCTCCTTTCCAGCGCCTCGGGCATCATCCGGGACAAGATCGAGGCCCTCTTCTCCTGGTCGGTGTCGGAAAAGGAACGGGACGAGCTGGCCATGCTCATCTATAATCCGGTGGATACCCTCAACCGCTTCCGCTCCGAGCTGGACGCCGAGGGCTATGACAACTGGTGCCGCATCGCTATCTACCGGCTGGTCCAGGTGTGCAAGACCGTCTCCTCCAAATACACCCGATCCAAAGTACGTAAAAAGATCCCTCCCAACTTTTCTTATATCATCGACGAGCTTCTCCACGCCGACGCGGACGACAACAAGGAGCGCTACTACGAGGAGATCATCCGCTCCATCGTCTCCACCGGAACCTCCGACGCCTTCATCGCCCAGTTCTGCGACCTGATCCGGGGCTGCTCGGTGGATATGCTCCACATCATCGGCGACATCTTTGACCGGGGGCCCCACGCCGACCGCATTATGGAGGAGTTGCGCCGCTTCCACGATGTGGACATTCAATGGGGCAACCATGACATCGCCTGGATGGGCGCCTTTGCCGGCAACCAGGCCTGCGTAGCCAGCGTTCTGCGTCGGGCGGTGAGCTACAACAACTTTGATGAGATCGAGGACGGCTACGGGATCAATCTGCGGCCCCTGTCTATGTTCGCCGCGGAGGTGTACGGAGACGATCCCTGTGAACGCTTTGCCCCCCATGTACTGGACGAAAATGTCTATGATCCCGTGGATGTTCAGCTGGCCTCCAAGATGCACAAGGCCATGGCTATTATCGAACTGAAGCTGGAAAGTCAATTGGTCAAGCGCCGCCCCGAGTACGGCATGACGGACAGGGCCCTCTTTTCCCGCATCGATTTTTCCGACTACACCGTCAAGGTAGACGGCAAAAAGTACTCTTTGCTGGATCGCTCCTTTCCCACAGTGGATCCCCGGCACCCCGATGTGCTCTCCCAGGGGGAGCAAGAGCTCATCGATCAGCTCACCGCTTCCTTCCGACACAGCAGTCTGCTGAAAAAGCACATGCGTTTTCTCCTGAGCCGGGGCGGCATGTATAAGGTGGTCAACGGCAATCTCCTTTACCACGGCTGCATTCCCATGCGCCCTGACGGCGGGTTTGAGACGGTGCGGCTGGACGGACAGGAGCTCACCGGCCGGGCCTACCTGGACGCCATCAACGCCAAAGTCCGCGTGGCTTTCTATGGATCTGCCGGCACCTCCGAGCACGACAGTGCCATAGACTACTTCTGGTATCTCTGGGCCGGCCCCAAGTCCCCCCTCTTCGGCAAAAGCAAGATCTCCACCTTTGAACGATATTTTATCGCGGAGAAGGAGACCCACACAGAGGTCTACGACCCCTACTATGAGCTGGTCAAGCGCCATGAGACCTGCGAGATGCTGCTGCGGGAATTCGGCCTGGATCCCGCCCGTTCCCACATCGTCAACGGTCATGTCCCCGTCAAGGAGAAGGAGGGCGAGAGCCCCATCCGGGGCGACGGGCTCCTCTTTGTCATCGACGGCGGCATCTCCAAGGCCTATCAGCGGCAGACCGGATTTGGCGGGTATACTCTCATCTATAATTCCCACCACCTGGCCCTGGCGCAGCACAAGCCCTATATCCAGATCAAGGCCGATCCCCGGGGCAGCGCCCCACAGGTGCGTATCGTCGAGACCATGCCAAAGCGGGTGCTGGTGGGTGATACCGACACCGGCGCCGCCCTGCGGGAGCAGATCACCGCTCTGGAGGATCTTCTCATCGCCTACCGGGAGGGCGCCATCAAGGAGCAGGGAGAATAAACTGTATAGAGAAGCGGGATGGGCGATACCCATCCCGTTTCTTTCGGCTCTATTAACAAAAAATTCATATTACATTTGTGTAACTTTTACAAAAACCTGTTGCTTTTTCCCCGCGGATCAATTATACTAAACTCACCCGTAAGAAAGGAGGTACTTGTTTGACTTACGAGAACGGACATCGGCTCGGAGATATAGACGATATGATCTTCGACCAAACCACCGTCATCCCCAGTCAGCGGTGATGACTGCATTGGCAGAAAAACAGCAGTTCTGTGTCCCGCTGTTGTTGCCCTTCCACTTCAAGAAAGCTTTCCCACACCCTGATGCCGGGTGTGGCTTTTTTGTTTTTGGGCCAATTTTCGACTTTTTTAAGAAAATCATCCCAATTTCCCTATGGATTCCCAGCCCGGAATGTGGTATCCTGACCACAGCAAGGAAAGGAGGGATACCCGCAATGGAAAACAACACCCAAAAAAGGACCTGGCGGGTCGCTCTGGCCCTGACCCTTCTGCTTTTGGCTGTGCTGTGTGCGGGGCTTTGGTATACAGGCTTTTTTCAGGCCGTACGCTCCACCGAGGGGATCCGGGCCTACATACAGCGTTTTTCCCCCTATTCCCATCTGGTTTTCTTTCTCATCCAGCTGGTTTCCGTGATCCTGGCCCCCATCCCCAGCAATCTCACAGCCGCCGCGGGCGGGGTGCTGTTTGGCGCCATTCCTGCCTTTCTCCTTACCGCCGGGGCCGTGATCCTGGGTTCCGCAGTGGTCTTTCAGCTGGGTCGGGTGCTTGGAAAGCCCTTTGCGGAACGCTTTATCAGCGCCCACAATCAGGAGAAATATGCCGAGCTGATCCGGCGCAAACGGGACAGCTTCCTCTTTCTGGCCTTCCTGTTCCCCTTCTTTCCCGATGATATTCTGTGTATCATGGCAGGTCTTACCCGCATTCCCTTTCGCCGCTTCCTGCTGCTGGTGATCCTCGCCCGTCCCTGGGGACTGCTGGTCGCCTCCGCCGTGGGCGGGTCTGTGATCCACATTCCCCTTTGGGGCATGATCCTTCTCGGGCTGGCCGGCATCCTTCTGTTTGCCCTGGCCATGAAATACGCAGAGCGCTTTGAGACCGCCGTCATGGAGCGGCTGAAGCGGGATTAAACTCTGACCGGCCCTGTGGTGTGATCCGCGCCGCAGGGCCTTACTTTATCAAAGCACAGAGCGAACAGGTCGGTGGCCCGGCACTCCAGAGCAAACAACCGTTGCGCCTGCGCATTTAGTTCCCGGACATGGGAGGTTTTGGTGAGTACGGGCAGTTGGGCCGTCTGCTTCATCTCCCGCAGAAGCTTTCGGCCCCGGTCATTGAAGCCAAGTACACGCAGGTAAAGGGGGCTCTGGGGCCGATCCCCGGCGGTGAGGCCCAAAAAGGCCCAGAGAGCCAGGCGGCGGATCCGGGCGTGGGCATATCGGCGGGTCTTGGCAAGGGAATAGAATTCCTCCAGGCTTCCCGCTGCCTTTGCCGCTCTCACCAGTCGGGCAGGCAGCCCCTCCTGCGCCCCGCTGTCAGGGAGCCGGGCCCAGTCCGCCTCCTCCAATCCCCGCAGTCTGGCCAGCATCCCCCGCTCCACGTGGGACATGGAGGCCAGTCCCGCCCCTTGCAGGGCCTCCGCCGTTCCCGGCGGCACACAGCGGACCAGCTCGTCCCATGCCCCTGACCGGGCCCACTCCCGCAGACAGGAGGCGGAGGCAAAGTCCCCCTGAACACGACCACTGTCGTGAGAGACGCCCTGACGCCTGATGGCCGTCATGACCAGGTCGTCTCCCCCTGCCCGGATATATTCCACCCCCAGGCTGTCATTGGCCCCCCGGAGGCAGTCGGCCGCTTTCCCGACCGTCAGGGCCGCGGCACGCTGCCTCGCCTGTGCAAAGGAGATTCCCTTGTCGAGCTCTGCGTGAAGGGCGATCCGGAAGTCCTCTCCCTGCGCAGCCTCCGCCACCCGGCACAGATCCGCCAGGCGGCCGCTCTCACTTCCAAAGGAGAGAGCTCCCACCACTCCCGTGGCCTTAAGAGTCTCCACCGCCCCCCGGGCAAAGCCCTCCGCCGAGGAGATGGACCAGGGCAGCGGAAGTTCCAGTACCAGATCAGCCCCGCCCGCCAGAGCCAGTCCCGTTCGGGTCCATTTATCGGTGAGGGCGCACTCTCCCCGCTGGACCCAGCTGCCTGACATGACGCATACGATCTCCCGTTCCCCGCCCAGCTGACGCCTGGTCTCGGCAATATGCCAGGCGTGTCCGCTGTGAAAAGGGTTGTATTCCGCCACGATCCCGATGGCTTTCATGGCCCGCCTCCTGATCTTTTTTCATATTCTCTGAAATTTCCCAAAAAAACAGTTGTCCTTTTTGGAAAAAAGTTATACAATGAAAGTTAGGGAAATTCCCATTCTTTGTGAAGAACGTAACATATTTTTCTGCAAATAGCAAGCGTTTTCACATATCTAAGATGAAGGAGTGTCAAACATGAAGATCCTCGTGATCAACGCCGGAAGCTCGTCCCTCAAGTATCAGCTCATGGACTCGGTCAGCCACGACGTGCTGGCAAAGGGCCTGTGTGAGCGCATTGGCATCGACGGTCGCCTGACCCACAAGGTGCCTGCCAAGGACCTGAAAAAAGAGTTCGAGATCCCCATGCCCACCCACGCCGAGGCCATCCAGTCCGTTCTGGACGCCCTGGTTTCTACCGAGCACGGAGTCATCGCCGACGTCAGAGAGATCGACGCGGTGGGCCACCGGGTGGTCCATGGCGGCGAGAGCTTTGCTCAGTCGGTACTCATTACGGAGGATGTGATGAAGGCCATTGAGGACTGCATTCCCCTGGCCCCCCTCCACAATCCCGCCAATATCACCGGCATCCGGGCCTGCCAGAGCGTGATGCCCGGCGTGCCCATGGTGGCCGTCTTCGACACCGCCTTCCACCAGACCATGCCCGAGAAGGCCTATATCTACGCCCTGCCCTATGAGTATTACGAGAAGGATAAGGTTCGCCGTTACGGCTTCCATGGCACCTCTCACCGCTATGTCTCCGCCCGGGCCGCCGATATGCTGGGCAAGCCCATGGAGCAGCTGAAGATCATCACCTGCCACCTGGGCAACGGCTCCTCTGTGGCCGCGGTGGACTGCGGCAAGAGCGTGGATACCTCCATGGGATTCACCCCCCTGGCCGGTCTGCCCATGGGGACCCGTGCCGGCGATCTGGACGCGGGCATCCTTCAGTACCTGATGAACAAGTATGGCTGGAATATCGACGAGGCCCTCAACGTCCTCAATAAGAAATCCGGCGTGCTGGGCATCTCCGGTGTCTCCTCCGACTTCCGTGACGTGGAGAGCGCCGCCAAGGACGGGAACCATCGGGCCGCCGTGTCCCTGGAGACCTTCCAGTACAGTGTGAAGAAGCTGGTGGGCGCCTATGCCGCCGCCATGGGCGGCGTGGACGCTATCGTCTTCACAGCCGGCGTGGGCGAGAATGACGCCAAGACCCGGATGGCCGTGGCCTCCGGCCTGGAGTTCATGGGCGTGAAGATGGACGAGGCCGCCAATGACATTCGGGGCAAGGAGGCTGTGATCTCCGCCGCCGATTCCAAGGTAAAGGTGCTCCTCATCCCCACCGACGAGGAGCTGATGATCGCCACCGACACCGCCGACATCGTGGGCAGATAAAGATATCAAAAAGGACTCATCCCAACGGATGAGTCCTTTTTATGACCAAAGGGAGGGCGCCGGCAATTGGCCGGCGCCCGCCCCCCGTTTATTAGGCAAACCAGGTGGG